>NZ_JBWKVC010000001.1:0-2553 GCF_059421505.1 Collimonas sp. GW821-FHT02H07
TCGGTTGGCGCAGCAGGAACCGAGCGCCAGATCCAGAACGTCGCGGCCGGCGTTATATCGGCTACGAGCACTGATGCGATCAATGGTTCGCAATTGAATTCGGTCGTGACTGGTGTCAACAACCTGGGCACGACGACGGCAAGCACGCTGGGCGGTGGCGCGACCTACAGTCCGGCAACTGGCAATATCACAGGCTTCAGCCAGCCGATCAATAGTGTCAGCGCTACCGGTGCAGTGACTGGACCCACAGCGCAGACGACAGTTGCCGCTGCCTTGACAGCCCTGAACACCAATGTCGATAACACGGCCAATATCGCGGTCAAGTACGATGCGGCCGGCGGCAATAAGATCACCCTGGGCGCCACCGGCGGCGCCGGTGCGGGCGCACCGGTGACCATCACCAACCTGGCGCCGGCGGCCTTGAATGCCACCAGTACCGATGCTGTGAACGGTTCGCAGCTGTTTGCGACAAACAGCCTGATTAACAACATCAACAACGGTGCGGGTATCAAATACTTCCACACCAACTCCGTTCTGGCCGATAGTTCGCCAACCGGCACCGATGCGATTGCAGTGGGGCCGGCAGCCAATGCTTTCGGCAATGACTCGATTGCGCAAGGCCTGAATGCGGTGGCTGGCGTCAGCGGTACACCGGCGACAGCGAACGATATTGCCCTGGGCAACGCTGCCAAAGCAACTGGCGGCAATTCGATCGCCCTTGGCGCTGGGGCCAACGCTAGCGTTGCCGGTTCCATAGCATTAGGTCAATCGGCAACCACGACGAGCACGGCATCGGCAGCTACAGGCGGCACCGGTAGCGTGACCAACGCCACGATAGGCAGTACTACCTATGGTCCGTTCGCCGGCGCCAGTTCGAACGCAGGCGTGGTAAGCGTCGGTGCGCCGGGTTCTGAGCGCCGGATACAGAATGTCGCTGCTGGGCTGATTGGCGCCAGCAGTACGGATGCTATCAATGGCAGTCAGCTGTACACCGTGGCAAGCACTGTCGGTTCCAACATCAGCAGCTTGTCGACCTCGACCTCAACCGGTCTGAGCACAACTAACAGTAGCGTGGCGTCGTTGTCGACATCAACATCGACGGGGTTGAGCACGACCAACAGCAACGTGGCTTCGCTGTCGACCTCGACCTCGACCGGTCTGAGTACAACCAACAGCAGCGTGGCGTCGCTGTCGACTTCCACCTCGACCGGCCTGAGCACGACCAATAGCAGTGTGGCTTCGCTGTCGACGTCGACCTCGACCGGTCTGAGTACGACCAATAGCAACGTGGCGTCGCTGTCGACATCAACATCGACAGGCTTGAGCACGACTAACAGCAGTGTCGCATCGCTGTCGACCTCGACATCAACCGGTCTGAGCACAACCAACAGTAGCGTGACATCGCTGTCGACCTCAACCTCCACCTCGGTCGTTTCGCTGTCTACTGGCATCAGTACGGTGCAAGTACACACGGATAATCTCGGAAATAGCACGGCCAGCACACTGGGCGGTGGTGCGACTTACAATCCTGCGACCGGCACGATAAGCGGTTTCAGCCAGCCGATCAATACCGTCAGCGCTACCGGCGCCGTGACGGGACCAACTGCTCAGACGACGGTTGCCGGTGCTCTGACTGCATTGAATACCAATATCGACAACACGGCCAATATCGCGGTCAAGTATGATGCGGCCGGCGGCAATAAGATCACTCTGGGCGCCACCGGCGGCGCCGGTGCAGGTGCGCCGGTAACGATCACCAACCTGGCGCCGGCGGCGTTGAACGCGACCAGCACGGATGCCGTGAACGGTTCACAGCTGTTTGCGACAAACAGCCTGATTAACAACATCAACAACGGTGCGGGTATCAAATACTTCCACACCAACTCCGTTCTGGCCGATAGTTCGCCAACCGGTACCGATGCGATTGCAGTGGGACCTGTAGCCAATGCTTTCGGCAACGACTCGATTGCGCAGGGCTTGAATGCGGTGGCCGGCGTCAGCGGCACACCGACGACGGCGAACGATATTGCCTTGGGCAATGCTGCCAGCGCGACTGGCGGCAATTCGATCGCCCTTGGCGCCGGGGCCAACGCTAGCGTTGCCGGTTCCATAGCATTAGGTCAATCGGCAACCACAACTAGCACGGCATCGGCAGCTACCGGCGGCACCGGTAGCGTAACCAACGCCACGATAGGCGGCACTACCTATGGCCCGTTCGCCGGCGCCAGTTCGAGCGCAGGCGTGGTAAGCGTCGGTGCCGCAGGTTCTGAGCGTCGGATACAGAATGTCGCCGCTGGCCTGATTGGCGTCAGCAGCACGGATGCTATCAATGGCAGTCAGCTGTACACCGTGGCGAGCACTGTCGGTTCCAACATCAGCAGCTTGTCGACCTCGACCTCAACCGGCCTGAGCACAACTAACAGTAGCGTGGCTTCGCTGTCGACATCAACATCGACGGGCTTGAGCACAACCAACAGCAACGTGGCTTCGCTGTCGACTTCGACCTCGACCGGTTTGAGCACGACCAATAGCAACGTGGCGTCGTTGTCGACG
>NZ_JBWKVC010000001.1:2651-216545 GCF_059421505.1 Collimonas sp. GW821-FHT02H07
GAGTACGACCAACAGCAGCGTGGCGTCGTTGTCGACGTCAACCTCGACCGGCCTGAGTACGACCAACAGCAGCGTGGCATCGCTGTCGACATCAACATCGACCGGTCTGAGCACGACCAATAGCAACGTGGCTTCGCTGTCGACTTCGACCTCGACCGGTTTGAGCACGACCAATAGCAACGTGGCGTCGTTGTCGACGTCAACCTCGACCGGTCTGAGTACGACCAACAGCAGCGTGGCGTCGTTGTCGACGTCAACCTCGACCGGCCTGAGTACGACCAACAGCAGCGTGGCGTCGTTGTCGACATCAACATCGACCGGTCTGAGCACGACCAATAGCAACGTGGCGTCGCTGTCGACATCAACATCGACAGGCTTGAGCACGACTAACAGCAGTGTCGCATCGCTGTCGACATCGACTTCAACCGGTCTGAGTACAACCAACAGCAGCGTGACATCGCTGTCGACCTCAACCTCCACCTCGGTCGTTTCGCTGTCCACTGGCATCAGCACGGTGCAAGTACATACGGATAATCTCGGAAATAGCACGGCCAGCACACTGGGCGGTGGTGCGACTTACAATCCTGCGACCGGCACGATCAGCGGTTTCAGTCAGCCGATCAATACCGTCAGCGCGACAGGCGCCGTGACAGGACCAACAGCTCAGACGACGGTTGCCGGTGCTCTGACTGCATTGAATACCAACATCGACAATACCGCCAATATCGCGGTCAAGTATGATGCGGCAGGCGGCAACAAGATCACCCTGGGCGCCACCGGCGGCGCTGGTGCAGGCGCACCGGTGACCATCACCAACCTGGCGCCGGCGGCATTGAACGCGACCAGCACGGATGCCGTGAACGGTTCGCAGTTGTATGCGGTCACCAGCGGCAAGGCCGGTCCCTTCGTGTCGGACAATAGCGTGACCGCGGTGCAGCCGGTATCGAGCGGCGCCAATGCCAGCGCCGGTGGTTTCGGTGCAACGGCAACAGGTGCGGCGTCGACAGTGCTGGGCAACCAGTCCACCGACAACGGCAATGCCAATGCGACGGTACTGGGCCAAGGCGCCAGCATTGCGGCGGGCACGGCCGGCAGCAATGTGGCGCTGGGTCAGGGCAGCACGGTGGCGGCGGCTGCGGTGCCGACCGCTGGTGCGACGATTGGCGGCACGGCTTATACGTTCGCCGGCGGCGCGCCCACCGGTGTCGTCAGTGTGGGCAGTGCAGGATCTGCGCGTCAGATCACGAACGTCGCGGCAGGTCAGTTGAGTGCAGCCAGCACGGATGCGGTAAACGGTTCGCAGCTGTTTGCCACCAATACAGCTATCAATACCATCAACAATGGCGGTGGCATCAAGTATTTCCACACTAATTCGGTCTTGGCGGACAGTTCGCCAACCGGCACGGATGCGATCGCCGTGGGGCCTGCGGCTAATGCTTACGGCAACGATTCGATAGCGCAAGGCCTGAATGCGGTGGCTGGCGTCAGCGGCACACCGACGACGGCGAACGATATTGCCTTGGGCAATGCTGCCAGCGCGACTGGCGGCAATTCGATCGCCCTTGGCGCCGGGGCCAACGCTAGCGTTGCCGGTTCCATAGCATTAGGTCAATCGGCAACCACAACTAGCACGGCATCGGCAGCTACCGGCGGCACTGGCAGCGTAACCAACGCCACGATAGGCGGCACTACCTATGGCCCGTTCGCCGGCGCCAGTTCGAGCGCGGGCGTGGTAAGTGTCGGCGCAGCTGGCTCTGAGCGCCGGATACAGAATGTCGCCGCCGGACTGATCGGCGCTAGCAGCACGGATGCTATTAATGGCAGTCAGCTGTACACCGTGGCAAGCACTGTCGGTTCCAACATCAGCAGCTTGTCGACCTCGACCTCAACCGGCTTGAGCACGACCAACAGCAACGTGGCATCGCTGTCGACCTCAACATCGACGGGCTTGAGCACGACTAACAGCAATGTTGCGTCTTTGTCGACTTCGACCTCGACCGGTTTAAGCACGACCAACAGCAGTGTGGCTTCGTTGTCGACTTCGACCTCGACCGGTTTAAGCACCACCAACAGCAGCGTGGCGTCGCTGTCGACTTCGACCTCAACCGGTCTGAGCACCACCAACAGCAGCGTGGCGTCGTTGTCGACTTCGACCTCAACCGGTTTGAGCACGACTAACAGCAGTGTGGCGTCGTTGTCGACGTCAACCTCGACCGGTCTGAGTACGACCAACAGCAATGTGGCGTCGTTGTCGACGTCAACCTCGACCGGTCTGAGTACGACCAACAGCAGTGTGGCTTCGTTGTCGACTTCAACATCGACTGGCTTGAGCACGACCAATAGCAGTGTGGCGTCGCTGTCGACTTCGACCTCGACCGGTTTGAGCACAACCAACAGCAATGTAGCATCGTTGTCAACATCAACTTCCACCTCGGTCGTTTCGCTGTCCACTGGCATCAGCACGGTGCAAGTACATACGGATAATCTCGGAAATAGCACGGCCAGCACACTGGGCGGTGGTGCGACTTACAATCCTGCGACCGGCACGATCAGCGGTTTCAGTCAGCCGATCAATACCGTCAGCGCGACAGGCGCCGTGACAGGACCAACAGCTCAGACGACGGTTGCCGGTGCTCTGACTGCATTGAATACCAACATCGACAATACCGCCAATATCGCGGTCAAGTATGATGCGGCAGGCGGCAACAAGATCACCCTGGGCGCCACCGGCGGCGCAGGTGCAGGCGCACCGGTGACCATCACGAATCTGGCGCCGGCGGCCTTGAACGCGACCAGCACAGATGCCGTGAACGGTTCGCAACTGTATGCGGTCACCAGCGGCAAGGCCGGTCCCTTCGTGTCGGACAACAGTGTGACAGCGGTGCAGCCGGTGTCGAGCGGCGCCAATGCCAGCGCCGGTGGTTTCGGTGCGACAGCAACAGGTGCGGCGTCGACAGTGCTGGGCAACCAGTCCACCGACAACGGCAATGCCAATGCGACGGTATTGGGTCAGGGCGCCAGCATTGCGGCTGGCACAGCCGGCAGCAACGTGGCGCTGGGCCAGGGCAGCACGGTGGCGGCAGCTGCGGTGCCGACCACCGGCGCAACTATCGGCGGCACGGCTTATACCTTTGCCGGCGGCGCGCCTACCGGTGTCGTCAGCGTGGGCAGTGCAGGATCGGCTCGCCAGATCACGAACGTCGCGGCAGGGCAGCTGAGTGGAACCAGCACCGATGCGGTGAACGGTTCGCAGCTGTTTGCCACCAATACAGCTATCAATACCATCAACAATGGCGGCGGCATCAAGTACTTCCACGCCAATTCAACGCTGGCCGACTCAACGGCAACGGGTACCGACTCAGTTGCCGTTGGTCCTGCAGCGGTGGCAACCGGAGCTGGCAGCTTCGCCGCCGGCAATGGCGCGACGGCGAACAACGCCAATGATGTGGCATTGGGTGCAGGTTCAAGCACAGCGGCAGCAGTGGGAACGGCGAGCACAGTGATCAATGGCGCGACGTTCAACTTCGCAGGTGCTGCCCCAGCATCGACGGTGAGTGTCGGCAGCGTGGGCAATGAACGTACGATCACCAATGTGGCGGCGGGCCGTCTCAGCACCACCAGCACCGATGCCGTGAACGGTTCGCAGTTGAACGCCACCAATACGGCGGTAACCGGCATCGGCAATATCCTCAACAACATCAACAACGGCGGCGGCATCAAGTATTTCCACACCAATTCGACGCTGGCCGACAGCAACGCGGCGGGTACCGACAGCATCGCCGTCGGACCGGTCGCCAATGCCTACGGCAATGATTCGATCGCCCAGGGCCTGAATGCGGTGGCAGGCATCAACGGTACGCCGGCGACCGCCAACGATATCGCGCTAGGCAATGGCGCGCAAGCGACAGGCGGCAATTCGATTGCGCAAGGAACCGGAGCGAAAGCCAATTCCGCCGGCGCCATCGCCATCGGCCAGACGGCGACGGCAACCGGCGGCAAGGCGGTTTCGATAGGCGTGGGCAATACTGCCAGCGGCGACGGCGCGGTGGCGATTGGCGATCCGAATGTGGTCACCGGCACCGGCGCGGTGGGCATAGGCGCTAACAACACGGTCAATGGCCAGGGTGCCGTGGCGTTGGGCAATGCCAACACGGCTACCGGCCAAGGCTCGGTAGCGCTGGGTAACGCATCGCAGGCGAACAACGCAGGCGCCATCGCTTTGGGCGACACGGCGACGGTGTCGGCTGCGGCGACGCAAGGGATTGCCATCGGTTCCGGCGCCTCTTCCAACAATGCCGGCGCAGTAGCTTTGGGAGCCGGAAGCACGACGGCGGCGCCAATAGCAACAACAGGCGCGACCATCAACGGTACGGCTTACAATTTTGCCGGCGCCACGCCGGCAAGTACGGTGAGCGTTGGCACAGTCGGCGCGGAACGTACCATCACCAACGTTGCTGCCGGCCAGGTCAGTGCGACCAGCACCGACGCAATGAATGGTTCGCAACTCTTTGCCACCAATACGGCGATAAACACCCTGGGCACGACCGTCACGAACATCACCAACGGCAAGGCTGGTCCATTCGTGTCGGACAACAGCGTGACGGCGGTACAGCCGGTATCGAGCGGCGCCAATGCCAGCGCCGGCGGCTTCGGCGCGACCGCCACCGGCGCCGCATCCACGGTGCTGGGCAATCAGGCGACGGATAACGGCAATGCCGACGCCACGGTGCTGGGACAAGGCGCGAGCATTGCAGCCGGCACCAGCGGCAGCAATGTGGCATTGGGCCAGGGCAGTACGGTGACAACCGCGGCGGTAGCGACCACCGGCGCGACGATCGGCGGCACTGCCTACACCTTTGCCGGCGGGGCGCCGGCAGGTGTGGTGAGCGTGGGCGGCGTGGGTTCTGAACGCCAGATCACGAACGTGGCGGCAGGGCAGTTGAGCGCGACCAGCACCGATGCGGTGAACGGTTCGCAATTGTATGCGACCAACCAGCAGGTCACCATCAACACCACCAACATCGCAGGCAATACGACGGCGATCAATAATCTCACTGCAGGCAAGGCCGGCCCGTTCGTATCGGACAGCAGCGTGACGGCGGCGCAACCGGTCTCGAGCGGCGCCAATGCCAGCGCCGGCGGCTTCGGCGCGGTAGCGTCCGGAACCAACAGTACGGCCTTGGGCAATGGCGCTCAGGCTACCGTCGCCAACAGTACCGCCGTGGGGCAGGGAGCCACGGCCAGCACGGCCAACAGCGTGGCATTGGGTAATAGTTCGACCACCGGAGCTGCGGTTGCCACCACCGGCACCACGATCAAAGGCACCAGCTACACCTTCGCCGGAGCAGCGCCGGTGGGCGTGGTCAGCGTCGGCAGCGCGGGCAGCGAGCGGCAGGTCACCAACGTGGCGGCCGGCCAGCTGACCGCCAGCAGCACCGACGCCGTGAACGGCAGCCAGCTGTTTGCGACCAATACGGCGATCAACAATCTGACCTCTGTCGTGGCGCTGGGCCAGACCAAGTACTACAGCGTGAATTCGACTGGCGGCAGCAATGAGCATAACGAAGGCGCGACGGGACTGGACGCGATTGCTTCCGGCAAGAATGCCGCTGCCACCAGCATGAACGCGGTGGCGATCGGCGCCGGCGCCAGTGCGACGGCCAGCGGCGGCGTGGCGCTGGGCGGCGGTGCGACGGCTGACCGCGCCGGCATGAACGGCGGCAAGGAGCAGTTCTCCAATACCGCGGTGGCGTCCACCCAAGGTGCGGTTTCGGTGGGCAGCGCCGGCAACGAACGCCAGATCACCAACGTGGCGGGCGGTACGCAGGCGACCGATGCTGTCAATGTGCGTCAGCTGCAGGCGGTGCAGTCGGGCGGCGTGCGCTACGACACCAATCCTGACGGCAGCACCAACTACAGCAGCGTCACCATGGGCAACGGTAGCTCAGCTGGCCCGGTCACCATCCATAACGTCGCATCGGGGACTGCGCCGACGGATGCCGTCAACGTTTCGCAACTCAATACCGGCATGGGGGCAGCGGTGCAGCAAGCCAACCAGTACACAGATAGCAGGGCGCAAGCTTTGCAGAACTCGGTCAATTCCAACCGGCATGATGCTGATGGCGGCTCCGCGGCGGCGATGGCAGTAGGTGGATTACCGCAACCGTCAACGCCTGGAAAGAGCATGGTGGCGATTGCTGGAAGTACGTTCCAAGGGCAAACCGGGTTGGCGTTGGGCATTTCGACCATCTCCGAAAACGGGCGCTGGGTCTACAAGGCTGCTGCGACATCAAGTAGCCGAGGTCAAACAGGCGGTGTGGTATCCGCTGGTTTCCAGTGGTAACGAAGCTGGCCATGACAGATGCAAGCATCTGTCATGGGGCTAATATCCTGAACGTCTAACCGGGGAGGAAAATATGAAACAGTCAATAATGAAACCGAGCAATCTGTGGGCGACCGTCTATGCTGGCTTATTACTGCTTGTCGCTGGTGCAGCCTTGGCAAACGATCCGCAAGAAGAATTTCCGGATAGAAATTCTTCCTACATGCAAGAAGGGACCTTCGTTTCGATTGAAAACCTGCGCAATATGGCGCCTGGTCTGAGCAAGACCCAGGTCTACGACTTGCTGGGTGTGCCGCATTTCCACGAAGGCGTCTTTAACGTGAGAGTTTGGAATTACATTTTCAATTTCCGTACCGGTAAAAACAATGAGTACGTGACTTGTCAATACATGGTCAACTATGACTCTGACTACCATGTCGCCTCTACCCGCTGGAAAGATCCGGATTGCCAGAAATACCTGAATCCGACTAGCTCAACGACGGTTCTCGCAGACCAGCCTTACCACCAACGCGTCACCCTTGCCGCAGACGGCTTGTTTGTCTTTGGCAAATCCGGTCTCGCTGACCTGACCGGGCCGGGTCGTGAAAAAATCGACAACCTGGTGAGCCAGCTCAAGCAGGATGGCGTCAAGCTGACTTCTGTGGTTGTGACAGGGCACACAGACCGGATCGGTAGCGAAACTGCCAATTTCACCTTGTCCAAGGCGCGGGCCGAAACCATCCGCAGCTACCTTGTGCAGCAAGGGCTGGAGGACAAGGCGATAAAGGCTTATGGCGCAGGGCTATCGCAGCCGGTGATCCAGTGCCAGGGCGAAGTCGTTACGCCGCAACTGGTGCAATGCCTGCAGCCCAACCGGCGTGTCGAGATCGAAGTCATGGGCGAGAAATGAGGAGCCGGGGTAAGTCCGTCGGAGAATGCACAGCAGCCTGATCCAGATTGAGAGAGACAAATGATTTCATTTTCAGCGTTTAAAAAAGCCGCCGGCGTCTGGGCGATCGCAATGATCGGCCTAGTTTTGGCCAATCCGGCGTCGGCCCAGATAGACGGCTCGATCGACAGCGCCGTCGTTACCGCGACCCAGTGGGCAACGATGGCGGATGCCGGCCAGGCCGATCACATGTGGGACCAGAGCGGTCCCGCCATGCAGAAAAATATCAGCAGGGACGGATGGATCAAGTACCTGGGGGCGGTGAAAAAAGACCTGGGAGCGATCGGCGGACGTCAATGGGTGCAGATAGTGCGCATCACCGACCCGCCAAACCTGCCGCCTGGCGAATACATCAACATCGCATTTACATCGCGGTTTTCAAAAGGCATGGCGGTGGAAAAAATTTCGATGATACAGACCACGGGGCAGTGGATTCCTGTCGGTTATGTCATAACGAAAATCGAAGCTGGAGCGGCAGCGCCGAATCCCGCCAAGACGAGATGAACTGACAATCATGCGTGCGAACAAGACAGGCGAGATGCAAAGCGGGCGTTGCCGAGCGTTGCTTGCGGGAGATTGTTTCAAAGTGCTTTTGACGGTTGGTAGTGTGCCGGAAAAACACTGAATATTGCCCGTCAACATTGAATTTGAAAACTCTTGTGAAATGCCGCAAACCCCAATAGACATGCGGCGCGCCACTCCCTAAGATTGATCTTAATGCAATTTTGCCGCAATGCTGTTTCTGGAGTACGTAATGGACGCTCATATCGAAAACGGTTTTATCGATGAATGCATAGATAAAATTCAAACGCTGGCGGCGCTGTCCCTCCACGGTGATAGCGTCGAGCTGGCAATCCTGGTCGTCATCCACGATGCATGCAGTTATCTTATCCTGAGAAAGCCGGGGGACCCGGAGCTCAATTTGCTGGCATTCAAAGAGCAACTTGAAAAGCTGGCCACCGATACGCATCGTAGCTTACCGCATTACAAAAAGGCTCTGGCGTATGCAGCCTCGCTTATCGTGATTCATCAGGTCTGACCGAGCGATCTGCTCGACGCAAGGCTACTAAAACCGTCAAATCTACCACTGACAAAGCATTCAAAGGCGCGATCAACAAAAAATGAAATGATGTGGCGCAAGTGTGGGGAACCCAGGCACATAACTGCATCGTCCGTAGAATGAATTTTCTGGAGTGATCATCTCTGATGAGGAAATTGTATTTTATTGTTTGGCGCATGAGTAAAACCGACCTGCGCACCACGTGGTTTGCAATGCGGCATGCGGATCGACCTGGTTGGTTCATGCCGGCGATCATTTTACTCACGATGTATTTCTTCGCGCCGTTCAACTTGGCATTGCCTTTGCTCGGAATAGCCGATGACTTTATGCTGGTACCGTTGATGCTGCACGCGCTTATCACAATGCTGCCTCTGCATGTCCGGCAGGCTGCACAGCAGGGAACAACGCGATATCCTCGCCGCTAAAAAACGAGATTGAAACCACGTAGTATTGCAAGTCCCGCATTCAAGTTGATTTCGATGCGCGAATGAGGACTGCTGTATCGACGCACGGCGCTTATTAGATAAGGTTTATCAGAAAGTCGAAAGAGGTAACGGTCGTCAAATCGCATCACAACGTTTGAGGGAGCATAAAATGGATTTATCCAGTTTTTTCATCTCGCTGCAGAACACGTTGGGAGCCTATCTGCCAAAGATCGCTGGCGCACTCGGCATTCTGATCGTCGGTTGGCTGATTGCTGTTGTTGCCCGGGCCGCAGCTCGCAAATTATTGAATGCACTGAAAGTCGATCAGCGTATCACCGAGAGCACCGGGCAGGGCGCTCGTATCGAGGGCATGATCGCAAGCGGGCTATTCTGGCTGATCCTTCTCATTACCGCCGTGGGCATCTTCAATGTCCTGAACCTGTATGCGGTCTCCAATCCTTTCGCGCAACTCGTCACGAGAATCATCAACTATCTGCCGAACTTGATCGGCGGTGCGGTGTTGGCGCTGGTCGCCTGGCTGATCGCGTCGTTACTGCGCAGTATTGCCGACAAGGCGCTGCGCTCCAGTAAATTGGATGACAAACTTGCTGAAGCCACTGGTATGCAACCCATGAGCGGTTATCTGGGCAATGTGCTGTTCTGGTTGGTCATCCTGATGTTCATTCCCGCCATCTTGGCCGTGTTCAACTTGAATGGCCTCTTGACGCCGGTGCAAGGCATGACGGATAAGTTGCTGGCGTTTGTGCCGAATATCTTTGCCGCGGCTGTGATTGCATTGGTCGGCTGGATTCTTGCCAAGATCCTGCGCGGTCTGGTTGTCAATCTGCTGGTAGCTGCCGGCGCAGACAAGCTGGCGCAGGGGGCAGAGAGCGCGACGCCGGTCAAGCTATCCAGTCTGGCTGGCACCGTAGTGTATATCTTCGTTTTCGTGCCGACGCTGATTTCGGCCCTGGATGCCCTCAAAATCGAAGCAATTTCCCGCCCGGCCACCAATCTGCTCGACCAGTTCCTTGGCGCCGTACCCAATATCGTCGGCGCTGTCGTAATCCTGCTGGTAACTTTTTATGCCGCGCGATTTGTCGGAGCTCTGTTGCAAAAGCTGCTGGTGGCCGCAGGGGCGGACGGTCTGCCGTCGCTGCTCGGCCTGGAAAAAGTGTTCACCAGCTCTCTGCAGCCGTCGACGCTGGCGGGGCGTTTGGTGGTTTTCTTCGCCATGCTATTTGCAGTCGTGGAAGCCGCCAATCGGCTTGGCTTTTCGCAAGTGCGGGACGTCGTGACGCTGTTCATTGAATTTGGCGCGCATATCCTGATGGGTAGCGTCATTCTGATGATTGGTTTCTGGCTAGCCGGACTGGCGCGTCGTGTTATCCAACAAGCAGACAATGACAATAGCAATTTGCTAGCACGCATTGCTCAGTTTGCCATTCTTGGACTGGTGTTCGCGATGGGCTTGCGTGCCATGGGGATTGCCAATGAAATTGTACAAATTGCCTTCGGCTTGGTCCTAGGTGCAATTGCGGTGGCGATTGCATTAGCCTTTGGACTAGGTGGGCGCGAGGCGGCCGGAAAATTGCTGGAGCGCTGGTTTAACGGTCGTTCCGGAAAAGACTGACGTTCGCACTTTTAGTGCAGTCAATCTCTAAACTAGAGATGTGTGAAGTGGTTGGATATTTTTATACTGACGGCTTCACGACAGGAGGGCTTATGACAGCTGAAGATGCAATTACAATTTTCCAGCGATTGAATGTAGAGGGTAGAGCGACGGTTGATCTGGATTACACGATTGCAGGTTTCGCAGGTTGGCTTGCTGAAGCGTGGCATAAACTGGACGATGACGCTATTGCCTTGCTGACTTCTGTCGGCGCAACCCTGTATCGAGAGGGACTTGAGCAGCGTCAAAAACATACGGGCGGAGAGAGTTAAGGTTTTGTAAAATCAGTCGATGGCGGAAATCGCCACACGGTTCTACTTTGAGGTGTCAATAAAAAACGGCTCGCATGCGCTGTGAGCCGCATTTCCCCAATTGCCGTTTTCGATTCTAGCCTAAGCGTCTGAGATCGTAGCAGCTGCCTGACCTCATCCCATAACCGATATATTTTCGCTAATATTTTGTCAATTTAAATGTGCTGTATAAATAAACAGTATATTTGAATTTTGAGGAACAAGTCGGTATTTGCGGAACTCACACCTCGACCCAACCATACTGCCACGCCTTATAATAGGCTCCAATGCGAAGTACGCCTAAATTGGCAGCAATAGATTTCTTATCATCAAACTAGAGGTTGTTATGTCCAATGCAATACAGATGGGTGCTACCCAGGGGGCGGCTTACGTCATCTCCTTTGAAAATCTGCGGATGACGGATGTCGAGTCCGTCGGCGGCAAAAACGCATCACTGGGTGAAATGATCAGCCAGCTGGCTGGCGCCGGAGTACGGGTGCCGGGCGGCTTTGCAACCACGGCGCAGGCATTCCGCGACTTCCTGTCGCATAGTGTCGACGGCGGGCCGGCCCTGGCCGACCGTATCGCCGAACGCCTGGCGACGCTGAACATTGAAGATGTACGGGCACTGGCGCAAGCCGGCGCTGAGATCCGTCAGTGGATCGTGGAAACGCCGTTCCAGCCGCGTCTGGAGCAGGAAATCAACGATTTCTACAAGCGCCTGGTGGCGGATTCCTCCAGCGAGATGTCGTTTGCCGTGCGCTCTTCCGCGACGGCCGAAGATTTGCCGGATGCTTCGTTTGCCGGTCAGCAAGAAACTTTCCTCAACGTGGTCGGCATCGACAACGTGCTGGAAGCCATGAAGCACGTGTTCGCGTCCCTGTATAACGACCGCGCGATTTCCTATCGCGTGCACAAAGGCTTCACCCATGCTGAAGTGGCCCTGTCGGCCGGCGTGCAGCGCATGGTGCGTTCCGATGTCGGCGCCGCCGGCGTCATGTTCACCCTGGATACCGAGTCCGGCTTCAAGGATGTGGTCTTCATCACGTCCAGCTACGGCCTGGGCGAAACCGTGGTGCAGGGCGCTGTCAATCCGGACGAATTCTATGTTCACAAGCCGATGCTGGAACAAGGCAAGCTGCCGATCATCCGCCGCAATATCGGCTCCAAGCTGATCAAGATGGAGTTCACCGGCGAAGCCAAGGCCGGCCGTTCGGTCAAGACTGTCGATGTGCCTATCGAGCTGCGCAACCGCTACTCGCTCAACGATAACGAAATCGTCGAGCTGGCCAAGTACGCCACCATCATCGAGAAGCACTATGAGCGGCCGATGGATATCGAATGGGGCAAGGACGGCCGCGACGGCAAGCTGTACATCTTGCAGGCGCGTCCAGAGACAGTGAAGTCGCAGGAAAAATCCACCGATGCGCAGCAGCGCTTCAAGCTCAAAGGCGTCGGCACCGTGCTGACCCACGGCCGCGCCATCGGCCAGAAGATCGGCGCCGGTCCGGTGCGGGTGATCCACGATGCTTCCGAAATGGAAAGAGTGCAGCCAGGCGATGTGCTGGTGGCCGACATGACCGATCCTAACTGGGAACCGGTCATGAAGCGTGCATCAGCCATCGTCACCAACCGCGGCGGCCGTACCTGCCACGCGGCGATCATCGCGCGCGAGCTGGGCGTGCCGGCGGTGGTCGGCTGCGGCGACGCCACCGACGTGCTGAAGGACGGCACGCTGGTCACTGTCTCCTGCGCCGAAGGCGATGAAGGCAAGATCTACGACGGCCTGCTGGAAACCGAGGTCTCCGAAGTGGCGCGCGGTGAATTGCCGGCGCTGCCTTTGAAGATCATGATGAATGTCGGCAATCCGCAGCTGGCGTTCGACTTCCAGTCGATCCCCAACGGCGGCGTTGGCCTGGCGCGTCTGGAATTCATCATCAACAACAATATCGGCGTCCATCCGCGTGCGATCCTGGAATATCCGAACATCGATGCCGACCTCAAGAAGGCGGTCGAATCGGTAGCCCGCGGCCACGCTTCGCCGAAGGCATTCTATGTCGACAAGCTGGCCGAAGGTATCGCCACCATCGCCGCTGCTTTCTGGCCGAAGAAGGTCATCGTGCGCCTGTCCGACTTCAAGTCGAACGAGTACAAGAAGCTGATCGGCGGTTCGCGCTACGAGCCGGACGAAGAAAATCCGATGCTCGGTTTCCGCGGCGCTGCGCGTTACCTGGCCAGCGATTTTGCCGAAGCCTTCGAAATGGAATGCCAGGCCATGAAGCGCGTGCGCAACGACATGGGCCTGACCAATGTCGAGATCATGGTGCCTTTCGTCCGCACACTGGGACAGGCCGAGAAAGTCATCGGCTTGCTGGGCAAGAACGGCCTGGTGCGCGGCGAGAACGGTTTGCGCGTGATCATGATGTGCGAAGTGCCGTCGAACGCCATCCTGGCGGATCAGTTCCTCGAGCATTTCGACGGCTTCTCGATCGGCTCCAACGACCTGACACAGCTGACCCTGGGCCTGGACCGCGATTCCGGCATGGAATTGCTGGCGGCTGATTTCGACGAGCGCGATCCGGCCATCCTGGCCTTGCTGGAAAAGGTGATTGCGACCTGTATCGCCAAGGGCAAGTACGTCGGCATTTGCGGCCAGGGCCCGTCGGACCATCCTGACTTTGCCGAGTGGCTGATGAAGCAGGGCATCGAATCGATTTCCCTGAATCCTGATTCGGTGATCGATACCTGGCAGAAGCTGGCGGCGGCGCAGTAAGCAGCGCATTGGCTTGCGGCAGCTCAGCGCTGCAAGCCGCGCAGTAACCTGAATACGCAATAAAAAATCCTCCCTGTTTGCAATCAAGCAGGGAGGATTTTTTTATCCGGATAGATGGTGACTCCGTAGTTTCAAAGCAAGGTTGTCGGCTCTGTATGGACGCTGGGTACGATAGCGATCCTGACGCCGAGCGAGTTGATCAGCTTGGCGATGGTTTCAAAGCGCGGCTTGGCGCCGGGGGCCAGCGCCTTGTACAAGCTCTCGCGGCCCAGCCTGGCGTCCCTGGCGATCTGCGACATGCCGCGTGCTTTCGCGACATCGCCGAGGGCGGCGATGAATACGTCAGGATTGTCGTCCGCCAGCGCTTCGGTC
The DNA here is from genome assembly GCF_059421505.1 of Collimonas sp. GW821-FHT02H07. Taxonomy (NCBI): domain Bacteria; kingdom Pseudomonadati; phylum Pseudomonadota; class Betaproteobacteria; order Burkholderiales; family Oxalobacteraceae; genus Collimonas; species Collimonas sp. GW821-FHT02H07. The sequence goes on from NZ_JBWKVC010000001.1 coordinate 16,515, forward strand.
AGATAGGCGGCGATGACTTCGTCGTTATCCAGGAACTCTGCGGCGTCGAATGGTGAAAATATCGGTTTCATACCTTATTCCTTCAATGATTCCTTCAGCGATTTCGCCATTTCCTTGGCGCGCTTGGTGGAATAAACGCGGTAGCCCGGACCGCTATGTATGCGTAGTTCGCTAACGCCATCGCCAACCGGTTCAACGTGGCCAAGGTTGCCGAAACCTGCTGATCTGATGCATCTCAGGATGCAGGCCTTTCCTTGCACATCGCGTAAATCGTGAAGCCAGTCTTTGACGCAGTCGGAGAGGAAAATCTCAAACATGGGAATATCGTATCCAATTGGATACTGAAGTCAAGAATATTCAACTTTCATGCTTGCGAAACTGTTGTCGAATAAATATTTTTCATTTAGCCGATTTTGGGTGAAACACTTAAGAAAACATTCAATTCCTTGGCTACCCGTTTGATCACCCCATGCCAGTCCGCGATCGCATCCTGCCGCAACAGGCGGGCGCTCGGATACCACGGACTGTCTTCGCGATCCAGCAGCCAGCGCCAGTCGGGCACCCACGGCAAGAGTATCCAGACCGGCAAGCCCAGCGCGCCGCTCAGGTGAGCGATGGAGGTGTCCACGCTGATCACCAGGTCGAGATTGGCGATGATCGCCGCCGTGTCGTCAAAGCCGTCGATATCGGCCGCGGGCAGCCGCAGCTTGGGATTCTGCTGCAGGAAGGCGAGGTCGCTTTCCCGCACTTCCTTCTGAATCAGGAAGAAATCGGCATGCAGTTCCAGCAGCGGCGCAAAATCCTGCAGCGGCATGGAGCGCCGGTGATCGTTAGTGTTGCCCGGATTGCCGGAACAGACCAGGCCGATCTTCATCTTGCCGTCGGCAAAATCCTGCCGGCTTCTCCAGCGCTCTTGCTTGGCCTTGTCGGCGTGAAAATAGGGCGGCCCAGCCGGGATGCTGGCCAGGTCGGTCTTGAACGCCAGCGGCAGGCTCATCAACGGCGTCTGGTAGTCGACTGCCGGCACGTTCTCGCCTATGGCGATGACCTGGAAACCGCCCATGGTCTGGGCGATGGTTTTCAAGGCCGGATCGACTTCCAGGGTGACCTCCGCGCCCAGTGCGGCGACAAGGGACGCGTAGCGGCAAAACTGGATGGTGTCGCCCAGGCCTTGTTCGGACCACAGCAGGATCCGTTTGCCGGCGATGGGTTGCTGGCCTAGCCAGAGTGGGATGGCGGTATGGCGCGGGGTATCGGCATTGCCTTTTTTCCAGCGGTATTCATAGCTTTGCCAGCCGGCGTCGAATTGCCCAAGCACCAGCTGCGACAGCGACTGGTTGGACAGCACGTCGGCATAGTCGCTTTGCAGATCCAATGCACGGCGGTAGCTGGCGAGCGCCTGCTCATGGCGTTTCATGCGGCTCAGGGTAAGGCCGTGATCGCCCCAGGCTTCGGCGTTGCCGGGCGCTAGCGCCAGGCCTTGTTCATGGTCGCTCAGGGCTTCCTCATAACGCTCCAGCTTGTGCAGGATGACTGCGCGGTCCAGCCGGTAAGCGGCGCTGTCCGGCGTCAGGGATACCGCACGGTCAGCGCAGGCCAGCGCATCCGCGTAACGTTCCAGCTTGTCCAGCACCAGGCTTTTCTTGTACCAGCCATCCGCCATGGCCGGTTGCAGCGCCAGCGCCTTGTCCAGGGACAGCAGCGCCTCGTCGAAATACCGCAACTGATAGCAGATGGCGCCCTTGTGAGCCCAGCCGTCGGTGTAGTCGGGCCAGTGCGCCAGCGCCTGCTCCAGGCAGGCCAGCGCCTCCAGATGACGCTGGAGGTTGATCAGGGCGACCGTCTTGGCCAGCAGGATTTCCGGTTTCACATAGCCCAGAGCGATGATGCGTTCATAGCCTTGCAGCGCAGCGGCGAATGCGCCGGACTCGAACTGCACGCGGGCGAGTTTGTAATGCAGCGAGACGTTGCCGGCATCCAGCGCCAGCGCTTTCTGGAACATGCCGATCGCGGCGGGGCGCTGGCCGGTTGCGGCATAGATCACGCCGAGGATATGCAGGGCGTCAAAATCGGCCGGCTTGCTTTGCAGGATGTTCTTGAGGACTTGTTCGGCCTGCCTGGTATTTCCATTTTGGAAATCCTGATAGGCTTGTTGAATGATAATAATTGTGTTCATGTACTTGATCGAGTGCAGCCCGGATCACGGGCTGTGCCTATGGGCGAGATCAGAGCATAGCATTTCACCAGATCCACGGCAGCCTGGCCGGACCTGTTTGTTGATTGTCTGAATCAAGAAATCACGTGTTTATTTATCAATTGGATTACACTATGCGCTCTACATAACGGAAAGCAATATATGGCTGGATGGGTGATGTGGATGTTGGCGGCGGGGGTGCTGATCGTGGCGGAATTGGCGACTACCACCCTGTATCTGTTGATGGTGGCGATTGGCCTGGTAATGGGCGGCGTCGCCGCGCTGGTCGGCCTGGGTGTCGAGTGGCAGCTGCTGGTCGCGGCCGTGGTTGCGCTGGCGGCCACTTACCTGTTGCGCCGCAGCCGCTTCGGCAAGCGTTCGCGGGTCAAGGCCGAGCGCGATCCTAACGTCAATCTGGACATCGGCCAGTCTGTCACAGTCGACCAGTGGCAGCACGATGCCGCCAGCGACGGCGCCGGCGGCGAATTCACCGCGCGCATCCGCTATCGTGGCGCCATGTGGGATGTCGAGCTGGCGCCGACGGCGACTGCCCGCGCCGGCCTGTTCTATATCCAGGAAATACGCGGCAGCCGGCTGATCGTCGGCAACAGCCCCGATCAGCAATAGAACTTCTTTCGCCTGTGGCGAACGCCCCTGTTCTCAATTCAAAAGGAAAAAATCATGTTTGGAAGCGTCTCGTTAGTCCTGCTGGTGATCGCCATCATCTTTATCGCCAAGACCATCAAAGTGGTGCCGCAGCAGCACGCCTGGGTGGTAGAGCGCCTGGGCAAATACCATGCGACCCTGGGGCCGGGCCTAAGCATCGTGGTGCCGTTCATTGACCGCGTCGCCTACAAGCACGTGCTGAAAGAAATCCCGCTGGACGTGCCGCCGCAGGTTTGCATCACGCGCGACAACACGCAATTGCAGGTGGACGGCATCCTGTACTTCCAGATTACCGATCCGATGCGCGCGTCCTACGGCTCTTCCAATTACATCGCGGCCATCACGCAACTGGCGCAAACCACCTTGCGTTCGGTGATCGGCAAGATGGAGCTGGACAAGACCTTTGAAGAACGCGATCACATCAACACCACCATCGTTAGCGCCATCGATGAATCGGCCGCCAACTGGGGCGTCAAGGTGCTGCGCTATGAAATCAAGGACCTGACGCCGCCGAAGGAAATCCTGCATGCGATGCAGGCGCAGATCACTGCCGAGCGCGAGAAGCGGGCGCTGATTGCCGCATCGGAAGGGCGCAAGCAGGAGCAGATCAATATCGCCACCGGCGAGCGTGAAGCGTCGATCGCCAAGTCGGAAGGTGAAAAACAGGCTTCCATCAACCGCGCCCAGGGCCAGGCTGCTGCGATCCTGTCAATTGCCGAAGCCAGCGCCGAAGCGATCCGCAAGACTGCGGCAGCGATCCAGTCGCCGGGCGGCTCGGACGCCGTCAATCTGAAAGTGGCGGAGCAATACGTGGCCGCTTTCGGGCAATTGGCGAAGACCAATAATTCGATTATCGTGCCGGCCAACATGGGCGATATCAGCGGCTTGATTGCCACCGCGCTGCAAGTGGTCAAATCCCAGAGCAAGTCTTGATCAAGGCATAAAAACGCGGCCCCGGCGAAATTCACATTTCGCCGGGGCCGTTTTTTATGGTAGCTGGCTGTGTGCCGGACTTGCAGTCCGGCTTAACGCCGATGCTGCTTCATGGCCGCCTGCACTTCACGTTCGCCATCACGCTGGCGTTCTGTATCGCGCTTGTCGTGCTGCTTCTTACCCTTGGCCAGGCCGATTTCGCACTTGATGCGGCCGCGCAGGTAATGCAGGTTGATCGGCACCAGCGTATAGCCGGAACGCTCGACCTTGATGATCAGCTTCCTGATTTCTTCCGCATGCAGCAGCAGCTTGCGGGTGCGCACCGCTTCCGGATGCACATGGCTGGAAGCGCTGAGGAGGGCGCTGATGTGGGCGCCGAACAGGAAAATTTCACCGTTGCGGACGATGACGTAGGATTCTTTCAGGTTGGCGCGGCCGGCGCGGATGGCTTTCACTTCCCAGCCGTGCAGTTCCATGCCTGCCTCGAAACGCTCTTCTATGAAGTAATCGTGGAAGACTTTTTTGTTGTCAATAATGCTCATGTAGTAGGAAAATCGCGCAGGTCGGTTAAAATTTCAAGTTGTGATTCTATCAAACGGTTGATATTCAATGGCAGTAGTGCATAAAACGGTACTTTTGGGGTACAGCGCAGAGCAGATGTTTGCACTGGTCGATCGGGTGGAAGACTACCCGCAGTTCCTGCCGTGGTGCGGCGGCGTCGATGTACGTGAACGCGCTGCCGGCAAATTGGTGGCGACACTGAACATACATTACCACGGTATCAAGCAATCGTTTACTACTGAAAACAGCAACACTCCGCCCAGCGCAATGCAGATGCGCCTGGTGGAAGGGCCGTTCAAGCATCTCGATGGCAACTGGACTTTCAAGGCCCTGCGCGCCGATGCCTGCAAGATCGAATTCGATCTGCATTACGAGTTTTCCAGCAAGATCCTGGAAAAGCTGATCGGCCCGGTATTCGGCATGATCGCCAACAGCTTCGTCGATTCTTTCTGCAAGCGCGCCGACGCTGTCTATGGCCATCATGAATGAATCCGCAACGAACGCGGCAAGCGACGCCGGGCAGATATGGATACAGGTCTGCTACGCCACGCCCTCAATCCAGGCGCTGAAAGAGTTGTCGGTGCCGGCCGGCACCTTGCTGCACGATGGCATCAAGCGCAGCGGCCTGCTGGAAGAGATACGCGAAATCGATCTCAGTTGCTGGCGCGTCGGCATCTACGGCAAGCTGAAGACGCTGGATACGGTGCTGCGCGACCGCGACCGGATCGAAATCTATCGGCCGCTGATTGCCGATCCGATGGAATCGAGGCGCAAGCGCGCCGACAAAAAAGCCCGCTAGACTGCGGGCTTTTTTACGCCATTCAATGCTTTATTGACAGTCGTTCAGAACTGCCCGGTTGTCGGCGTTCTGCTTGGCGCGCTGGTCGTCACTCATATAGGAACGCTGGCCGTTGGCATCGGTCTGGGCGATGCGCGTGCCGGAATCCAGGGTGCGCTGGTTGGCGCGGGCGCGCGCACAGTTTTCGGCCTTGTCCGAGGCTTGCTTGGCTTCCTGTGCGGTTTTCTTGTTCTTTTCAGCCTGCTCAGCCTTGCGTTTCTGGTAGGCGGCGTCCTGCTCGGCCACGGTAGGAGGGGCAGCCTGGGCCGTTTTTGCATCTGCCGCGTTGTCAGCCGCGCCATCGCTTGTTTCGGCGCTGCCGATGCCGCGCGGCAGGCTTTGTCCCGGCGTCTTGAGAATCCGCTTGTTCGGCACCGAGGTCGGCGGCGGCATGTCTGAATACTGTTTCACACCCTTTTCGTCCAGCCAGATGAATTGCGCCAGGGCAGAGGTCGCTACGCCCAGCAAGACTAGCGCAGCAGCGGTGGAGAAAACGTGTTTCAGGCGAATGGCATTCATTGCTAGTCCTTGGAGCGGGAGGGGTTGTTGAACAGAAGCGCAGATTTCGCCATGATTCATCCCTCATGTCAATCAAACGGTAGTGCTTTGTGGAAATATTTTCTCCTGGCCGCGTAAAATCACGCAAGGTTAGGCGAGTTGCGCGGATTTCTGTATAATTCGCTTTTGCGCCTATAGGAAAAACTATGCGTCTACTTCAGAAAGCACTCACGTTCGATGACGTGCTGTTAGTTCCGGCTTATTCGGACGTCCTCCCCAAAGACACTACCCTCAAAACACGTCTGTCCCGCAATATCGATATCAACATTCCGTTGTTGTCGGCTGCGATGGATACCGTCACTGAAGCGCGGCTGGCTATCGCCATGGCGCAAGAGGGCGGCATCGGCATCATCCACAAGAATCTGACCGCGCAGGAACAGGCGCGCGAAGTGTCCAAGGTCAAACGTTTTGAATCCGGCGTGGTGCGCGATCCGATCACGATCCCGCCCAACATGCGCATCCGTGAAGTGATGGCCTTGTCAGAACTGCATGGCATCAGCGGTTTCCCGGTGGTCGAAGGCAATCGCCTGGTCGGCATCATCACCAACCGCGACCTGCGTTTTGAAGAAGAACTGGACGCCGAAGTCAGCGCCAAGATGACGCCGCGCGACAAGCTGGTCTACGTCAAGGACGGCGCCGATCTGTCGGAAGCCAAGCGCCTGATGAACAAGCACCGCCTGGAACGCGTGATGGTGGTCAACGACGCTTTCGAGCTGCGCGGCCTGATCACGGTCAAGGATATCCAGAAATCGACTTCGCACCCGCTGGCCTCCAAGGACAGCCAGGGCAAGCTGCGCGTAGGCGCCGCGGTGGGTGTTGGCGCCGATAACGAAGAACGCATCGAACTGCTGGTGAAAGCCGGCGTCGACGTCATCGTGGTCGATACCGCGCACGGCCATTCCAAGGGCGTGCTGGATCGCGTCAAGTGGGTCAAGCAGAATTTCCCGCAGGTGGAAGTCATCGGCGGCAACATCGCCACCGCGGCAGCCGCCAAGGCGCTGGCAGACCACGGCGCCGACGGCGTCAAGGTCGGCATCGGTCCCGGCTCGATCTGCACCACGCGCATCGTGGCCGGTGTCGGCGTGCCGCAGATTTCCGCCATCTCCAACGTTGCGCAAGCGCTCAAGGGCACTGGCATTCCATGTATCGCCGACGGCGGTATCCGTTTCTCGGGCGACATCGCCAAGGCGCTGGCCGCCGGCGCCTCGACCGTGATGATGGGCAGCATGTTCGCCGGCACCGAAGAAGCGCCGGGCGAAGTGATCCTGTTCCAGGGCCGCAGCTACAAGTCGTATCGCGGCATGGGCAGCCTGGGTGCGATGTCGGACGGTTCCGCCGACCGCTACTTCCAGGACTCCGCCAACAAGGCCGACAAGTTCGTTCCTGAAGGCATCGAAGGCCGGGTTCCTTACAAGGGCAGCGTCCTGACGATCCTGTACCAGCTGATCGGCGGCGTGCGTTCTTCCATGGGTTACTGCGGTTGCGCCACCATTGACGAGCTGCGCGAGAAAGCTGAATTCGTGGAAATCACCTCGGCCGGCATGCGCGAATCGCATGTCCATGACGTCCAGATTACCAAGGAAGCGCCTAACTATCGGACTGATTGATAGCTGGGTTGTTCAGTGATCTAGTCCAGGAACGCGCCACCTGCAGGGATACTGCCGGTGGCGCGTGCAGTTTAAAGATTCTTATTTTTTGCTAAATCAGCCACCAGGCATCCACCATGCACTCAAAAATCCTCATCCTCGATTTCGGCTCCCAGGTAACCCAGCTGATCGCCCGCCGCGTGCGCGACGCTGGCGTGTTTTCCGAAGTGTTCCCCTACGATGTGTCCGATGAATTCGTCCGCAGCTATGGCGCTTCCGGCATCATCCTGTCGGGCGGCCCGAACAGCGTCACCGACGGCGACACCCCGCGCGCGCCGCAAGCGGTGTTCGAACTGGGCGTGCCGGTCCTCGGCATCTGCTACGGCATGCAAACCATGGCCGAGCAGCTGGGCGGCAAGGTCGAGATGGGCAAGGTACGCGAGTTCGGCTACGCCGAAGTGCGCGCCCGCGGCCACAGCGCGCTGCTGGAAGGCATCAGCGACTTCGTGACGCCGGAATCGCACGCCATGCTGAAGGTCTGGATGAGCCACGGTGACAAGGTCGACCACATGCCGCCCGGCTTCAAGCTGATGGCATCGACCCCGAACTGCCCGATCGCCGGCATGGCCGACGACGAGCGGCGCTTCTATGCAGTGCAGTTCCACCCGGAAGTTACCCACACGGTCAAGGGCGAAGCGATCCTGAGCCGCTTCGTGATCGATATCTGCGGCTGCAAGCCGGACTGGAACATGCCGGACTACATCGCCGAAGCGGTCGAATCCATCCGCAAGCAGGTCGGCAGCGACGAAGTGATCCTCGGCCTCTCCGGCGGCGTCGACAGCAGCGTTGCCGCTGCGCTGATCCACCGCGCCATCGGCGACCAGCTCACTTGCGTGTTCGTCGACCATGGCCTGCTGCGCCTCGACGAAGGCAAGATGGTGATGGAAATGTTTGCCGAAAACCTCGGCGTCAAGGTGATCCATGTCGATGCTACCGCGCAGTTCATGGGCCACCTGGCCGGCGTCAGCGATCCCGAAGCCAAGCGCAAGATCATCGGCCGCGAATTCGTCGAAGTGTTCCAGGTCGAATCCGCCAAGCTGAAGAACGCCAAATGGCTGGCGCAAGGCACGATTTATCCCGACGTGATCGAAAGCGCCGGCAAGGGCAAGAACGCCGCCCACACCATCAAGAGCCATCACAACGTCGGCGGCCTGCCGGAAACCCTGAACCTGAAATTGCTGGAGCCGCTGCGCGAACTGTTCAAGGACGAAGTGCGCAAGCTCGGCGTCGCCCTCGGCCTGCCGCACGCGATGGTGTACCGCCATCCGTTCCCGGGCCCGGGCCTGGGTGTGCGCATCCTCGGCGAAGTCAAAAAGGAATTCGCCGACCTGCTGCGCCGCGCCGACGCCATCTTCATCGAAGAGCTGCGCAACACCAAGGACGACGCCGACGAATCCTGGTACGACAAGACCAGCCAGGCGTTTGCGGTTTTCCTGCCGGTCAAGTCGGTTGGCGTGATGGGCGATGGCCGCACTTACGAATACGTGGTGGCACTGCGCGCGGTGCAGACGCAGGACTTCATGACGGCGCACTGGGCACATCTGCCGCATGAGCTGCTGGGGCGGGTATCGAACCGCATCATCAATGAAGTGCGCGGGATCAATCGCGTGGTTTACGATATCTCCGGGAAGCCGCCTGCGACTATCGAGTGGGAATGATCAATGACCTGATGTCTGGCACTCGCTAGTGTCCAAAAATCGAAATGCCTGAGAGCCCGCGTAAATGCGGGCTTTTTTTTCGCTTCATGGTTTTACATTGATTGGCAAGCCGAAGACTATCGTTGATTCGACAAGAGAGCCTTGGCCAGGCCTGGGCCATTTACGACAAAGCATGGCCGCTTCAGCCAATTAGGATGGCGGTATTTGACAAGGTCGAATATCTTGCCGATTGACGCCGGCAGGTCTGGCCTGCCGTCAACGCCAAGCAGATCTCATGCGTGCTGAAACGCGCTGCCGGGCCGCTGGCTGTGCCAGTTTCAGCAACTGAGATGATTCTCTTTTCTGCGCGTCCTCGGCAATCATCGTCGCCTCAATTTTTCTTCAACGCGCATTTTCCTGAGCCGGCGGCAAGGACAGGATAGGTTTTTAGTTGATTTTTCCCGATCCCTCCTAGTTGTTTAGTCCTGCCCATGCCGGACTAAAAGAGCCAGTCGGTCCTGCTCAAATAGGGACTGATCGTCCATGTATTTGGCTTTTCGGCTACCTATACTCGTTTCAAGGATGCAGGCATTGCAGTCCGATTGAAAAACGAGTCGAACCATGAACAACCCAAATGGAGAAGAGCATGCGATTAATCGACGAACTATCGCATGCCCTCAAGCGTTTCTTCAAGAGAGAGGACGGTGCGTCCCTTATCGAGTGCGCACTGATCGGAGCGCTTGTCATTGTGGTCTGCACGCTGGTGCTGCTCGCCTTGGCGAAGAATGTATAAAAAGACGTCTTGGATGCAAGCCGCAACTGGTTACCGGTCACGTTTGATTTGTATCGCTACTGAGAGAGATCATGCAAGCATTTCAGTCACTACTCGAACTTCTCGGCATGCTCGTCATGGATCCTCGTACGGGTGTCTTGGTTGCTTTGCTGATCGTTGCTTCAATCTGCGATTTCCGGTTCTACAGGATTCCGAACTGGCTAACGGCAAGCGGCACGGCTTTCGGCTTGATTTACAACACGATGGTTCCCATTTCGCTGCACGCCGGTGTTTTATGGGCATTCGAGGGTCTGTTGCTTGGTTTGCTCATGACCTTGCCGCTGTATGCGCTCAAGGTCATGGGAGCGGGCGATGTAAAACTGATGGCCATGGTCGGCGCATTCCTGGGCTTCCCCGCAATATTTTATGCGGCCATATCCACCTTTATCGTAGGTGGCATCTTTGCCTTGGGATTCGCGCTGTTTCACAGAGCGCTGGGACGGATGCTAGGCAACGTAAAGAACATCGTGCAGATCATGATGCTGTCGGCAATCGGGGGCATCAAGCCGGAAGTCCGCCTGGAAGCAAGCCAGTCGGTAGGGAAATTGCCGTATGGCGTCAGCATCGGCATAGGCGCCGCCGGCTATATGGTGGCACGGCAACTAGGTTATTTGTAGCTTGCAAAACAAACCTGACTGGAATCGAAAATGAAAAACGTCAAAGCAATCGGATTGCTCGTGCTGGCAGCGCTGATCGGTCTGGGAGCCGCTGTATATGCGGCCGGGTGGGTGTCGAAGCAGGGCAATATCGCATCCAATAAAGTCGTGATCGCGGCGTCCGATATCGAACTGGGAAGCAAGATCAATGCGCAAATGCTGTCGACAGTTGATTGGCCCAGTGGATCGGTGCCATCAGGCGCCTTTAAAGAAATCAAGGATTTACAGGATCGGGTGGTGAAAGTCGGCGTGCTGCGCGGCGAAGCAATTCTGGACGGCAAGCTGGCGCCGGTAGGTACGCAAGGGGGGCTTTCCGCCGTGATTGCCGAGGGCAAGCGCGCCATGACGGTAAGAGTCAACGACGTGGTCGGGGTGGCTGGATTCGCGCTCCCCGGCAACTATGTAGACGTCATGGTGAATGCGCAGCAGGACAAGAACAAAGGCGAAGAAGGCAAGCAGATCAGCAAGACCGTGCTGGAGCATGTACTGGTGCTGGCGGTGGCGCAGGAAGCCGGCCGCGACGATACCAAGCCGCGGGTAGTCAGTGCGGTGACGCTGGAGTTGACGTTGGAGGATTCGGAAAAACTCGATCTGGCGCGCAGTGTCGGCACGTTATCGCTAGTACTGCGCAACCAGGTCGATAAGAACACGGTAACAACCGTAGGCATTACCAAGAACCAGCTGTTTGGAGAGCGTGTAGAACCGGAAGCAGTGCCAGCCAAGGTTGCTGCTGCCAGGCCCAGGGTGATACGCAGCAAACCGATGGTGGCGTCAGCTTCGCAATCGCAATGTGTCGAAGTCATTCAGAACGGCAGCCGGACGCTCAACTGTTTTTAATTAAAACAATCTAGGGAGCAGTTCAAGTGAACAACAACTACAGAAATGCGATTTTCGTCGCCGCGTTGACCGCGACAGGTGGCGCTTTCGCGGCAACTGCGCCTGTTGCCAGCCACGCTCCAGGTTCTTCTAGCCTGAGACCTTGCGGCTCGGTGACGGTTGATCCTGTCACTTACGTCACTCTTGGCAAGTCGAGTGTCATCAGGCTGGACGTTCCTGCAGCACGCATGCTGGTCGGCGGCCAGTCATCGAACCGGGCTGGCCGGCCGGCTGTATCGAATGACAAGACCGCGCCGCCGGGACCGGCGACTGCGCCTCCGGCTCCGGCGCAAGCGGCTTCGGATGGCGTGGCGGATGTGGACATCACGCTGCTCAGCCCTACCGAACTGTTCTTTCTGGGAAGGTCTGCCGGATCCATGAATGTGGTCTTGCAGAGTTCGGACGGACGCTGCGTCATCAAGGACATCATCGTTACCGTCGATCCGGGTACCTTGCAAGCCAAGCTGAACGAATTGATGCCCGAGGAAACCGGGATCAAGGTACGGGGCGCCGAAAACGCGCTGGTGCTGACGGGCCAAGTCAGCGATGGCGTCAAGCTCGATGAGGCGATCAGCCTGGCTACCGCTTACGGCGACGGCAAGAAGGTGGTCAACATGCTGCGCATCATGACGCCGCAGCAGGTCATGCTGGAAGTGAAGATAGCCGAAGTCAGCAAGACGCTGCTCGACAAGCTCGGGTCGAGCGTCAACCTGACTCGCCCCAGCAATGGCGGAGGCAATGTCTATTCCCTGCTATCCAGTTTTCTCAGCAATGGCGGCGGTTTGCTGCAGGCGCTGAAGATCGGCAGGACTGCGGTAAATCTCGATGGCCAAAAGGATGACGGCCTGGTGCGGGTGTTGGCCGAGCCTAACATCATGGCCATCAGCGGCCAGCAGGCCAGCTTCCTGTCGGGCGGCAAGATCTTCATTCCAGTATCCCAGACCAACAACGCAGGCGTGCCCACCATTACGCTGGAAGAAAAGGAATTCGGCATCGGCGTGAAGTTTACCCCAACGGTGCTGGACGGCACCCGCATCAACCTGAAGATGATCTCGGAAGTATCGGATCTGTCGCAGCTCGGTTCGCCGTTCACGACTGTCGGCGGCGTCACTGCAGTGCTGCCGTCGCTGACGGTGCGGCGGGCGGACACCACCGTGCAGCTCAACGACGGACAAAGCTTCGCCATTGCCGGTCTGATCAAGAACAATGTCACGGAAACCATGAAACGCTTCCCGGGCCTGGGCGAGGTGCCGGTGCTGGGGGCGCTGTTCAGGAGTTCGGAGTTCCAGACCGATCAGACGGAACTGCTGTTCGTGATTACGCCGCATCTGGTGAAACCGCTGGCGGAAGCGCCTGTACTGCCAACGGATAATCATGTCGTGCCTAGTCGTGCAGCGGTTTATTTCAACGGCAGCCTGGAAGGATCCGCCCCAGCTCCGGTTCGGGCTCAAGCTTCAGCTCCCGCCCTAGCTCCAGCTCCAGCTCCAGCTCCAGCTCCAGCTTCAGCTTCAGCTTCAGCTTCAGCCATGGCGCCGGCAGCTGGTTCTGAAGATGCCGCCGCCACTCCTGAAACCAAATAAAAGGAAAGTCCATGAACAAGCTCGCAATCGCACTGTTGCTCGTCCTGACGGCGGGCTGCTCAACGGTTACCCCCAATTACGACACCAAGTTCGGCGAGGCCGTACGCGCAGCCAAACTCAAGATGACCATCAATCCTGACGCCGGCAAGAATCCGGACCAGGTGGCAGGCATGGATGGCAAAGCGGCCAGGGAGGCCATCAATCTCTATCACGGAAGCTTCAAGGCGCCGCCGCCAGCGGTCAACGTCATCAATATTGGCGGCAGCCTCGGCGCCACCCAGTAACGCCGGAATGATGCACCAGCGCTTTTTTAATGATGAAGGCGGCAGGATAAGCCGCCAGTGGAAAAAGGAAGGCCATTTTGTGGCTTTGCAGGAGAAGCAGGTTGTAACCAGGCAGTGTCAGGGTAGTCAATTTCGATTCACAATTCATCTGAAGAGGTCAAGAAATGAACGCTAATCTTAAATTGGTCAAACAATCCATCGCATCCTTTGCGCAGGACGAAGACGGTGCTCAAGTCGTCGAGTATGCGCTGATCATCGCCGTTGTGTCGATCGCGCTGGTTGTGGCATTGAAGGCGCTTACTGCCAACGGCGGCGGTTTTGCAACTTTTATTACTCGGGTAACAAGCTGCCTGACGACAGCGACATGCGCTTGATATCGCTTGGCATCCGCGAGGTGGCTACACAGCCGCCTCGTTCAGCCAGTTCAAAAGGAGATTGTCATGCTTCATCAATTCTTGCGAGAGGAAGACGGCGCCCAGGTCGTTGAGTATGCCTTGATCATTGCTGTCATATCCATTGCACTGGTCGTGGCGCTCCAGGCTCTGACCACCGGCAACAGCTTCTCTAACTTCATTACCCGTGTTGCCACCTGCCTGACGGGCGGGACCTGTACTTGATTTTATTGTCAAAGCCGGGGTCTCGAAAAATCTGTTCGCCGCAATTTTAAAAAGGCGTCACCGTGAACCGAGTTGCCATTCATCGCCAGTGTTACCGCCAGGACGGGGCTGTGATAGTCACTGTATCGCTCGTCCTGCTGTTTTTGCTGGGCTTCATGGCCATTGCCTTGGACTTTGGCCATCTTTTCGTCGTGAAAACAGAGCTGCAGACGGCGATGGATAGTTGTGCGCTGGCGGCCGCGCAAGAGCTTGATGGCGAGAGCACTGCGTTGACGCGCGCTGCCAATGCCGGCATGACCGCGGGAAACCTGAATAGCGTCAATTTCCAGTCTGCCACGTGGAGTGGTCAAGGCAAGCTGGTCGGCACTGAAATTACTTTCAAGGATGCCGCCTACGTTGCTACCAGCGTTCCGGCGAACGCCAAGTATGCACAGTGTCAGCACACGCAATCAGGCGTGAATATGTGGCTGCTGCAATCCATGGGCGCCTTTTCCGGCAACACGGCTGCTTACACGAATACGAAAAATGTCCTGGCGATGGCGGTAGCGACCCGCGCCAGCGCCCAGACCACTTGTCCGGTTCCGGTCGGGCTGAAGCCAAAGACGGGCGGGACAGCGCCGAATTACGGATTTCAGGTCGGCGAGTGGGTCACCATGATCGGCAACGGGACGGTAGTTAATGGTGAAATGGGTTGGTACAACTTGAACGGCAGCACGAATGCCAGCGAGACAAAGACGGAACTTGGCGAGCCAGGATATTGCGGCACCAAGCTAGGGGACACATTAGGAACGCCCGGCATCCAATCTTCTGTGGATACTGTATGGAATTACCGCTTCGGCATCTACAAGAACAATGACCCCGGTCCCAGCGTCGATCATCCCGATTTTTCAGGCTACGCATACACCGCCACCAATTGGACCAACGCAGTCCCGCAAAACACCTGGTCCGGAACGCCGGCAGCCGGCTCGGATCCGAGCGCAGCCAATTTCACCACGAAACGCGCGGCCTTTGCGTCTTATGACGATACCGGAACCAGTGTGAGCAATGGAGACAGCATTACAGGTTTGAGTATGAAAGGTGGTTTCAAGACATTAGCTACGCCAGGCTCTGGCGGACAGCACAATTTGTATGGCTTTAGCAGAAGGCTGGTGACTGCGCCGGTTGTCGACGCCTCGAATAAGGTGATTGATTACGCATGCATGTTCATGCTGCAACCGCTGAGCGGACCGACGGCATCCGTGCAATTGGAATTCCGGGGCAATGCCGGCAGCACCAGCAGTCCATGTACGACGAATGGCTTGGCCGGCGGCGCGGCCGGCCCGCTGGTTCCGGTTTTAGTGCGATAGGAGAGCGGCTATGAAAACCAGACAGACAGGCACGGCGATCGTTGAATTTGCCTTGATCCTGCCATTGCTGCTGCTGCTGACTTTCATCACGACGGAATTCGGCCGGGCGATGTTCCAGTACAACACGATCACCAAGTCAGTGCGCGATGCGGTCCGCTATCTCTCCGTGCAGACGCCGGGAACCCATATCGCCGAAGCGCAAAACCTGGTGGTGTACGGTAACGTCGCCGGGACCGGGACACCTTTGGCGATCGGCCTTACCTTGAGCAACGTGCTGACGCCGACCTGGCAGACGGCCGGTTCCAATCCGTTGATCAACACCGTGCAGATTACCGTGAGCGGCTATCAATTCGTTCCTTTGTATGGAAGCGTGTTTGGCGTTGCATTCGCTGACAAGACGGGCAAGATTTCATACGGGAATATCAGTGCGACCATGCGGAGCCCGCTATGAAAAAGCAATCCGGAGCCACCGTGGTGGAATTCGCGCTGGTGATGATTATCTTCCTGACTTTTCTGCTGGGAATAAGCGATTTCAGCCGCATGCTGTTTACCTGGAGCGCGGCGGCCGAAGCCACCCGGGCCGGGGCGCGCTATGCGGTGGTTTGCGACGACACCGGCCAGAAGGCGAAAGTCCTGGCCAAGATGCAGGCGCTGCTGCCGCAGATCGCCGACATCAACCTGGCGTGGAGCCCTGCCGCATGTACCGCGGCGACCTGCGTAGGGGTGACGGTAACGATTACCAGCCTCAACTATCAGTGGATCTCGCCCATCGCCGGCAGCGCCGCCCTTGCCGCCATCCCGATGCCCGTCTTTTCTACCTATCTGCCGCGGGAAGTCATGCGGCTGGATCCGAACAGCGCTGCAATTTGTTCTTAAAGCCTAGGGAAATGAAAATGAAGATCGCGGTGATTTCTCCCAATCTCAACAACCTGCAGGAAATGGGCAGGATTCTGGGTACGTACTCGCACTCGGCTACCTTGGTCGAAGGCGGTAAAAGCCGAATGCGCATCGTCGCTGAACAGGAGCAGCCGGACCTGATGCTGGTCGAGGGCATGTGCTGCGATCCGGCGGAACTTGCCCAGGTCGAATATATCACCACCCATCACCCAAGCATTGCCGTGATTCTGCTTTGCGCTACTCACACGCCGGAATTCCTGATCAACTCGATGCGCGCCGGCGTACGGGAGGTACTGCCCTCGCCGGTAACAGCTGCTGCGCTGGAGGCCGCTGTCGGCCGCATCGCGGCCAAGCGCATCGGCGGCCGTGCCAAGGCGCTCGGCAGGGTACTGGCGTTCATGCCCTGCAAAGGCGGCAGCGGCGCTACTTTCCTGGCGACCAATCTCGGCTGCCAGCTGGCGGAAACCAAATCCGTGCTGCTGATTGACCTCAACCTGCAATTCGGCGAAGCGCTGTCGTTCGTGCATGACGGCGATCCCGCATCAACCCTGGCCGACGTTGCCCGCGACATCAGCCGGCTGGACGCTTCCTTCCTGGCGGCCAGCACCGTCAGGGTGGCGCCCAACTACAGCATACTGGCGGCGCCGGAGGATCCTGCGCAAGCCATGGAGTTGAAGCCGGAACATATCGATGCCATCCTCAACTTGGCGGTAACGCAGTACGACTTTATATTGCTCGATGCCGGCCGGACCCTGGACACGCTGACGATCAGGGCGCTGGATCGTGCCGACCGCATTTTTCCGGTGTTGCAGGCCGGCTTGCCCTATCTCAGGAATGCCAAGAAGTTGCTGGCGATATTCAGGTCTTTGGGGTATCCGGCGAACAAGGTCGAACTGATCGTCAACCGCTTTGAGAAGAGCGGCGAAATCGGCATTGACGGTATACGGAATTCCTTGGGGGCGATTACCCTGCACACGGTTCCCAATTCGTACAAAGAGGTCAATGCCTCGATCAATCACGGCGACCCGATGATTGAAACGGCGCGTTCCAACGCCGTGACCAAGAACCTGGCGGCGTTCGCGCTGTCGCTCAGTCCCAGGGAAGAAGAAAGCCGCGGTTTGCTGGGCCGCTTGTTCAGGCGGGCGTAAACCGAGCCATATATTTCCAACCACTCCAGCATGAGCCAGCGAGCATAACCGGAGCATATAAAATGTCTTTTCGAGAAAAACTGAACGCCGTCAGGGTAGAGCCGCCTGAGCAAGCCCAGGGGCAGGTCGCAAGCGATGCGTACAAGATGCTGAAAGGCAGGATGCATCTCAAGCTGCTGGACAAGTTCGATTTGACGGCGCTGGAAACCCTGGCGCCCGAGATGCTGCGGCAGGAAATCACTACGATGATCGAGCGCCTGCTGCAGGACGAGCAAGCCTTGATCAACGACGCCGAACGACGTACGCTGATCCGCGACATCCAGCATGAAATGCTTGGCTTCGGCCCGCTCGAATTGCTGATGGCCGATCCGACTGTATCCGACATCCTGGTCAACTCCTACGAACAGATCTATGTGGAACGCAGGGGCAAGCTGGAACTTACCAACGTCACCTTTACCGATGAGAAGCACCTGCTGCGCATCATCGACAAGATCGTATCTTTGGTCGGCCGCCGGATTGACGAATCCAGCCCCATGGTGGACGCCAGGCTGCCTGACGGCTCCCGGGTCAACGCGGTGATTCCGCCGGTGGCGCTGGATGGCCCCATGATGTCGATTCGCCGGTTTGCGCATATTCCGCTCAAGATGAACAATCTGGTCGAGGAATACAAGAGTTTGACTGCGGAAATGGCTTTCATGCTGGAAGGCTTGAGCAAGGCCAAGATCAACATGATCATCTCCGGCGGCACCGGCTCCGGCAAGACCACCTTGCTGAACATCCTGTCCGGATACATTCCGGTATCGGAGCGGATCGTCACTATCGAAGATGCGGCGGAGCTGCAGATGCAGCAGCCGCACGTGGTGCGCATGGAAACGCGGCCGATGAATATCGAGGGCAAGGGCGAGATTACCCAGCGCGCACTGGTGCGCAATGCGCTGCGCATGCGGCCCGACCGGATCGTGATTGGCGAAGTGCGCGGCGCCGAAGCGGCCGACATGCTGCAAGCCATGAACACCGGCCATGAAGGATCGCTCACTACCATCCATGCCAATACGCCGCGGGATGCGCTTTCCAGGCTGGAAAACATGGTCGGCATGGCAAATCTGAATCTGCCGCACAAGGCCGCGCGGCAGCAGATTGCTTCCGCCATCACGGTAATGATTCAATCCATCAGGCTGATCGACGGCAAGCGGAAAATCACCAGCATCCAGGAATTGACCGGCATGGAGGGCGATATCATCACCATGCAAGAGATATTCGCCTTCAAGCAAACCGGCATTGGCATCGAAGGCGAGGTCCAAGGCTATTTTCATGCGACCGGCGTGAGACCGAAGTTTGCAGAGCGTCTGCGCTCGTTTGGCGTGATATTGCCGGACGCGATGTTCGATCCCACCAAACGCTATCAATGAAAGGAGCGGCAATCATGCTGCAATCAATTGGCGGCAACGTCTTCCTGATCTTGTCGGTGCTTGTTTTCATCGCGGTGGTCCTGCTGCTGGAAGGCCTCTTCATGATGTGGAAATCATATCGAGGACCGCAAGCCAGGAAGATTGCCAAGCGCTTGCAGGCGCTCTCCGCTTCTCTTGATAAAACCAAGCAATCGCAGCTGTTGAAACAGCGGATGCTGAGTGAAATTCCGGTATTCGAGCGGATATTGCTGAACCTTCCCAGGGCGCGCAGGCTGGACAGGTTCATTCTCCAGGCGGGGCTCGACTGGACCGTATCCAAACTGCTGCTGTCATGCCTGGCATTGGGCGTAGCGGGGTGCCTGGCGATGACTTTCCTGGTTCATCAATCCATCCTGCTGGGGGCGGCGGTTGGCGTTGCGCTTGGGGTTTTGCCTCTGCTGTATGTGCGTCATAAGCGGAGCCGTCGCCTGGCCAAGATTGAACAGCAGCTGCCTGATGTGCTTGACTTGATCACCAGGGCATTGCGTTCCGGGCACGCATTTTCATCCGGCTTGCAAATGGCCGGAGAAGAAATGGCGGAACCGGTCGCCGGTGAATTCCGCATTGTCCACGACGAAGTCAATTTCGGCGTATCGCTGCAACAGGCGCTGACCAATCTGAGCGAACGGGTGCCGATCACCGATCTGCGTTACTTCGTGGTCGCGGTACTGATTCAGCGCGATTCAGGCGGAAACCTGACCGACGTGCTCAGCAATCTGAGCCGCTTGATACGTGAGCGTCTGAAGCTGCTTTCCAGGGTCAAGGTATTGTCGTCCGAGGGACGGCTGTCGGCCTGGATCCTGGGGCTCATGCCATTCGCATTGGGAGCTGCCATGAGTCTCCTGAATCCGGATTTCATGGCGCCCTTGTGGCACGATCCTATCGGCATTGCGATCATCAAGTACATGCTTATCTTGATGGTCGTCGGCATTTTTGTCCTCAGAAAGATAATCAAGATCCGGGTCTAAGGGAGAATGAAATGTTAATACTTTCCGTGCTCGTTTTTTTCACTGTGACGTTGGGACTGGCGGGATTGTTTCTCTGGCTGGCGCCAACCAAGACAGAGCAGCGGCTGCAGGCGATGTCCAATCCGGCCGAGAAACCGCGCTGGACGGAAACCATGGTGAATCTGGTCGGTCCCTTTGCCAATCTGTCTTCGCCAACCGGCAATTGGGAAGCATCGCCGCTGCGGATCAAGTTTTTCAATGCCGGAATCCGGCATGGCGACGCTCGTCTTATCTATTTTGGAATCAAGACATTGTTGCCGCTGGTCTTTGCGGCGCTTGCATTCCTGGCGCTGAGAACAACCACGCAATTTGATGGCATGGCGTTTTTACTGTACCTGATGCTGGCAGCCATGATCGGCTGTTATCTGCCGAATGCGCTGCTTCATTGGAAGATAAAAATGCGCAGGCGCGAAATTTTCGAAAGCTTTCCTGACGCCTCTGACCTGATGCTGGTTTGCGTCGAAGCGGGTTTAGGACTGGATGCCGGCCTTACCAAGGTGGCTGATGAAATCAAGATCAAGAGCGTCGCCTTGGCAGAAGAACTGCACTTGACCAACCTGGAGATGAGGGCGGGCGGCACGCGGGAGAAATCCCTGCGCAATCTCGCGCTGCGCACGGGGGTTGAGGAAATAGGCATATTCGCCTCCATGCTGACGCAAGCAGACAAATTCGGAACAAGCATCGGCGATTCGTTGCGGGTATTTTCCGATGATCTGCGGCACAAAAGGCAAATACGCGCCGAGGAAATGGCCGCCAAGGTTCCGACAAAAATGCTGTTTCCCCTGGTGGTGTTCATATTCCCGTCGATTATCATGGTCATCATGGGGCCGGCTGTGATCCAGATTATCCGCACCATCATGCCGATGCTGAGCGGAATCCATTGAGCTGCGATTAATTAGGGAAGGGGATTTCCCAACTGGTGCTTGATTGCATACACGTACAGTTCAAGTCGATTGCTCACGCCCAGCTTGTGGTATATGGATGTCAAATGGTTGCACAAGGTGTGTTCGGATATGTATAGCCGTTGCGAAAGCGCTTTGTTCGAAGCGCCGCTTCCCTCGACGATCGTGCGGATGATTTTTTGCTCCTTGGCTGTCAGGGTATCCTTCTTTTCCGTTTCGGGATCAGGCTTGCGGACGGCGATTGGATTCATGAGTTCGCCGAATACCCTGCCCAGCGTCTCGCGGTCAAGCCATAGCTCGCCCTGATGGGTTTTTTCTATCGCCTTCAGCACCTGTTCCGCCGATACGTCTTTGCGCAGCACCCCGCGGGCACCGCGAAGAACGGCGACGTCCAGCGTCGATTGTCGGCGTTCGGCGGTCAGGATCAACACGCGCGACACCAGATTCGACAGCAGGGCTGGAATAATATCGAGGGCGTCTTTCCCGTCCAGGTCAAGATCCAGCAAAATAACGTCCGGAACCAACTGATCGATTTTAGCAAGCGCTTCTTCGCAGGTTCTTGCGGTCCCGACCACCTCCATCTTCGGTCTTTCACCGTCGATCAATTTGCTCAATCCCCACAACATCGTCTGATGATCGTCTATGAGCATTACGCGAATGGTTGCGTCCGCCGGTTTCATGGCCTCACCTTTTTAGACGGGTATTTCGATCAATACGGCAGTGCCGCCGCCAGCCCCTTGCTTCACTTGGGTCTTGCCGCCCAGCGCGGTGGCCCGTTCGGTAATCGATCGCGGCGTGAAATCGGCAGGCTGGACGCCAACACGTTCATTTTCAATTTGAATCCTGAGCCAGCCATCCGCGCACTGGAGTTTGACGAATCCGCTCTGCGCATCCGTGTGCTTGCAGATGTTGCTCAATCCCTCGCGCACGACCTGCAATACTTCCGCGGTCAAGCGGTCGCTCACATTAAGTTCGCCTTCCATGCTGACCTCGATGTCGATCCCGTAGAATTCCCGGACTTGCGCCGCCTGCTGGCGCAGAATGACGAGAAATATCGGTTCAGTCTGTCCCAGCTCGTTTTTAAAGGTCCCGGCATAGCGGCGCAGATCGCCTATGACCTGTGCTGCCATATTCATCAGTTTGTCGAGATCGTCGATGAGGGGGTTGTCGGGAGCAGCTTTGTTCCGCACGGCGCTCAAGCCCATTTTCAAGCCGATATACGGCTGGATGGCTGTATCGTGGATATCCAAGGCAATCTTTTTCCGCTCTTGCGAAACAGCCTCCGAGGCCATCCGATCGAGGAGTTCGATATTCTCGATAACGGGAAATGCTTGTTCGGCGATATGGCTCAGGAACAGGGCATCCGTTTTGCTGAATCGGTTTCTCTGCGAGATTACATAGATACGGCCTTCCCCTTTCCTCAATGACAAAGGAACACTGATGAAGGAATCTGTTTCCAGAAGCTCGGCCATGTCCTGGCTGGTCTGCTCTGCGCGTTTGAGCCATTTCCCGCTGGTGGTTTCATATACCAGGGACCCGCCGAGTATCGACGTGGCTGAGCCAAGCGGCCTGGTGTATGCCACGACTTGGTCCTGGGGGAAAGCCATCAGTCGCGAGGCTGCTTCTGCACGAATTTGCACGGCATTGATTGATTGCTCCGCATCGCCTTCCTTTATTGTCCGTAGCGAATCGGTCGCGGAATCTTTGTCCCGGATCACCAGGATACAGCTGCTGCCTTTGAAAAACGCCAAGGTTTTTTTCAGGATGGAGGTGATGGTGTGATCTACCCCAAAACGCGGATTTGACAGCCGGCTGACATCGCGAAGCAGGGCAATCCGACGCTTCAATTCTATTTTTGACTCGCCCCAGCGCGCGCTCATGTAGCCGAATGTCAGCAGGAAGGTGGTACGCAACAATAAGCGAGGAAGATCTTGCTCCGTCTCCGACGCCAGGCCGCATGCAGCGAGCAGTACTGCTGAAGCGACGGTGATGCGCGCGCCTTCTTCGAATCCCCAGCGGAAAGAGGAAGTGAGAATGGCGAAAAAGAAGAACAGGGAAAAAAAGCTGCTGACGCCGCCCGTGAACAAAACAATCAGCGCATACCAGCAGACGTCCATCCAGTGAATCAGCTTGCTCTGAGAGAACGGTTTGTTAAGCAGCGCAAAAATGTAAAGAACAGTGCAATGCAAGACATACCCGGAAAAGACGAACCAGGTAACACTGTTAACGCCGCTCAAGCCAGAAGGGTCGATAAAAATCGCCAGCAGGCCAGACACGGCTAGCACCAGCCGCATCCTGCCAACCATTTGCGCATCAGCGGCGTCCGCGGCAAGACTCGAAGCAACTTCGCTTTTTTGGTCTAGCCTATGGGCGGCCATAGTGTTCTCGCGCCAAGACATTGAGCGTGATCCTCCCTTTGTTTCCTTGCGCGCTATTTCTTTGCTACCCCTTATAGGACGCGCTGGTGTCCGGAAACTAGCCAAATTAGATTGCTGCGTTTCAATAATTTCTCTACATTTTATTTGAGAAATATTTTTAATTGTTAATTTTTGTTTTAATTTTTATATTGATTGTTAATTTGTATATTGGCCCTCAGGTATGGCTATGTCAATGCTGGAATGAGCGCATCTGTTGTAAAGAAATCAGTTGTCAAATAAAAACGAAAGCGGTCTCCGTATCGTTGTTGCGGACGGCAGGGAGGCTGTGCCGATTTGCGCTTTTCTATTCCCGCCCGGATACACGTACAACAAAAGAAAATCGTTGAAACCAGGTGGCCGGGGCGTCGGATCGTGTTCTGCTGGAAGCTTGGCGTCGGTCGGTTTCAGCCGCGAGGATACCGGCTGCCACCATACGCAAATTGCGTGCCGCGAATGATGTGGGCAGAGCTGGTGCGAGTTGCAATTTCATTCCATGTGCACAATGGCCGGCGAATCCAATGATCAGCAATGCTGATGAGGAGTCCGTCGATGAGGGAAGGTTAAAGATTGTGACGCCTTGGCAAACCGGTCAACTGCAACTACAAGCTCCCCGTTTAGAAAGCCGGACAAATGATCATCGTGCAAAAAAACATGCCATGTTCGTTTGCCAGAAGCAATTTTGAAAATAACTTTCTGGAGCAAGATTATGAAATGTTCTCTCATCGCGTCAGCAGTCATCGGCCTCGGGATAGGTATTTCCGGTGCGGCGCATGCCATTGATGTCGGCATCAATATCGGGACACCGGTTCCAGTGATCGTTGCGCCTGCGTCTGCCGTGGTGGTCGGCTGGCATGGCGACAGATACTACGACGGCCACCGATACTGGGAACGGCGCGAGTGGGAAGAGCGCCACCATCGCGATGGGGATCACGACAGGGATCATCGCAGGGATCGCGATGAGAGACGTGACCATTGCCCACCGGGACAGGCGAAAAAGGGCGAGTGCTAAAGGATGCGCAGCGACATTCGACGAAGACGTCTTTCACATCGGTGAAGATCGCCATGTCGATGACTGCAGGCACATTGCGCTATTGCGCGTGCTCATCCGCAAAATTTTTTTCGGTAGTTGAAAAACACATTCAATCCATCAAAGAGGAAAGATCATGAATCAATTCAAGATAGGCGCCCTGGTGCTGGCGGTTACTGTAGTAACAGCGGGTTGCGCCGATATGTCGGAAACGCAAAAAGGCACGGCGATGGGCGCCGGAGCAGGCGCCGTGCTGGGCGGCCTGGTTGGCGGCATCGCGGGGCCGGGCGGAGCGAAGCGAACGGCAATCGGCGCAGGCATTGGCGCTGCGATTGGCGCGGTTGGGGGCAATATCTGGTCTAACCGGATGGAAGCACAGAAAAAGGCCATGGAGCAGGCAACCCAAGGTACTGGCGTGCAGGTTAGCCAGACCGCGGACAATCGCCTGAAAGTCAATATTCCAGCCGATACCGGTTTCGCCACGGGCAAAGCCGATCTCAATCCTTCCTTGCGTCCTGTACTCGACCAGCTGGCTTCAAGCCTGGCGCAAAATCCGGCCGCCCTGGTGGAAGTTTACGGCCATACCGATAACACCGGCAGCGACGCCATCAATGGTCCGTTGTCGCGCCAGCGCGCACAGAACGTCAGCAGCTATTTGAGCAGTCGCGGCGTTGCGGCAAGCCGTATTACATCGGACGGGCTCGGCGCGAGCCAGCCGCTGGTTGCCAACGACACGCCCGCTAACCGCGCGATAAATCGTCGCGCTGAAATTTATGTTCGGGAACAGACACCTCCCCAGCAAGGACAGCAACCTGCGCGGTGATTTCCGGCGGCGGGGAAGCCGGGATCACCCGGAAGGGCAAAGATTTGCGGAACGGCAGGTCCTGGCAGACCGCGCGGGTCCTCCGTGCTTGCAACGGCGGCCGACGTTTTTCCGTGTGGTCGGTTTAACCCTGTCGCGGAAGCCCGCCAGGCCCTAGGAGCTGGCCCATTCCACAAGCTTGGCGACGGTATTCATGTTGCGCGCAGTGCCATTTGTTGCGGCGGCAATCTTCAGTTTCGAGTCCGCCATGCCGGCGCCATAGTGCACGTAGATCTCACGCACGCCCAGCGCGACTTCTTCATCCTGCCGGCCGCGCATATCGTCCAGGGCATCCGGCGGCGGCGGAGCATCAAGGAATATCGCCACCGTCCGGTTCGGCGCCGCCGACTTGAACGGATTGCCGTCGAGGACGGCGGCCATTTCCTCAGCGGTGCGCACCATCACGCCGACGGGCTTTCCGGCATATGCCTTGAGGCAGGCTTCCAGTTTCGCTTTCGCCGATGCTTCTGAAAGCTTGCTGGCAAAAACGACATTGCCGCTGGCAATGTAGGTGCGCACTTTGGCAAAGCCCAGCGATTCGCACATCGCCTTCAGTTCTGACATTGGCAACTTGCCGGTGCCGCCGACATTGACGGCTCGCAACAGGGCAATGTAGTTGTACATGCAGGTTCCTCTCTCGTTCAAGTTCAGAAGTGCATTATCTTACCTATCGGCATGGAATTGTCTCGTGTTAATTTGATTGATTGGCACACATGATTCTTCTGCGCATTATGCCGCCAGATGCCATTTCGCTGGCGAGCAGCGTTTGGCTTGAATATGGCGCAAACATATCCTATTCTGGCTTGGCGATACAACGATAAAACATCGCAAATCTGCGCGAGAAACTGAGCAAGATAATGATGGACGCCAAAAAATCCATTGACGCTCTAATGCTTTTCCTCTTACCCCGGTGCCTGAAAATTCGGAGATCACCGGTGTGTCTGTCGACCAGATCAGCAATCCTCCAAATCCTCGAAAAAAATTCCTTTAACCGTTACGCACTTCATCGGGGAGCCGATATGAAGCGGTGCCTGGAAAATTACTCCCCGCGTGCCTGAGTTGCAGCGCATCTTGTCCGCAAGGATGCATATAGCCAGCTGCTTTTATTGCCTGGCAGGAGCGTCCGGCATGACAGCCCGAAACGGACTTGACCGATTCCATGATGGACAGCCCCATCATTTTTGAGAAGCAATATTTTTAAAAGAGAAGATATTTTATTTTCGCCTGGTGCCGAAGCAGGACGATCAATCTCACGACGCACCCGACCATATTCTGTTCAAAAGAAAGGATGCCCATCATGAAAAACCTAGTTCTTATTTCCCTAATAAGCGCGTTTGCATTGGCGGCTTCAGCACAGACGACGCCGGACAATCAGACTGTGAATGTCACCGGGCCGGCGCTGCGCATCGAACTCCCCAACCACTATCATCGAATGCAAGCTAGCGAAGCCTATGACTACTTGCGTTCATACAGTCTTTCAAACGGCATGACGCTTGACCTGTTCTACAGAGGACCGCAGCTTTATGCCGAAGTGGGAGACCAGGGGCGGCATGCCATTGTCGCTACCGCACCGAATGTTTTCGTGGCGCTGGATCAGCAATTGAAAATGACGATCAATCTGCATGGCAGCGATGACGCGAGCGGAGAGCTGATCATGGTCCTTCCGCGGCGCCAGCTGGCAAATGGCGATGTGGCCGGCGGGCGGCTATTGAGGTTTGCGTTTCGCTAGGGATGCCAGGTTTCCGTCCAGGGAGGGACGGATAATGCAGATTTGGAAATAACAGGTATAGACGGGCGCTGCGATCAAAAGCCCTGTCGGCATTTACAATGGCGCGCTTTCCCCTTTCCCCTTTCCCGATTGCGGAAAGGGTGGTTCATCCATGGCTTATCCGGCTCGCTTAATCGCTATATTTTCAATGACACTATCGCGCCGTTTGGCTGCCGAGGCAATCGGCACTGCTTTCCTGCTTGCGGCCATCGTCGGCTCCGGCATCATGGCCGCGCGCCTGTCCGGGACGAATGAAGGCGTCGCCTTGTTGGCCAATACGCTGGTCACCGGCCTGGCGCTGATGACCTTGATACTCACTTTCGGCCCGATTTCCGGTGCGCATTTCAATCCTGTCGTGACATTGCTGGAAGTGTGGCAAGGAAAAATGCCTTGGCGTGATGTGCCGCCGTATATCGCGGCACAGACGATTGGCGCTTGCGCCGGCGTGGCGGCAGTTGATGTGATGTTTGGATTGCCGGCTTTCTCGGCGGCGACCCAAGTCAAATCCGACTGGCCGCAACTGTGGAGTGAATTTGTCGCCACATTCGGCCTGATCGGCGTGATTGTCGGCTGTTCGCGCAGGCGTCCGGCGACAACGCCTTTTGCGGTTGCCGCCTACATCGTGGCGGCGTGCTGGTTTACTTCTTCCTCTTCCTTCGCCAATCCGGCGGCGACGCTGGCGCGGGCGATGAGCAATACGTTTACCGGCATTCGACCGGCCGACGTGACCGGCTTTGTCGTCGCCCAAATCACGGGGGCGAGCTGCGCTGCCGTGGTGTTTGACTGGCTGTTCCAGCCAGCCGGCAAGTTTGATCTGAGCGCAAAGCGCGAGTCTGCCGCCGACGCTGGAAACGAGATGCTTTTATAAACGCTGCTGTTTTCGAATCGTCTTTTGGTGTTCCCATATCTTTTCTGGTTCTAGCGCTGCCTGCAGCATAGTTGCTTTAAAATGCTCCGCGTGACCGCGTCTTGCATCCAGGGCATACGCCCTATGCGATGGATTGCCGGACGCATGATGATGCCGATGCGAGACGCATCCCGGATGAGCTGCGAAAAATCTTTACGGACAGCAAGCTGATGCTGACTTTAGGGCGGCGCTATGGCGTGGTTTTGATGTTTCTTGCCTGTGCCGCTGCCGATGCGCAGGCAGAGCAAAGCAATCTGTTTGGCTTGATAGATAACCAGCCGATGAGCGAAGTATGGCTGAATGGCGGTTTCTATTCCGAGCACTTCGATCGCGACAAGGGATTGAACAACAATAATTACGGCCTTGGCGCCGAATACCGGTTTTCTACCGTGGCGTCGGCCACTGCCGGCAGGTTCTACAACAGCGACCGGGAATATTCAAATTACGTCGGCGTGTACTACCAGCCGGTATATATCGGGCCGGTGCGTCTGGGCGTGGTTGCCGGCGGCTTCAACGGCTATCCGAAAATGCGGCATGGCGACTGGTTCCTGGCGGCGATTCCGGTTGCCAGCATCGAGTACAAACAGGTCGGCTTGAATCTGGCGATCATTCCCAGTTATAAGGACAGGCTGTACGGCGCGCTGTCTTTCCAGTTGAAAATCAAGGTTTTCTGATCGCGCTGCGATACTCGATGACGGCGGCTTCGGTGCGAGCCTGGATTTCCAGGCTTTTGACATTGCCGCCGGTGAGTGCGCCGAGAAATGCGACCAGATCGCGCTTTTCATCCGCGTTCAAGTACAGCGGCTTAAGCAAGCTGTCTTTGCCGGGATTGTCTATGCCTCCGCGCTCATAGAACTCGACAACCTGCTCCAGGCTGGTCAGCGAGCCGTCGTGCATATAGGGAGCCGTGAGCGCAATGTTGCGCAAGGTCGGCGTGCGGTAGGCGCCGCGGTCGGCGGCGTTGTGCGTGACCTCGTAGCGGCCGGCGTCGCTTGGCGCCGGCTCGGACACGCTCTGCAAGATGCGCTCGTCCATGTCGACACGCAAGCCGGGCGCAAGCTGGATGCTGTGTTTTACCGCGATTTTTTCCGTGCCGGGCAACTGGCCGATCCCGGTGTTGTGAAAGCGGTCGTCGGTAAACAACGCGCTTTTCTCGCCGATGCCATGGCAGGCGATGCAGTTGGCCTTGCCGGAAAAAATCCGGAAACCGGCCTGCTCGCTGCTATTCATGGCGGCTTTTTCCTGGCCGAAGTACCAGCGGTCAAAACGGGAATTGCCCGATAGCAGAGTGCGCTCATAACTCGCCAGGGCAGCGCCAATTGTTTCCTGGTTGGCTTCAAGGCCGGTGAATGCGGTTTCGAACATGCCCCGGTAATCCTCCATGGCCTTGATTTTATAAATCACATGATCGGCGGACGGATTCGCCATCTCATCAGCGGCCAGCAACGGCCCCCAGGCCTGGCTTTCCAGGCTGTCTGCACGGCCGTCGTGAAACAGCTGCCGCACATAGGCGACGTTAAGCAGGGTGGGGGCGTTGCGACGCAGGCTTTGTCCTTCGAAGCCGATGGGGGTCGCCAGCTCATTGGATGTGAATCCCTGCTCAGGGAGGTGACACATGGCGCAAGACATGGTGTTGTTATACGACAGGCGCCGGTCCATGAACAGCTTGCGGCCCAGTGCGATCTTCGCCGGCGATGGAAAATTGGCGGGTGACTGCGTGAGCGGAGGCAAGCCGAGCATGCTATCCGGGGCCGCTGGAATATTTTCATCCGCGCGCCGGCATGCGCTCAAGGTGCTGGCCAGCAGGCAGAGCGCGACAAGCAGGAATTTCATCGTTTGATGTTCTGCTCCATCAGCAAGGTCTGGATATCGTTGAACATCATTTCTTGCCGCAGGAAGGCCGGGCTGTATATTTCGCGGACCTGGCCGTGCGCGTCGATCAGGAACACCTTGAGCATATGGCTCAGCAATGGAATCCGCTGTCCATCCGGCTGCGCAATCGCCACCGAGACATCTTGCCCGAAGCCTTCCAGCAGCGGCAGCAAGTCGCTGCGCGTGCCGCTGGTCAGGAAATGCCATGGCACGCCCTTGGTATCGCGTGCGTCTTTGCCGCCATAGTTGCGCATGGCCTCCGGCGTATCGTATTGCGGATCGAAGCTCATGCTGACGAAGCGCACCTTGTCGCGCATGCCGGGGTTGTCTTCGATGGCTTTCTTCAGATTGTGGAAGGTCGCGTAAGCCAGGGGACAGCCTTGGGCATCGGTGCAGTAGGTATAGATGAAAGAGAAGAGCGTGATTCTGCCGGTGGTATAACGCGACAATTTTTGCCGGCTGCCGTCGCTGTCGAGCACCGGCCCCTCGGGCGTGCTCAGGATCCGTTGCAGCTGGTAAGTGCCGGCGGGAGGCGCGGCAAAGCCGCTACGCTCCAGCGCCAGCGTACTGGTTGTGCAAACCAGCAGATTGAGCGAGAGCGCCAGCATGGCCGTAGCCCGGAGCCGGCAGCGTTGCGGGACGGAGCTGACACTGCTGCTCCCATGGAGCAGATGCTGCGAGAAAATGCCGAAGCTCAAGAGACGTCCTGGGACGACCTGGCGCCGAACTTGATATGGTGCGCCCGGCCCAGCTTCAGTTTGTAGAAGTCGAGCGACCATTGTTCCTGCAGCTGCTTGCCGTTCCAGCTGAACAGTTTCAGGAATTGTTCGTCATCCGCGCCCTTCTTGTCCCAGTTGGCCAGCAGGGAACTGCTGACATAGACGCGCTTGCCGTCCCAGCTCTGCGACACCATGTTCGCTTGCGCCCCGGTATGCTTGGCATAGATTTCCTTCGGCGCTTCCGGATTGCGGAGGTCGAAGTAGCGCGTCATGCCGTCCATGAAAGTGTTGACCCACAAGCCTTTGCCGTCGGCGCTGATCGAGATGTCGACCGGCAGCGGCACCTTGGCCGGGTCGCCGATGTTTCCCACGTCCTTGGCTTGCCATTCGCCGCGCGCATCTTTCTTCACCAGCCACAGCTTCGAGGTCAATGCCGTGGCGGTGATCGCCCAGTCGTCGCCATCTTTCAGCGACCAGCGCACCTCCAGCGGGGCGCCCGGCACCTGCATGATTTTTTCCGGCTGCATGGTTTTCAGGTTCCACATCACCATGGTGTTGCCGAAGTGTTTCATGGCTGATGGATCCTTGAGCAGCTTGCCGAAATCCATCATGTAGTTATTCCAGCCGGTAAAGCTGGATGTCAGCAGCGCGTTCATGGCGGGATTGACGCCGATATCGTAGCCGTAGCCATCGCCGCCCTGCGTGGTCGGCATGCTGTACTTGCTCAGGAACTCGCCTTTGTTGTTGTACAGCGCCATGCCGGTGGCGCCGCCGTGGTCCTTGCTGTTGGAGAGCGCGCCGACCAGCATGCGGCCCGGCAGCGCATAGAAGGTATGCGGTCCGACCAGCCCCGATTTGCCGGCAAAGTCGCCGATGGTCTTGACCAGTTTCGGCCTGGCCGGATCGCTGTGGATATCGAACACGTAGATCTTGTTGTCATCCAGGCCGCCTGCCCAGAGAAAACGCCGGTCGTCGGTAAAGCCGGTGTGATGGGCCTCGCCGCGCGCGCCGACGGAGACGGTGGCGATCACTTTGCCGTAGTTTTTCGAGGATGGATTGACGTCCACCGTCACCAGTTTGTCGAAGCCGTCTCCCACGCCGCGCACGCCGAGTGTCCAGACGTAGGCAAAGTCTTCCTGGCCCTTGATCAGATTGGACATGTAAGGGGAGTTGCAGGTTTCATCGGCCGCAACCGGCCGGCTGGCGAATGCGCCGCAAACAAGAATCGCCGCGCAACTCAAGGTCGCTGCGAGAGAGTATTTCCCGAAGTAGCTGTTAGCCATTGCCTGCCTTTGAAATCAATGAATAGGATGAATCTCCTGGATTTCTTGGATCGAAATCGAGGCAATACTAGCTCGTATCATATTGTCATCATAGCTGCCAGAATTGACAGGGTGCCGGCTCTTGCTGGACGCGGCCTAGGGCGCGCGCGCAAATCCTTTCGCGGTAAGCCATGCCGCCATCAGGCTGAAATATTCGGGCGCATCAGGCGCCTGGGCGCTGAATGCCTTGGGGTCGATTTGAAATTCGAGCGGCGCGGACAGCATCATGTCGTGATCCGCGCCGGCGATCACGGCGGTGTCGATATTGGGATGCTGCGACGCGTTTTTCCGCAGGATCTCCACGGATAGCCTGGCCGGCACCCATGGGTCGTTTGCGCCATAAATGAGCAGGGCGGGCGCGTGCACGGAAGCGAGCGTCTTTAACGGGTCGTGCCTGATTTCTTTCGCCCAGCGCGATTTGTCGGGATCCTGGAAGGTCTTGTCAAGGTAGGTCAGGTCAAACCACGGCTTGTCGACGACCGCATCGAGCCTGGCCTGCGCGCTCACGCGATCGAGCCTGCCGCGCTCGAATTCGTCGATCGCTGTCCGCGCTGCGACAGCCATGCCTACATCGGCTTCCGAATAGCCTTTTATCCGCAATATGTTCGCTACCGCGAAATTCATCTGCACGTCCGGCGTGGTCATCGGCGCTGAAATGGAAATGGCAAAGGCGGTTTCCGGATTGCGGGCCGCGGCAAGCAGCGATAGCCATCCTCCCTGGCTAAGCCCCCAAAAGCCGATGCGCTTGGGGTCGATCCGGGCATTGCGCGCGAGCATCCGCTGCGCCGCGATGCCGTCATCCGCCAAGACGTCATAGCCGCTGTCGGCGAGGATGCCGCCCGATTTTCCGCTGCCGCGCCGGTCGTAAACAAATACGGCGACGCCGAGCGCAGGCAGGGCCTGTATCACATGGCGATAGAGCGCCTGATCCCGGGTCGGCACCGAGGCGGCATGCAAGACCACCACGGCCGGTACTTTGTCCGGCCGCTGCGGAACGTAAAGCGTCCCGCTGAGTTCGACCTGGCCGTTATTGAAATGCTCTTCCGTCACCGTGGGCGATGTCGATGCCGGCGCGCTCCATAAGGCTGCCGGACCGGGCGGTTTGTCCTGTGCCCGCGCTGTGACCGCGGGCGCCAGCGCGGCTGTCAGGATGAGCGCGCTTGCGAATGCGCTCAAGGCGCGGGAAAATTTTTTTGACCTTGAAATATCACGTGACGCCACTCTGTTATCTCCTTTGTATGAGGCCGCTACATGCTTCCATACGATGTCGTTTGGCTGGCGCAGGCCTGATGGCGCCAGGATTGAAGCTCGCTGTCTCCCCATCTAATAGTTTCATTATGGCAAATGTTTGTCGTCTCCGGCAGCGGTTTGTTCAGGCCAAATGCGTTTTTTTGCCGGTTTTATTGCAATTTCGACCGTCGCGATACCGGCAACGACAGCTGTCTGTATAATCTTGCACTTCGTTTTGTACGCATATCACGCTGGCATCCGTGCTTCAGGTTTGCATTTATACTGGGCCGACGAGGTAGTTGCACCGGCATATCCGGCTGGCGTTGTCCACCTTGATTACATGACCTTTATCAGCGTTTGCGGCAGCTAGACCCTGCCGGCCAACGTCTCTGCCGGCGGCGTCGCGCCCGGACCGGCCGCGCGGTGTATTGTCGTCGCGTCAATGAGACCAGTATCAAGGCGGCGTCTGCTGTCGGTCGCCTGCTTCAGCCGTTTCGTCAGCGGCGGATTTCGCCATGTTTTCTGTCGCCGGCGGTGAATGCCAGGCACTGCGCCGCGGGTCGGCTTATGATGAATGATAAATAGCTTGTCCGAGGGCGACCGCCCCGGCAAACAGAGAGCAAGAGTTTACACAGTGACTTACAGCATCAAGGAAATCTTCTACACACTGCAGGGCGAAGGCACGCATGCCGGCCGTCCTGCGGTGTTTTGCCGTTTCAGCGGCTGCAATTTATGGAGCGGGCGGGAAGAAGACCGCAGCACGGCGGTCTGCCAGTTCTGCGACACCGATTTCGTCGGCACCGACGGCGAGGGCGGCGGCAAGTTCAAGACCAGCGCCGCGCTGGCCGATACCATCAATGCGCTTTGGCCAACGACTTACACCGGCAGCAAATTCGTGGTGTTTACCGGCGGCGAACCCTTGCTGCAGCTGGACGCGGCGCTGGTCGACAGCATGCACGCGGCCGGTTTTGAAATCGCCATCGAAACCAACGGCACGCTGGAGCCGCCGGCGGGCATCGACTGGATTTGCGTCAGCCCGAAGATGGGCTCGGTGCTCAAGCTGCGCAAGGGAAATGAACTGAAGGTCGTGATTCCGCAGCTCGGCCAGTCGCTGGCGGCATATGAATCACTTGATTTCGATCATTTCTATGTGCAGGCCATGGATGGCCCGCAACAGGCGCAGAATATCCAGTTGGCCATCGAGACCTGCAAACGCAATCCGAAATGGAAACTGAGTCTGCAGACCCACAAGCTGCTGCAGATTCCCTGAACCGATTTTATAAAGAAACGATTACCTATGCTGACCATCACCCGCAAACTGGAATTCGATGCCGGACACCGGATTCCCGACCACAAGAGCCAGTGCCGCAACCTGCACGGCCACCGCTACACCCTGGAAATCACTTTGGTGGGGGCGGTCATTGAAGTCGAAGGCAGTTCCGACAACGGCATGATCATGGACTTCTCCGACATCAAGACCCTGGCCAAGCAGCATCTGGTGGATGTCTGGGACCATGCTTTCCTGGTCTACGAAAAGGACGCCGCTGTACGCGATTTCCTGGCCACGCTGCCGAATCACAAGACGGTTGTGATCGACCGCATCCCGACAGTCGAGAACCTGGCGCGTACGGCTTTCGATATCCTGAAAGCAGCATACAAGGATCACTTCGGCACCGGCCTGCATCTGCAAAAACTGGTGCTGCATGAAACGCCGAACTGCTGGGCCGAGATTTCCGAAGACCGCTGATCGCTGTCTTTTCGGTTTTTTTTTCGTGCTGTTTTTTCGCGCTGTTTTTCCGATTAAGTTTACCCCTTGACTGCCTATGCGTGACGCGATTTACATGCAACAAGCCATTTCCCAGGCGCGCAATGCCTGGGCCCTGGGCGAAGTACCGGTGGGCGCGCTGGTAGTGAAAGACGGCCAGGTCATCGCCACCGGCTTCAACCAGCCGATCGGCAATCACGATCCGACCGCGCACGCCGAAATCATGGCGCTGCGCGCCGCCGCCACCATCCTCGGCAACTACCGTCTTCCCGGCTGCGAAATGTACGTGACGCTGGAACCGTGCGCAATGTGCGCCGGCGCCATGCTGCATGCCCGGCTGGCGCGCGTGGTGTATGGCGCCAGCGATCCCAAGACCGGCGCCTGCGGCTCGGTGCTGAATCTGTTCGAGCAGGAAAAGCTGAACCATCAGACCGAATTGACGGCTGGCGTGCTGGCAGATGAATGTGGCACACTACTCAAAGAATTTTTCGCCGAACGGCGCCTTGCCCAGCAAAAAACATGACCGAAAATACTGCAATGCATACTCCAATGCGGCCGCCTGAACCGATAGGCGTGGCGGTGGTCGCTCCCGGCGGCTACGCCAACGATGAAGAGGCATTTGCGCGCGGCATCCTGGCCTTGCAGCAGCAGGGCTGCGTGGTCTACAACTATTACGACCCGGCCAAGAAATTCCAGCGTTTCGGCGGCATTGATGTGGGGCGGGTCGAGCAGATTTACCAGGCCATCGACAATCCGCATGTGCAGATCGTGCTGGTATTGCGCGGCAGCTACGGCATGTCGCGCTTGCTGCCGCTGCTGGATTTCCGCCGCCTGGCCGCCAGCAAGAAAATCTTCGTCGGCCATAGCGACGTCACGGCCTTGCACCTGGCCCTGTTTGCGCAAACCGGCGCCGCCAGCCTGGCCGGACCGATGCTGTGCGCCGATTTCGGCAGCGCCGAGCCGAGCGAGTTTACGATCTCGCACTTCTGGCAAGCGCTGCGCCAGCCGGAGCAGGCGATCCAGGTCGCCGCCGCCGGCAATCCGACGCTGCGCGTCAGCGGCACGCTATGGGGAGGCAACCTGGCGATGCTGACCCATCTGGTTGGCACTTCCTATCTGCCGCAGATTGAAGACGGTATCCTGTTCCTGGAAGACATCGGCGAACATCCTTACCGCATCGAACGGATGATGCTGCAGCTGCACTACGCCGGCATCCTGGGGCGGCAGCAGGCGATCGTGCTGGGCGCTTTTTCCGACTACCGGCTGGCGCAGCATGACAACGGCTATGACTTCGACGCCATGCTGGCCTATCTGCGCGCCAATGTCTCGGTGCCGATCCTGACCGGCCTGCCGTTCGGCCATATCCGCGACAAGGTAACCTTGCCGGTCGGCGTGCAGGCGCAGCTGGATGCCGATGCGAACGGCTTCCGGCTGGCTTTCCAGAATCCGCTCACGCTGACTGTCTGAAGCCTCGAATAGCGCGACCGGCCAGCTGCCCAGGCAGCGGAACCGGCGCCGTCACTGGGCCGCCGCATGGTGCAGCCACGCCTGAAAGACCTGCATGGCCGGCGTCACCTGCTTCGACTTGAGGCGGGTCAGCCAGTAGCTGCCGCTGCTTATCTCGACATCAAACGGCCGTATCAGCCGCCCCTGCTGTAATTCCCGATTGAACATGCGCGCCGGCAGCAGGGCCACGCCGGCGCCCTGGGCCGCGGCTTCCGCCATGGTCAGCGAGGAATCGAACACACTGCCCCGCAATACCGGGCAAGCCTGGCCGGCGGCGGCAAACCAGATCGCCCACTCGTCGCTGCGGTATGAGCGCAGCAGCATCTGGTTGCCGAGGTCGGCCGGCTCGCGCAGGTAGGGCGCCAGGGCAGGGGAGCACATCGGCGACAGCGGCGCCTCCAGCAAGGCTTCGGCGTCGGTGCCGTGCCAGGCGCCGTCGCCGAAGCGGATCGCATAATCGAGGCCTTCGCCGGCGATATCGACCCGGTTATTGTTGGTGAACAGCCGGAAATCGACGAACGGGTGGGCTTGCTGGAAATCGCGCAGGCGCGGAATCAGCCAGCCGACCGCGAAGGTGCCGACCGCGCCCACCGTCAACACCTCGCGCGAACGGCCGCGGCTGTCCTGGAACTGCTCCAGCACCGAAGCTATGCGGCCGAACGATTCGGCCAGCACCGGCAGCAGCGCGATGCCCTCGGCTGTCAGCGCCAGGCCGCGCGGCAGCCGGCGGAACAGCTGGACTCCCATGCGTTCTTCCAGGTTTTTCACTTGCTGGCTGATCGCCGCCTGGGTGACGTTCAGTTCCGCGGCGGCGCGGGTAAAGCTGAGCAGGCGCGCCGAGACTTCAAAAGCGCGCAGCGCATTCAATGGGAGATGCATGATTTTTCCTTAAAGACCTAATTTTTCTTATGGCTTCACTAGGATATTGTAGCTTGAGTGATTGTGAACGAATGCTTATCGTGAACCCCTTGTTCATCGACTTAGGAGCGGAAATATGAATCGACGTGAATTCGCCGGCAGTATCGGCATGGCATTCGGCGCGCTGGCCATTGGCGCGTACACACAGAAATCCTGGGGCGCCACTGGCAATCCGGCAACGGACGCCATTGTTGAACAGTTGCGCCAGATCGAAGCCAAGAGCGGCGGCCGGCTCGGCGTCGCCATCTTCGACAGCGGCTCCGGGCAAAGCTATGCCTATCGCGGCGGCGAACGTTTTCCTATGTGCAGCACCTTCAAGCTGTTGGCGTCGGCGCTGGTCTTGAAGCGCGTCGATCAGGGCAAGGAGCAGCTGGCGCGGCGCATCCACTACCAGAAGGCCGGCCTGGTGCCCTATTCGCCGGTGACGGAACAGCATACCGGCGCCGGCGGCATGACTGTGGCCGAACTGTGCGAAGCGGCCATCACGCAAAGCGACAATACCGCCGCCAACCTGCTGCTGCACAGCTTCGGCGGGCCGGCGCAACTGACAGCTTATATGCGCGCATCGGGAGACAAGATGACCCGCCTGGACCGCATCGAGCCGCATCTGAACGAGGCCGCTCCCGGCGATCCGCGCGATACCACCACGCCTAGCGCCATGGTGTCGAGCTTGCGGGAGATCTTGCTTGGGAAGAATTTATCCACCAGTTCGCGCGAGCAGCTCACGGACTGGCTGCTGGCAAACAAGACCGGCGACAAACGCCTGCGCGCACTGCTGCCGGCCGGCTGGCGGGTAGCGGACAAGACCGGCACCGGCGACCATGGCACGGCGAACGATATCGGCATGCTGTTGCCGCCGGGCCGCGCGCCGCTGCTGGTGGCCAGTTACCTGACCGGCGCGCCGGCGCCGGCTGCCGCGCGCGATGCGGTGCATGCGCAGGTCGGGCGGCTGGCGGCATCGCTGGCGGCGCCGGCGCTTTAGCGTTTGCCGCGGATCAGGGCTGAATTGTGGGAAATGTGGCGGTAAGTCGTTGTTTTATATAGACTCATGCAGTGCACAAATGCGGATACTGTATAATGCCGCCACATTACCTGACCCCATGATTCAATTAAGAAAAGAACCATATTAGATGCTGTCCACCGCAAATATCACGATGCAGTTCGGCCCCAAGCCGCTGTTTGAAAACATTTCCGTCAAATTCGGCGATGGCAACCGTTACGGCCTGATCGGCGCCAACGGCTGCGGCAAGTCCACCTTCATGAAGATCCTGGGCGGCGACCTGGAGTCCTCGGCCGGCAACGTGATGCTGGACCAGAACGAGCGCCTGGGTAAATTGCGCCAGGACCAGTTTGCGTTTGAAGAGATGCGCGTGCTGGACGTGGTCATGATGGGGCACACCGAAATGTGGGCGGCGATGGCAGAGCGCGACGCGATCTACGCCAATCCGGAAGCCACCGACGACGATTACATGAAGGCGGCCGACCTGGAAGCCAAGTTCGCCGAGTACGACGGCTATACCGCGGAAGCGCGCGCCGGCGAACTGCTGCTGGGCGTGGGCGTGGCGATCGAACAGCACCAGGGTCCGATGAGCAGCGTTGCTCCCGGCTGGAAGCTGCGCGTGCTGCTGGCGCAGGCGCTGTTTTCCAATCCGGACATCCTGCTGCTGGACGAGCCGACCAACAACCTCGACATCAACACCATCCGCTGGCTGGAAGACGTGCTGAACCAGCGCAACTCCACCATGATCATCATTTCCCATGACCGCCACTTCCTGAACCAGGTGTGCACCCACATGGCGGACATGGATTACGGCACCTTGAAGGTCTATCCGGGCAACTACGACGACTACATGCTGGCGTCCTCGCAAGCTCGCGCGCAGCAGTTGTCGGTCAATGCCAAGGCCAAGGACAAGGTC
The DNA here is from genome assembly GCF_059421505.1 of Collimonas sp. GW821-FHT02H07. Taxonomy (NCBI): domain Bacteria; kingdom Pseudomonadati; phylum Pseudomonadota; class Betaproteobacteria; order Burkholderiales; family Oxalobacteraceae; genus Collimonas; species Collimonas sp. GW821-FHT02H07. Next base: position 55,370 of record NZ_JBWKVC010000001.1, read on the forward strand.
GCCGAACTGCAGGATTTCGTGCGCCGCTTCTCAGCCAACAAATCGAAGGCGCGCCAGGCGACATCGCGCGCCAAGCAGATCGAGAAAATCAAGGTCGAGGATGTCAAGCCATCCAGCCGCGCCAACCCGTTCGTGCGTTTCGACGGCGAGAAGAAACTGCACCGGCTGGCGGTGGAAGTGCAAGGCATCAGCAAGGCCTATGACCGTCCGCTGTTCAAGAATTTCAGCATCATGGTGGAAGCCGGTGAAAAAATCGCCATCATCGGCGCCAACGGCGCGGGCAAGACCACGCTGTTGCGCAGCATCGGCGGCCACGATATCGCTGGCCTGGATGCCGACAGCGGCATGGTCAAGTGGGCGGAAAACGCCAATGTCGGCTACATGCCGCAGGATCCGACCGAAGACTTTGCCACCGACAAGACGCTGACCGACTGGATGGGCCAATGGACCCAGGAAGGCGACGACGACCAGGCGGTACGCTCCAGCCTGGGCCGTCTGCTGTTCAGCGGCGACGACGTCAAGAAATCGGTCAAGGTGCTGTCGGGCGGCGAGAAGGGCCGCATGATGTACGGCAAGCTGATGCTGGGCCGCCACAATGTGCTGCTGCTGGACGAGCCGACCAACCACATGGACATGGAATCGATCGAATCGCTGAACATCGCGCTGGAAAAATATGCCGGCACGCTGATTTTCGTCTCGCACGACCGCGAATTCGTTTCATCGCTGGCGACGCGGGTATTGGAAGTCAAGGAAAACGAAGTAGTCGACTTCCAGGGTTCCTACGAGGATTACCTGAGCAGCCAGGGTATTGAATAAATCTGCTGGACCAAGGGCGGCAAGCGTTGCGCCCTGATGCAAAAAAAGCGTGGCGGATAGGATCTGCCACGCTTTTTTTCATTGCAGCGGATTTACATCGGCGGCCGTTCGCCCAGGTACAGCAACTGATCCAGACGGCCGCGCAGGCTGCGCGCGATTTCCTCGCCCTTGGCCTTGAGCACCGCCTCCAGGTATGCCTGGCGCAGTTCGCGGAAGTCCTGCACGCTGCTGGCGCGTTCCACCTTCAGCTGCAAGCCGTAGCCGCGCAGGCCGATCATGCTCTTGATGGTGTCGTTATAGAAATGATAGATCGCTTCAAACTGGGTTTGCCCGGGAGGGAGTATCTGCTCAAGCGGGATGGAGGCGACGGGGGCGATGCTCTTGGCGGGCGCGGGAGGCGTGGGAGCCGCGGCCGGTGCCGCCGCAGTCGAGACGGCGGCAGCACCATCGTCGCCGCTGGCCTGGATCAGGCCGGCTTGCAGCAACTCGTCCAGGTGTTCCTGGCCCAGTCCGAGGCCGGCCACCTTCCTCAGCAGTTCGTCGCTGCCGGTCTTGCCGTCCACCAGCAGCAGCAGCGTGCGCAAACGCGGCGCAACAGTCTGGCCGCGGGTTGCTATTTCTGTACGGCCGCGCTCCGTCTTGTCGAAAATAATCATGATGTCCCTGTGTTCTTCTAATACGTCCGAAATATGCCCGAAGCCGCACAAGCCATATTTCTGTGACAATCTTCTCTGACAATTGTGAAATAATAGTACGGCAGTTCACTCAAAGTTGCAATAAGGTAATGTTGAGGCAATCTTCCAGAGATGGCGGTAGAATTCCCCTCCCGATTTCCACGCGAATAAATTACTGCAAAATATCTTGCTGCGGCTTCTGTCGTATCATGACGTTTTACTGCAGCACATGTCGATCTCTTCCATCTCATCCGCAGCCACCATCACTATGCAACCCCAAACCATCAAAACCGTTGAATTCGAGCGGCCGCACATGGAGCTAGGCAGCAGCTCAGTTACCTGTGGCACTGCGCACGCCTGGGCCCGCGTCCCCGAAACTCCTACGCCAGAACAGAAAACAGCGCTCAAGGAGCGCATCAAACGCCTGTTGAAAGAACAGCAGGCGGTGCTGGTCGCTCATTATTACGTCGATGCCGATTTACAGGACCTGGCAGAAGAAACAGGTGGCTGCGTGTCGGACTCGCTGGAAATGGCCCGTTTCGGCCGCGATCACCCGGCCAAGACGCTGGTGGTGGCCGGCGTCAAGTTCATGGGCGAAACCTCGAAAATCCTGAGTCCGCACAAGCGCGTGCTGATGCCGGACCTGGATGCCACCTGTTCGCTCGACCTCGGCTGTCCGGCGGATGAGTTTGCGGCCTTCTGCGATCAGCATCCGGACCGCACCGTGGTGGTCTATGCCAACACCAGCGCCGCCGTCAAGGCGCGCGCCGACTGGATGGTGACGTCTTCCATCGGTCTCGATATCGTCGCCCACCTGCATGCGCAAGGCAAGAAGATCCTGTGGGCGCCCGACAGGCACCTGGGCGGCTACATCCAGAAGCAAACCGGCGCCGACATGCTGCTGTGGCAGGGCTCCTGCCTGGTGCATGACGAGTTCAAGGGCGTGGAACTGGAATTGCTGCGCCAGCAGCATCCGCATGCCAAGATCCTGGTCCATCCGGAATCGCCCGCAGCGGTGGTGGCGCAAGCCGATGTGGTTGGCTCCACTACCCAGCTGATCGCCGCCGCCCAGACGTTGGACGCCGACGAGTTCATCGTCGCCACCGACAACGGCATCCTGCACAAGATGAAAATGGCGGCGCCGGGCAAGCGCTTCATCGATGCGCCTACCGCCGGCAACAGCGCCACCTGCAAAAGCTGCGCGCACTGCCCGTGGATGGCGATGAACGGCCTGCAGAACCTGGCCGACGTGCTGGAATCCGGCAGCAACGAAATCCACGTCGATGCCGAGACCGGCCGCAAAGCGGTAGTCTGCATCGACCGCATGCTTGACTTCGCCGCCCAGCGCAAGGCCAATGTGCGCCCGTCCAGCGATCTGGCGCAAGAACAAAAACTGTTTTCAGGAATCGGACCCGCATGAGTACTTCTTCCCATCAGTCAGTCAGCAATTTAGTGAATCGTTTCGCGCCGTTTGACGCGGCCTTGCAAGCGGCTTTTGAGAGCAGCATCAGCATCGCGCTGGCGGAAGACGTCGGCAGCGGCGACCTGACCGGCAAGCTGGTGCCGGAGCAGCAGATGGTGCGGGCCCGCGTGATCGTGCGCGAAGCGGCCGTGCTGTGCGGCGCGCCGTGGTTTGAAGCGGTGATGCAGCGGCTCGATGCGCGCATCCGCATCGACTGGCGTTATGCCGAAGGCGACATGATGAGCGCCGACAGCGAAGTCTGCCTGATCGATGCGCCGGCCCGGGCCTTGCTGACCGCCGAGCGCTGCGCCTTGAATTTCCTGCAGCTGTTCTCTGGCGTGGCCAGCGCCACCCGGGTTTACGTCAACGCCGTGGCGCACACCCGTGCGCATATCCTGGATACGCGCAAGACCATGCCGGGTTTGCGGCTGGCGCAGAAATACGCGGTGCGCGTCGGCGGCGGCCACAACCAGCGGCTGGCGCTGTACGACGGCATCCTGATCAAGGAAAACCATATTGCGGCAGCCGGCGGCATTCCAGCCGCGATGAAGGCGGCGCTGAACCTGGATGCGGATGTCACGATCCAGGTCGAAGTGGAAAACCTGGTGCAGCTGGATGAAGCCTTGAGTTCCGGCGCCACCTCGGTCCTGCTCGATAATTTCAGCCTCGACGCCATGCGCGACGCGGTCAGGCTGACCGACGGCAGGGCGCTGCTGGAAGCATCCGGCGGCATCAACATGGACAGCGTGAAGGCGATTGCGGAAACCGGCGTCGACCGGATTTCGATAGGCAGCCTGACCAAGGATATCCGGGCGACCGACTATTCGCTGCGCATTATCGAATAAGCTGGATTACGGGGCCATGCAGGCGCATGGCCCAGTCTTGCAATCTCCTCAGTGAATCAGTTTGGCTGCGCTGAATTGCCAACGGATTTATTGGATTTTACCTTGCGCAAAATCCATGATCAGCCGCGTCGATAAATACAAACGCGGAACAATGCTGCTCAGCACGACATACTCGGCGTCGTTCGAGTGCGCGCCGTAGCCCGTCAAGCCCATTCCTTCGATCACCGCGGCTTTCGATTTCAGCCCGGCGAATGCCGCATCGGTGCCGCCGCCGCTGGCGACATCCACTATGGTCATCGGCAGGTCGAGTTCCTGATAAATCTTCTTGCCGTAGGCCGATACGGCGCGGGAGGCGGCGTTGGCTTCCAGCGGCGGCCGCCGCATTTCAAACTTCATGTGGACCTTGGCGTCCGCGATCAGCTGTTTCTTGACGCCTTCCTGCAGCTGCGTCTGCAACTGCTCGAAATCGCTCATCTTCAAGGCGCGGGCATCGGCTTGTGCGCTGGCGCTGGCCGGGATCACGTTGCGGTTGGTGCCGGCCTGGGCCACGGTCCAGTTCAGTTTCAAGCCGCGCTCGGGCTGCGACAGGGAGCGCAGCTGCAGCAGCTGGTGCGACAGTTCGTATAAGGCGTTGATGCCTTTTTCCGGCGCGGCGCCGGCGTGCGAAGATTTTCCTTCGACCGTCAGATAGGCGGCAGCGATGCCGCTGGTCGACAGCCGCAGCTGGCCTTGCGGGCCGCCGCCTTCGTAGGAGAATATCGCATCCTGTTCGGCGCCGAGCCTGGTATGCAGGCTGCGGCCGCCGGGCGAGCTGATTTCTTCGTCGCCATTGATCAGCACCGTCAGGGTGTCGTAATCCTTGAAGCCGATTTTCTGCAGGATCGCGATGGTATGCAGGATGGTGGCGACGCCTTGCTTGTCGTCGCCGATGCCAAGGCCGTAGGCTTTGTCGCCGTCGACGCGGTACTGCTGGTCCTTCAGCATGCCGCGCAGGTAGACCGTATCCATGTGGGCGATCAGCATGATCTTGCGCTTGCCGCTGCCCTTGAACTCGGCGTGGACGATCTGTCCGATTTTTTCCGGCGTATCGCCCATGCGGTAGATTTCAGGGGCATCCAGCAGTTCCGCCTTGCCGCCCAGCTGCGTCAGGCGATCGCGGATCAGGCTGGCGATCCTGGCCAGGCCCTCGAGGTCGCCGCTGCCCGATTCGATGTTGACCAGGTCGCGCATGGTATCCATCATCGCCGGCTTTTCTTTTTGCGCCAGCTCGTATGCCAGCGCTACCGGGGCCGCCAGCGTCTGGCTGGCGCTCAATCCCAGCGCCGGCAAAAGCAAGGCGGCCAGCAGGTTTTTTTTCAGGGAAAAGGATGGCTGTTTCAACTTCTGTCTCCGTTAGTTTGTTAGTTTGAATGAGGTTCTGTACTTGTCTTCCCGGGATTATTGCAGGCTGTCGTGGCGTGTCTCGCGCATGCACAGCACCGCCGCCAGGCTGAGCGCCGCAGCCAGCGACACATAGGCGCCGACATAGGCGAGGCCGCCGCGCTGCGCCAGCAGTTGCGCGATATAGGGCGCAACCGATGCGCCGAGGATGCCGCCGATGTTATACGACACGCCGGCGCCGGTATAACGCACGCTGGTGGGAAACAGTTCCGGCAGCAAGGCGCCCATGGGCGCGAAGGTGACGCCCATCAGGAACAGGAAGATGATCAGGAACAGCGCGATCTCTACCGTATTGCCGCTGCCGAACAGCGGCTGCATGGTAAAGCCCGCTGCGATGGCTGCGACGGTGCCGGCGATCAGTACCGGACGCCGGCCGAAGCGGTCGCTGGCCAGCGCTGACAAAGGCGTCGCCAAAGCCATGAACACCACCGCCAGGCACAGCAGCGCCAGGAATTCCTGGCGCGGGATGTGCAGGGTGCTGACGCCGTAGGACAGCGAGAATACGGTCGCGATATAGAACAAGGTGTAGCAGACAATCATGGCCACCGAGCCCAGCATCACCGGGCGCCAGTGGTGCTGGAACAGGGTGACGGCCGGCACTTTCACGCGCTCGCGTTTCTCCAGCGCGGCGGCAAACACCGGCGTTTCAGCGATCTTCAGCCGCACATACAGGCCCAGCACGACCAGCACCGCGCTAAAAATAAAAGGGATGCGCCAGCCCCAGCTTTTGAACTGTTCATCCGACAAGCTCAGGGCCAGGGCGAGGAACAGGCCGTTCGCCATCAGGAACCCGACCGAAGGGCCGAGCTGCGGGAACATGCCGTACCTGCCGCGCTTGCCGGCAGGGGCATACTCGGTCGCCAGCAGCGCCGCGCCGCCCCATTCGCCGCCCAGGCCGATGCCTTGCGCAAAGCGCAACACGCACAGCAGGATAGGCGCCAGCGCGCCAATCGAAGCGTAGCCAGGCAGGAAGCCGATCAGCGTGGTGGCGACGCCCATCGCCAGCAGCGAAAGCACCAGCGTCGATTTACGGCCGATGCGGTCGCCGAAGTGGCCAAACAAAAAGGCGCCGACCGGGCGCGCGATGAAGGCGATGCCGAAGGTGACGAAGGCCGACAAGGCTTGCGCCGTCGGCGAGTCGTGCGGGAAAAACACCGGGCCGATGACTAGCGCGGCGGCGGTTGCATACACATAGAAATCGTAGAATTCGATGGCGGTGCCGATGAAGCTGGCAAAGATCACGCGTCTTGCGCTATTGGTTGCCGGGGCGGCGGATGCGATTTGCTGCGACACAGTATTCATCGTTTTTCCTTATGATGGCCTCGCCCTAAGCATAGCTGAGATGAGCGGAAAACGACACAGCCGCGGCCGCCGCCTGTCTGATTCATCCCGCCGGCGCCGGCAGCCTTTGCAACACCCGCACTTCGGAAGCGTAGATGATCCAGGCCTGCACCATGAACCCGGCCAGCGCCAGCACCAGGCAGGCTGCTTCGCCCCAGCGGGCGCCGACCAGGCCGCCGAGCGCGGCGCCGATCGGCCGCGCGCCGGTATTGACGGTCAGGAAAATCGCCGACACCCGGCCCAGCATGGCGCCGGGCGTGACAGTCTGGCGCAGCGTGGTCGAGGTGATCACCCAGATGATCGGACCGACGCCGAACAGGAAGAAAGACAGGGCTGCCAGCACGCCGCTGGGCACGGCCAGCGTCGCCACCATGGTGAGCGCCGCCAGCACCGAGACAGCCGGGCCGAGCTGGATCGCACGGCCGAACGGCAGCCTTGCTACGATCCGCTGCGTCAGCAGGGCGCCCAGCATCATGCCGACGCCGTAGGCGCCTAGCGTCAAGCCCACTTCGCCGGCGCTGAGGCCGAGCTTGCGCACCGCGTAGGGTACATAAGCGGCCTGCAGCACGAACCAGGAAATGTTCCAGGCCACGGCAGTCAGCAGGATCGGCCGCAGCAGATTGTCGCGCCAGACCATGTGCGCGCCGTCGCGCAGTTCGAGCAATGGATGACGCGGCGCCGCAGCTGCGCGCTGCGGTTCGCGCAGCTGCAGCAACAGCGCCACGGCAGAGCCGGACAGCATGGCCGCCAGCACGAACGCGGTCGAGGCGCCGGCCCATGAGGTCAGCGCGCCGCCCAGGGCGGGGCCGGCGGCAAAGGCGGCGCTGCGGGCCAGCTCCAGGCGGCCGTTGGCTTTCGCCAAATGCTCGCGCTCCACCAGCGCCGGCACGATGGCCGGGGCAGCGACGCTGAAACCGACGGTGCCGACCGCGCCGATGAAGCCGAGCACCGCCAGCAACGGTATCGACAGATGGTTGAACAGCAGCGCCGCCAGCACGCCCAGCAAGGCCAGCATGCGCAGCGCCTCGGCGATCACCATCAGGCGCTTGCGCGAGGTGCGGTCGGCCAGCAGGCCGAACGGTATCGACAGCAGCAGGAAAGGCAAGGATTGCACGGCGGCCAGGGTGCCGATCTCGCCCGGACCGGCGCCCAGCAGCAGCACCGCCATGATGGGCGTGGCCGCCAGGCTCAGCTGCTCGGCCGATTGCGCCGCCAGGTTGGACCAGGTAAGGGCGACCAGGGAGCGTGGAAGTTTTGAAGTCATGAATTTCTTACGGTTTTCTGAGGTAACGGAAGTGTAGTGCCGATGCCGGCAGCCGACACCCCGTTTCCTGGCGCGCAATTCGCATGCGCGCCGGTTGATGCCTGATCTAGCGGCGTTGTGGCGTCAGCACGGTGGGCAAGGCCTTGGCCAGCGTTTCCGGATAGTCCTGGCTGTAGTGCAGGCCGCGGCTTTCATGGCGCGACAAAGCGCTTTCGACGATCAGCGAGGCCACCTGCACCAGGTTGCGCAGCTCCAGCAAATCGCGGCTGATGCGGAAGTGGGCGTAGTACTCATCGATCTCTTCCTTGAGCAGGCGGATGCGGTGCTGGGCCCGCTCCAGGCGCTTGTTGGTGCGCACGATGCCGACGTAATTCCACATGAAGCGGCGCAGCTCGTCCCAGTTGTGGGAGATCACGACCTCCTCGTCGGCGTCGGTGACGCGGCTTTCATCCCAGGCCGGCAGCGGCACGGCTGCCGGCTTCTCCTGCTGCTCGATGAACTTGGCGGTGGCGCGGCCGATCACCACGCATTCCAGCAGCGAATTGCTGGCCAGGCGGTTGGCGCCGTGCAGGCCGGTATAGGCGGTCTCGCCGACCGCATACAAGCCGGGCAGGTCGGCGCGGCCGCTGAGGTCGGTGACGATGCCGCCGCAGGTGAAGTGCACCGCGGGCACCACCGGGATCGCCTGTTTGGTGATGTCGATGCCCAGCTCCAGGCAGCGCGCATAGATGGTGGGGAAATGTTCTTTCAGGAATTCCGGCGACTTGTGGGTGATGTCGAGGTCGACATGGTCGAGGCCGCGCTTTTTCATTTCGAAGTCGATCGCCCGCGCCACCACGTCGCGCGGCGCCAGTTCGGCCCGTGCGTCGTGCGCCGGCATGAAACGCAGGCCGGCATCGTCGCCTTCGGTATCCGGCAGTTTCAGCACGCCGCCTTCGCCGCGTATCGCTTCCGTGATCAGGAAGGACTTGGCGTAAGGATGGTACAGGCAGGTCGGATGGAACTGGATGAATTCCATGTTGGCGACCCGGCAACCGGCGCGCCAGGCCATGGCGATGCCGTCGCCGGTGGCGCTGTCGGGATTGGTGGTGTACAGGTAGACCTTGCCGGCGCCGCCGGTGGCCAGCACCGTATGGCTGGCGGCCAGGGTCAGCACCTTGCCGGTCTTGACATTCTTGGCGTACAGGCCGAGGCAGCGCGGCGCATTCTTGCCGTCTGCGCCGGTGGCCACTTTCTTGGAAGTGATCAGGTCGATCGCGTAATGATCTTCCAGCAGCGTGATGTTGGGATGCGCGCGTACTTTCTGTTCCAGCGTCACCTGCACCGCATGGCCGGTGGCGTCGGCGGCGTGGATGATGCGGCGCTGGCTGTGGCCGCCTTCGCGCGTCAGGTGGAAGCCCATTTCGGCGCTGGCGTCGGGCGTGAACGGCACCCCTTGTTCGATCAGCCATTCGATCGCGGCCTTGCCGTTTTCGACGATGAAGCGGGTCGCGCTTTCGTCGCACAGACCGGCGCCGGCCACCAGCGTGTCGTTGATGTGTTCCTCGTGGCTGTCGCCCGAATCGAGCACGGCGGCGATGCCGCCCTGGGCCCAGTTGCTGGCGCCGTCCAGCAGGGCGCGTTTGGAAATGACCGCGACCTTGTTGGTCTCGGCGAGGTGCAGGGCGACTGACAGGCCGGCTAGGCCGCTGCCGATAATGGCGACATCGAATTTCATGGCGAATTGTTGGTTATTGTTTTCATCGGGTATCGCCCCTTGCCGATGCTCGGGGCGATGTCTCTATCTGTTGCCTATCCTTTACTGCGGTGCTGCCTGCTGCGGTTTTATCCGGCGATCACCGGCTTGACCTTGGCCGCCGCCTGCTTGGCGCGGATGCGCGCGGTCTCGACGTCGTCCGCGCAAGCGAGGGCGACGCCCATGCGGCGCCGTGCGAACGATTCCGGCTTGCCGAACAGGCGGATATCCACGCCCGGCACGCGCAGCGCATCGGCCACGCCTTCGAAGGCAATGCCCTTGGCGTCGTGCTGGCCGTAAATGACTGCCGATGCCGCCGGCGTACGCAAGGCGACATTGACCGGCAGGCCGAGGATGGCCTTGGCATGCAGTTCGAACTCGCTTTGCTGCTGGCTGGCCATGGTGACCATGCCGGTGTCGTGCGGACGCGGGCTCACTTCGGAGAACCAGACCATGTCGTTCTTGACGAACAGTTCGACGCCGAACAGGCCGAGGCCGCCCAGGTTGTCGGTGACCTTCCGGGCGATATCGCGCGCCTTGAGCAGCGCCTCCGGATGCATCGGGTGCGGCTGCCAGGATTCGACATAGTCGCCCTGCACCTGGATGTGGCCGATCGGCTCGCAGAAATGGGTGGCGACGCTGCCGTCCTGCTGCAATGCGCGGACCGTCAGCAAGGTGATTTCATAATCGAAATCGATGAATCCTTCGACGATCACGCGGCCGGCATCGACCCGGCCGCCGGCGGCGGCATAGGCCCAGGCGGCTTCCACTTCGTCGGCGCTGTCGATCTTCGACTGGCCTTTGCCGGAAGACGACATCACCGGCTTGATCACGCATGGAAAGCCGATGGCCGAGCAGGCGGCCTTCAGTTCATCCAGGTTGTTGGCGAAGCGGTAGGGCGAAGTCGCCAGCGCCAGCGTCTCGCCGGCCAGGCGGCGGATGCCTTCGCGGTTCATGGTCAGCCAGGCGGCGCGGGCGGTCGGAATCACTGTGACCTTGCCGGCCGCTTCCAGGGCGACCAGGGTTTCGGTGGCGATGGCTTCGATTTCCGGCACCACGAGGTCCGGCTGTTCCTGCGCGATCAGCGCTTCCAGCGCGGCGCCGTCGGCCATGTTGATGACGTGCGAGCGATGCGCGACCTGGTGGCCTGGCGCATTCGGGTAACGGTCGACGGCAATCACTTCAACGCCCAGGCGCTGCAGCGAGATGATGACTTCCTTGCCGAGTTCGCCGGAGCCCAGCAGCATGACTTTGGTGGCGGAAGGGGAAAGCGGGGTGCCGATTCTGGTTGGTGTCTTCATATTGGAAAAGAGGAGCGCAGCGTTAAGCAGCGCGATAGTCATGGATAAGGTGAGTGGTGGCAGCGATGAGGCGTATGAGGGAGGTTTCTAATCTAAAAGCGGCTGGCTACAGGTTCGGTTCAAGGTTATCGGCTGCCAACGCCTGACAATACCAAATATTGAGGCGCATGGACAGTTGGCAAAATGAAAAAAGCCGCCAGAATCATCCGGCGGCTTCATTTGCGCTGCTCAGGCATAACCGTAAGGATATGCCATATCTTTCATTAGCGCTCGGCTTGGTAAATATCGTAGTCCTTGGTTTCCTTGATAAACAGCATGCCGATGACGAAGGTGACGGCTGCAATCACGATCGGATACCACAGGCCGTAGTAGATATCGCCCTTGAAGGCCACCAGCGCAAACGCCGTGGTTGGCAGCAAGCCGCCGAACCAGCCGTTGCCGATGTGGTAAGGCATGGACATCGATGTGTAGCGGATGCGGGTAGGGAACATTTCAACCAGCATCGCGGCGATCGGGCCATACACCATGGTGACGTAGATCACCAGGATGAACAGCAGCAACAGCACCATCGGCTTGTTCATCTGTTCCGGATCGGCCTTGGTCGGATAGCCGGCTGCCTTGATGTCGCCCGACAGCTCGGCCGAGAAAGCCTTGTCCTTGGCGGCAGCATCTTCTTTCGACAGGCCCTTGGCATCGTACGAAGTCAGGATCTTGTCGCCGATCTTGATGGTCGCTACCGAACCTGCTTCGCCGACGACGTTTTCATAGTTGACCGAAGCCGCTGACAGCTTGGCTTTGGCGATGTCGCAGGACGATGTGAATTTCTTGGTGCCGGTCGGGTTGAACTGGAACTGGCAGGCGGCCGGATCGGCGGTGACAATCACCGGCGCGCTTTTCAACGCTGCTTCCAGCGCAGGATTCGCATAGTGGGTCAGGCCGGAGAAGATCGGGAAATAGGTCAGCGCCGCAATCAGGCAGCCCGCCATGATGATGGGCTTGCGGCCGATCTTGTCGGACAGCGTACCGAAGATCACGAAGAACGGCGTACCCAGCAACAGCGCCAGTGCGATCAGGATGTTCGCGGTCGACATGTCGACCTTGAGCGACTGGGTCAGGAAGAACAGGGCGTAGAACTGGCCCGTGTACCAGACCACAGCCTGGCCGGCGGTCAGGCCGATCAGCGCCAGGATCACCAGCTTCAGGTTTTTCCATTGGCCGAAGGCTTCTGTCAGCGGCGCCTTGGAAGTCTTGCCTTCCGCTTTCATGCGGGCAAACGCGGGCGATTCATTCATCGACAGGCGGATCCAGACCGAAACCGCCAGCAGGACGACGGAAACCAGGAAGGGAATGCGCCAGCCCCAGGCTGAAAACGCTTCTTCGCCAACCGCGCTGCGTACGCCCAGGATCACCAGCAGCGACAGGAACAGGCCCAAGGTCGCAGTGGTTTGAATCCAGGAGGTGAACGCGCCGCGCTTGTCGTTCGGCGCATGCTCGGCGACATAGGTGGCGGCGCCACCGTATTCGCCGCCCAGCGCCAGGCCCTGCAAAATCCGCAGGGTGATCAGGATGATAGGCGCGGCGATGCCGATCGAGGCGTAATTAGGCAGGAGACCGACGATGAACGTCGAGGCGCCCATGATCAGGATCGTCACCAGGAAGGTGAACTTGCGGCCGATCATGTCGCCCAGGCGGCCGAACACCAGCGCGCCGAACGGCCGCACGATGAAGCCTGCGGCAAAGGCCAGCAGGGCAAAAATGAAGCCGGTATTAGGATCGGTGCCGGAAAAGAATTGTTTGGCGATAATTGCCGCCAGCGAGCCGTACAGGTAGAAATCGTACCATTCGAACACGGTGCCCAGGGACGACGCAAAAATAACCTTGCGCTCCTCCGAGGTCAGGCCGCGGTTGGCGGGTTTAACCCCGCCTGCGGTAGGTTGTAGTGTAGCCATGCTGGTCTCCTAGAATATTTATATTTGGTACAGCTAATCCGGAGTGTGCGGCCCGAACCTTACGCGGGACTTGCTTGAAACTTACAGAAACTTACACCGGGGAAATGTCGAAAGGTTATTTGTTGCATCCTGTCAACTTTGACAGCTGTGCCGATTTTCCGGCGAAGTTACAATAACTCCGTCTTCTACACTCTCCCCGAGTTTGGATTCGGCCCGTGACCGCAAGGTATCACGGGCCTTTTTTTGTCCCTGTTTCAGGGGCCGGGAGCGATAGTGATCATGCCGCCGTCATACCGCTGTCATCTTGGCTGCGTAAAATGCGAGGTGTTGACTTAGTGCTCACTCATAAAGCCGAATTCAGCTGAACTCAGCCGGATGCGTGTTTTTCGAAGGGTGTCTTGCCATCAGCAGGTTAGCCGGTAGCCTCGATCACCGGCACCAGATATGCCGTTGCCAAATGAACCCGCTGCCGCAAGGTGTGCGGGTTTTTGCATGATCGCGGCTGTGTCCGGAGGCGAATTCACCCTGGCGCTATAATGTCTGACCGTCCGTGCGACGGCGATGCAACCCCAGACCTTGATCGAAAAACCATGCCATTTCCCGCAGACCTCGTGACCGACGCCGGCTTGCCGCTACTGCCAGACTCAGTCAGTCAGGCCGGACTGCGCTATGCCGTCGATGGCGGCCAGCTGGCCGCCCTGAAAGCTGCCGGCATCGTGCTGCCGGCTTCGCTGGCCAATGCCGTGCTGAAGCGCCAGGTCGAGTTTGCCACCGGCCGCTTGTGCGCCCTGCGGGCCTTGCAAAAACAAGGTTATGCCGGAGCCGAGACGCTGGCAATCGGCGAGCATCGGGCGCCGCTTTGGCCGCCGGGCTATATCGGTTCGATCAGCCATGGCGACGGCTTGGCCGTGGCGGTGGCGGCCACGAGCGAGGAATGGCACGCCCTGGGCATCGATATCGAAACCATGCTCAGCCGCGAGGCGGCGCAACCGCTGGTTGAGCACCTGATGACAGCAGCTGAAGTGGCCATCGGCAGCAGCGCCGGCCTGGCGCTGGAGCGCTGGCTGAGCCTGGTGTTCTCGGCCAAGGAAAGCCTGTTCAAGGCGCTGTATCCGTTTGTCGGCCGCTACTTCGATTTCCTCGACGTCGAGGTGTGCGAGCTGGATGAGGCGCAAGGCAGCCTCATGCTGAGACTGCTGAGCAGCTTGTCGCCGCAGTGCGTCAAAGGCAGCCAGTACTGCATCCGCTATCGTTATTCAGGCGACAACGTCGCCACCCTTTGCCTATTCTGACAGCCCGATCGATAGCTGCGAGCGACTGGATATTTGCGGTGCGGCATCTATACTGGAAATCTTCTGGAGGGTTTTATGAAGGCAGCCAAGATCATCGAAATGTGGGGTAGGGCGAGTTGCCAGGTGCCGTTGACCAGCGACGACGACATCGTACAGATGTTCGCCAATGAAATCGCCAAATTGTCCTATAAGCTGACAGAGGAAGAGCTGTACCGGCTGATCGCGGTCGGCGCGCTGGTCTACCAGCGGGGATTCCGCGAGTTTGACGGCAATGTCATGGCGGATCTGTTGATCAAGACCCTGCGCGAGGGCGGACGAGCGTAGAGCGGTTCCAATCCAGTCTTGCTGGTCCAATGAAAAAGCCTGCGTCCTCACGGTTCGCAGGCTGTCATGATGCTGGCCAAAGCGGGTGTCTAAAGCTGCCTAGACCCGTACGATTTTTTCACCGGTCTGATCAATCACGAATTTTCCTTCCGCATACGGAGTCAGCGCCCGTCCGTCATGCAGCTTGTAGATTTCACGTCCCGGCAGGGAAGCGACGGTGCCGTTTGCAGTCGCTCTTTCAATCGAGTCTTTATAGCACTCGACATGATAGGCGTTCCCTGTTTCTTTGCCTTTGGCGTCGAATTTTTCTGTTAAATCCATAAATGTCTCCTTGTGCGCGAGGTTGGAATACCTGCGGTAACGATACCAGATTTTATTTCACGGTTGTAGTAATCAATGCGTTCATCCGGCCTCGCGCCTCCCCGCTTTGCTGCTATCCATTGCCGCTAGTCGTTGCGGCGCGTACCATGAGGGTCGCAGCATGGCAAATTCTACAAGGAAGCAGTAATGAACGACGGTTTGACAAGAGATGAATACGACGCCCTGGGACAGATAGGCAAGGGAGCGCACGGCAGGGTGAGCGCTTGCGTGGCAAGGAACACCAAACGCCTGGCTGGATTGAAATACATCGCCTATGAAAAAAACGGCGGCCTGTCATTGACCGAGAAAGGGCAGCAGACCCTGTTCATCAGGAATTGCATAGACGGCCTGCGCGCCGTAGCGAACGATCCCGGCGCCAAGCTGGCGGCCGACGTCGCCATGTTCCTCGGCAAAAAGGGCCACATCAGCGCCAGGCCGGCCGGCGACGGTTTCGACATCACCGATAAAGGGCGCGAATCGCTGGCGGATATTGACTCTGCAGCCAGCTAGGCGCCGTTCGCGAGGCGCAAGGCCGGCTTGTTTTCCGTAAAAAACAAGCTCGGCAGGTTATGCCCGGAGTATCAAGCTTGTGCGTTCGGTAAAAATCTATATGAATCAAAGACTTGATTGAAATCATTGATGGTTATCCACAGGACTGTCCACAATTTCTGTGGGTAACTTTTACTGTGGATAATGTTTCCGCAATTCTGTTCGGAGTCTGACTTTGCATACCAATACCAAGCCCCTGCTGAAAATCGGCCTGCTAGGCTACGGCTTCGCCGGCGCCACCTTCCATGCGCCGCTGATCGGTCATTCCGGCCGTACCGAGGTCAGCGCCATCGCCAGCAGCCAGACGGAGGTCGCCAGGCAAGCCTGGCCGCAAGCGCGCATCGTTGCCGATCTGGACGCCTTGCTGGCGGATCCTGCCATCGATTGCATCGTCATTGCGACGCCCAACGACACCCATTTCGATTTCGCCCGCCGCACGCTGGCAGCCGGCAAGCATGTGGTGGTCGACAAGCCGGTCACCCTGACGGCCGAGGAGGCGCGCATCCTGGCGCGCACCGCGCGCGACAGCAAACTGCTGCTGGCGCCGTTCCACAATCGTCGCTGGGATGGCGATTTCCGCACGGTGCAGGCGCTGCTGGCCAGCGGCCGGCTCGGTCACATCACCCATTTTGAGTCGCATTTCGATCGCTTCCGGCCTGCCGTGCGGCAGCGCTGGCGCGAGAATGCGCTCAGCGGCGGCGGCTTGCTGTACGACCTCGGCCCGCACCTGATCGACCAGGCGTTGCTGTTGTTCGGCGCGCCGCAAACCGTGAATGCCACGGTGGCTGCCTATCGCGACCATGCGGAGGCGGACGATTATGTCCACCTGCAGCTAGGCTACGCCGACAAGCAGGTGGTGTTGCATGCGAGCGCCTTGAGCGCCCTGGAAGCGCCGCGCTTCGTGCTGCACGGCCGCCGCGGCAGTTATCTGAAAAGCGGCCTGGACAGCCAGGAAGACCAGCTCAAGGCGGGCCTGAGGCCGGGCCAGCCGGGATGGGCCAGCAATCCGCCAGGCCAGATCCGGGAAGTGGACGGTGCGCTCGACTTGCGCGGCGAACTGGCCACCCTGGATGGGGCTTACGTCGAGTTTTACCGCGCAGTGGCGGCATCGATCCAGGATGGCGCGCCGTTTCCAGTGGCGCCGGATGCTGCCGTCAGCGTTGCCGAAATCCTTGAGCTGGCGCGCCAGAGCGCTCAAGAAGGGCGCCGGCTGCCTTATGCTGCAAAGCAATGGTAACGCTATCATCCATGTGAATAACTGTTATGCGTTAAATAAATTGGCGGCTGGCAGGTCGGCTCTATATAGTTGCACCTGTCTCCTCCAACACCTCCTAAGGTTTGGATTCAAGCCCGCACCGCAAGGTCCGCGGGCTTTTTTTTGTCTGGGGGGAGTTTGCGGCGGATTTGCAGTATTCGGCAAATTTTCCTTGCCCTCTTGGCAAAGACTGTGTATTGTCCACCAATCGCCTGTCGCATTCAGCTGCAAAAAATACAGATAAATGCAATTCGGGCCAATACAAGAGTAGATTCGTTACACGTCGGAGCCACTTTCCAGATAGGTCTGGGTTTCGGGAATCTTCTCCTGTATTGATGAATGCAAAAAACCTGCTTGCCTCGCGGCCGCAGGTTTTTTTACGTCTGATACCGTATTTTTACTATATTGCAGTGCGCAATATTTCGCCCTATAGTGGTTTCGTCTCCTCCAACTCCCCCTATGGATTGGATTCAGCCCGCGCCGCAAGGTACAGCGGGCTTTTTTTTGCCTGCTGCAAAAGGAGGAGTGGCAGCCGCCGCTTACTGATGGGGTTTGACGGTCCGGCCTCGCTGCAGGCGGGCATTGGAGCGGGCGTTGCGGTTATAGCTGGAGAGGAAGCCGCGCGTCTTGAGCTCTTTGTGCAGCAGGAAAATGGCGAGCAGGGCGGCGAAACTGGCTGAGGCAAGGATGATTAACATTTTTTGTCGGCTTTCTGAGTGATGCTGGAGATGAGCAAAATTCGCGCCAGATGGGCTTATCCTTCACCCCGGCCGTTTATCGCGCCATCAGCGTATCCAGCAGCCAGCTGCCGGCCGGCCCCAATCCGCGGCGGCGCGACCAGACCGCATCCACCTGTATGCTTTTCGGCCAGCCGCGCACCTGCAGTTCCAGCAGGCTGTTGGCGGCAAAGCGCTTGGCCAGCCAGTACGGCAGTTCGGCCCAGCCAAAGCCCAGTTCTGTCATTTCCAGCAGCAGCAGATAGCTGGAGGCAGTCCAGGAGCGGCCTCGGCGGCGCTGCATCGCCTCGGCGCTGTCTTCGCCATAGGTGCTGAGCCGCAGTTCGCGCGCGTTGTGCAGCATTTCGGTAGTAATGTGGCGCGCCTTGGCGAGCGGGTGCTGCTTGCCGACATACAGACCGATGGCCGAGCGGTCGGGCACCGATTCGAAGCCGATGTCGGGCGGGTAATCCGCCTGCGCCGCCACCAGCCCGAGATGGGCGCGCCCCTCTTGCACCAGCGCTACCACGTCGTTGCGCTCCGCAATCAGGCATTCCAGCTCCAGTTCGGGATAGCGCTGTTCAAAACTGGTGAGGATTTCTTCAAAGCGGTCCGATTGGTAAGTATCCGACAGCACCAGCGTCAGCTGCGGTTCGAGGCCATCGGCCAGCCGGTGGGCAGAGCGTTCCAGGCGGTCGCTGGCTTCGATCACCTGCTGCGCGTGCACCAGCATCGCCTGGCCATGGGGCGTCAGGCTGGGACGGCGGGTGGTGCGGTCGAACAGGGTCAGGCCGAGGTCGATTTCCAGGTTGGCGATAGCTTCGCTGACGGTGGATTGCTGCTTGCCCAATTTGCGCGCCGCCGCGGAAAACGAACCCAGCGTCGCCGCTTCGACAAACATGAACAGGGTTTCCAGCGAATGGCGCATGGCGTAATGGCTCCGATGTATCGGTTTATCCGATGGTTATTAGTTTGATAGTATCAGCTTAATCGAAGAAAATCCTTGCATCAGACATTTCTGAAGCAACGGAGGCAATATGAATACCAATAAAACCTGGGGTGAGCGCATTACTCACGCGCTGATTTTCGAAGCGCTGGCAGTCGGCCTGACCGCGCCGGTCTTGTCGTGGGTAATGAAAATGCCGATGGCGCATGCGGGCGCGCTGACCCTGATGATCTCGCTGGTGGCGATGAGCTGGAACATGATTTTCAACGCCCTGTTCGACCGCGTTGAACGGCACTGGCGCATCGTCCGCACCATGGCGGTCCGGGCGGTGCATGCGATCGCATTCGAAGCCGGCCTGGTGGCGATCGTGGTGCCGCTGGTGGCGTGGTGGCTGGACATGAGCCTGCTTGATGCGCTGATTCTCGACATCGGCTTGCTGCTCTTCTTCCTGCCTTACACCTTCCTGTTCAACCTGGGCTACGACAAGCTGCGCGAAGCGATGTTGAAGCGGCGCGCCTTGCTTAACAATTGATCTGGGATGTGCACAGACCTCGCAGGCAGCGCCTGCCTGCGACGGTTTGATAATGCCAGGCCAAGGTCCGGATTATTGAAAATAGCCGCTGCCGACTACCAGCGGCTTTCCTTCCAGGCCGGCGCTGATCAGGCGGCGGGCGACGCCTTCGATCTTGCTCTGGAAAGCCCGGTAGGTATCGAGCAGATCGAGCTTGGGATCTTTCGAATGCGACAGGTCGGAAAGGGTGGTTGCCGGCACCAGGCACTGATATTGTTTGAACTCGACTGTTACCGAAAACAGGATTCCGGCTTTAGTGAGAAGAGGTGCAGCAAGTACGTTGTCCATCATGGTCTCCACGATAATACGGTTGCGCAGAGTCAGACGGGATCGATAGGGCAGGCTATCTGGCTGCTCCCCAATGATGTACGCAAACTGTCCCGGTGGCAAGGACTATGCAAGCGCTGCTTTTGAGTTTTGTTATGCACTCCCCGAATATCAGGTATGCGAACTATAAAGCATACAAACAAGGGGGCGTATTGCTATAGTCGCACCTGTCTCCTCCAACACCTCCTAGGTTTGGATTCAGCCCGCAAGCCTCAGCGCTGCGGGCTTTTTTTTGTCCTCGGCGCGCATGTGAAAAACCCGCCGCGCCAGATTGGCGGGGCGGGTTGCGGCAAGTCCGCCGGCGTTTCGAGCGGCGCTGGCTAAACCGGCGGAATCAATGCGCCATGCAATAGCCATCCAGCTCCAGCAGCAGCTGCTGTTTGGCCGCCGCCGGCAGGAAAGTCGCTTCAAAGGCATTCCGCGCCAGCATCACCAGCTCGGTGCGGCTCAGGCGCAGCGACGCCGCCACCGCCAGGAAATTGGCATTCATGTAGCCGCCGAAATAGGCCGGATCGTCAGAGTTGACGGTGACCGCCAGGCCGGCGTGCAGCAGGCGCGCCAGATTGTGCTTGCGCATGTCGTCGACCACGCACAGCTTGAGGTTGGAGAGCGGGCATACCGTCAGCGGAATGCGCTGTTCCGCCAGCCGTTTCATCAGCGCCGGATCTTCTTCGCTGCGGACGCCGTGATCGATGCGCTCGACATGCAGCACATCCAGCGCATCCGTGACGTATTGCGGCGGACCTTCTTCGCCGGCATGGGCGACCAGGTGGAAGCCGAGTTCGCGGCAGCGCGCGAACACGCGTGCAAATTTTTCCGGCGGATTGCCGCGCTCGGCCGAATCCAGGCCGATGCCTATCCACAGGTCGCGATACTCGGCGCGCAGCGGCAGCGCCGCTTCCAGCGTGGCGAAGGCGTCTTCTTCCGACAGGTGGCGCAGGAAGGACATGATGATGGCGCTGCTGAAGCCATGCCGGTCGCGCGCTTCGCGCAAGGCGCGGGCGATGCCGGCGAACACCACCTCGATGGCGATGCCGCGTTCGGTATGGGTTTGCGGGTCGAAGAAAATTTCAGCATGGCGGACGTTGTCGGCGCGCGAGCGGACGATGTAGGCCATGGTCATGTCATAAAAATCCTGCTCGGTCTGCAGCACGGCGGCGCCGGCGTAGTAGAGGTCGAGGAAGGATTGCAGGTCGGTGAAAGCGTAGGCCGCGCGCAGTTCCTCGACCGAGGCGTAGGGTAGGGTGACGTTGTTGCGTTGTGCCAGTGCAAACAGTAATTCTGGTTCCAGCGTGCCTTCGATATGCAGATGCAATTCCGCTTTCGGCAAGCCTTCGATGAAGGAAACAAGGTCTGCTGCAAGCGGCGGGGTGGTGCTTATTGAATTCATGTGTGCTTCCATTATTAACGGTGCCTAATCCGCAATTTTACAGAATTGCGCAAGCCTCCCCCCGTTTTTGCCGGCAAGCTGCCATTTTCGGGCAGCCGGCTGTCAGTTGGCCGCTCCCAGAAACTGCTGCAGCTCGGCCGTTTTCGGATGCGCAAAAATCTCTTCCGGTGGCCCGATTTCATGCACTTTGCCCTGGTGCATGAACACCACGCGGTCGCAGACTTCTCGGGCGAAGCGCATTTCATGGGTCACCATCAGCAAGGTCATGCCTTCTTCCGCCAGGCTGCGCACCACGGCCAGTACTTCGTTCACCAGTTCCGGATCGAGCGCCGAGGTGATCTCGTCGCACAGCAGCGCCTGCGGCTGCATCGTCAGCGCGCGCGCAATCGCCACCCGTTGCTGCTGGCCGCCGGACAGCTGGTCCGGGTAGGCGTCGAATTTTTCCGCCAGGCCGACCCGCGCCAGGTTGTCCTGCGCCGACTTGCGCGCCGCCGCTTCGCTGGCGCCTTTGACGATCATCGGCGACAGCATCACGTTGCGGCCGACCGTCAGGTGCGGAAACAGGTTGAACTGCTGGAAGATCATGCCGACCTTGAGGCGCAGCGCGCGCAGTTCCAGTTCGCTCTTGCCGAGGTGGGCGCCGCCGACGCTGATATTGCCCTCGTCGATGCTTTCCAGGCCGTTGATACAGCGCAGCAGGGTGCTCTTGCCGGAGCCGCTCTTGCCGATGATGGCGATCACTTCGCCGGCTTCGACGTCGAGCCGGATGCCCTTCAGCACCTGGTTGTCGCCGAAGCTCTTCTTTACGTTGTCAATCGCGATGAGTGCCATTGAATTTCCTTTCCAGAGACTGACTGTATTTGGACAGCGGCCAGCACAACGCGAAATACATCAGCGCGACCACGGCATACACCGTGAACGGCTGGAAGGTGGCGTTGGTGATCATGGTGCCGGCTTTCGACAGTTCGACGAAGCCGATGATCGAGGTGACCGCGGTGCCCTTGACGATTTGCACGCTGAAGCCGACGGTAGGCGGAATCGCGATGCGCAAGGCTTGCGGCAGGATCACATGGCGCATCTGCTGCAGATAGGTCATCGCCAGCGACGACGATGCTTCCCACTGGCCGCGCGGAATCGCTTCCACGCAGCCGCGCCAGATTTCCGCCAGGTAGGCGCTGCTCCAGCAGGTCAGCGCCAGGCCGGCAGCCAGCCAGGCCGGAACGTCGAGGCCGAACAGCGCCAGGCCGAAAAAGGCCAGGAACAGTTGCATCAGCAGCGGCGTGCCCTGGAACAGCTCGATATACATTTTGGTGGCGCGCCGCAGCCAGGTCTGCCTGGAGGTGCGCAGGAACAGCACGATCAGGCCGAGCAGTCCGCCGAGGGCAAACGAGGCCAGCGACAGCAGCACGGTCCAGCGCAAGGCCAGCAGCAGGTTGCGCACGATATCCCACAGCGAGAACGAAATCATGCAGCCCCCTTTGGCGTCCGCCGTCCGAACAACAGGTTGCCGAGCAGGCGCAACAACTGGCGCAGGCCGATGGCCAGCAGCAGGTAGATGGCGGTGGACAGCAGATAGGATTCAAACGAACGGAAATTGCGGCCCTGGATGAAGTTGGCCGCGTAAGCGAGTTCTTCCACCGCGATCTGCGAACAGACCGCCGAACCCAGCATCACGATCACCACCTGGCTGGACAGGGCCGGCCAGATCTTTTGCAGGGCCGGCGGCAGGATCACGTGGCGGAAGATCTGCATCCGGGTCATCGCCAGGCTGAGGCCGGCTTCGATCTGGCCGCGCGCCACGGCGGCGATGCCGGCGCGGATGATTTCGCAGCTGTAGGCGCCCAGGTTGATCACCATGGCCAGCAAGGCCGCTTCCATCTCGGTGATTTGCAAGCCGGCTCCGGGCAGCCCGAAAAAGATGAAAAACAGCTGGATCAGGAACGGCGTGTTGCGGATCAGCTCGACATAGGCGCTGACCAGCGGCCGCAGCCAGCGCGGTCCCTGGGTCTTGGCCCAGGCCGCGCAGATGCCGACCGCGATGCCGAGCACGCCGCCGATGGCGATCAGCTCGATCGTGACCAGCACGCCCTTGATGAGCACGGCGGGATAGTCGAACGCGGCCAGGAAATCAAAATGATAGCTCATGAGACTGAGTCCGAGGCTGGATGGCGATTACAGGTTGGCCGGCAGCGGCAGTCCCAGCCACTTGACGCTGATCGCGTTCAGTTCGCCGTCCTTCTTGGTCGCCGCCAGGATGGCGTTGACCTTGTCGAGCAGCTTCTTCTCATCCTTGTTGAGGCCGATCGAGCAGGGCGAATTCTTGATCAGGAATTTTGTTTCAGGCTTCTTCGGCGGATTCTTGGCGATGATCGCCGCCGCCACCACGTTGCCGGTTGCCACCAGCTGCACCTGGCCCGAGAGGAAGGCGCTGATGGTGCCGTTATTGTCTTCATAACGCTTGATGGTGGCGCTGGCCGGCGCAATCTTGCTCAGCTCCAGGTCTTCCACCGCGCCGCGGGTCACGCCCACGGTCTTGCCGGCCAGGTCGGCCGCGCTGCCGACTTTCTGGTCGGCGCCGCCGAATACGCCGTTATAGAAAGGCGCATAGGCTTCGCTGAAATCGATGACCTTTTCGCGCTCCGGGTTCTTGCCCAGGCTGGAAATGATCAGGTCGACTTTCTTGGTCTGCAGGTAAGGCACGCGGTTGGCGCTGGTGACCGGCACCAGTTCGACCTTGACGCCCAGTTTCTTCGCGATCAGGGTGGCGACATCGATGTCCAGGCCCTGCGGCTTGAGATCGCTGGTGACCGAGCCGAACGGCGGGAAGTCCTGCGGCACCGCGACCTTCAGCACGCCGCTCTTGACGATCTGGTCAAGCGCATCGGCGCGGGCGGTGGTGCTGAACAGGGCGGTAACGGCGACCATGGCAAACAGAATCTTGGGAAATTTCATGTTAAAACTCCTTCAGCTGGGGTGGTATTGCGAATGACTGCTTGTCGAAATTTTCATTGAGCGGCGCCAGCGCCTGCTGCAGCGGCGACAGCGGGCCACGGCCACTGTGCAGCGACTCTTCCAGGCCCGCTTCTACATTGCACAGGTGGCTGTGCATCAGTTGTTCGGCCTGCTCCAGGTCGCCGTTTTCCAGCGCCGCAACGATGCCGACGTGTTCAGCGCAGGATTGCCTGGCGTGATGCGAGGACTGGTATTGCATGGCGGTCAGCGTGGTGCGCGTGGTCAGGTCGCGCAGCGTGTCGGCCAGCAAGGGATTGCCGAACGATTCGCACAGGCAGACGTGGAAGTCGCCCAGCAGGAAGCTGCGGCTGGCGACGTCGTCGCCTTCCAGCGCCGCCTGTTCACGCTCGACGTGCAGGCGCAGGGCGCGGATCGCTTCCGGGCTGATCGGCCGCGCATGGCGCAGCAGGCCCAGCTCCAGCACCCGCCGTGCTTCAAAGGCTGCGCGTGCATCTTCCGGGGTTGGTTCGATCACGTACCAGCCGCGGCGCGCGCTGACCGTGACGATCCCGCGCGTCACCAGCCGTGTCAGGGCTTCGCGGATCTGGGTGCGGCTGACGCCAAACAATTCCGCCAGCTGCTGCTCGCCCAGACGGGTGCCGGGCGCAAGTTTGCGCGCCAGCATCGCTTCGGTGATCCGTTCGGCGATCTGGGTGGAGGATTTTGGGGCGGCGGTCATCTTGATGGCACAGCAATTCGTGTGCCAGGCTGCCAACCCTAGCTGGTGCACCAAACTGATATACAAGATTGATGTATCAGTTCACCAAATTGGTATTTGGTGCCGAGAATTGTCACTAAAAAGGGGCGTGGCTGCGCTTTTTTGGCATGTGTGCCGGACACGTCCGGATATCAAGAAGGCACGATGTGCCTGTCTCGCGCATGGCAAAATGACGGACATCTGCGAAGCTGTTTTTGACGTATTTTGAAGCACTCACCAGGATCGAGAAATGACCCAGATAGTCAACGCTGATTTATCCAATCCCCGCCACGCCGACGCCATTGTCGAACTGTTGAATGGCTACGCCATGGATGCCATGGGCGGCGGCCAGCAATTGACCGACTTCGCCAAAGCCAACCTGATCGCCGCGCTCAGCAAACGGAGCGATGTGCACGTGGTGCTGGCGTTTGTCGATGACCTGCCCGCCGGCCTGGCCATCTGCATAGAGGGATTTTCCACTTTCGCCTGCCAGCCGCTGCTGAACATCCATGACCTGGCGGTGGCCGAGGCATTCCGCGGCCGGGGGATTTCCAGATTGCTGATGCAACAGGTCGAACAGGTCGCCATCGGCCTCGGCTGCTGCAAGATCACGCTGGAGGTGTTGGAGCGCAATCTGCCGGCGCAGGCCCTGTACAAGGCGAGCGGCTTTGCCGGCTATGAATTGAATCCGGCCATGGGCAAGGCCATGCTGTTGCAGAAGAAGCTATGAATGGCGTGAATATGCGTGAACAGCGGTCGATAAACAATGTTATGAACTGAAAGGGGAGCCGGCTTCGGCTGGTTCCCCTTGTTTGCGGACGCTTAGCCGGTATTGCGCAAGCCCGCAGCAATCCCGTTGATGCTCAGATGGATGCCGCGCTTCACGCGTTCTTCTGTCGTGCGGCCGGCCGCGGTCACGCTGCGGTGGCGCTTGATCAGCTCGACCTGCAAGTGATTCAGCGGATCGAGGTAGGCGAAGCGGTTCTTGATCGAACGGGCCAGCAGCGGATTGCCGGACAGGCGGTCCTTGGCGCCGGTGATGGCGGACAGGATGCTGCTGGTGCGCTCATGCTCGTCGACGATGCGCTTGAAGATGCTGTTGCGCAGCTTGCGGTCGGTGACCAGCCCGGCGTAGCGCGAGGCCACCGCCAGGTCGGTTTTCGATAGCACCATGTCCATGTTCGACAGCAGGGTGGCGAAGAACGGCCATTCCTTGTACATGGCGCGCAGGGTCGCCAGCTTCTGGCTCTTCAGCTTGGCGTCTTT
The DNA here is from genome assembly GCF_059421505.1 of Collimonas sp. GW821-FHT02H07. Lineage (NCBI taxonomy): Bacteria > Pseudomonadati > Pseudomonadota > Betaproteobacteria > Burkholderiales > Oxalobacteraceae > Collimonas > Collimonas sp. GW821-FHT02H07. The sequence continues at coordinate 80,902 of NZ_JBWKVC010000001.1, forward strand.
TCCTTCCTCCAGCCAGCTCTCGATGGCACTGCCGAAGCCGTACCAGCCCGGCAGCAGCAAGCGGCACTGGCCCCAGGAAAAGCCCCATGGAATCGCCCGCAAGTCTTCGATGCGGCGCGTCGATTTGCGCGAGGCTGGGCGCGAACCGATGTTCAGTTCGGCGATTTCGGCGATCGGCGTGGCGGCGAAGAAGTAGTCGGTGAAGCCTGGGGTTTCATACACCAGGTTACGGTACGACTGGTAAGCGCGTTCCGACAAGCCATCCATCAGCTCTTCGAACTCGCCCAGCTTTTTCATCTGCTTGCCGTCGGCGGTGTTCGGCATCAGGCTCGCTTCCAGCGTCGCCGCCACCAGCAGCTCCAGGTTGCGGCGGCCGATTTCCGGATTGGAGAACTTGGAAGCGATGATTTCGCCTTGTTCGGTCAGGCGGATCTGGCCGTTGACGGTGCCTGGCGGTTGCGCCAGGATCGCCTGGTAGCTTGGACCGCCGCCGCGGCCGACGGTGCCGCCGCGGCCGTGGAACAGGCGCAGCTTGACGCCGGCCTGGTCGAACACGCGCACCAGCTGGATCTCAGCCTTGTACAGTTCCCAGTTGGAGGTGAGGAAGCCGCCGTCCTTGTTGGAGTCGGAATAGCCCAGCATCACTTCCTGCAGCTTGCCTTGCCTGGCGATCAGGCGCGCCACCGGCGGCAGCGCCATGAACTGTTCCATGATCGCAGCCGCGCGGCGCAGGTCGGGAATGGTTTCGAACAGCGGGATCACCATCACTTCCAGCACGCCGCCATCCTTGCCATCCTTGGCGGCCTTGTCCTTGTTGTCGGGACGCAGCAAGCCGGTTTCCTGCTGCAGCAGCAACACTTCCAGCAGGTCCGACACGGTCTCGGTGTGCGAGATGATGTAGTTGCGGATCGAGCGCGCGCCGTAGCGCTTGCGCATCTCGCCGGCCGCGCGCAGGATCGACAGCTCCGAAACGGTCTCGTCGGAGTAATCGATATACGGCGAGTACAGCAGGCGCGGCTTGGCCAGTTCGGCCAGCAGCAGGTCGATCTTCTGTTCCTCGCTCAGCTTGTCGTAGGCGCCTTCCACCTGCGCCTGCGCGAACAGTTCTGTCAGCACCCGTTCATGCACGTCCGAACTCTGGCGCATGTCGAGCGAGGCCAGGTGGAAGCCGAAAATCTCGGAGGCGCGCTTGAGCGTCGCCAGCCGCGGCTTGACCAGGGCGCTGCCATGGTGCGCGCGCAGCGAGTCTTCGACGATCTGCAATTCGCGGGTGAATTCCTGCGGCGCCGTATAGTGGGCCGCGGCGCCGACTTCCTGGCGCAGGATGTTGGTGGCGCCCAGTTCGCGCGCGGTCGAGGCCAGCCGCGCGTAAATCCCGATCAGGGCGCGGCGGTAGGGTTCGTCGGCACGATGGTCCGAGGTGTCCGGCGAATTTTCCGCCAGCGCCAGCAATTCCTGGTTGACGCTGACCATCAGGGTCGAGACCGACAGTTCGGCGCCGAGGGCGTGCACCTCTTCCAGGTAGAAATCGAAAATGGTGGTCGATTGCCGCGTCAGCGCGCGCTGCATGGTGCCGGCGTTGACGTTCGGGTTGCCGTCGCGGTCGCCGCCGATCCAGCTGCCCATCTGCACGAACGGCGCCAGTTCGGTGCCGCCCTGGCGGCCGCGGGTCGGGAACTGGGTGGCGATCTCGCCTTCGATGTCGTCGTACAGCGCCGGCAGTTCGCGCAGGAAGGTGATGCGGTAGTAGGACAGGGCGTTTTCGATTTCATCGGCCACGGTCAGCTTGGTGTAGCGCAGCATGCGGGTCTGCCACAGGGTGGCGATGCGGCCGCGCAGCAGTTCAGTGTTGTCGCGCAGTTCCTTGGCGGTCAGCGGACGGTCGCGCTCGGCCAGCAGGCGGGCGATATCGCGCTCGGCGTCGAGGATGCTCTTGCGCTGCACTTCGGTCGGATGGGCGGTCAGCACCGGTGAAATCAAGGCATCCTTGAGGAAGTTGCGCACGGTGGCGCCGGACACGCCGGCATCGTCCAGCTTGCTCAAGGCATGGGCGACGCTGCCGGCTTGCGCGGCCGAGCCGGCCAGCAGGTGGGCGCGGCGGCGGCGGTTGTGGTGCTGGTCTTCGGCGATATTGGCCAGGTGCGAAAAATAGGAAAACGCCCGCACCACCGAATTGGTCTGGTCGCGGGTGAGTTTTTTCAGCAGCTTGTCGAGATCGGCGCCGGCTTGCGGGTCCGACTCGCGGCGGAAGCGCACCGCTGTCTGGCGGATGGTTTCCACCACTTCAAATACCGCGTCGCCCTCTTGTTCGCGCAGCACGTCGCCCAGCAAGCGGCCCAGCAGACGGATATCTTCCTTGAGCGGCGCATCTTTGTTGGGGGGGGATTTTTTTACCTGGACAGCAGAATTCAATTGTTTTGCCATAATAACGAGTGCAATCAGCTTTTCTGGGGTGAGGGACGAAGGGCGTGTAACAGATACTAACCAAGGGGCGAACGCTTGCGATATAGCTATTCCGATATAGGATGTACAACTGAGGCTGCAGGGAGCGCATGTTAAAATCCGCGATGAAAATCATGCATTTCGTTGCGCGGTTTTGATCTGGCTTGTTGGCGTTCGGATAACTCGGTCCGGCGGCATCTGCTGCATCAAGGCGGTATAGCTAACATCTGAAAGAACCTGTGTCGAAAATATCCTCCCCCTCCAAGTTGATCATTGCATCGCGTGAAAGCCGGCTCGCCATGTGGCAAGCGGAACACGTGCGTGCGCGCTTATCTGCATTATATCCAGACTGTAATATAGAAATCCTCGGCATGACCACTCGCGGCGATCAAATTCTTGACCGCACCTTGTCCAAGGTGGGCGGCAAGGGCCTGTTCGTGAAGGAGCTGGAAGTGGCGATGGCGGAAGGCCGCGCCGACCTGGCGGTGCATTCGCTGAAAGACATGCCGATGGATCTGCCGTCCGGTTTTGCGCTGGCGGCGGTGCTGGAGCGGGAAGATCCGCGCGATGCTTTCGTTTCCAATGACTACGCCGGACTGGAGCAGTTGCCGGCCGGCGCCGTGGTCGGCACCAGCAGCCTGCGCCGCCAGGCGCTGATCGCGGCGCGCTTCCCGCATCTGCTGATCAAGCCCTTGCGCGGCAACCTCGACACCCGGCTGGCCAAGCTCGACCGCGGCGAATACGCCGCCGTCATCCTGGCCGCCGCGGGTCTGAAACGGCTAGGCCTGGCGGACCGGATCAAGGCGCTGATCGAGCCGGAACAGAGCTTGCCGGCGCCGGGGCAGGGCGCGATGGCGATTGAAATTTGCGAAGACCGCGCCGATCTGCAGCACATCCTGGCGCCCTTGAATCATTTGCCGACCGCGCAGGCGGTGACAGCGGAGCGTACCTTGTCGCGCGCTTTCGGCGGCAGCTGCCAGATTCCGCTGGCGGCCTTCGCTACCATAGCCGGCGGCCAGATGCGCTTGCGCGCCATGATCGGCACCCCGGACGGCAAACAGGTGGTGACCGCCGACGCCTGCGGCGCGGCCGATGCGCCGCAGGCGCTGGGCGGAAAAATTGCCGAGGAGCTGGCGGCGCAGGGGGCGGCGGCAATTCTTGCGCTTTGCCGGGAGGCCTAGTGCGCCGCGTGCCATTTCCGCCAGCAGCGCGGCCAGCCATCTAGTGTCTATGTCGCCTAGCTCATCTCCCATCATCATCACCAGGCCGGCGGCGCAAGCCGCGGCGCTGGCGCAGCAGATTGCGGCGCGCGGGCGCCAGCCTGTTGTCTTCCCCTTGCTGGAAATCCTGCCTTTGCGCGACAGCGCGCCTTTGCAGGCGGTGCTGGCGCGGCTCGACGACTACGCCCTGGCGGTGTTCGTCAGTCCGAACGCGATCGACGCCGCCATGCGCCATGTGTCCAGCTGGCCGCGGCAGGTAGCGATCGGCATTGTCGGCGAGGGCAGCCGGGCAGCGCTGGCGCAGTACGGCCTGACTGCGCAAAACGCCACCATCTTCAGTCCGCCCGATCCGGCCCGCACCGACTCGGAAGGCTTGTTGCAGGCGCTCGACCTGGACGCCTTGCGCGGCGCCAAAGTGCTGCTGGTGCGCGGCGAAAGCGGCCGCGAATTTTTTGCCGAAGCCTTGCTGGCGGCCGGCATCCAGGTGCAGGCGATTGCCGCCTATCGACGCCAGGCGCCGCGGCTGGACCAGGAGCTCGCATCCCGGCTGCAGCAATTGCTGGACAGCCGGAATGACTGGATAATCACCAGTTCGGAGGCGCTGCGGCATCTGCTGGAGCTGGCGCGGCAGGTCGACCGCGGCAGCGGTGTTGCAAAAATCCAACAGCAGCATCTCCTTGTCCCACATGCCCGTATTGCCGAAACTGCACATGCGCTTGGATTTAGCGACGTTACTCTCACCGGCTCAGGCGACGAACGGCTGCTAGCCGCGTTACAATTCCCGCTATGAACGAATCGATACCCACTCCAGAATTGAACCAGTCCGCTGGTCCCGCCGCCAGCGCGGCGACATCGCCGTCCTCGGGAGCGCAGCCGGTGCTGCAGCCTTATCCGGTCAACAACGGCAAAGGCGGCGGCAGGCCGCTGGGCCTGGTGTACCTGGCTTTGCTGCTGCTGGCCGTGCTGCTGGCCGGCCAGTGGTGGGTGATGCATAGTGAAAACAACAAGCTGCGCCAGGAAATCGCGCGCCGCCTGCAAGCCGGCGACAGCACCAATACCGAAACCAAGGTGCTGGTGAAGTCGGTGCAGGACGGCGCCAAGGAGTTGCAAGGCAAGGTCAGCGTCCTGGAAAGCAAGCAGCTGGAGTCGCAAAGCCAGCAACTGGCGCTGGAGCAGCTGTACAAGGATCTGTCGAAGAATGGCGACGAGCAAGCCTTGTCGGAAGTCGAAGAAGTGCTGTCGACCGCCAGCCAGCAGCTGCAACTGGCCGGCAATGTCCAGGGCGCCCTGATCGCCTTGCAGAACGCCGACAAGAACCTGTCGCGCTCCGACAAGCCGCAATTCATCATCGTGCGGCGCGCCATCGCCAGCGATATCGAAAAGCTCAAGGCTCTGCCGACGCTGGACGTGACCGGCATCGCCGTGCGCCTGGACAGCGTCATCGGCCAGATCGACAGCATGCCGCTGCTGTCGGATGAAAAGCCGGTGTCCGGCATCAGCCAGCCGAGCAACCAGGCGCCGCTCAGCAGCAAGGCCAAGCCAGCCAAGGCTGCCGCCAACCCCAATATCGCCAAGTCGCAGGCCGCCACCGACGCTGCCGTGACCGACTGGAAAAACCGCGTGCACGACCTGTGGCAAAGCTGGAGCTCTGAAATGTGGACCGAAATCAGCCAGTTGATAAGGGTGCGCACGGTGGCGACGCCGGATGCCTTGCTGCTGTCGCCGACCCAGGCCTACTACGCCCGCGAGAACCTGAAGCTGCGCTTGCTGAATGCGCGCCTGGGTCTGTTGTCGCGCAATGAATCGGCCTTCCGCAGCGACCTGATTGCGGCGCAGGAAACCATCACCAAGTATTTCGACACCCGCGCCAAGCAGACGCAGACCGTGCAGACCATGCTGAAGCAGGTCCAGAACAGCAATCTTTCGATCACCATGCCGGCGCTGGACAGCCCCACGGCGATCCGTACTTACAAAGGCAAGCCATAGTCATATGCGATTCTTTCTCCGGCTTGTAGCTCTGTTTGCGGTCGCCATCGGCCTGGCTGTGTTGGCGCGTTACAACCCCGGCAACGTGGTGCTGTTTTTCCCACCTTACCGGATCGACCTGTCATTGAATTTCTTCGTCGTCCTGCTGCTGCTCCTGTTCATCCTCCTGTATGTGGTGATCCGCACGATCCGCGTGACCCAGAAGCTGCCTGCGCGCGTGATCGGCTATCGCCGCCACAAGCGCGAGACCACGGCCAACAACGCCTTGCGCGATTCTCTCAAATCTCTGTTTGAGGGCCGCTTCGGCCAGGCTGAAAAGGCCGCTACGCGTGCTGCCGAACTGCAGGACAACCTGGGCGTGGCGGCGCTGATCGGCGCTCGCGCCGCGCATCGCATGGGGCAACCCGAGCGGCGCGATATCTGGCTGGCCAGCATCGAGGACGACGAGCCGCTGAAAACCGCGCGCCTGATCACCACCCTGGATCTGCTGGTGGACGAACACAAGTCGCAGGCGGCGCTGCAAGCCGTGAGCGAGCTGAACGCACGCGGCACGCGCCATATCCACGCTTTGCGGCTGGCGCTGAAGGCTAACCAGCAGGCCAAGAACTGGCCGGAAGTGCTGCGCCTGGTGCGTACGCTGAACAAGCACGATGCCTTGCATCCGGCCTTGTCGACGCGCCTGCGCGAACTGGCTTATGACGGTTTGCTGTCGGACGATGTGCACGATGCCGAATCGATCACGCGCCTGTGGGCCACCGTGCCCAACGAAGACCGCAGCAAACCGTTCATCGCCATGCGCGGCGCCGGCGCCTTCAACAAGTGCGGCCTGCACGCCGAGGCGCGCGCCATCGTCGAAAAATCCATGGCGACGGAATGGGACCAGCGCCTGCTGGCGACCTACCGCGACGCCGTCGCGGCCGAAGGTACGCCGGAATTGCTAGCGCAGATCGAGCATTGCGAACGCTGGGCCGCCAAGGCGCCGAACGACGCCGAGCTGGCGCTGACCCTGGGCAGCTTCTGTTTCAAGCAGAAATTGTGGGGCAAGGCCCAGCGTCACCTGGAACAGGCTTTGTCGGATGCGGTAGCGCCGGCCACGGTGCGTGAGGCGCATCTGCGGCTGGGACAGTTGCACGAAGCGATCGATCAGCCGGCACTGGCGGCCGAGCACTACCGGCAGTGTGCGCTGGCGACAGCGCTGTAGCTGTAGGGTGGGCACGCAGTGCCCACGTGTGATCTCAAAATTTAAGCACTAGGTGGGCACTGCGTGCCCACCCTACGTCGCGTAAATGACTCTGCCCCATTTTTATTGACGGGCTTTGTTCTGTTGTCAAACCGGCTCCCTAAGCGCCAACAACACCGATTTTGTCGAAATGGCCATGGTCGCCTATACTAATGCTCCGTCGTTACCTGTGAAAGAGATTCATTGAACAACCTGCTACTGGTTATCGCAGCATTATTTTTGGTCGCCCTCAACGGTTTTTTCGTTGCTGCCGAATTCGGTTTAGTCAAATTACGCCAGACGCGCATCCGCGCCATCGCCAAGACCCAAGGCTTGCGCGGCCGCATCCTGGCCATCGTGCACCGCCAGCTGGACGCTTACCTGTCCGCCTGCCAACTCGGTATTACCCTTGCTTCGCTCGGCCTCGGCTGGATCGGCGAGCCGGCCTTCGCCAGCCTGCTGCAGCCGCTGTTCGGCCTGCTCGGCGTCAGTTCGCCGGAGCTGATACACGGCGTTTCGTTTTTCTTTGCCTTCTTCCTGATTTCCTTTCTCCACATCGTGATCGGCGAACTGGCGCCGAAGACCGTCGCCATCCGCAACCCGGAAGTCATCGGCCTGTGGTGCGCCTTGCCGCTGTACGGTTTTTACTGGGCCATGTATCCCGCCATCTGGGCGCTCAACGCCAGCGCCAACTGGATTCTGCGCCTGGCCGGCCTGGCCGCCGCCCATGGCCACGATGCACAGTATTCGGCCGATGAACTGAAGCTGATCCTGCGCGGCAGCCACACCGGCGAAAAATTCAACCGCGACGAATGGAACGTACTGGCGCAGTCGCTCGATTTCAGCGAGCTGGAAGTGTCCGACCTGATGCGCCCGATCAATGAGATCACGGCGCTGCACCAGGCCGCCAGCTTGCAGGAAAACCTGCAGACCATTTATCGCCACCGCTTCAGCCGCTACCCGTTCTTCGGCCAGGACGGCGTCAACGTGCTGGGCGTGATCCATCTCAAGGACTTGTTCATCGCGCAGCAGGAAGGCAAGCCGATCGACGGCCTGAACGCTTTCCTGCGGCCGGTGGAGTACGTCTCGCCGCGCATGCCGGCGCTCGAACTGTTCCGCCGTTTCCGTACCGGCGCGCCGCATTTCGCCATCATCGGCAAAAAAGGCAGCAAGCCGGAAGGTTTCATCACGCTCGACAACATACTGGGCGCGATGGTGGGCGAGATCCGCGACGAATTCCGCCGCAACGACAATGAGTGGAGCCGCCTCGACGACGGCACCTTGCTGGGCAAGGGCAGCCTGCCGATCTTCAGCCTCGAGCGCATCCTCGGCATCGACGTCGTCATCGACGGCGATGAAGACGTCGACTCGGTCGGCGGCCTGATCATGGCCAAGCTGGGCGATCTGCCGCATGAAGGGCAGAAGATCGGGTTCGATGGCTTCGACATCGTGGTCAAGAAAATGAACGGTCCGCGCATCGTGCTGGTGAAGGTGTATCCGGCGCCGCGTGCGCTCGACCTCGGATAATGTTCAGATAGGCGCCATAGCCGCGCTATTGATCGATTACGGCAGAAACGCCCCCAGCCGCACCGACCAGCTTGCCATCGGCGTGGCCGACCAGGCGGCGCGGTTGAACAGGTAGAGGCGCTGGCTGCGCAGCTTGTCAGGCCATGGCTGTTCATCCAGCGAGAGCCCCAGGCTAGGCTGGCATTCGGGGCGCGGGAAGCGTCCTTCATTGATCAATATTTCTTGCGTGCGTTTGGCCTCTCCGCCCATGCGGAAGGCCATCGGCACGACCTCGTCGACCGGCAGGTCGGCCAGCCAGGCGTCGCCGACGCACCAGGACGCCTGGGCAGTGATCGACAGCGCGACATTGTCCGGCAGCGCAATCCGGCTGCGCTGGATAACATCGGCCAGGAACGGTTTCTGGCTATGTGCGACGTCAAAATCCAGCTGCACCACCTGGCTCGGGCTGCGCTTTGCGGCGGCTGCAATGGCCCTGACGATGGTCTGTTTTTGCCGCTCGTTGAGAGCAGGCTTGTGGGGGGCGCGCGCCATGTCGATGTGGACGATGGTGACTACCGGCGCTTTCGGCTGCAAGCTGCCGGCGGCATACCAGTCCGGCGGCAGGCGCAAGGGCTGCTGGCGGCGCCGCACGGTGGCGCTGCCGTCGCGCAGCAGCACGGTGGTGTCCAGCACGGCGACGCCTATGCGTTGCGCTTGCAGGTCGGCGCTGGCGGCGTCGCCTGCTTCGGAGGATTTTGAGGACCTGGCGCTGTTGGCAAGCCAGGAGCGGGTGTCGTCGGGCCGTTCCCAGACCCACAGCATCAGCGGCGGCAATGCGGCAAGCGCTGCCTGCCTGCTGGCGAATGCCGGCGCAGGAACGGACACAGAAGCGGACGCAGAAGCGGGCGCTTTCGCCGGGAGGTTTTTTGCCGGCAGGACCGGGCTGCCGGCCAGCAGCAACAGGCAGCAGGTAAGCCGCAAGCGGCGGGCAGTGCGGGACAAATAATCAGATGCGCTCAAAATGAATTCCAGGATCAGTGTTTTGCAGCATTGCGCATCGATAAAAAAAGGCAAGAACTGCTTCTTGCCTTTTTGTTTACGCCAATGACTGCAAGGTAGTCATGATTACTGCATGAACCAGCCGTGGCTGACCACGATCGACTGGCCGGTCAGCGCATTCGATTCGAAACCGCCGAGGAAAATCGCAGTTTGGGCGACGTCGTGGGTGGTGGTGAATTCACCGTCGACGGTGTCTTTCAGCATGACAGTCTTGACCACCTGGTCTTCGGTGATGCCGAGTTCCTTGGCTTGTTCCGGAATCTGCTTTTCCACCAGCGGCGTGCGGACGAAGCCTGGGCAGATCACGTTGGCGCGGATCTGGTTCTTGGCGCCTTCCTTGGCGACTACCTTGGCCAGGCCGATCAGGCCGTGCTTGGCGGTGACGTACGGCGCTTTCAGCGGCGAAGCTTCGTGCGAGTGGACCGAGCCCATGTAAATGATCGAACCGCCGTTGCCCTTCTTGATCATCTCGCGCATCGCTGCGCGGGTCGTCAGGTAGGCGCCGTCCAGATGGATCGCCAGCATTTTTTTCCAGTTGTCCAGGGTCGAGTCGACGATAGGGGCGATGATCTGGATCCCGGCATTGCTGATCAGGACGTCGATGCTGCCGTAGGCGGCGACGGTGTCGGCGATGCCTTTGTCGACCTGCGCTTCGTCGGTGACGTTCATGGCCACCGCCATGGCGATGCCGCCCGACTGCGTGATTTCATTGGCGGTTGCGGTGGCGGCATCGAGCGCCAGGTCGGCGATCACGACCTTGGCGCCGGCGCGTGCGTATTCGATGGCGATTTCCTTGCCGATGCCGCTGGCGGAACCGGTGATCAGTGCGACTTTATCTTTGAGTGACATGGTATTCCTCTATTGATGTGGTTACTTGGCGAGATAATCATAAGCGACGGTGCCCAGCGGCAGCGTCAGGTCGGACAGAATGTGCACCGCGGAGATGACTTCCAGCACCGGCAGGTCGGCGATAGGCGCCAGTGCATGCGCATGCAGGTCCAGCGCCCCGGGGCCGCTCCAGGCGCCTTTGATGGTGATGTCGGTCAGGCTGTACTGTACCAGTTCGCAGATGCGCGGGGTGCCGTCGACATGCGGAATGATCTTCAGCAGGAAGGCAGGCGTTTCCAGCGACTTCTTGACGGCGTCGTTGTCGAGCGTCTTGTGCTTGTAACCCATGGTGCCGGTGGCGACCCGGAAATCGCTGTAGTCCAGCGTGCCCATCAGGGTGTCGGTATGGACCTTCAGTTCCGGATTACCGAGCTTTTTGGGAAAGCCCCACAGTTCACGGCCGCCGGCGATCGGCGGGTGATCGTTCAGGTACATGCTGTGCACGTAGCCGCCGGCGACGCCGTCCAATGTTACCGGGATGACTTGCCCCGATTCGCAGTAGTGGCCGAAGCCGGTGGAGTCGGGCATCCTGATGAATTCGAACTTGACGATGGGCTCGACAAACTGCAGCGGCGCCGGGATGATTTTCTTGAGCGCTTCCGGATCGGTGCGATAGGTGATGATCAGGAATTCGCGATCGACGAAGCGGTAAGGACCGGGTGGAAAGGCCGGGTTGTGGATCGGCATCGCAAAGGCATTTTTGCGGACATCGTTTTCAGTCATATATCTTCCTCGTTATGAAAAGACCTGCTGTACGGCTTGTCTGAGACAGCTTGAACAAGCGAAAGGTTGCCATTACTTTCCATCTCCCGCGGCGCGCCGGTTTACGGTTGCGCCGCAAGATTGCAGCTTGCGCAAATTGAAATTGAACCTATGCGCCTCCACGGCCCAAGATACACGCACATTGTGACAAGACTATCTCAAGTCCCGTTTGGCAAATATCTCATGCGGGAATTTACTTGAAGAGCAATACAGCACAGAATGCAATTATATTCACTGTCGCCGTTTCAAGTGGTGCAGTGCAAGATGATTGCACAAAATGCAATTTCATGCCGGCGCATTTAAATAACTTGAGCGGTGGTAGCGTTATCAGATAAAGTTGCGCTCTTTTTTCCATCTTTCGGTTTCAGGTATCGGGGAGGATGCGCTGGCGGATCGATGGCTAAAAAATACAGCAGTGCACGCAACAAGATAAGCAGCAAGGCAGTAAGATCAACGTCGATGCCGTCATCTGGGCAGCGGCGATATTCTAAAAAGAACGTAATCTAATCGGAGAGGACAAATGGCAAAACCAGCGCTCTACAAATCACTCTATGTACAGGTATTGACCGCCATCGTGATCGGCGTCGTGCTGGGGCATCTCTATCCGGAAACCGGGGCGGCAATGAAACCGCTCGGCGACGGCTTCATCAAGCTGATCAAGATGATCATCGCACCAGTGATTTTCTGTACCGTGGTGATCGGCATCGCCGGCATGGAAGACATGAAGAAGGTCGGCAAGACCGGCGGCCTGGCGCTGTTGTACTTTGAAATCATGAGCACGGTAGCGCTGATCCTGGGCATGATCGTGGTTAACGTCTGGCATCCGGGCACCGGCATGCACATCGATCTCACTACGCTGGACACCAAGAGCATCGCTGCCTATACCGGTCCCGGCAAGATGGAATCGACGGTCGATTTCTTCTTCCACATCATTCCAGGCAGTTTTGTCGACGCGTTTGCCAAGAACGAGATCCTGCAAGTGCTGCTGATTGCGATACTGTTTGGCTTCTCCCTGCATAAATTCGGCGGCCGCGGCACGCTGGTGTTCGATTTCATCGAAAAATTCTCGCACGTGCTGTTCGGCATGGTCGGCCTGATCATGAAGGTCGCACCGATCGGCGCCTTTGGCGCGATGGCTTTCACCATTGGCAAATACGGCGTCGGTTCGCTGCTGTCGCTGGGCCAGCTGATGGGCGCGTTCTATCTGACCTGCCTGCTGTTCATCTTCGGCGTTCTGGGCGTGGTCGCCAGGGTGCACGGCTTCAGCGTCTGGAAGTTCGTCAAGTACATCAAGGAAGAACTGCTGATCGTGCTCGGCACCTCGTCCTCGGAATCGGTGCTGCCGCGCCTGATGGGCAAGCTGGAAAACCTCGGCGCCAAGAAGTCGGTGGTCGGCCTGGTGATCCCTACCGGCTATTCCTTCAACCTCGACGGCACCTCGATCTATCTGACCATGGCCGCGATATTCATTGCCCAGGCGACCGATACGCCGATGTCGCTGATGCAGCAGCTGACCCTGCTGGCGGTCTTGCTGCTCACTTCCAAGGGCGCTGCAGGCGTCACCGGCAGCGGCTTCATCGTGCTGGCCGCCACCCTGTCCGCGGTGGGCCATGTGCCGGTCGCGGGCCTGGCGCTGATCCTCGGCATCGACCGTTTCATGTCGGAAGCGCGCGCCTTGACCAACACCATCGGCAATGGCGTGGCGACGCTGGTCGTAGCGAAATGGACTGGCGAGCTGGATGAGCAGCAGTTGCACCGTCAGCTGGATAACAAGGGCGTCGATGCCGAGCAGGAACTGGCTGAGCATGATGCGGCAGTGGCGCAGGCTGACCCGCGCGGGCATTCGTAAACCAGGCAGCGCGGGCATTGATGCTAGCGCGACGCTAACGCCGGATTTTTGAAGTAAAAAAGGAGATGCAATCGCATCTCCTTTTTTTACATCCGCAGCTTGCCGGCTTAGCCCAGCTTGACCGCGTGCTCCCGCGTTTCATGGAACACCACCAGCGGCCAGCGTTCTTGCGTCAGGCGCAGGTTGACGCCGGAGGTGGCCAGGTAAGCCAGGTTGCCGGCAGCATCGTAAGCGAGATTGTTGCCGGCCGTGGATTTTTCGAAATCGGCCAGGATCTTCTTGTCGTCGCAGGTGATCCAGCGTGCGCTGCTGATGCTGGTGCCTTCGAACACGGCGTCGACGCCGTACTCGTTGAGCAGGCGGCTGGCGACCACTTCAAACTGCAGCACGCCGACCCCGCCCAGCACCAGGTCGCTGCTGGTGACCGGCTTGAATACCTGGATCGCGCCTTCTTCGCCGAGCTGCTGCAAGCCTTTGTGCAGCTGCTTGATCTTGAGCGGATTGCGGATCCGCACCGAGCGGAAAAAGTCCGGCGCGAAGTAGGGGATGCCGGTGAACTGCAGCAGCTCGCCTTCGGAGAAGCTGTCGCCGATCTGCATGTTGCCATGGTTCGGCAAGCCGATGATGTCGCCGGCGTAGGCTTCTTCCACCTGCTCTCGGCTGGACGCCATGAAAGTCACCACGCTGGAGACCTTGATTTCGCGGTTCAGGCGCAGGTGCTTGATCTTCATGCCGCGCTGGAAGTGGCCGGAGCAGACGCGCAGGAAAGCGATGCGGTCGCGGTGAGCCGGGTCCATATTGGCCTGGATCTTGAAGACGAAACCGGAAAAATTGGCTTCCTTCGGCTCCACCGTGCGCACGGTGGCGTCGCGCGAGCCGGGCGGCTGCGCCCAGTCGATCAGGGCGTTGAGGATTTCGCGGATGCCGAAGTTGTTGATGGCGGAGCCGAAGAAAACCGGGGTCTGCACGCCGGCCAGGAAGGCCTCCTGGTCGAAAGGATGGGAGGCGCCGTGCACCAGTTCGACTTCCATGCGCAGCTGTTCGATTTCGCGCGGGAACATTTCATCCAGGCGCGGATTGTCTATGCCCTTGATGACTTCAAACGTCTGGTCAGCCTTGTCGCTGCCGGCCGCGAACAGCAGGATTTCATCGCGCAGCAGGTGATACACGCCGCGGAAAGTCTTGCCCATGCCGATCGGCCAGGTCACCGGCGCGCACTGGATCTTTAGCACCGATTCCAGCTCGTCCAGCAATTCCAGCGGATCGCGGGTTTCGCGGTCCATCTTGTTCATCAGGGTGATGATCGGCGTGTTGCGCATGCGGCAGACGTTGAGCAGCTTGATGGTCTGCGTTTCCACACCCTTGGCGGCATCGATCACCATCAGCGCCGAGTCGACCGCGGTCAGCACGCGGTAGGTATCTTCCGAGAAGTCCTGGTGGCCCGGGGTGTCGAGCAGGTTGACCACGTGGTCGCGGTACTCGAACTGCATGACCGAGCTGGCGACCGAAATGCCGCGCTGCTTTTCGATGTCCATCCAGTCCGAAGTCGCATGGCGGCCGCTTTTGCGGCCCTTGACGGTGCCGGCCAGCTGGATCGCGCCGGAAAACAGCAGCAGCTTTTCTGTCAGCGTGGTTTTGCCGGCGTCCGGGTGGGAAATGATGCCGAAGGTACGGCGGCGCGCCACTTCGCTGGCGATCTGTTCGACGGAGACATTGTGGGCGACGAGGTCGGCGCTATCGGCCGCGCCAGCGTCAGCGCCGGCCAGGTCCGGCTGCTCGGAAACGGGTTCTTGCATGATGCGTGGTTCAGGCGATCTCGGCCGCCTGCCTTGATAAATAGAGATACGGGAAAACGGCAAGCGTGGCTGCTGCCGCTGTGCGGGCAGCATTTGCTTCCAATAACCCGCGATTATAACGTATGTAACGGCGCGGCTGACGCTTCCGGCGCCCGCGTTGCGGGCGGTGTCATGGCTGATTTACGCCATGCGGCGCCAGCCACGCCCGCATTTGATGTCGAAATCACACCAGGACGACTGTTGTTTATGTCAGGTGCTGCAGCGCTGGGGGCGCTGTTTGCTTGATCTTCGCCCGAGCCGTACTACACTTTTCCCAAAGGGGATGCTCATGGGAAAGATTTTGCCGCAGGTCGAGCACATCGTCGTGGTCATGCTCGAAAACCGCTCTCTCGACAATATGCTGGGCTGGTTGTATGCGAATGGCAGTTCGCCGGCAACGGTTTTGCCGAACGCAAGCGCCAAACAGTTCGACGGCCTGCATGCGGATATGTGGAATCCGGTGAATTCGGGCTATTTTGGCGGCGATCCGCCGCAAAAGGCGCTGGTCGGGCGCGGCTCGAGCAGCGGCACCATACCCGATCCCGATCCTGAGGAAACCTTCGATAACGTGACTTATCAGCTGTACGGCCCACAGGGTGCAGTCGCCGCGCCGTCCTGGCCCATGCAAGGCTTCGTCGTCAACTATGCAAGCACCGCAACCGACGACGCGACCCAGATCATGCAATGCCACGATTGCGCCCAGATACCGGTGCTGGCGGCGCTGGCGCGGCAATACGCGGTATCCGACGCCTGGTTCGCATCGGTGCCCAGCCAGACCTGGCCGAACCGCGCCTTCGCGCACGCCGGCACTTCCAACGGCCGCATCAACAACGGCAGCCCGCCGGATCCGTTTCAATGGGATGTGCCGACCATCTACAACGTGCTGCAGGCGATAGGCAGCAGCTGGTCGGTATACAGCAATACGCTGTTGACGCCGTCGCTGACGCGCACCATGTTTCCCAAGCTGTGGGACCCGCTGCTGAACACGCATTTCAGCCGGTTTACAGAATTTGTCGACGCCTGCGCCAGCGATACGCTGCCGGCCTACAGTTTCATCGAGCCTTGCTTCCTGCTGGAACCGAACGACCAGCACCCGCCGCACGATATCCAGGCAGGCGAGGCGTTTTTGCACGACATCTGGACGGCCGTCAGCACATCGCCGGGCTGGAACCGGACCTTGCTGATCATTACCTATGACGAGCATGGCGGCTGCTACGATCATGTGCTGCCGCCGGCCGGCGCGCTGGCGCCGGATGCCGCCAGCGCGCCCGGCGACGGCGGTTTCGGCTTCGACCGTTTCGGCGTGCGCGTGCCGGCGGTGCTGGTCTCGCCCTATATTGCGGCAGGCACGGTGTTCCGCTCCGCCACCGGCGTTCCTTACGATCACACCTCGATACTGGCGACCTTGCGCGACTGGCTCGGCATAGCGTCGGCAGACATGTTGCCGAGCAGGCGCATTGCCGCCGCACCGACGCTGGAGCAGGTCTTGACGCTGGCTGCGCCGCGCGCCGATCTGCCGCAAATTGCCGCTCCGGCTGCAAACTGGCTGCCGCCGCCGGCATCAACGCCGCTCAACGATCTGCAGAAAAGCCTGGTGAGCGGCTCGGCGCGACGTTTCGGCCTTGACCCCGCCGCCACGCTGGACAAGATCCAGACGCGCCAGCATGCGGTGGATTTTTTCAAGCGCCGGCCGACCAGGGTCAATTCTTGAACGGCGCCGTTCAGCGCGTTTTTCCGCCGGCAGGGAAAGGTGTCATATTGCTCCCGTAGCTGGCGGGCAGTAGTGGCTGGCTGTCCTGGTCGCTGCTTGCCTTCCTGGCATGCGTGGGAATGATCGAGCCGGTGAGGTATTGCTTGGGCTCGGCATTGGCCGCTTCGTCGGCATCGCTAGGGCTGCTGGCGCAGGCGGACAAGAGAGGCAGGGCAAAGGCGAGCATCAGGATAGTCTTCATGTCGTCATTCCGTCACGGTAAAAGTGGTTGGAAAACAGAATCCAGGTCGTGCGAACGCATTGATGTCGGGATAATTGCTGTTACTCCCGAGAAATTTAGGTTAGCATATTGCTGTTGTTTTGCCAGCAAGAATTTACCTGGCGCAATGCCTGAACCGACAGGCGCGGATGCATCAGCCGCCGGCGCCTCTATAAGATGCTCATCCGTGGATGACGCTCTGTATAATCCCATCCTCATGTCAACACCAGAATCCATCAAATCACCGCGCTCGCGCGAGATAACGCCACCGCAACGCAATGCCTTGCCGCCCATCGTCTTCCCCGAGGAACTGCCGGTTTCAGGCAAGCGCGCGGAAATCTCTGCCGCCCTGAGCGCCAACCAGGTCATCATCGTCTGCGGCGAGACCGGCTCCGGCAAGACCACGCAGCTGCCGAAGATCTGCCTGGAGCTGGGCCGCGGCCTGCACGGCATGATCGGCCATACCCAGCCGCGCCGGATCGCCGCGTCTTCGACGGCCAAGCGCATCGCGCAGGAACTCAATTCGCCGCTGGGCGAGCACGTCGGCTACAAGGTGCGTTTCAACGACACCTTGACCAAGGGCGCCTGGATCAAGCTGATGACCGACGGCATCCTGCTGGCCGAGACCCAGACCGATCCATTGCTGCGCCAGTACGACACCATCATCATCGATGAAGCGCATGAACGCAGCCTGAACATCGATTTCCTGCTGGGTTACCTGAAGCAGCTGCTGCCCAAGCGGCCCGACCTGAAAGTCATCATTACCTCGGCCACCATCGATGCCGACCGCTTTGCGCGCCATTTCGGCAGCGCCGACAAGCCGGCGCCGGTGATCGAGGTCTCCGGCCGCCTGTATGAAGTCGAGGTGCGCTACCGGCCGGTCGACAATGCCGACCGCAGCGGTACCGCTGCGGTCAATGCCGCCGCCGCGGCCAAGCCGAATGCGCCGCAAAGCGCGGCCCAGCGCGACCGCGAACAGCGCGATCTGATGGACGCCGTGGTCGACGCTGTCGATGAGCTGGCGCGCATCGGTTCCGGCGACGTGCTGGTGTTCCTGCCGGGCGAGCGCGAAATCCGCGACGCCGCCGAAGCGTTGCGCAAGCATCACCCGGCCCATGTTGAAATCCTGCCTTTGTTTGCGCGCCTGTCTGCGCAGGAGCAGGAGCGGGTGTTCAAGGCCTCCAATGCGCGCCGCATCGTGCTGGCAACCAACGTCGCCGAGACCTCGCTGACTGTGCCGGGCATCCGCTATGTGGTCGATGCCGGCCTGGCGCGGGTAAAGCGCTACAGTTACCGCAACAAGGTCGAGCAGCTGCAGATCGAGCCGATTGCGCAGTCGGCAGCCAACCAGCGCGCCGGCCGTTGCGGCCGGGTGGCGGCGGGCGTCTGCATCCGCCTGTATGAAGAACAGGACTACCTGCAGCGGCCGAAATTCACCGAGCCGGAAATCCTGCGCTCGTCGCTGGCCGCGGTCATCCTGCGCATGAAATCGCTGCACCTGACCGATGTCGAAACCTTCCCATTCATCGAACCGCCGCCGGGCCGCGCCATTGCCGATGGCTACCAGCTGCTGCAAGAGCTGGGCGCGGTGGACGACAACAACCTGCTGACCAAGACCGGACGCCAGCTGGCCAAGCTGCCGCTGGATCCGCGCGTCGGCCGCATGATCCTGGCGGCGCTGGACAATGTCTGCCTGAGCGAAATGCTGATCATCGCGGCGGCGCTGTCGGTGCAGGATCCGCGCGATCGTCCGATGGAGGCGCAGGGCGCGGCCGACCTGGCGCACAAGAAATTCGCCGATGAAAAATCCGAATTCCTGAGCTACCTGAAGATCTGGAAATGGTTTGAGGATGCCATCGAACACAAGAAGACCAATCGCCAGCTGATGGATAACTGCCGCGCCAATTTCCTCTCGCAGCTGCGGCTGCGGGAATGGCGCGACGTCCATTCGCAGCTGCTGACGATCGTGCGCGAACAGGGCTGGCGCCTCAACGAAGCGCCGGCCACCTATGAGCAGCTGCATTGCGCCTTGCTCACCGGGCTGCTGGGCAACGTCGGTTTCAAGGCCGATGACGATCCGCATTATCTCGGCGCGCGCGGCATCAAGTTCCATCTGTGGCCCGGTTCGCATTTGTCGAAGAAGGCGGGCAAGTGGGTAATGGCGGCCGAGCTGGTCGACACCAGCCGCCTGTACGCGCGCTGCATCGCCCAGATCCAGCCGGAGTGGCTGGAAAAGGTCGGCGCCCATCTGCTGAAGAAATCGTATGGCGAGCCGCGCTGGGAAAAGCGCACGGCGCAAGTCTCGGCGTCCGAGCGCGCCACTCTGTATGGCCTGGTGGTCTACAGCCAGCGACGCATCAATTTCGGCTTGATCAATGCAACCGAAGCGCGCGAAATCTTCATCCGCGACGCGCTGGTCGGCGGCGAGTTCGATACCCGCGCGCCGTTCTTTGCTCATAACCAGAAGCTGATCCGCGAGATCGAAAACCTGGAGCACAAGTCGCGCCGTCTAGACGTGCTGGTCGACGATGAACTGATCGCGGCGTTTTACGACAAGCTGATTCCTGCCGATATCTGCAACGGCATCAGCTTTGAAAAATGGCACAAGGATGTCAGCGTGCAGACGCCCAAGCTGCTGTTCCTCAACCGCGACGACCTGATGCGGCATGAAGCTGCGGGGATTACCACCGAACTGTTCCCGAAGGTGATGCGGGTAGCCGGCATCGAGATGGCATTGTCGTATCATTTCGAGCCGGGCACGCCGCGCGACGGCGTTACCCTGACGGTGCCGCTGTATGCGCTCAACCAGGTCTATGCCGACCGCTGCGACTGGCTGGTGGCAGGCATGCTGAAGGAGAAAGTCCATCTGCTGCTGAAATCGCTGCCACAGAAAATCCGCCGCAATTGCGTGCCTTTGCCTGACTATGCGGCCGGCTTCTGCGAACGCATCCAGGCTCGCCACGTGTTTGGCCACGGCAATCTGCTGGATGCGCTGATGGCCGATATCCGCACCGAAACCACGGTGATTGCCCGCAGTACGGATTTCAAGCTGGAAACCTTGCCGGCCCATCATTCGATGAACTTCAAGATCGTCGACGAGCATGGCCGCCAGCTGGATATGGGACGTAATCTGTCGGCCTTGCAGGATGAATTCGGCGGCCAGGCGCGCGAGAGCTTCCAGAAGCTGGCGGAAAACACGGTGGTGACCAGCGATGTGCCGCAGGCGCTGCAGGTGTCGGCGCCGCAAGCGGGACAGAAGGGCGCTGCCGCCAAGCCCGCAGCCAAGGCGGCGGACGCCACGGCGGCCAAGCCGGCCGGCCAGTACAGCATGCTGACCAGCTGGACTTTCGGCGAACTGCCGGAGCTGCTGGAAATCCAGCAGGGCAAGCAGACCTTGATCGGCTTTCCGGCGCTGGTGGACAAGGCGAGCCATTGCGATCTCGAAGTATTCGACGATCCTAACGAAGCGGCGCGCATCCACCGCCTCGGCTTGCGCCGCCTGTTTGCCTTGCAGCTGAAAGAGCAGTTGAAATTCCTGGAAAAGAATATCCCTGGCTTGCAGCAGATGGGCATGCAGTTCATGGCCCTGGGGTCGCAGGAAGAATTGCGCGACCAGATCATTTCCGCCGGACTGGAACGCGCCTGCCTGCAAGCGCCGTTGCCCCGGAATGCAGAGCAGTTCGCGCAGCGCAAGGACGAAGGCAAGTCGCGCCTGGGTTTGCTGTGCAATGAAATCGCCCGTCTGGCCGGCCTGATCCTGGCGGAATACCACGGCTTGCCAAAGAGACTGCAGGGCGCCAAGGGCCACGCGCAGGCGGTGGCCGACATCCAGTCGCAATTGCAGGCGCTGGTCGGCAAGCGTTTTATCGCCGACAACGACTACGCCAACCTGACGCATTTCCCGCGCTACCTGAAGGCGGTCAACGTCAGGCTGGAGAAGCTGCGCGCTGACCCGACCCGCGACGGCCGCTTGTTGACGGAATGGCTACAAGTCGCCACGCCTTGGCAACGGGCGCAAAAAGACCGCGGCAGCAAGAATTCCGATCCGAAGATGAACGAATTCCGCTGGCTGCTGGAGGAATTGCGGGTCTCGCTGTTCGCGCAGGAGCTGAAGACGCCGATGCCGGTATCGGCCAAGCGTTTGCAAAAGGTGTGGGAAACCATGCAACGCTAGGCGGGAAAACTGCACGGACTGAAGCGAGGCCGGTGAGATAGCCGTTTTAAAGGCTATTTGGCGTAAAATTGCGCAAAATATATACCTAACCCAAAGATAGATAGAAAACAATGACGATTAAATCCGACAAATGGATACGCCGCATGGCAGAGCAAACCGGCATGATCGAGCCTTTCGAGCCCGGCCAGGTGCGCGAGGCCAACGGCCAGAAGATCGTGTCTTACGGCACCTCGTCTTACGGCTACGATATCCGCTGCGCCAACGAATTCAAGATTTTCACGAACATCAACTCGACCATCGTCGATCCCAAGAACTTCGACGAGAAATCGTTTGTCGATTTCAGCGGCGACGTCTGCATCATCCCGCCGAATTCCTTCGCGCTGGCGCGCACCATGGAATACTTTCGCATCCCGCGCAGCGTACTGACGATCTGCCTCGGCAAGTCGACCTATGCGCGCTGCGGCATCATCGTCAACGTCACCCCGTTCGAACCTGAATGGGAAGGGTACGTGACGCTGGAGTTTTCCAACACCACGCCGCTGCCGGCCAAGATTTACGCCGGTGAGGGCTGCGCCCAGGTGCTGTTCTTTGAAAGCGATGAAATCTGCGAGACTTCCTACAAGGACCGCGGCGGCAAGTACCAGGGCCAGCACGGCGTAACCTTGCCGAAGGCCTGAGATGCCGAAGAACAAGCGCCCCGTGCCGCGGAAATCCAGCCTTTCCCCCGAAGATAAAGACGAAGCCGTCACCCAGCAGCTGTGCGACCTGGCGATCGACCTGGCTGAGCAGGATGGCGACGAGGCCGAAGGCGTCGCCGCCGGCGCCACCTTGCAGCAGGCCGGCATCGATTTCCACAAGATCATCAAGAAGAGCCTGCAGCAGAAGAAGGACGACATCCTGTACGACGCGATCGAGCGCACCAAGTACGCCGATCTCGACGCCTGGCGCTTCCTGAAAGAGCAGGTTGAAGAAGCGTCGGAGATCTTGCTGGTGCGCCGCGATGAAGGCAAGGTGCTGGAGCTGAATGCCTTCGTAGTGCCCTTCTTCGCGCACTCCCGCGGCGGCCTCAAGCGTGAGCAGTGCTTCCAGGACCAGGAAGCCTTCGATGCGCTGTCCGCCAGCTTCAAGCAGGCGCAGCTGGAAGGGCCCGACGCCACCGTGGTGCTGGTCAGCCACGCCTACCATCTCGATGAAATCGACAGCATCCGCTACAGCCATCTGTTTGAAATGAACCGCGACGCTTTCGGCGCCATGGCCGACAAGAAGCTGGCTGCAACGACAGCTATCGAACGCAGCATCAACGGCTGGCCGGAGAGCCAGTTCGGAGCGGACGACGATGCGGTCGAGCTGCGTTTCCTGCTGGGCTTTTCGCTCAAGGCCACCGACGACGCGTTCTATCAAGTGCCGGACGATGAAGCCGGCGCCGACGCTTATTTCGGTGCGCGGGAAGAGCGCTTCCACAGCTGGACCGAACAGGTCGCACCCTTGCTCAAGCGCTGCCTGGTTACCGATGGCAGTGCGATCGACCTGCACTTCCTCTACCAGGACCTGTTCCACGGCGGCAAGGAGCGCGGCATCGCCGAATACTTCACGCTGCAGATGATGTCCGAGCTCAACCACGGCCTCGACCAGCATGGCGTTGCGTCTTTCGACGCCAATGCCGTGGTCGGTCCGGCCGACGTGCGCGGCGACATCGTGTTGCGGGTGAATTTGTACGGCAAGGACGGCGCCTTGCTGGCCTCCTCGGAAAAGCCGCTGGCTGCCGGCGCCGACCTCCAGGTGGAAGTTGACGATACCTACGATGCGCTGCGCACTATCGGCGTCACGTCGCTGGCGGTGGCGGTGAGATTTGAAGCGGACGGTCAGCCGTCCGAAGTGCAGCCTTACGCGGCGCCCTGATTATTTTGGAGAATCGAGTGACTGAAGAAGATGCACAGAAAATTGCCACCCATCGGCATTACAAAGGTGGCTTGTACCGCTATATCGGCCTGGCAAGGCATTCGGAAACCGAAGAAGCCATGGTGGTCTACGAACACCTGTGGCCGCATGCGCCGGGCTTGTGGGTAAGGCCGGCGGAGCTGTTCAACGGCTTGCTTGAGAATGGCGCGCGGCGTTTCGCGCCACTGTAAATAAAGCCAAAGCCAAAATCAGAGGCATAAAAAAACCGGGACGCTCGATCGAGCCTCCCGGTTTTTTATCGGCCATGCCTGCCGCGGGCTTACTGCCGCACGCAATCCACGAAGTAATCGCGCTTGCCGTTCACTTCCCGTTTCACCAGGCCATGCACGTCGGTTTCAAAGCCCGGGAATTTCTCGTTGAAATCGCGCGCGAACTTGAGATAGTCGACGATGGTCTTGTTGAAGCGCTCGCCCGGAATCAGCAATGGAATGCCCGGCGGGTAAGGCGTCAGCAGGATCGAGGTGACGCGGCCTTCGAGCTGGTCGATAGGGACGCGGTCGATTTCGCGGTGCGCCATCTTGGCAAACGCATCGGACGGCTTCATCGCCGGCTGCATGTCGGACAAATACATTTCCGTTGTCAGGCGCGCCACGTCGTATGACTTGTAGGTCTCGTGGATCTGCTGGCACAGGTCGCGCAGGCCGAGCCGCTCGTAGCGTGCGTTCTTGCCGTGGTTGGCGGCGGCGAACTCGGGCAGGATGCGCCAGATCGGCTGGTTCTTGTCGTAGTCGTCCTTGAACTGCTGCAAGGCGGTCAGCAGCGTGTTCCAGCGGCCCTTGGTGATGCCGATGGTGAACATGATGAAGAACGAGTACAGGCCGCACTTCTCGACGATAACGCCGTGTTCGGCCAGGTACTTGGTGACGATCGAAGCCGGGATGCCGCTCTCGCCGAATTTGCCTTCCAGCGACAGGCCGGGGGTGACGATGGTGGCCTTGATCGGATCGAGCATGTTGAAGTTCGGCGCCAGGTTGCCGAAGCCGTGCCAGTCGTCCTCGGCGCGGATGACCCAGTCTTCGCGGCTGCCGATGCCGTCCTCCGAGAAGCTGTTCGGTCCCCACACCTGGAACCACCAGTCCTTGCCCCATTCCTCGTCGATCTTCTTCATGGCGCGGCGGAAATCCAGCGCTTCCAGGATGCTTTCCTCGACCAGGGCGGTGCCGCCCGGCGCTTCCATCATGGCCGCGGCGACGTCGCAGGAAGCGATGATCGAATACTGCGGCGAAGTCGACGTGTGCATCAGGTAGGCTTCGTTGAAGGCGTCCTGGTCCAGCTGCACGCTTTCCGATTCGCGCACCAGGATCTGGGAAGCCTGCGACAGGCCGGCCAGCAGCTTGTGGGTCGACTGGGTCGAGAAGATCATCGATTTCTTGGCGCGCGGGCGGTCCTTGCCGATCGCGTGCATGTCTTTGTAGAAGTCGTGGAAAGTCGCGTGCGGCAGCCAGGCTTCATCGAAGTGCAGGGTGTCGATCTCGCCGTCCAGCATGTTCTTCAGCGTTTCGACGTTATAGATCACGCCGTCGTAGGTCGACTGCGTGATGGTCAGGATGCGCGGCTTCTTGTTGACGGCTTCGCGCGCAAACGGATTGGCTTCGATCTTTTTGCGGATGCTTTCCAGCGTGAATTCTTCCAGCGGGATCGGGCCGATGATGCCGAGGTGGTTGCGGGTCGGCATCAGGAACACCGGGATCGCGCCGGTCATGATGATCGAGTGCAGGATAGATTTGTGGCAGTTGCGGTCGACCACCACGATGTCGCCCGGCGCCACGGTCGAATGCCACACCATCTTGTTGCTGGTGCTGGTGCCGTTGGTGACGAAGTAGCAGTGGTCGGCGTTGAAGATGCGCGCGGCGTTGCGCTCGGAATCGGCGACCGGGCCAGTATGGTCGAGCAGCTGGCCGAGTTCTTCGACGGCGTTGCAGACGTCGGCGCGCAGCATGTTTTCGCCGAAGAATTGATGGAACATCTGGCCGATAGGCGACTTCAGGAAGGCGACGCCGCCTGAGTGTCCCGGGCAATGCCACGAGTAGGAGCCGTCCTGGGCGTAGTGCACCAGCGCGCGGAAGAAGGGCGGCGACAGGCCGTCCAGGTAGGATTTGGCTTCGCGGATGATGTGGCGCGCAACAAACTCCGGCGTGTCTTCGAACATGTGGATGAAGCCGTGCAGTTCGCGCAGGATATCGTTGGGGATATGGCGCGAGGTGCGGGTTTCGCCGTACAGGTAGATCGGGATGTCGGCGTTCTTGTGGCGGATTTCTTCGACGAAGGCGCGCAGCGATTTCAGCGCGTGGTCGGTTTCTTCAAACGAACCGGCGCCGAATTCCTCGTCGTCGATCGACAGGATAAAGGCGGAGGCCCGCGATTGCTGCTGGGCGAACTGCGACAGGTCGCCGTAACTGGTCACGCCCAATACCTCCATGCCCTCGGCCTCCATGGCGTCGGCGAGCGCGCGGATGCCAAGGCCGGAAGTGTTTTCAGAGCGGAAGTCTTCGTCAATGATGACGATGGGGAAGCGGAATTTCATCGAGGTCTCCAGGAGACGGTGGTTGATAACAAGGCTGCGGACAGGGCCGTGCAACGGCTATAAAAAATATTGTCCCGGTGCGCCAGGGGCGGTCACGGGGGTTGCCTAGATGGGGCAATGCAGCCTATCGTTTCCAGCTGCGGCATGGATAAATGCCACGCTAAATTGTTGCGAATTTTAGCGCAGCCGCTATTCGCGGCCGCGCTGAAAAAGAAAGTCGAATTTTCGCAGATATGCACGAAATTGGGGATAAAGATGATGGAAATCCTGCATAAAACAACAGATGTCATTCCATCATCAGGCCGGGTCAGCTGCTGGCCTCGCTGACGCTGGCGGGCCGGCGCTGGTAGACCACGAAAGCGTAGTCGAAACCGTTGGCCTCGGAATGGTGGTTTTCGCGCGAGATTTCCTGCCATTGCAGCGGATCGCGGGCAGGGTAGAAGGCGTCGCAGTCGAAGCTGTGGCGGATCTCGGTGACGATCAGGCGCTGCACCAGGTCTTGCGCCGCGGCGTAAATCTCTGCGCCGCCGATGATGAAGGCCTCGGCGTCGCCGACCAGCGCCGCCGCGGCAGCCAGCGAGGGCGCGCTTTCGACGCCGTCGTGACGCCAATCGGCATTGCGGGTGATGACGATGTTGCGTCTCTGCGGCAGCGGCCGGCCTATCGATTCAAAGGTCTTGCGGCCCATGATGATGGCGTGGCCCGAGGTGGTGCGTTTAAAGTGCGCCAGATCCTCCGGCAGGCGCCAGGGCAAGGTGTTGCGGATGCCGATGCCATTGTTGGCGTCGGTGGCGACGATAATCGTGAGGCGTGAAGTCATGGGCGCGTTGCATGAGCCCGCTTGAGGCGGATTTGTATTAAAAGCGTGATCTTACTATAAGTTTCGGATGGAACTTTGTCGCCGATGCTTGCTCTTAAAAGTCGGGGCCTGTTAACCCAGGCTGGGGGTTTTTGCTGAAATGGCGCGTGACAAGGCCATTTCGCTGCCAATTTGGCAAGTTATGCCAATCAATGCTGCAAGTCTTGGTCGTTGCTGGCGCAGGCAGTAAAGCGCCACAACTCACTCATTGCCTGATGGATATAAAAAATTATAGAACACTGATAGACTACCGCCTACTCTCGATGAAGCCTGCAGGGCTTGGTCGGGCAGGTCAATCAAAGCAGTGTCAGATGGGAATCCAATGTATTTGAATTTGTCTCAGCGGACGCAAACGCGTATTTCCGCTCTAGCCCGGGCGCGCATCGCGGTCCTGCCATTTACCGTGCTGCTGCTGCTGGCAAGCCCAGGCGGCGCATTTGCCTTCGATTTCAATAACGTTGCCAAGCAAGCAAAGGATCTGGCCGCCAGTTCCTATAGCAAGCCTGAGAGCAATCTGCCCAAGGAAATCAGCAATCTCGATTTCGAGCAGTACAAGGACATCCGCTTCCGCCCGGAAAAATCCGCCTGGCGCAGCCAGAAACTGCCGTTCGAGCTGGCGTTTTTCCATGAGGGCTACTCCTTCGACCAGCCGGTAAAGATCAGCGAGATCAATGGCCAGAGCGTGCGTGAAATCCGTTTCGATCCCAGCGATTTCGATTTCGGCGCCAACAAGGTTGATCCGCGCAAGATGCGCGCGCTAGGCTTTGCCGGCTTCCGCGTGCACTTTCCCCTGAATACGAATAAATACAAGGACGAAGTGCTGTCCTTTCTCGGCGCCAGCTATTTCCGCGCGCTGGGCAAGGACCAGACCTATGGCCTTTCGGCCCGGGGGCTGGCGATTGATACCGGGCTCAGTTCCGGCGAAGAGTTTCCGCGTTTCACGGAATTCTGGATCGAGCGGCCCAAGGCCAGCGACAAGGAGCTGACCATTTACGCGCTGCTCAATTCGCGCCGCGTGACCGGCGCCTATCGCTTCGTGCTGAAGCCGGGCGTGGACACCACGGTCGACGTCAAGGCCCAGCTGTACCTGCGTGAAAATGTCAGCAAGCTGGGGCTGGCGCCGCTCACCAGCATGTTCTTGCACGGCGATAACCAGCGCTCGCAGGTAGAGGACTACCGGCCTGAGGTGCACGATTCGGACGGCTTGTCGGTGGCCTCCGGCACCGGCGAGTGGATCTGGCGGCCGCTGGTCAATCCCAAGCGCTTGCTGGTGACTTCCTACTCGCTGAGCAATCCAGCCGGCTTCGGCCTGATGCAGCGCGACCGCAATTTTGCCGATTATCAAGACCTGGACGCCCACTATGAGAAGCGGCCCAGCGCCTGGGTCCAGCCCAAGGGCAACTGGGGCAACGGCAGGGTAGAGCTGGTGCAGATCCCGACCCCGGACGAAACCAATGACAATATCGTCGCCTTCTGGGTGCCGGAAACGGCGCCCAAGGTAGGCCAGCCATTCAATCTGGAATACACTTTGTCATGGCAGAAGGATGCGGAAAAGCGGCCGCCTTTGTCGTGGGTGACGCAGACCCGGCGCGGCCTCGGCGTGCTGAAGAAAAGCGATGACAACAGCATCGGCCTGGTGGTCGATTTTGATGGTCCGGTATTCAAGAAGCTGTCGGACAAGGTGCAGCCGGAAGGCGTGGTCAGCTCTGACGACAACGGCAAGGTGCTGGAGACCAAGGTGGAGCGCAATGACGCCACCGGCGGCTGGCGCATGACGGTGCGGGTACGCCGCAACGAAGACAACAAGCCTGTCGAGCTGCGCGGCTTCCTGCGCGGCGGCAGCACTACCTTATCTGAGACCTGGAGCTACATATTACCGCCCAACTAGACCGCAAACCGATGTCGCCGCCGAGTGCAGCCGAACTGCAGGATTCGCCTGATATGACGCGTGGAATCAGTGAGCGTTATCTCGATCGCCTGCCGCTTTCGGCAGCGCGGCGCGCAGCGTTGTCCGCGCAACTGGACGCCGCCGGCGACAGTTCGCTGGCGGCGGTGCACCAGGCCTTGGCGGCTGGCAGCGCTGCCGCCTCCGGCGAGCTGTCGACGCTGGCCCATGCCAACCCGGCCTATGGTTCGGTCGCGGCGCGCTTGCAACTGGCCTTTGCCGAACCGCCGTCGGCGCAGCCGGCTGCGCAGATCAGCATCGATGCCGGCGGCCGCTCGCGCATCGCGATTGCACCGCCGCTGCAGCGTACGCCGATTGTCGCGCATCCCTGGGGCACCCTGAATCCGCTGGTGCGCTGGGTCGAAGGCGCCAATCGCGAGTTCGACCTGCGTCCGCGAGCCAAGCAGCGCCGCTACAAAAAGGCCGCGCGTTCAACCGCGCTGCCGCAGCCGGAACCAATGCCGGTCGCCGCAGCAGACAGCCAGGATCAGCACGAGAGCAAGTCGCGCGGCAATCTGCGCCGCATCGTACTGCTGATGCTGATGCTGGCGCAGACCGCGATGGCGACCTATTTCATGAGCGCCGTGCTGCCCTACCATGGCGACAAGCCGCTGGAGCTGGTGACGCTGGGCTTGTTCGCCTTGCTGTTTTGCTGGGTCTCGGCCGGTTTCTGGACCGCCATGGCCGGCTTCCTGGTGCTGATGCGGGGCAGCGACCGCTATGTGATTTCACGCGAAGAGGCAGCGCCAGGACCGATCCCGGCCAGCGCCAGGACCGCCATCGTGATGCCGATCTGTAATGAGGACGTGACCCGGGTCTTTGCCGGGCTGCGCGCTACTTATGAATCGGTGGCGGCCAGCGGCGAGCTGGACCGTTTCGATTTTTTCGTGCTGAGCGACAGCGGCGACAGCGACATCTGCAGCGCCGAGCTGGACGCCTGGGCCAGCCTGTGCCGGACGGTGGGCGGCTTCGGCCGCATCTTCTACCGCCACCGGCGCCGCCGGGTCAAGCGCAAGAGCGGCAATATCGACGATTTCTGCCGGCGCTGGGGCGCCAACTACAGCTACATGATCGTGCTCGATGCCGACAGCGTCATGAGCGGTGCCTGCCTGACCACGCTGGTGCGCCTGATGGAAGCCAATCCCACCGCCGGCATCGTGCAGACCGCGCCGCGCGCCGCCGGCCGCGACACCTTGTACGCCCGCATCCAGCAGTTCTCGACCCGCGTGTATGGCCCCTTGTTTACCGCCGGCCTGCATTACTGGCAGCTGGGCGAGTCGCATTACTGGGGACATAACGCCATCATCCGCCTGCAGCCCTTCATGGAGCATTGCGCGCTGGCGCCGCTGCCGGGCGAGGGCGCGCTGGCCGGCGAGATTCTTTCCCACGACTTTGTCGAAGCGGCGCTGATGCGGCGCGCCGGCTGGGGCGTCTGGATTGCCTACGACCTGGCCGGCAGCTACGAGGAAATGCCGCCCAACCTGCTGGACGAACTCAAGCGCGACCGCCGCTGGTGCCAGGGCAACCTGATGAACTTCCGCCTGTTCCTGGCGCGCGGCATGCATGCCGTGCACCGCGCGGTGTTCGTCACTGGCGTCATGGCTTATCTGTCGGCGCCGCTGTGGTTCCTGTCGCTGCTGTTGTCGACGGTATTGCTGGCGGTGCATACGCTGGTGGCGCCGGAATACTTCGTGACGCCGGGACAGTTGTTCCCGGTGTGGCCGGAATGGCATCCGGAGCGGGCGCTGGCTTTGTTCACCGCGACGGCGACCTTGCTGTTCCTGCCGAAAGTGCTGAGCGTGGTGCTGATCTGGGCCAAGGGCGCGCGCGAGTTCGGCGGCGCCGTACGGCTGACCTTGAGCATGATCATGGAGCTGCTGTTTTCGATGCTGCTGGCGCCGGTGCGCATGCTGTTCCACACGCGCTTCGTGGTCGGCGCCTTCCTCGGCTGGACCATCAGCTGGAAATCGCCGCCGCGCGAAGATGCGGAAACCAGCTGGGGCGAAGCTTGCCGCCGGCACGGTGGCCATACCTTGCTGGGTTTGCTGTGGGGCGGCGCCGTGTACTGGCTGGAGCCGGGCTTCCTGTGGTGGCTGCTGCCTATTGTCGGTTCGCTGATGCTGTCGATCCCCTTGTCGGTCTTTTCCAGCCGGGTCACGCTCGGCCGCAGCTTCCGCCACGCACGTCTGTTCGTGATCCCGGAGGAAGTCGATCTGCCGCCGGAACTGGCGGCAACCACGGCCTATAACGACAACGGCAAGACGCTGGCGGGTTTCAACGATGCGGTAGTCGATCCGGTAATCAACGCCTTGCTGTGCGCGGCGGTGACGGCGCGTCCAGCGGTGCCGGCGGCGACCCAGGAGGCGCGTGCTGCGTTGCTCGACAACGCCCTGAAAGGCGGCCCCGACAGCCTGACGCCGCGTCAGAAAAATGCGCTGCTGGACGACCCCCTGACGCTGTCCCGCCTGCATTTCGAGATCTGGAATTCGGCTGCGGCCAACCGGCGCTGGCAGGCTTTGCTCAAAGCCTGAACCAAGGCTTGAACCAAAGCTTGATGCAGCGCCAGCGCCATACCGCAGCCATCGACATCATCAAACAAGGAGCACCATGTTACGACGTGATTTTCTGAAAGCGTCGGCAGCACTTGCCGCTGCCGGTTTCCCTGCAAGTCCGCTGCTGGCCGCGGCGAATGCGCCAGGGCAGCTGAAATTCCTGGGCGCGCCGCAGGCTTTCGATTATGCCTGGCTGAAAGGCCAGGCCCGGCAGCTCGCCGCCCAGCCATACAAGTTGCCGGAGAATCATATTCCGGACGAGGTCAAGGCGCTCGACTGGGATAAATACCAGGCCATCGGCTATCGCGACGATCATGCCTTGTGGAGCAAGGATCAGTTGCGTTTCCAGGTCAAGTTCTTTCATCTCGGCCTGTTTTTCAAGAGCCCGGTACAGATTTATGAGCTGAAGAATGGCCAGGCGCAAGAGCTGGCCTACGATCCAGCCATGTTCAATTACGGCAAGAGCGGCCTCAAGGCGGAACATATGCCGAAAGACCTCGGCTTTGCTGGCTTCCGCGTGAATTTTCACACTGACCTGCAGCGCGACATCACAGCTTTCCTGGGCGCCAGCTATTTCCGCGCCGTCGGCGCCGAGTGGCAATACGGTTTGTCGGCGCGAGGCCTGGCGATCGATTGCGGCATGGACCGGCCGGAAGAATTTCCCGTGTTCACCCACTTCTGGCTGGAGCGTCCGGCCAAGGATTCGGGCAAGCTGGTGGTGTACGCCTTGCTTGATTCGCCCAGCGTTTCCGGCGCCTACCGCTTCGAGATCCAGCCGTCGGCGACCATGGTGATGGATGTCGACGTCGCCCTGTATCCGCGCAAGACGATAGAGCGGATGGGGATTGCGCCGCTGACCAGCATGTTCCAGTACGGCGAGAATGACCGCCGCGCCGGCGCCAGCGACGACTGGCGTCCTGAAATCCACGACTCCGACGGCTTGTCCATGCAGCGCGGCAATGGCGAGTGGGTCTGGCGGCCGCTGGTCAATCCCGAGCATCTGCGTTTCAATGCCTACCAGGATGAGAATCCGCGCGGCTTCGGTCTGCTGCAGCGCGACCGTAATTTCGATCACTACCAGGACGACGGCGTGTTCTACGACCGCCGCCCGAGCTTGTGGGTGGAGCCGAAGGCCGGCTGGGGCAAGGGCGAGGTACAGCTGGTGGAAATCCCCACCGTCGACGAGACCTTCGACAACATCGTGGCGTTCTGGAATCCTGCCGACAAGCCGCAGGCGGGGCAGGAGCGTCTGTTCGCCTATCGCCTGCACTGGGGCGCCAGGATGCCGTTCGCATCGCCGCTGGCGCAAGTGGTCGCAACCCGTACCGGCATGGGCGGCGTGATCGGCCAGAAGCGCGCTTATTACTCGCGCCGTTTCGCCATCGATTTCGCCGGCGGCGACCTGGCTCTGCTGGGCAAGGACGCCAAGGTGCAGCCGATGATCAGCGCCTCCCGTGGTAAAATAGAGATCAGTTCAGCGCGTCCGCTGGATGCAATTCACGGTTACCGCGCAATGTTCGACCTGAAGCCGACCGACGACAGCGTCGAGCCGATTGACGTGCGGGTATATCTGGCAGCCGATGGCCAGCCTTTAAGCGAGACCTGGTTATACCAATGGACTCCGCCGGCGCCGGAAAAACGCCATTTTTGAAATCAAGAAGCAGAAATCAAGCAGCAGGTTTGAAAAACCATCCTGCTTCTTGACGCGGCCAATTTGGCGAAAAAACGATAGCTTGGATTAGCCCAGGACACGACACTAGCCCCGCGTGTTCGCGGCAGGTGGATCCGCCTCCCTGAAGAGGAGTTCCCGGCCCGTCACCTTGCATCCCACGGCAGCGCAATTGCCGGTCATTCCTGGCCGGCATCGTCGGTTTACACTAGCCCGATCCGGCCCGTGTTGTTTCTTCCGTTGCCAGGCAGAAGCGCCTGCAAAATTTACAATATACTGTCTGGCTTGGGCCATTTTTGCTTTGCCCATTTTTTTGGAGCGTTCCATGTTTGGTTGGTTTGAAAGACTGTTGCATCCTTATCCGGATACGGTCATGACGCCGCCGCCGCGCGGATTTTTTGCGTTTGTCTGGGCCTGCACCAAGGGCTTGCGTCCATACATCATCGCCATGACCTTGCTGACCGCCGTCACCGGCGCTTTCGAGGCTTTACTGTTTGCCATGATGGGGCGTATCGTCGACTGGCTCGGCCACGCCGAACCGTCCACCCTGTGGACCCACGAAAGCAGCAACCTGCTGTTGCTGGCGGCTATCTTGCTGGCCAGTCCCATCGTGGTCGCCTTGCAAAGCATGTTCAAGCAGCAGGCGCTGGCAGGCAATTTCCCGATGCTGCTGCGCTGGAAATTCCATCGCCTGATGCTGAATCAAAGCATGCATTTTTATCAAGATGAATTCGCTGGCCGGGTCGCCACCAAGGTGATGCAGACTTCGCTGGCGGTGCGCGACGTCTGCATGATCCTGTGCGACATCCTGGTGTTCGTGGTGATCTACTTCTTCACCATGGTGGCGGTGGTGGGCAGCTTCAGCGGCTGGATGCTGGTGCCGTTCCTGAGCTGGCTCGCCTTGTATACGCTGGCGCTGCGCTATTTCGTGCCGCGCCTGAGCAAGGTCGCCAAGACCCAGGCCGATGCACGCTCGCTGATGACCGGCCGCATCACCGATGCCTACACCAATATCGCGACGGTCAAGCTGTTCTCGCACGCTGGCCGCGAAGCCGGCTATGCGCGCTCGGCGATGCAGGAATTCCTGCAGACCGTGCACGGCCAGATGCGCCTGGTGACCAGTTTTGAAATCGTCAACCACACCCTGAGCATGCTGCTGATCCTGAGCACGGCCGGCGCCGCGCTGTGGCTGTGGACCCAGGGCCAGGTCGGCATCGGCGCGGTTGCCGCGGCGACGGCGATGGCCTTGCGCCTGAACGGCATCTCGCATTGGGTGATGTGGGAATTCGCTTCCTTGTTCGAGCAGGTCGGCACGGTGCAGGACGGCATCAATACCTTGTCGCGGCCGCACGCCGTGCTGGACCAGGCCGGCGCCAAACCGTTGCAGGTCAGCCTGGGCAAGCTCGATTTCGAGCAGGTCGGCTTTGCCTACGGCGGCCAGCGGCCGGTGATCGACCAGTTGTCGCTGCACATCCGTCCCGGTGAAAAGATCGGCCTGGTGGGCCGTTCCGGCGCCGGCAAATCGACCATCGTCAACCTGCTGCTGCGTTTCTACGATGTCGAGCAGGGCCGCATCCTGATCGACGGCCAGGACATTTCGCATGTGACCCAGGACAGCCTGCGCGCGCAGGTCGGCATGGTGACGCAGGATACTTCCTTGCTGCACCGTTCGGTACGCGACAATCTGCTGTACGGCCGTCCGGACGCCACCGATGCCGACATGCTGGCGGCGGCGAAGCGGGCCGAGGCGCACGAGTTCATTCTGACCCTGACCGATCCCAAGGGCCGCACCGGCTACGACGCCCACGTCGGCGAACGCGGCGTCAAGCTTTCCGGCGGCCAGCGCCAGCGCATCGCGATCGCCCGCGTGATGCTGAAAGATGCGCCTATCCTGCTGCTGGACGAAGCCACCAGCGCGCTCGATTCGGAAGTTGAGGCGGCAATCCAGGCCAGCCTGTATCGCCTGATGGAAGGCAAGACCGTGGTGGCGATCGCCCATCGTCTGTCAACCATTGCCGCGATGGACCGTTTGATCGTGCTCGACAAGGGCCGCATCGTCGAGCAGGGCGATCACCGCAGCCTGCTGGAACAGGGCGGCTTGTATGCGCGCCTGTGGGCGCACCAGAGCGGCGGTTTCCTGGGCGAGGAAGTGGATGAAGAAAGCGCGCCGGCTGCAATCGTGGGCGGAGCGCAGACAGAACCGGCTTAAGCCGCTGCTGTCTGTATTTCCTCTGGACTGAAACTGATTAACCCTGAGTTTGCATCAATGACTGCTGAACCGACCGACAAGTCCGCTGCGCTAAATTCTTTCGGCCATTCCAGTCGCCGCTGGCTGATCGCTATCCTGGCCGCGCTGATTGCCATCGGCGCCGGTTTCCTGTTGTGGAAAGGACTTTTGCAGCGGCCGCCTCCGCCGCCCAAGCCGGCGCCGGTGCGCCTGCAGACGGAAGCGGTGCGGCGCGGCGATATCGAGCAGGCGGTGTTTGCCAACGGCAAGCTGCAGTTGCATAAATATAGCGATGTGATGGCGCAGGTATCGGGCCAGATCAAGGATGTGCTGGTGATGGTGGGCGATGACGTCAAGGCGGGCAAGATGGTGGTCGAAATCACGCCGACCTTGCCGTCGGCGCGGGTCGAAAGCAATCGCGCCCAGCTGGCAAGGCTGCAGGCGGAGCTGGCGGACCAGCGCGCGCAGCAGGACTTCGCCGAATTGCAATACAAGCGGCAGACGCAGCTGAAAGCGGAAAACGCGACGCGCGAGGAATCCTATGAATCGAGCCGCATGACCATGTATTCCGCCGCCGCCAAGGTCGAGGCCATCAATGCCCAGATCCGCCAGATCGAGGCGACCGTCAAGGACGATGATGTCACGCGCAGCCATACCCAGGTGCTGGCGCCGATCAGCGGCACGGTGGTGTCGGTGGGGGCGCGTACCGGGCAGATGGTCAGCGCCGGCCAGCCGGCTGCGCCGCTGGTGCGGATCGCCGACCTCAGCCGCCTGACGGTGCAGGCGCGGGTGGCGGAAATCGATGTGCCGCTACTGCGCAAAGGCATGACCGCCTATTTCACCACGCCCGGTTATCCCGGCAAGCGCTGGAGCGGCAAGCTGCGGCAAGTGGTTCCGGTGCCGGCCGACGGTTCGGGCGAGCAGGGCAAGCAGACTTTCTATAACGTCTTGTTCGAAGTCGATAATCCGCAAGAAGAACTGATGAGCGGCATGAGCACGCAAGTGCGCTTTGTGCTGGCGCAGGCGCACGATGCCGTGCTGCTGCCGGTGGCGCTGCTGGGCAAGCCGGAAGCCGACGGCAGCTATCGGGTGAAGGTAGCCGGCCCTAATCAGCAAGTTCAGCAAGTCAGCTCGCGCGCGATCAGGATCGGCATCCGCAACCAGCAGATGGCGCAAGTCTTGTCTGGATTGCAGGCCGGCGAGCTGGTTGTGGTGGAATCCGCTCCGGCGCCGGCTGCTAAAAATGCCGCGGCATCCGCCAGCGCTTCCGCGGCTTCGTCTTCCTCCGTACCCGCCGTCAAGGTGCATTGATGGCCACCAGCATGCCTCATTTTTTTCAGCGTCCCCGCAACATCGCCACGGCTTGCGCAAGCAGCGTGCTGCTGCTCTTGCTATCCGCCTGCGCCAGCCAGATCGAGATGCGGGAGGCCACGCCCAGCGTCGAGATTCCGCAGAGCTGGGACCTGTCGGCCAACAACGGCGAACAGGACTGGCCGGATACCGGCTGGTGGCAGCGTTTCGGCAGCGACGAGCTGAGCCAGCTGGTGGCGCAGGGGCAGGCCAGCAACCTGGAGATCGCCGCCGCGGTATCGCGCGTGCGCCAAGCGGAAGCGCAAGCCCGGATCGCCGGTGCGCCGCTGCTGCCGAATGCGGATTTTTCCACCAGCATCAACCGTGCCTTGCCGCTCGCTTCCAGCGGCAGCGCCGTCACCTCGACCAGCGGCCTGGTCGAGATCGGCTACGAGGTCGATTTCTGGGGCAAGAACCGGGCCGGGCTGGTGGCGGCTGAAGCCACTTTGCAAGCCAATCGCTATGACCGTGAAACGGTGGCGCTGACCGTCACCAGCGGCATCGTCTCGACCTATCTGCAAGTCTTGTCGCTGCGCGACCGCATCGAGATCGCCCAGCAGAACGTCGACAACGCCGAGCGCGTGCTGAAACTGGTGTCGGCGCAGAGCCGCGCCGGCTCGGCCTCGCCGCTGGACCTGGCGCGCCAGCGCTCGGCGGTGGCAGGGCAGCAGGCGGTGATTCCCGATCTGAAACAGCAAGAACGCGAGGCGCAGACCGCGCTGGCGATCCTGCTGGGACGGCCGCCGCAAACTTTTACCGTCAATGAGCCCGGGCTGGCGAAGATCCTGCTGCCGCAGGTGACGCCCGGCTTGCCGTCGGAACTGCTGTCGCGCCGGCCGGATATCCGTCATGCGGAAGCCGAACTGGCCGCTGCCAACGCCAATGTCGCGGTGGCGCGTGCGGCGCTGTTCCCCAGCATCCGTCTGACCGGTTCGGCCGGCGGCCAGAGCAATGCCTTGCTGTCGCTGTTCAACGGCCCCAACATGCTGGCCAACCTGGGTGCGGGGCTGGTGGCGCCGATCTTCGACGCCGGCCGCCTCAACAGCCAGCGCGATCTCGCCGTCGCCCAGAAGCAGGAGCTGGTGCAAATCTATCGTTCGACCGTGATCGCGGCGCTGTCGGAAGTCGATACCGCGCTCGGCCAGATCCGCAGCCTGGACGAACAACGCAAATTAAAAATCACGGAAATGGAACAGGCGCGCTTCGCCTTCGAACTGTCGGAAATCCGCTACCGGGTCGGTGCGGAGGATTTGATGACGGTGCTGGATACCCAGCGGTCGTTGTCGGAAGTGCAGAACGAGCTGGGGCAGATCAAGCTGAAGCGCTTGAAGGCGACGGTGTCGCTGTACAAGGCATTGGGCGGCGGCTGGCAGGATGTGCACGCCAGCCAGCCGCTGGAGCGGCAGGCGGCGACGTCTGGCAAGCCGTCGCCGGATAAATAAGAGCTGTCGCCCCTAGACCGCCACCGGCGCCTTGATATGCGCCTGCGGATGATAGCCGCTGATTTCAAAATCTTCGAAACGATAATCGAAAATCGACGCTGGCTTGCGCGTGATGGTCAGCTTAGGCAGCGGTCCCGGTGTGCGCGACAATTGCAGTTCGACCTGCTCCGCATGGTTGGAATACAGATGGCAATCGCCGCCGGTCCAGATGAAATCTCCCACCTCAAGCCCGCACTGCTGCGCCATCATGTGCGTCAGCAGGGCATAGGATGCGATGTTGAAAGGCACGCCGAGGAAAATGTCGGCGCTGCGCTGGTACAGCTGGCAGGACAGCTTGCCCTCGGCCACATAGAACTGGAAGAAGGCGTGGCAGGGCGGCAGCTTCATCTGCGGGATGTCGGCGACGTTCCAGGCGGAGACGATCAGCCGGCGCGAATCCGGATTGTTCTTGATCTGCTCGACCAGCTGCGTGATCTGGTCGATATGGCCGCCGGACGGGGTCGGCCAGGAGCGCCATTGATAACCATAGATCGGCCCCAGGTTGCCTTCGCTGTCAGCCCATTCGTCCCAGATCTTGACGTCGTTGTCTTTTAGGTACTGGATATTGGTCGAGCCGTTGAGAAACCAGATCAGCTCATGGATGATCGAGCGCAGATGCAGCTTCTTGGTGGTCAGCAAGGGGAAGCCGTCTTGCAGGTTGAAGCGCATCTGGTAGCCGAACACCGAGCGGGTGCCGGTGCCGGTGCGGTCGGTTTTGACGGTGCCATGTTGTTGCACATGGCGCATGAGATCGAGGTATTGGCGCATTTTTATCTTGATTGCTGAATCTAATTCCAAGATTGTAACGCATCCGGCATGGCTGCCGCCTGAGGCTTATTCCGCCTGCGCCTTCAGGATCCGGGCAATCCGTTCCTGGCTGGGCGGGTGGGTCGACAGGTAGGGCGAGAAAGCGGCGGGCAGGCTGTCGAGCTTTTCAAAGGTGAGCGCCAGCCTGGTGAGGCTGATGCCGTTTGCCTTGAACATGGCAATCGCATAATCGTCCGCTTCCAGCTCGATATCGCGCGAGTACTTGAGATCGAGCAGCAACGGCGGAATGCTTGCCACCAGGGCCGAGACATCGCCGAACAGCAGCGTCGCGGTGGCGCCGACTGCGGACACCTGGATCAGCCGCCGCATCAGGTGGCGCTGATGCAGGTGGCCGAGTTCATGCGCCAGCACGCCCATCAAGGCATCGTCGTCGTCCAGCAGCCTGACCAGCTCGTCGGTGACCACGATGTCGCCGGACGGCAGGGCGAAGGCATTCGGGCCGATCTTGCTTTTGCGGAAAATGATCTGAAATCGCGGCGCGCCCTGGCGCGGCGGCTCAAGCGCGCGGAAGCGGCTGTCGATGGAGGCTTGCTGCGATGGCGGCAGGGTGGACGCGCTGAATACGCGTTCGTCCAGAAAATCCAGGGTGCTGCCGCCGATTTTTCTTTCGACCGATTCGGGCAAGGCATTGGCGATCCAGCCTGATGCTGCCGGCAACAGATATAAATAACCCAGCACCAGGATCAGGATCAGCGCGCCGGCCGCTTGCCAGACGGTGCGCCAGCTTTGCTGCATGCGGACCACCAGCGAGTCGGCGTGGCCGGTGCTCGCCAGCAGTTCTGCAAAGGCGTCGAGATCGATGATTTCAAGATAGGCGCCGTCGGCAAAGGTCACCTTGCGGGTGGCGCTGGAAACTCTTTCCGACACCCGCAGCTCCTCAAGCGGCGCTTGCCTCTGGGCTTCGCCGGAAATGCTGGCGATGCCTGCCGCGACCGTCAGTTCGACCGTATAGCGGTGCGAGGTCTTGCCATCGAAATAGAAAGCCCGCACTGCCCGCGCTTGCGTATTCTGCATCTGAGCGCGGCTTTACAGCGACAAGTCGAAATCGAGCAGATCGGACATGCCTTCGCCGGCGGCGGAGCCCTGCGGTTCTGCATCGGCCAGGAAATGATCGAGTGAGCCTGCCGCCAGCAAGCTGACCGATTCAAGCCGGTATTTGAGCGAGCGGATCTGCGCGAACGGCGTGAACAGGCCCAGCGTGCAGACGATGGCGATCAGGTTGGTGATCATGATGAAAGCCACCTTGGTCCATTTCAGCTTGCTTTGGAATTGATGGTCCGCCAGCCTGGTGTGGTTCCAGATCAGGTTCTGGAACATGGTCAGGGCCAGCGGAACAATCAGGAAGGTCCACGCATACATGGAAAATATCATGCTGAAGATCGGGCCCGCGTAGGCTGCCGGCGCAGCATGCTTGCTGGCGCTGGCGACGGCCATGAGGCTGCCGCTGAAGAGTATGCCGATGCCGATATAGCCAAGCACGGCGATGGCGAAACAAATGAGAAAAATTTGATAAAAAGAGCCTACACTGGCGTCAAAGGAAAAATGCGTCGCGCCGAACTTGCTTTCCGTGTGCAGGTATTTTTTATTGCGTTGATAGGCGAAAGGCGAGAGCAGGCCGAGAGAGAAGGCTGATATCAGCGGCAACACCAGGTAAATGAAGTAGGACTTGCCGGCGCTGCCCTGGAAGCCGAAGCGGATGCCGCGGTAGCTGGAGTTATAGAGCTTGAATTGATAGCTTCTCCAGATCAGCCATGGCATGACCGACAACATCAGCACCAGCGCCAGCAGTCCAAGTTTCGGACTCAGCCTGAAGGCGACCTGGTAGCCGCCGATCAGCACCAGCGCGATGATGCGCCCTTTCAGGATCGCGATCGGGTTGCCGTGGTATTCGAAGCTGCTGCCGGCGACCCGGGTGTTGTCATAGAAATAGCGGGTGCGGCGCACCTTGGCCCAGGCCGAGTAGATGCCGAGAGTGACGATGGATAGTAGAAGATTAACTATCCATATGCGGAAATATTCACTGCCGCGGCCGGAAAAGACGAATGCTTCGGGCGCAGGCTGGTGTGGCGGGGGAGAGTTTGTTGCAAAGCCGGAAGGCGGCGTGCCGGAAGTGACGGTGTTCATCCCTGATTCCCTTTGTTTTATTGGTTTGATTGATTATCCGGCAAGCTATAAAGAATGACAATCAAAGTCTGTGCGGCAATCATTGCTGTTGGTGCCGGGAGTTGCCCACGGTTACAAATTAGTGGTTTTCTCCATGAACTTTTCCGGAAGGCGGTCCTCGAAAGCTGGAGACCTTTGTCTCACACGGTCATGCAGTATCCGGTCGTTTTTATCTGGCCAATTTTATCTGGTCATTTTCATATTCATTCGCACCAGCGTGCTGGCCGCACTAGTGCAAGCAACACCATTCAGGAGATCACATGCTTAAATCAGATACGTTTTTCGGCGGCAAGCGAGAAACCCCGACCCCAAATTCACCGTTCAGCGCCAGCAGCAATCTCACTTCCGGCAGTTCTTCCAATATTCCAAAGGCTAGCAACCCTGTGAGCACTCCAGTCAACCACTCGTCGTCCAGCACCAACGAAGTCGGCAGCAAACTGATTGTCGGCCCGAACATCAAGCTCAAAGGCGTTGAGATCACCGATTGCGACACGCTCGTGGTCGAAGGCCGGGTGGAAGCGACCATGAATTCGCGCGTGATCCACATCGCCGAAAAAGGCGCGTTCAAGGGTTCCGCTGAAATCGACCTGGCTGAAATCTATGGCGAGTTCGACGGCGACCTGACTGTCCGTGAAAAGCTGGTGATTTATTCAACCGGCAAGGTTTCCGGCAAAATCCGCTATGGCAAGGTTGTCATCGAAGAAGGCGGCCAGCTGACTGGCGAAGTCCAGGTCGGCACTTCCACCAAGCCTGCCGCCGCTAGTCCTGCCAGCAGCGCAACTACCAGCGCTGCAGCAACTGCTTTAGTCTAAAGCCTGCCGCCGGCCACGCCGGCGCGCAGCAGTTTCAGCTTTTCCGGCCGGGAATCCCGGCCGGAGGGCGTTATTTGTGCAAAACAACCAGAGTGGCGGCGATCCATTCTGGTTTTTGTCATGTGCATGCAGGCATGCGACAATAGCGCTTTTGGCATTCTGCCAAGCGCCATTTTCAATTGCCCGTACCCGCCAAACTCATGAGCCATCCAGAATATATCCTTACCTTGTCCTGCCTCGATCAGCGCGGAATCGTCCATCGCGTCTCAGGCTTTCTGGCCGATCACGGTTGCAATATCATCGATTCAGCCCAGTTCGGAGACGCTCAGTCCAAATTGTTTTTCATGCGCGTGCATTTTTCGTCGGAAGATGCGGCGATTGCCGACGACAGCCTGCGCGCGGAATTTTCCGCGCTGGCCGGCAGCATGCAGATGAACTGGCAATTGCACGATGCCCGCAAGAAGCCGCGCATGATGCTGATGGTGTCGAAGATCGGCCATTGCCTGAACGACTTGCTGTTCCGCTACAAGAGCGGCCTGCTGCCGGTGGAAATCAGCGCCATCGTCTCCAATCACACCGATTTCTATCAGCTGGCAGCCAGCTACAACATCCCTTTCCATCATCTGCCATTGGCGACAGGCGCCTCGGCCGAAGCCAAGCAGGCGCAGGAAGCGCGCGTGATGGAAATCGTCGAGGCGAACAATATCGACCTGGTGGTGCTGGCGCGCTACATGCAGATCCTGTCGCCGGCCATGTGCACCGCGCTGACCGGACGCGCCATCAACATCCACCATTCCTTCCTGCCTAGCTTCAAGGGCGCCAAGCCTTACTACCAGGCGCATGACCGTGGCGTGAAGCTGATCGGCGCCACCGCCCATTTCGTCACCGGCGACCTGGACGAAGGACCCATCATCGAGCAGGACGTGGCGCGCGTCGATCATGCGATGGAGCCGGAGACCCTGACCGCCATCGGGCGCGACGTCGAATGCGTGGTGCTGGCGCGGGCGGTCAAGTGGTTTATCGAGCACCGTATCCTGCTCAACGGACACAAGACCGTCGTGTTCAAATAAAGCATTGCGGAGAATGAAAAAATGGCCTCGGCGTGAACCGAGGCCATTTTTTATTGCGCGGCGCCTGCCTGCCGGGCCGGCGCGACATTAGCGCAAGGCATCCACCATCTTTTCCAGCTTGACTGCATCGGCGCTGAACTGGCGTATGCCTTCCGCCAGTTTTTCGGTCGCCATCGCATCGTCGTTCAGCATGGTGCGGAAGATGGTTTCATCCAGGTCGATTTTCGCCAGGTCGCTGTGCTGTGCGACTTCCGGGCTGAGCTTGCGGCTGACCGCCGTGTCGCTTTCGGCCAGCGCCTGCAGCAGTTCGGGGCTGATGGTGAGCAGGTCGCAGCCGGCCAGTTCGATGATTTGCGAAGTATTGCGGAAGCTGGCGCCCATGACTTCGGTGGCGTAGCCGAACTTGCGGAAATAGCTGTAGATCTGCTTGACCGACTGCACGCCCGGATCGTCGGCGCCGCTGTAGTCGTGGCCGCTGGATTTCTTGTACCAGTCGTAGATGCGGCCGACGAAAGGCGAGATCAGCTGCACCTTGGCTTCGGCGCAGGCAATTGCCTGCGGCATCGAAAACAGCAGAGTCAGGTTGCAATGGACGCCGGCCTTTTGCAGCACTTCCGCCGCCCGGATGCCTTCCCAGGTGGAGGCGATCTTGATCAGCACGCGGTCGCGGTCTATGCCGGCCGCTTCATACAGCTTGATCAAGGCATGGCCCTTGTCGATCGTGCCTTGGGTGTTGAACGACAAGCGCGCATCGGTTTCGGTGGAAACCCGGCCCGGAATCAGTTTCAGGATTTCCTGGCCGAAGGTGACCAGCAGATGGTCGATGATCTCTTTTGTCGACAACTGGCCGTGATCCTTCACCGCCCGCGCCAGCAGGGGCTGGTATTCCGGCTTCTGCACGGCTTTCAGAATCAGCGACGGGTTGGTGGTGGCGTCGCGCGGCGCAAACGCCTTGATCGACTGGAAGTCGCCGGTATCGGCGACGATGGTGGTGAATTGCTTGAGTTGTTCGAGTTGGTTCATGGCAGCGTAGAAAAGCAGAGACTGTTAATCGGAAATGCCTTTCTGCCATTCTACGCATTTTATGCGCTTCTGCCACAGTTGGCAGAAGCAGCGCTGTCTTACTTTGTTATTGCCGCGAGCTGCGC
Organism: Collimonas sp. GW821-FHT02H07; assembly: GCF_059421505.1. Lineage (NCBI taxonomy): Bacteria > Pseudomonadati > Pseudomonadota > Betaproteobacteria > Burkholderiales > Oxalobacteraceae > Collimonas > Collimonas sp. GW821-FHT02H07. The sequence goes on from NZ_JBWKVC010000001.1 coordinate 124,399, forward strand.
CCGATTCAGCTGATCCGTTCTTCCGTCTTGGCGTCGAACAGCACCGCCTTCGACAGGTCGAAGGCCAGCTGCATTTCATCCTTCGGCTTGGCTGCCGCGCGCGGGTGCGTACGGCAGGTGACGCGGGCGTCATTGAAAGTGGTGAACACCAGGGTGTCCGGACCGGTTGGCTCGGTCAGCTCCACTGTGCAGCCGACTTCGGTCGGATGATAGTTGCTGTCGGTATCGCCGGCGTCCGAGGTACGGGCGCTTTGGGCGTCGGTGACATGTTCCGGACGGATGCCGAGGATCACTTCCTTGCCGAGCCAGGCGCCGATTTCCGGTCTTTGCGCCTGCGCCGGCGCCAGCGGCAGCAAGGTCGTCCGGCCGTCGTGGAGCAGTTCGAAAGCCGGGCCATGGCCATTCGCCACCAGGTTGCCGCGCATGAAGTTCATCGACGGCGAGCCGATGAAGCCGGCCACGAACAGGTTGCTAGGATTGTCGTAGATTTCCTGCGGGCTGCCGAACTGCTGCACCACGCCGTCTTTCATCACGGCGATGCGGTCGCCCAGGGTCATCGCTTCGATCTGGTCATGCGTCACGTAGACGATGGTGCTGCCCAGGCGCTGGTGCATCAGCTTGATTTCAGCGCGCATTTCGACGCGCAGCTTGGCGTCCAGGTTGGACAGCGGTTCATCGAACAGGAACAGCGACGGATCGCGCGCAATCGCGCGGCCCATGGCGACGCGCTGGCGCTGGCCGCCCGACAGCAGGGCCGGCTTGCGGTCCAGCAGATGGGTGATCTGCAGGGTGTTGGCGACGCGGTCGACGATTTGTTTCTGTTCGGCTTTTGGGACCTTGCGGATGCCCAGGCCGAAGGAAATATTCTCGCGCACTGTCATGGTCGGATACAGCGCATACGACTGAAACACCATGGCGATGTCGCGTTCCTTGGGCGGCACGTCGTTGACGCAGCGGTCGCCGATCATGATCTGGCCTTCGGAGACTGTTTCCAGTCCGGCGATCATGTTCAGCAGGGTGGATTTGCCGCAGCCGGAGCCGCCCACCAGGATCAGGAACTGGCCGTCTTCGATTTCGAGATCGATGCCCTTCAGGACTTCATTGCCGTTCGGGTAGACCTTGCGCACATTGCGAATTGATAAGCTTGCCATCTTTAACTCATTCCTCGAATTTGATTCATTGCGTTTGATTCAATGCGTTTCATTCATTGCGCGGCCGCGCCCAAGGCGGCCGGTCGCTTCGATTTAGCCTTTGACCGCACCCGCAGTCAGGCCGCGCACAAAATATTTCCCGGCCAGCAGATACACCACCAGGGTCGGCAGGGCGGCGATGATAGCTGCCGCCATGTTGACGTTGTATTCCGTTACGCCGGTGGACGTATTCACCAGATTGTTCAGGGCTACCGTCACCGGCTTGGCGTCTGAGCCGCCGAACACCACGCCGAACAGGAAGTCGTTCCAGATCTGCGTGAACTGCCAGATGAAGCAGACCATGAAAATCGGCAGCGACAGCGGGAAGATGATCTTGCGGTAGGTCATGAAGAAGCCGGCGCCGTCGATGCGGGCTGCCTTCACCAGTTCTTCCGGCACCGTGACATAGTAGTTACGGAAGAACAGGGTGGTGAAGGCGATGCCGTAGACGATATGCACAAATACCAGTCCCGGCGTGGTGTTGGCCAGATTGACGGTGCCCAGCAGGCGCGCCATCGGCAGGATCACGACCTGGAACGGGATGAAGCAGCCGACCATCAGCGCCGTGAACAGGATCTCGGAACCGCGGAAACGCCAGTGCGCCAGCACATAGCCGTTGAGCGAACCGACCAGGGTCGATATCAGCACCGCAGGCACCGCCATCTTGATCGAGTTCCAGAAGAACGGCTGCAGGCCGTTGCAGTCGACGCCGGTGCAAGCGCTGCTCCAGGCTTTGCTCCAGGCGGCGCCGGTGGGCGACATCGGCAGCGATAGCAGGTTGCCGGTACGGATTTCATCCAGCGTTTTGACGGAAGTGCTCAGCATCACGTACAGCGGCGCCAGGTAATATAGCGCGCACAAGACCAGCAGCGCGTAGATCACCACGCGGCCGGCGGTCAGTTTGCTGCCTTCGTTATAGATGGTGTTGCTGGTGCTGTCAGCGGCCATTGCGCGCTCCTTTGGTTTCCAGGTACATCATGGGCACCAGCACTGCCAGTACGGTAGCCAGCATCATCATTGCCGATGCCGCGCCAAGGCCAAGTTGACCGCGTGAGAAAGAAAATTGATACATGAAAATTGCCGGCAGGTCGGAAGAAGTGCCCGGGCCGCCCGCAGTCAGCGCCATCACCAAGTCAAAGCTCTTGATCGCGATATGCGCCAGCACCAGCAGCACGCTGAAGAACACCGGACGCAGCGCCGGGATGACGATGCGGCGATAGATGGTCGGCAAGCTGGCGCCGTCCACCATGGCAGCCTTGATGATGCTGTCGTCGATGCCGCGCAGGCCGGCCAGGAACAGCGCCATGACGAAGCCGGATGATTGCCAGACGCCGGCGATCACCACGGTATAGATAGAGAAGTCGGAGTTCACCAGCCAGTCGAAATGGAAATTGGCGAAGCCCCAGTCGTGCATCATTTTTTCCAGGCCCAGGCCGGGATTCAAGATCCATTTCCAGGCGGCGCCGGTGACGATGAACGACAGCGCCATCGGATACAGGTAGATCGCGCGCAGCGCGCCTTCGGCGCGGATTTTCTGGTCCAGCAGGATCGCCATGATCAGGCCGATCGCCAGGCAGAACAGGATGAACAGGCCGCCAAAGATGCCCAGGTTGGCGGCAGCTACCCACCAGCGGTCCAGGCCGAACAGCGTGACATATTGATTGAAGCCGGAAATTTCGTAATTCGGCAGCATCCGCGAATTGGTCAGCGACAGCCAGGCGGTGACGGCGATGAAACCGTATACGAAGACCAGCGAGAGAATGATGGTGGGTGACAATACCAGGCGTGGCAGCCAGGCATCGGCGATTGCCGCAATCCGCCCTTGCTGCTTGGGCGTGTGGCTTGGACTCCCGACAGCGGCAGCTGTATAGGGGAGGGTGTGATCGGACATGCAAGTCTCCTGAAGCAGGATCAAAACCGTGTCCGGCAATGCGGCGTTAGCCATTGCCGGACAGGGCGGGGGCCGGGATCGATCTTACTCGCTCCGGCCCCTGTTCTCATTTACGATGCTTATTTACGTTGCTAATTTACGTTAATCAACTAACAAAACTAAGCAATAAAATAACGGCTTATTGTGTCTTTGCTGCTTTTGCCAGCGCCTGTACCGCAGCCTGCGAAGTCATGTTGGAGTTCATGAACTTCGAAACCACGTCGAGGATAGCGCCTTGTACGGCAGAGTTGACCGCCATGCCGTGCGCCATGCTTGGCTCCAGCGTGCCGGCTTTGCTCGAGGCAGCCATGTCATCCATCGACTTGGTGGCGCAGCTGTCGAACTTGGTGCGCGGGATATCAGGACGGACCGGGATCGAACCCTTGTTCAGGTTGAAGACTTCCTGGAATTCCGGGCTCATGATAGCGGTGGCCAGAGTCAGCTGCGCTTTTTGCGAATCAGGATTCTTGACCTTGAACATGGCGATCGAGTCGATGTTGTAGGTATACGACTTGTCGGTGCCGGGAGCTGCAACGCACAGGAAGTCCTTGCCTGGCTGTTTGCCGGCGGCAGTGAATTCGCCCTTGGCCCAGTCGCCCATGAACTGCATGCCGGCCTTGCCGTTGATGACCATGGCGGTCGCCAGGTTCCAGTCGCGGCCGGCGGCGTTCTTGTCGATATAGCCCTTGATCTTGCCCAGCGTGTCGAAGGTCTTGACCATGGTCGGGCCGGTCAGGGTGGCCGGATCGAGCTTGACCAGCGCCTTGTTGTAGAAGTCGGCGCCGCCTACGCCCAGCGCGACGGTTTCAAACATGGTCGCGTCTTGCCAAGGCTGGCCGCCTTGGGCGACGGCGATAAAGCCTGCTTTCTGGATCTTGTCTGCGGCGTCGAAGAATTCAGGCCATGTGGTCGGCACTTTGGCGCCAGCCTTTTTCAAGACTTCAGGATTGATCCAGATCCAGTTGACGCGATGGACGTTGACCGGCGCTGCCACGTAGTGGCCCTGGTACTTCATGGTGTTGGAGACAACCTTAGGCAGCAGCGCGTCCCATTTGCCGGCAGTGGCCGCGGCATCGATGTTGGCCAGCACGCCTTCCTGGCCCCATTCCTGGATCGAAGGTCCCTTGATCTGCGCGGCTGTCGGAGGGCTGCCGGCGATGACGCGGGCTTTCAGCGCAGTGGTCGCGTTTTCACCGGCGCCGCCAGCGACTGCGAAGTCCTTCCAGGTCACGCCCTTGGCTTCCATGATCTTTTTCAGCTCGGCGACCGATTTGGCTTCGCCGCCGGATGTCCAGTAATGGAGTACTTCAACTTCAGCCGCGTGGACTGCCGCGGCGCTGGACAGCAATGCAGTGGTGGCGAATACCGATTTTATTATTTGACTCAGTTTCATTCTTGTCTCCTGTGTTGAAAAAATGCATGCGATGCATGTGATTAAGCGCTTGGTCATTGCTGCCTGATCCGCACGCCTGATCTGATTGTCGCCCTGCCTGCCTCTCTCCGGGAGCGGTCATGCCTGGCTTGCCTTTGTTGCTCCTACCTGAAAATCCGTTCCAATGTGCAGCGGAACGCCAAACCGTCGCAGCACCAGCCGTTTGCGCAAAGCCAGGCTCTGCGAACATGCCAGTCCATGTGTATCATGTAAAAACTAGTAAAACTACATGCGATCTTGAGTTTACCTGAAAATATCGGGGTTTTACTCTGTTCGCCGCTTGTAATTGTAGTAATGCTACATTAATATTGCAATATAAGTTTTTTATTTATTACAAAAATTTTGATGCAACCCAATATTCCTTTTACATTCACCTTATTTGGCGCTACCGGCGATTTGTCGATGCGGAAGATTCTTCCTGCGTTGTTTGTTGCTCACAGGGAAGGAAAGTTGCATCAGGACGGGCGCATCATCTGTGTCGCCAAGCAGGATTTCAGCCAGGAAGATTATCTGGCCTGGGTCAGCAAGAGCGCCGCGCCCTATGTCAAGGGCGGCGGCGTGCAGGATGAGGCCGTATGGCGGGCTTTCCTGGCGCGCCTGACTTACCTGCCGCTGGATCTGCTGGACAGCGCCGGCTACCAGGCCCTGGCGCAGGAACTGGCCGCCGGCAACGCGGTTTCGGTGTTTTATCTGGCTACCGCGCCGGCGCTGTTTGAACCGATCTGCGCCAATCTGGCTGCCAGCAAGATCGATCTGTCGCAAGCCCGGGTGGTGCTGGAAAAGCCGCTCGGCCACGATTTGCTGTCTTCGCGCGCCATCAACGATGCGGTAGCGCGCGTATTCGCCGAAGAACAGATTTACCGCATCGATCATTACCTGGGCAAGGAGGCGGTGCAAAACCTGCTGGCCCTGCGCTTTGCCAATTCGCTGTTTGAGCCTTTGTGGCGGCGCGAGTCGGTGGCCCATGTGCAGCTGACGATCGCCGAACAGCTGGGCGTCGAAGGGCGCGGCGATTTTTATGAAGGCACCGGCGCCCTGCGCGACATGGTGCAAAACCATCTGCTGCAATTGTTGTGCATGGTGGCGATGGAGCCGCCGACGTCAATGGATGCCGATGCGGTGCGCGACGAGAAGCTGCGGGTATTGCGCGCCCTCAAGCCGTTCTCGCAGGAAGACATGGAGCTCAAGGCAGTGCGCGGCCAGTATGTTTCCGGCGCGGTGGAAGGGCAGTCGGTGGCCGGTTACCAGCAGGAGCCGGGCGTCGCGCCGCAGTCGCGGACCGAAACCTTCGTCGCCCTGCATGCCGAGATCAACAACTGGCGCTGGGCCGGCGTGCCGTTCTTTTTGCGCACCGGCAAGCGCCTGGCGCAGCGTACCGCGGAAATCATCATTACCTTCCGGCCTATCCCGCACGCCATCCTGCCGATGCCGGGCGGCCAAGCCGGGGCCAGCAGCAATCGCCTGGTGATTCGGCTGCAGCCGGACGAATCGATCCAGCTGCATTGCCTGGCAAAACAGCCTGGCGACGGCATGACGGTGCAGCCGGTGGCGCTTGACCTGGCGTTCGACCAGGCTTTCAAGCAGCGCCGGGCAGAAGCCTATGAGCGCTTGCTGGTGGATGCGATTCGCGGCAATTTGTCGCTGTTCGTGCGGCGCGACGAGCAGGAAGCCGCCTGGCGCTGGGTGGAGCCTTTGCAGCGCCACTGGCAGACCAGCAGTGCGGCGCCCAAGCCTTATATGGCTGGCAGCTGGGGGCCGACTGCATCGTTTGCGATGATGGAGCGGGCCGGCGCCCAATGGCCGGAAGACCGTTGAAGAGCGCATCCTGATTGAAGATTTTGACGAATCGAGAAGCAAATTTAGAAGCGAGCAGAAATCTTGCCTTCGCCTCGTCCTACTAACAGTATTTAAGTGAAAGTTTTACACCATGTCTTCATCCACGATCATGAATGCTAGCGAGATTTCGGCGACTAGCTATCTGGATGGTCCGCGTCTGCTGGCAGACGTCGGCGGCACCAATGCGCGTTTTGCACTGGAGCGCGCGCCAGGCCAGATCGATACGATACAGACTTTGCGCTGCGCCGATTATGCGGAGTTCGCGCAGGCGGTAGAGGCGTATCTGGCTTATAGCGCGGCTAGCGGCGCCCATGCGCAAGTGCGCCACGCTGCGATTGCGATCGCCAATCCGGTGCAGGGCGACGACATCAAGATGACCAATCATCATTGGGAATTCTCGATCGAGAATACGCGCCGCCGCCTGAACCTGGATACGCTGCTGGTGGTCAACGACTTCACCGCGCTGTCGATGTCCTTGCCGCATCTGGAGCAATCGCATTGCATCCAGATCGGCAGCGGCAGGGCGCTCAGCGGCGGCGTGGTCGGGCTGGTCGGCGCCGGCACCGGGCTGGGCGTCGGCGGCCTGATCCCTACCGAGGGGCGCTGGATTGCGCTGGGCAGCGAAGGCGGCCACGTCACCTTCGCCCCCGGCGATGCGCGCGAGGCGGCGGTGCTGGCTTACTGCTGGCGTACTTATTCGCACGTCTCGGCGGAGCGCCTGGTGTCCGGCCCCGGCATCGAAATGATCTATCAGGCATTGGCCGAGCTGCAAGGCGTCGTCAAGCCCGAGCCGCTGCAGACGGCGCAGATCGTCGAGCGCGCCTTGCAGGGCCAGGACGGCCTGTGCATGGAAGTGGTCGAATGCTTTTGCGCCATGCTGGGCACGGTAGCGGCCGACGTCGCCGTCACCCTGGGCACCTTGGGCGGCTTGTACATCGGCGGCGGCGTGGTGCCGCGCCTGGGCGATTACTTCGCGCGTTCGCCATTCCGCGCCCGCTTTGAAAACAAAGGGCGTTTCAGCGGCTATCTGGCGAAAATCCCGACCTTTGTGATTACCGCGCCGTATCCGGCGTTTGTCGGCGTCGCGGCGATTCTTTCCGAACATCTGGGCGGGGGCAACGCCGTGCCTATCCTGGAAAAGATCCGCAAGGCGCGCGACCAGTTTTCACCGGCAGAGCAGAAGGTCGCCAGCCTGATCCTGGCGCACCCGCGCGCGGTGATGAGCGAGCCGATTTCGGAAATCGCCCGCCGTGCCGATGTCAGCCAGCCGACCGTGATCCGTTTCTGCCGCACCATGGGCTGCCAGGGCCTGGCCGATTTCAAGCTGAAGCTGGCCTCGGGCGTCACCGGCACGGTGCCGGTCGCGCACAGCCAGGTGCATGTGGGCGATTCTTCGCTCGACGTTGGCGTGAAGGTGGTCGACAACACGATCTCCGCCATGATGGAAGTGCGCGACAACCTCAACGCCGATACCTTGTCGCGCGTGATCGAAGTGCTGAGCCAGGCCAGTCGCATCGAATTCTATGGTTTCGGCAGCTGCGGCCTGGTGGCGGAAGACGCCCAGCAAAAATTCTTCCGCCTTGGCATCCCGTCCTCGGCCTACACCGACCCGCAGCTGCAGGAAGTGTCCGCCGCCATGCTGAAGAGCAGCGATGTGGTGGTGGTGATCTCGAATTCCGGGCGCCTGCGTCATCTGGCGCCGGCGGTGGAGGTGGCGGTGCATTCCGGCGCCACCATCATCGCGCTGGCGCCCAGCAATTCGCAGCTGGCCAAGCGTGCCCATTACACGCTGGCGGTCGAGCATGATGAAAGCAGCATGATGCATATTCCGATGGTGTCGCGGATCTTGCTGCTGCTCTTGATCGACGTACTGGCGGTCGGCGTCTCGCTTAACCGTTCCAGTCCGTTTGCTGAATTGCAGCGCCAGGCCAAGCGCGGCATTCTGACTCATATCGCCTCGCTGGGCGAGTCGGACAGCGACAAGATCGCCGCCGAAGGCGACGGCAAATCGGCGCAATCGGCGCGCGGCAACCAGGAAGTGACCTTGTCGCCAAACGTTATCTCGCACATCAAATAAATGGCAAGCCGGCGCCGGTTCTCTTTCTTGAAAGAGGCCGGCAATGCCTACCTAGATTATCCGGCGCAAGGTATCGTCGCGTTTGACGAAGTGATGCCATAGCGCCGCCAGGGCATGCAGGCCGATCACCCAGTAAAAAACATTTCCCAGCGTTTCGTGAATGTCTTTCACCGATTTGCCCAGATCATGATCGGGGCCGACTACCGTAAACGAACCCAGTCCGGGCAGGTTTACCGGATGGCCGGCGAGGTTGACGGTCAGAATGCCGAGTATGGGCTGGGCGATAATGAATATATACAGCGACAGATGTGAAGCCTTGGACAGGAATTGCAGGACAGGCGGAGCTGTCAGCGGCGCTGGCGGCGATCGATAGCTGCGCCAGGCGACGCGCACCACCGACATTGCCAACACGCTGCAGCCGGCCCAGAAATGGGTCGCAGTCCAGAATGCGCGCGAGTCGCTGCCCTTGGGGCCGCGTATTTCAATCGCCAGGTAAGCCAGGGCAACCAGCAGGAAAATAGCCCAGTGCAACAGGATTGCCGGCCGTGAGAAGCGTTCTTGCGGGGAGGGGGTTGGCATGGTCGCCATTCTGTAGAGTATTCGAGCAGTGATTCTGGCACACGGGGTCGGCAATAACAATGCTGCCTGGCGATTGCCGGCCACAACAAAGCTGTCGCCCACAAAAAATGCCCATTCGCACGCGAATGGGCAAAGTCTGGGAGTTACCCAGGGACGTCTTTCACTAATGCCACTCTTCGCAGCAAGCACTACAAGGCAGTACTAACAAGAATGATTGACGCGCCGAGCTCAAGCGGCGCGCCAACGACGCTTGCTATCTTTAGAACGAGTGGCTGATACCAGTGTAGAACGTGTTTTGGTTCTGTCCAGTCAGGCCAGTGCTGTCGCCGGTTTGCACTTGGAAGTCTGTATTGGAACCGTTGCGGATGGTACCGATGCTCGCGTACAGCAGAGTGCGTTTGGACAGGCTGTAGTTGGTGCCCAGCATGAACAGGTTTGCGCTGCCGACGTCGTGGTTAAGCTTGACGTGGTAAGCCGCGCCGATCAGTGTCAAGGCCGGTGTCACCTGGTAGTTTGCGCCGAGCCAGAATTGATTGGCTTTATTGGCTGCGCCTATGCCGCTGGTCGCCAGAGGTTGTGCCGGCGCCGACAGATTTTGCCAGCCAGCGTACAGTTTCGCTGGACCGAAGGTCACGTTGCCGCCGACGGTGATTTCTTTGGAGCGCGAGAACAAGCTGTCGAAAGTGCCGTTTTCGTCACGTGCGGTGTCATACATCGCCAGCAATTCATAGGTAGGCTGCACGAAACCGATTGCGAGGCCGGTGCTGTTGCCGATCCCTGAACCAGCCGGTCCGCGGGTAGTCGATCCTGCTGCTTCGCCGGCGCCGTACATGGCGTGGACGTAGAGGCCGCCCATGGTATCAGGCGTGACGTACTGGATCTGGTTGCTGGTTTGCGGCCAGTTGCGGCCTTTGAACAGAGTCGAAGTGCTCATGTTCTGTTGGCCGGTCGGGTCGATGCTCCATACGCGGTCGCTTGGCAGTGCCAGGTCGCGGCCGATTTTCACGGTACCGAAGCCACCGTTCAAACCAACGGTCGAACGACGGTTAAACAGGCCAGTGCCGTTGAAACGGCCAGTGTCGGCCTGGAATCCGCTTTCCAGGGTGAAAATCGCTTTCAAGCCGCCGCCCAGATCTTCGGTGCCCTTGAAGCCGATCATGCTGGTGCCCCATTCGTTGCCGCCAACGCCCCATTGACCGCCACGGATGGTGTTGCCGTTAGCGTCTTTGCCTACTTGATTGCTTTGATAGTTGATGCCTGCGTCAACACGACCGTAGATGATCACATTGGTTTGCGCTTGGGCCTGGCCGACAAGGGCGCATGCCAGGGCAGCTGCAACCGCGAGTGGCTTGGCCAACGGCATGGCTTTCAGAACAGATTTTCTCATTTCATCTCCTAAGTAAAAATGTGGCGTTGACCACTGCTTTCCGAGTCTTGTGTAGCTCGAAATTCTTGAATCGGACTTTGCTTATTGCTGGTACTTGCTTGCTGTACTTTGCGTTCAATTGATGCCGATTTCTTTGTTGGTAAGAATGGTAAACCGATTTATGAAATTTTTGTTTTATTTGTGTAGTTTTACTATATTTCTGTTGCTAATTTACAGCACTGTCTGATTTCCTATGCGTGCAGCGGCTAGCTGTGGCAACCAGGCGGTCTATCAGGAGCGCCTGGATTTGGCAGGTTTTTATTTTGTTTTCTTGAGGAAATGTTTTTTTTGCTGTATTTTTACTACAAGTAATTTTGATACATTTATGCGCATCGGAACGTCCTTGTCGTCGCGGCTGTAGTAATTCTAGGTTTTCCCCAGCAAGGCATGCACTTGCGCCAGTTGCGGCGGCTTGGCGCCGGCATTCAGGCAAGCGGCTGAACCGCAGGCAACCGAAAATTGCAGATGCTGCAACCAGTCGGGGGCGGTAACGTGGGCGGCAGGAGCTGCATTGGATTCCTGTATCAGCGAATAGATCAGGCCGGCGATGCCGGCGTCGCCGGCGCCCACTGTGTCGACCACGGTGATGGGCGGCGGCGCCACCTGCCAGTAGTCGGTGCCGGCATGGATCGCCGCGCCCTTGGCGCCCAGTGTCAGCAGCACGGTGGCGGACGGGTTGTAGCTGCGCAGGGTGGCCAGGGCGGCTTCGGTATCATCGTCGCGGAACAGGCCGACCAGGTCTTCATCCGACACTTTGATCACATCCGCCAGCTGCGCCATTTTTTTCAGCACGCTGTCGTAACGCTGGTCCATCACATTGCGGAAATTCGGGTCGTAGCTGATCTTGACGCCGCGGCCGTGCAGGTCTTCGGCCAGTTCGATCAGGCGTCCGGCCAGCGGCGCGCGGGTCAGGCTGATGCCGCCGAAATGCACCCACTGCGCCGCCTGCTGCCAGCCTTCGGGCAGCAGCGCGGGATCGAAGGCAAGGTCGGCGCTGTTGTCGCCGATGAAATTGTATTGCGGCGGCGTGGTTTCATAGACCACCGCCAGCAAGGGTGAACGCGCGGCGCGCTGCAGGAAGCGCAGGTCGAGTTCGGCGGCCTGGCTGGCGGCGTACAGCTCGTCGCCGAACCAGTCCTGGCTGATGGCGCCGGCAAAGGCGGAAGGCGCGCCCAGGCTGGCGGCGGCGCGCGCCACGTTCCAGGTGGAGCCGCCGGTCTTGCTCAGCCATTGGTCGGGGCCGACCCGTATCAGGTCGGTCAGCGCTTCGCCGGCGCTGACGAATTGAGGCAGGGAGTGTGCGGGTTTGCTTGTTTCAGACATGACGGCATCCATGCAATGTGAGGTGTGGTCTATATTATTTATTCAAGCGGGCTGCCGACGGCTGTCAGTGCTTCCAGGTAGGCGCCCATCGGATGATAGAAATCGGTCTTGCCGTGCGGCGGTTTTTCCGGGCCGTAGCGCCGGTTGTCGCGGTGGAGGATGCGATACCAGCCGCCGCGCTCCTGGTCGATCAGATGCGCGTCGCTGTAGGCCCATAATTTTTCGTAGCTGTCCCAGTACGCGGCGTCGCCGCTGCGCTGGGCCAGCAGGGCAGCAGTCGCCAGCGATTCGGCTTGCACCCAGAAGTACTTGTCGCTGTCGCACACGCTGCCGTCCGGCGCCAGGCCATACACCAGGCCGCCGGATTGCTGATCCCAGGCGGCAGGCACGGCGAGGTCGAACAGCGCGCGCGCACGCGGCAGCAGCCAGCCGGCATCGCCTTGCAAGTGCTGGTTATGGCGTTCCAGCAGCAACAGCAGTTTCGACCATTCCGTCATGTGGCCGGGCTGGAAGCCCCAGGGACGAAACATATTGCTGCTGTCGTGCCGGTTGTATTCCCAGTCTATGCTCCAGTCGGCATGATAGTGCTCCCAGATCCAGCCGTCCGCCATGGCGGCCTGCCGCACGGTGATGTTATGCGCCAGCAGTTCGGCGCGCAGCAGATAGCGCCGCTCGCCGGTTGCTTCAAAGGCGGCGATCAGGGCTTCGCAGCTGTGCATGTTGGCGTTCTGGCCGCGGTACGAGGACACGACACCTTCGGGCGTTGCCTCGTCGGCGTACAAGCCGTCGGCTTCCGACCAGAACAGCTTTTCCATCAGTTCAAAGGTGGCGCTTATGCCGTCGGCCGCCTCGCTGATGCCGATGCGTGCCGCGTGCGCATGCGCCAGCAGCACGAACGCCAGGCCGTAGCAATGCTGGGTGCGGTCAACGGCGACGCCGTTTTCCAGCACCCAGGCATAGCCGCCGTACGACGGCTGCCAATGCTGTTGCTGCAGGAAGCGCAGGCCATGCCGGACGGCTTCGCGATATTCCTCTTTGCCATCGAGGCGCCAAGCCAGCGCATAGCAGAACACCATGCGGCAGCTGTTCACCAGGTGGCGGCTGGCGCTGTCGTAGACGCTGCCGTCGTCGTTCAGGTAATGGAAGAAGCCGCCATGCGGGTCAATCGCGCGCGGGTGGAAAAAAGCGATATCGCGCCGCATGCGGTCGCGCAGGAATTCAGGGTCGCGGTAGTCTGGCGGAGAAGAAGCTGGTCTCATGTCTGTGTTTTTATGGGCGCATGCAGATGAAGGCTGGCTGCGCGCCATCAGCGAAAAAACGAATCGAACTGCATGTCGAACTGCTGCAGGGCTTTCTGCGCATTCTGCATTTTCTTGCGAAATTCCGGCCCGCGCTTGAGCGCCAGGCCGACCGCCAGGATATCGATCACGACCAGGTGCGCCAGCCGTGCCGAGATCGGCGTGTAGGGGTCGATGTTGAAGCTGAGGTCGATCGGCACCAGCACCGTCGCCAGTTCCGCCAGCGGCGTGCCGCTCGGTCCCAGCACGATGATGTCGGCGCCGCCCTTCTTGGCCAGTTGCACGCTGCGCAGCAGGGCAGCATTGCCGCCGCGCTGCGAGATGGCGACCACGGCATCGCCCGGCTGCAGCAGCGAGGCGGCGATGCTGTGGATATGCGGATCGGAATAGGCGACGGTGGGAACGCCGGAACGGAAAAACTTGTGCTGGGCGTCGGCAGCGACGATCCCGGAAGTGCCCTGGCCATAGAATTCGATCTTGTTGGCCTTGAGCAGGACGTCCAGCGCCTTCTGGATGGCGTCGGCGCTCAGGTGGTTGCGCAGGTCCAGCAGGGTGTTGATGGAACGGCTGCAGATCTTGTTGACCAGGTCGGCGGCGATATCGTCCTGCGCCAGCATTTCGTTGGCGCCCGGCAGCGCCACCGCCAGGCTCTGCGCCAGTTTCAGCTTGAAATCGTGCCAGCCTTCATAGCCGATGGCGCGGCAGAAGCGCACCACCGTCGGCTCCGATACCTGTGCATTTTTCGCCAAGGCGGTGATGTTTTCCGCCAGCGCCAGCTGCGGGTTGTCGAGAATGGTCAGGGCGACCTTTTTCTCCGACTTCGAGAGCAGGTCGATCTGGGTCTTGATCGCGTCCAGCAGCATTGTCATTCTATAGTTCCGGCAATGCTTCTTCGCGCCATTGCAAGCCGTCGCGCGCAATCAGGGCGCTGGCCGCAGCCGGGCCCCAGGTGCCGGCGGTGTAAGGTATCGGATCATCTTCTTCCTGGTCCCAGAATTCCAGGATAGGTTCGACCCATTCCCATGCCGCTTCCAGTTCGTCGCTGCGCATGAACAGGGTCAGCTGGCCGCGCAAGACGTCCAGCAGCAGGCGCTCGTAGGCTTCCATGCGGGGCGACTTGAAGCTTTCGCGGAAATTCAGTTCCAGCTCCACCGGCTTCAAGCGCATGCCGTCGCCCGGCGTCTTGGCCATCAGGTTCAAGGTCAGGCCTTCGTCCGGCTGCAGGCGGATCACCAGGCAGTTCGGCTCGAAACTGCTGTTCGGCTGGGCAAAGATCGAATGCGGAATGGTCTTGAAGCGGATCACGATTTCCGCCAGCGAATCGGCCATGCGTTTGCCTGTGCGCAGATAAAACGGCACGCCGGCCCAGCGCCAGGTGTCGACTTCGGCTTTCAGCGCGACAAAGGTTTCAGTGCGCGAATGCGGATTGGCGTCGGTTTCCTTGCGGTAGCCGGGCACGGCAACGCCTTCGACGTGGCCGGAACGGTATTGTCCGCGCACCACGTTTTGCGCCAGCGTGGTGGGCGTGAAGCGCTTCAGCGAGCGCAGCACCTTGAGCTTTTCATCGCGCACCGCATCCGGCGTGATCGATACCGGCGGTTCCATGGCGACGATGCACAACAGCTGCAGCAAATGATTTTGCAGCATGTCGCGCAAGGCGCCGGAAGTTTCGTAGTAGCCCATGCGGTTGCCGACGCCGAGTTCTTCGGCGATGGTGATCTGGACGTCGGAAATCCATTCGCGGCGCCACAGCGGTTCGAACAGCACATTGCCAAAGCGCAGCGCCAGCAGGTTTTGCACGGTCTCTTTGCCGAGGTAGTGGTCGATGCGGAAAATCTGCGATTCGGCAAACACCTGGCCGACTTCGGCATTGATCTGCTTGGCGCTGGCGAGGTCGCGGCCGAGAGGCTTTTCCAGCACTACGCGCGAGTTGGAGGTGGCCAGGCCGCTGGCCGCCAGGTTCTTGCAGATTTTCGAGAACAGGCTGGGCGGCGTTGCCAGGTAAAACACATTGGTGATCGCGTGGTCGGGCCGCATGGCTTCCACCAGCGCTTTGTAGGACGAGGCATCGGTGGCGTCCATGCCGACGTACTTGATGCGCTGGCAGAAGCGCGCCCAGACGGTGGCGTCGAAGCTGTCCTTGCTGATGTGCGGCTTGGCGTCCTGTTCCACATGCTTGAGGAAGTCGGCGTCGCTGCTGTCGTGGCGGCCTATGCACAGGATGCGGGCCTCCGGCGGCAAGTCGTTGGCGCGATCGCGCGCGTACATCGCCGGAAGCAATTTACGCATTGCCAGGTCGCCGGTGCCACCGAAGATTGCCAAATCAAATTCTGCAAGAGCCATTGTTTTCCTTTGCGGGACAGCAGGCCGCCACGCGGTGGCCTGTTATCCCCAGCTAATTAAGTGAAACTAAGTGAGATATTAAATTGCAATTGATCTGTCTGCAGCCGGCGCATTAGAGGCTGCGCGCGCCAACGCAATCAAGCCGTTGGTCGAGCTGTCATGGCCATGGCTCTGCTGTGCCGGTGTGCCGGTCAGCTCGCCGAGGATGTTGCTGGCCAGGACCTTGCCCAACTCGACGCCCCACTGGTCGAAGCTGTTGACGTCCCAGATGACGCCTTGCACGAAGACCTTGTGTTCATACAAGGCGATCAGCGCACCCAAATTGGCAGGCGTCAGCGCATCCATCAGGATGGTGTTGCTGGGGCGGTTGCCGGGGAAGGTGCGGTGCGGCAGCAGGGCGGCGATCTGTTCTGGCGGCATGCCCTTGGCCTGCATCTCGGCCTGGACTTCGTCCGCGCTCTTGCCGCGCATGAACGCTTCCGACTGCGCGAAGCAGTTCGCCAGCAGCGCTGCCTGGTGGCCTGGCAGCTGGTGGCTGGCGTGCAGGGTAGCGATGAAATCGACCGGCGTGATGTCGCTGCCTTGATGCAGCAGCTGGAAATACGCATGCTGGCCGTTGGTGCCGACGTTGCCCCAGATGATCGGGCAGGTCGCCACTGCCTGCGTGCTGCCGTCTAGCGTGACGCGCTTGCCGTTGCTTTCCATTTCCAGCTGTTGCAGGTAGGACGGGAAATTGCCCAGGTCCTGGTGGTAGGGCGCAATCGAGATCGAGCGATAGTCGAAGAAGTCGCGGTACCAGATGCCCAGCAGGGCCATGATCACCGGCATGTTCTGTTCCAGCGGCGCGCTCTGGAAGTGCTGGTCCATGGCGTGGGCGCCGGCCAGGAATTCGCTGAAATGCTCGAAGCCCACCGCCAGCGCGACCGACAGGCCGATCGACGACCATACCGAGTAGCGGCCGCCGACCCAGTCCCAGAATGGGAACATATTGGCCGCATCGATGCCGAATGCAGTGACGCCTTCGACATTGGTGGAGACCGCGGCGAAATGCCGGGCCAGATCGGATTCGTTCGCCGAGGCGCCGTTTTGCAGGAACCAGTTGCGCGCGGAATGCGCGTTCATCATGGTTTCCGCGGTGGTGAAGGTTTTCGAGGCGATCACGAACAGCGTTGTTTGCGGATTAACTTGCTGCAGCACGGCGTCGAGGTCGTCGCCATCGACGTTGGAGACGAAATGCAGATGCAGGCCGGCCTGCTGGTAAGGACGCAGCGCCTGGCACACCATCTTGGGGCCGAGATCGGAGCCGCCGATGCCGATGTTGACGATGTCGGTGATCGGCTTGCCGCTATATCCCAGCCAGGCGCCGGAACGAACCGCCGTTGTGAAAGTCTGAATCCTTTGCAGCACCGCGTGCACATCGGTGCTGACCTGCTGGCCGTCGACCACCAGCGCCGGCAGGGCCGGTGCGCGCAGGGCGGTATGCAATACGGCGCGCTGTTCGGTGGTGTTGATCTTTTCGCCGGCGAACATCGCCGCGCGCCGGTTTTCGACCTGGCGCTCACGCGCCAGGGCAAACAGCTGCGCCATGGTGTCCGCCGTGACATTGTTCTTGGCGTAATCCAGGAACAGGCCGGCGGCCCGGAGCGAGAACTGTTCAAAGCGGGAAGAGTCGGCAGCGAACAGCTCGCGCAACGGCCGCTCTTTGACGGTGGCGTAATGTGCATGCAAGGCTTGAAAGCTGGCGGTAGTATTAAGCGCTGTCTGTGGCATATCCGGAGTCTTCATGGTAGGTCAGGAATTTATACGACTATACAACGTTGGCGGTAATTTCACTACAAATTATTTTGTGGTTTGCTGAAGCCGGGATGATTTACGTCAACCGGGCGAGTTTTTTTCTGATTGCTGCCTCGCCTGTTCCTGCGCCATTGCTATTGTTCGTCGTGAGGCTAAACTGGTTGTTTCATGCAGGTGCGGCCCGCCTTCAAAAAACCACAACGACAGCAGGAATGGGTTTGCAAGTTGACGTCGGATCGCTATTTTGTAGTAAAATTTCAATTCGTCTACTGTTTCAAGGATTTTTATCATGTCTGTTCAAGCCAGCGTTGCCAAAGTCACCGAGCGTATTGTTGCACGCAGCCAGCCTTACCGCAGCGCCTACTTGGCGCGCCTGGAGCATGCGCGCCGTCAGGATGTACAGCGTGGCGCGCTGTCCTGCACTAACCTGGCGCACGGTTTTGCCGCCTTTCCAGTCAATGACAAGTTGAAGCTGAAACAGGACAAAAGTTCATCGGTTGCGATTGTATCTTCCTATAACGACATGCTGTCGGCGCATCAGCCGTTCGAGCATTATCCGCAGATCATCAAGGAAGCCGTGCGCGCCGCCGGCGGCGTCGCCCAGTTTGCCGGCGGCACGCCAGCCATGTGCGACGGCGTGACGCAGGGCCAGCCGGGCATGGAACTGTCCCTGTTCTCGCGCGATGCGATCGCCATGGCGACCGCGATTGCGTTGTCGCACAATATGTTCGATGCCGCGGTCTATCTCGGCATCTGCGACAAGATCGTTCCCGGCCTGCTGATCGGCGCCCTGCATTTTGGCCACCTGCCGGCGGTGTTCATTCCCGGCGGCCCGATGACCAGCGGCATGAGCAACAAGGAAAAAGTGCGGATTCGCCAGCTTTACGCGGAAGGCAAGGTCGGCCGCGCGGAATTGCTGGAGGCGGAGGCGCAGTCGTATCACAGCGCCGGCACCTGCACTTTCTACGGCACCGCCAACAGCAACCAGATGCTGATGGAAGCGCTGGGCCTGCATTTGCCGGGCTCGGCCTTCATCACGCCCAACACGCCGCTGCGCGATGCCCTGACCGCGGAAGCCGCGCGCCAGGCCTTGCGGATCACCGATCGCGGCAACCAGTACCTGCCGGTCGGCCATGTGGTCAGCGAAAAGAGCATCGTCAACGCCATCGTCACCTTGCTGGCCACCGGCGGCTCTACCAATCACACCTTGCACCTGGTGGCAATCGCCAAGGCCGCGGGCATTGTCATCGACTGGAACGATTTCGATGCCCTGTCGGCCGTGGTGCCGCTGGTCACCCGCATCTATCCGAACGGCGATGCCGACGTCAATCATTTCCACGCTGCCGGCGGCACCGGGTTCGTGATCCGCGAACTGCTGGATGCCGGCCTGATGCATGAAGATGTCAAAACCATTTTGGGCGACAGCCTGCGCGCGCATTGCGCCGAGCCGTTCCTGCAGGGCGAGACGGTGGTGTTCAAGCCGGCGCCGGAAAAGAGCGGCGACGATTCGGTGTTGCGCACCGCCAGCGCGCCGTTCTCGGCGGATGGCGGCTTGCGTCTGCTGTCGGGTAACCTGGGGCGTTCGGTGATCAAGATTTCCGCCGTCAAGCAGCAGCACTGGGTGGTGCAGGCGCCGGCCATCGTGTTCCATTCGCAAGAAGCCTTCATGGCCGCCTTCCGCGCTGGCGAGCTGGACCGCGATTTCATCGCTGTCTTGAGCCACCAAGGCCCGCGCGCCAACGGCATGCCGGAACTGCACGCGCTGACGCCGGCGCTCGGCATCCTGCAGGATGCCGGCCACCACGTGGCGTTGGTTACCGATGGGCGCATGTCGGGTGCTTCCGGCAAGGTGCCGGCGGCGATCCACGTGACGCCGGAAGTGCTGGCCAGCGGTCCGCTGGGCCTGGTGCGCAACGGCGACATGATCCGCCTCGACGCCGAGAAAGGTATACTGGAAGCCTTGGTGCCGGCCGAAGAATGGGCGCAGCGGCAGCCGCAGGCGGCTGACTTGTCGGCCAACCATGTCGGCATGGGACGCGAACTGTTTGCCATGTTCCGCACCACGGTCAGTGCGGCGGAAGAGGGCGCTACCTGCTTCGGCCTGCCGCCGGCGATTGCAACGGCAACGGAGTCGGCATCTTCAGAACAACCACAGAAAGCAACGCTATGACATCCTCAAATCTCTTGTACGGTAATCAGCTGTTAGACATCATGCGCGCTTCGCCGGTGATTCCGGTGATCGCCATCGACGACATCGAGCATGCGGTGCCGCTCGCCAAGGCGCTGGTGGCAGGCGGCATCCGCGTGCTGGAAGTGACTTTGCGCACCGTGCATGGCTTGCCGGCCATCCGCGCGATCGCCGAGCAGGTGCCGGGCGCCATCGTCGGCGTCGGCACGCTGACCCAGGCCGATGAATTCGTCGCCGCGCGCGACGCCGGCGCGGTGTTTGGCGTCTCGCCAGGATTGACGCCAGCGCTGATCGCCGCCGCCAAATCCAGCGGCCTGCCGCTGCTGCCTGGCGTCATGACGCCGTCCGAAGTGATGGCGGCGCGCGAAGCCGGCTTCCGCCAGTTGAAGCTGTTCCCGGCGGTGCCGGCCGGCGGCGTCGGCATGCTGAACGCGATTGCCGGTCCTTTGGGCGATGTGACTTTCTGCCCGACCGGCGGCATTTCGCTGGAAACGGCGCCGGATTTCCTGGCCTGTAAAAACGTGGCCTGCGTCGGCGGCTCCTGGCTGACGCCGAAAGACTTGCTGAAGGCGGGCGACTGGTCCCGCATTACCGCGCTGGCGGCGGCTGCCAGCAAGCTGCGCAAGGCGCTCTGATCGCATTCCCCCTCCGAGTCCGCCGGCATGGTTTTTCAGCCATGCCGGCGGGTTCGACCAGGCCTTCGCGCCATCTTTTCTGCAAACTCCCCCATAGCATTTCGTCTCGGATTAATCCTATATTTTTTAGTAAAAAGGCATGTTATTCTGCTCTTCAGACATTCCGGTAATAGCTTTCGCAAATCCCATTACTGGACGTCATCAAGAAAAGTTGTTAGAATAACTGGCTCTCAACAACATCGTGCTTTCTCAACAGCACATTTTTGGGTTTCGTGGCTCGCGTCAGCGGGTTGTCTCATGCTTCGGCAACGCCGGAGTTTCATCAAGCGTCGGGGAATTCATCCTCGCATTCTGTACCGCCCCATGCGGTAGTCGGCTCGTTCAATGTCCTCCCCGCGGGAAGACCGGACGGGATCATAAAAAATTGTTTGTATGTCGCGCTGACAGGTTCCGGCTATTCCGGTGCGTGCTCGGTGGTCATTCAATATGCATCGCCAGACAAAGTCGGATTCGCGGTCACGGGCTAGCGCTCGCGTCAGGCCCGTGCACACTGCAGACTTTTTCCGGCCATGCTTATGGAAGGAAAAAAGCATGACAAATCGCTATCGCAATGCCTTGATAGGCGCTGCCGTCACCGTGCTGGTGGTGGCCGTCATCGGCTGGTCGATCGGCCCGGCGGTGATCCGTCAATACCAGGGCGACCTGATCTACTACACAGGCCGTCACCTGGTGCTGGTGGGGTGGTCGCTGTCGCTGTCTCTGCTGTGCGGCATCCCGGCCGGCATCATGCTGAGCCGGCCGTACTTTGCCCGCCACGCCGAGAAATGGATGCAGCTCTTCAATATCGGCAACACCATTCCCTCGATGGCGGTGCTGGCGCTGGCGCTGGCCTTGTTCGGCATCGGCGACAAGCCGGCCATCATCGCCTTGTGGCTGGCGGCGCTGCTGCCCATCGTGCGCAATACCTATGAAGGCTTGAAGCAGGTGTCGCCGTCCATGAAAGAGGCGGCCAAGGGCATCGGCATGAAGCCGCTGCAGGTGCTGTTCCGGGTCGAGCTGCCGAACGCCTTGCCGATCATCGTCGGCGGCGTCCGCACCGCGCTGGCGATCATTGTCGGCACCGCGCCCTTGTCGATCCTGATCGGCGGCGAAAGCCTGGGCGGTCTGATCTTTCCCGGCATTTATCTGAACAACCAGGGCCAGCTGCTGCTGGGCGCTACCGCCACCGCGGTGCTGGCTTTGCTGCTGGATGCGATCGTCTCGCTGGGCAGCAATGCTTACCTGAGCAAGCGCGGGCTGCTGCGCTGATCTCTCCCAACCGGACAAGGAAACCATATGCAGAATTTATCTCAAGCCGCATCGCGCATCGCTGTGCTGCTGGCCGTAGCGCTGGGCTTCATGGCGCCGGCCGGCGCCAGCAACCTGGTGGTCGGCGGCAAGAACTTCACCGAACAGCTGATCCTGTCGTCGATGACCCAGCAATACCTGAGCGCCAAAGGTTACAAGGTCGATCTCAAGAACGGTCTTGGCACCACCATCATGCGCCAGGCGCTGGAAAGCGGTCAGATCGATATCGTCTGGGATTACACCGGCACCGCGCTGATCGTCTATAACAAGATCGATGAAAAGCTGGACCAGGACCAATCTTACGAGCGCGTCAAGCAGCTGGACGCCGCCAGGAACCTGATCTGGCTCAAGCAGTCGGCCCTGAATAACACCTATGCCCTGGCGGTGCCGCAAAAGCGCGCCGAGGAAGAGGGCTTGAATACGATTGAGGATCTCGCCAGCAGGATCAACCAGAGTCATCAGCAGAATCCAGATAAAAAATACCTGATCGGGGTCGACTTTGAATTCGCCTCGCGCCCTGACGGTTTGGAGCCATTGCAAGCTTTGTACGGTTTCGCTTTCGACCGCAGCGAAGTGAAGCAGATGGACGCCGGCCTGGTCTACACCGCCTTGCATAACGACCAGCTCAATGTCGGCCTGACTTATTCCTCCGACGGCCGGGTGCAGGGTTTCAACCTGAAGCTGCTGGAAGACAGCAAGGGCTTCTTCCCGTTCTACAGCGCCACGCCGATCGTGCGCAAGGAAATCCTCGACGCCAATCCGCAGCTGGCAGAGCAGCTCAACGCGCTGTCGGCCAAGATCGACACCGCCAAGATGACCGAGATGAATAAAAAAGTGGATATCGACCAGTTGCCGATCGCCCAGGTTGCCGCGGATTTCCTGCGCGCCGAAGGCTTGCTATGAGAGGCGTGCAATGACATTTTATAACTACCTGCTAAGCGCCTGGCCCGAAATCCTGCAGCTCACCATCCAGCATCTGATGCTGGTCGGCATAGCGGTGGGCATGGCGATTTTGATCGGCGTGCCGCTGGGCATTGTGATGATCCGCCATCGCTGGCTGGCCAGTCCGCTGATGGGCCTGGCGACCGTGATCCTGACCTTGCCGTCGATTGCGCTGTTCGGCCTGATGATTCCGCTGTTCTCGCGTTTTGGCCAAGGCCTGGGCCCGCTGCCGGCGATCACCGCGGTGTTCCTGTATTCGCTGCTGCCGATCATGCGCAATACCTACTTGGCGCTGGACGGCATTGAACACGGCATCAAGGAGGCTGGCATCGGCATCGGCATGACCTTCTGGCAGCGCCTGCGCCTGGTCGATCTGCCTTTGTCGGTGCCGGTCATCCTGGGCGGCGTGCGTACCGCGGTCGTCATGAATATCGGCGTGATGGCGGTGGCGGCGATTATCGGCGCCGGTGGCCTGGGCGTGCTGATCCTGCATGCCATCAGCCAAAGCAATATGCAAAAACTCGTTATCGGCGCGGTACTGATCAGCTTGCTGGCGATTGTCGCCGACCTGCTGCTGCAATGGCTGCAGCGCCTGCTTACACCGAAAGGAATGCAAAAATCATGATTCAACTCGACCAGCTCAGTAAAGTATTCACACAAAAGGACGGCGCCAAGGTGAAGGCGGTGGATCAGGTTGACCTGACGGTTGCCGAGGGCGAGATCTGCGTCTTTCTCGGGCCTTCCGGCTGCGGCAAGACCACCACCCTGAAGATGATCAACCGTTTGATTGCGCCGACCTCCGGCCGCGTCTTGTTGAATGGCGAAGATACAACCGATATCGATGAAGTCAGCTTGCGGCGCCAGATCGGCTATGTGATCCAGCAGGTCGGCCTGTTCCCCAACATGACGATCGAAGAAAACATTACCGTGGTGCCGCGCCTGCTGGGCTGGGACAAGAAGCGCTGCCATGAACGCGCTACCGAGCTGATGGCGATGGTCGCGCTCGATCCGAAGCGTTTCCTGAGCCGCTATCCGCGTGAGATGTCGGGCGGCCAGCAGCAGCGCATCGGCGTGATCCGCGCACTGGCGGCCGATCCGCCGGTGCTGCTGATGGATGAGCCGTTCGGCGCGGTCGATCCGATCAACCGCGAATCGATACAGAACGAATTCTTCCAGATGCAGCGGGCGCTCAACAAGACCGTCATCATGGTCAGCCACGATATCGACGAAGCCATCAAGCTGGGCGACAAGATCGCGATCTTCCGCGCCGGCAAGCTGGTGCAGGTGGATCATCCGGATACCCTGCTGGCGCGGCCCAAGGATGAGTTCGTTGCTTCTTTCGTCGGCCAGGACGCCACCTTGAAGCGTCTGCTGCTGGTGCGCGCCGGCGATGCCGCCGCCAACTCGGCCACCGTGCTGGAAGACGCCAGCCTGGCGGCGGCCTATGGCGTCATGGATGACAACGACTACCGCTACGTCACCGTGACGAATGCCGCCAATCACGCGCTGGGCTATGTGGCGCGGCGCGATGCGCGCGGCGGGCAGGGCGCCTGCAGCGACAAGATGAAGCCGTTTACGGTCAGCGCGGCGCCGGATGAAAACCTGCGCGTGGTGCTGTCCAAGATGTACAAGCACAGCACCAGCTGGATGCCGGTGATCGGCCAGGACAACAGCTACCTCGGTGAAGTTACCCAGGATTCCATCGCCGACTATCTCAGCTCCGGCCGCACGCGCAGCAGGGTGGGCATGTAAGACTCAAGCGTTGCGGGCAACAAGACCCGTCCACGCCAAGGCGCGAACGCCGCTGAGCATTTACAATAGACGGTTTTAGCAGCTAACGCCGTCAAATAGCGCCGTCAAATACATATGCTTGAGTACTCAAGGTGGTTCAGCGGGGCTGGCGCATGACGGCTGGCGTGATTGCTCTGGTGCTGTGCGCAGCCTTGCTGCATGCTTCCTGGAACGCCATGCTGAAAAGCAGCGGCGACCGTTTATGGGCCATCACCCTGATGACCATAGGCTCCGCGGTAGCCGCTTTGCCTATCGTGCTGTGGGCGCCGCTGCCGGCGGCCGCCAGCTGGCCCTATATCCTGATGTCGGTGGCGCTGCATGCCGGCTACAACCTGTTCCTGGTGCGTGCTTACCGGGCCGGCGATTTCGGCCAGTCCTATCCGATCGCGCGCGGCTCCTCGCCCTTGCTGGTGTCGCTGGGAGCGGCATTCTTTGCAGGCGAGCAGCTGGGGACCCTGACCCTGATCGGTGTCGCCCTGATCTCGGCCGGCATCGTCAGCCTGGCGCAGATCAAATTCAAGCGAAACGGCAATGCTATTGGCGGCTACCGCCAATGGGATGCGCCCTTGTCGGCATTTACGACAGGCGTGTTCATTGCCGGCTATACCATCGTCGACGGCCTCGGTTCGCGCCTGGCCGGCAGCGCGGCATCCTACGCCGGCTGGATGTTCCTGCTGGATGGCTTGCCCTTGCTGGTGATTTACCTGTCGCTGCATGGCCGGCTGCCGCTGGCGCTGAATACGCGCGCCAGCTGGAATGCGCTGGGCGGCGGCATGATGTCGCTGCTGGCCTATGGCATCGTGATCTGGGCGATTACGCTGGCGCCGATGGGGCCGGTGTCGGCCTTGCGCGAGACCTCGGTGCTGTTTGCGGCATTGATTGCCCGCATGTTCCTGGGGGAGGCCCTGACCGTGCGCCGGCTGTTGTCGTGCTCGGTGATTGCAGCGGGGGCGGTGATGCTGGGATGGGCGGCCTGAAGCGCTATTGATAGCCTGTCCCAATGAAAAAGGCCACTGGAATTCCAGCGGCCTTTTTATTTTTTGCGTTTCTTACGCGGCGATCATGCGATCGCCCGACTTGCCTGGCTGATTAACGATCGCCAAACGAGCGACGTGCGCCGCTGTCGTTGGAACGGTTGCCCTTGTAGCCACCGCCGCCGCCTTCTTTACGCGGTGCTGCGCCTGGCTTGCTGAAAGTACGGCCGCCCGGCTTTGCGCCGCCACGGTTGTCGCCTGGTTTCCAGCCGCCTGGTTTGTGGTTCGAGCGCGGAGCCGAAGCCGAACGCTTTGGTTCGAAGCCCTCAACCACATCGACCGGGATCAGTTGCTTGGTGAAACGTTCGATACGCTTGACGTTGACGCCTTCAGCGTGGTTCACCAGCGATACCGCAACACCGTTACGGCCGGCACGGCCGGTGCGGCCGATACGGTGGACGTAGTCTTCCGGGAATTTCGGCAGATCGTAGTTGAATACGTGGGTGATTGCCGGGACGTCGATACCGCGAGCGGCAACGTCGGTAGCAACCAGCACACGGACTTGACCGCGGCGCAGGCTGTCCAGGGTGCGGTTACGCGCGCCTTGGTGCATGTCGCCATGCAGGGCAGCGGCAGCGAAACCGGCGATGTTCAGACGGTCGGCGATGGTGTCGGCATCACGCTTGGTGGCAGTGAAAACGACTGCCTGGTCCATGGTGACGTCGCGCAGCAGGTGGTCCAGCAGGCGATTCTTGTGCGACAGGTCGTCGACGAAGTGAACCTTCTGTTGAATGTTTTCGTGCTTGGTGGCGGAACCGGCGATCTGGATGATCATCGGATTCTTGGTGATGCGCTTTGCCATGTTGCCGACCACGCCGTCCAGCGTCGCCGAGAACAGCATGGTTTGACGCGACTCAGGCGTTGCGTCGACGATCTTTTCGATGTCGTCGATGAAACCCATGTCCAGCATGCGGTCAGCTTCGTCCAGCACCAGGATCTGCAGTTGCGAGAAATCGATCTTGCCCGATTCCATGTGGTCGATCAGACGGCCAGGCGTGGCAACCAGGATTTCCGGGTTCTTGGCCAGCAATTGCATCTGCTTTGGATAAGGCATGCCGCCCAGGATCGAAATCGCCTTGACGCGCTTCATGTGCGAACCGTACTTGTCGGTCGCGGTGGTGACTTGCAAAGCCAGTTCGCGGGTCGGCGTCAATACCAGCATCTTCGGTTGTGCCGGCTTGAAACGCGGACGCTCGCCGCGGGAACGGGAAGCTTGCATTTCTTGATTTGGGGTCTTGCCGGCAGCAGCAGGAGCGGCTTGTTGCTCGGAAGCGAATTTGTGCAGCGCAGGCAGCATGAATGCTGCAGTCTTGCCGGAACCGGTTTGCGAGGAAACCAGCAGGTCACGGCCTTCGATAGCGGCAGGGATGGCTTGTTCTTGAACGCCAGTCGGTTTGGTGTAGCCAGCTTCGGTCAGTGCTTTGATAACGGACGTGTGGAGGCCAAGTGATTCAAAAGTCATTTTTCTTCTTTCGTAAAGTGCAGCGTCATAAGCTACAAATAATCGCGCAAACAATCGACCAGGCGATGAATGCAGCGAACGCAAAAAAGCAACGCCAACCAACGAAATGACTAAGAGACAAATACAAAGAAATTTCGGCACAAAAGCTTTGCGCCGGGACGGTGTCAGGATCGACACACAAGGCGGGAGGGCTTTTACAATGCAATGTCCTACAGAGATCAGGACACGCCTAGGCTTGCGCAGCTACATATTATTTTTACAGCAGGTTTTTACAGAGCACCGGAAACTGGATATGATCGTGAAGCAGTGCACTGTCTGCGCTCGTTATTGCAACGCAGCACAGAATAATACAATACTTTCAGACTTGGTGCAGCATATTCATGCAATTGCCGGGAATATGTCGTTGATTTGTCGCTATATCGTTGTTTGCCGGTAGCGCGTATTGGTCTTTTGCGGATTCGGATACAATCAAATATTTACTAATCAACAATAGGAGTGCTTGCATGGAAAATAACGATAGCGAACAAAAGGCAGCATTGGGAATCGTCTGGGCCATCGTTGGCGTGGTCGTGGTGGCGATGCTGTTCCTGGCAGGCTACTTTGGCCTTACCTCAGGCAAGGGCGGCGGCAAGCCGGCGACAACGGTGTCGGCGCCCCAGAGTGCGGAAGCTCCGGCTGTCGCTAACGTTGCTGCGAGTGCGGAACAGGCCGCTGCCGGCATTCCCGGCGCTGTCAAAATCTTCTTCGAAACCGGCAAGTCCGAAGTGCCGGCCAGCGCTGGCACCGACGTCGCCCCCATCGTCATGTACCTGAAGGCCAACAGCGCCGCGACCGTCGCCGTCTCCGGCTACCATGACGCCAGCGGCAACGCCGATGTCAACGCCGAAGTGTCGAAAGAGCGCGCCAAGGCAGTGCGCGCCGTGCTGGTCGCCGCCGGCGTCGAAGAAAGCCGCGTCGTGCTGGACAAGCCGCAAGTCTCGCTGGGCGGCAACGATGCCGATGCCCGTCGGGTCGAAGTCACTGTGCATCAGTAAAACGCACAGCACGGTTCCCCAAAAAAAATCCCGGCATGCACTGCCGGGATTTTTTTCGGCCCCGCATTCCTGCGCAGCCCTGCGGGGTCCAGGATTACTCGGCGATGCCGCCCACCACGTGCGAGAAGCCGCCATCGACATAGGTGATTTCGCCAGTGATGCCGCTAGACAGGTCGGACAGCAGGAAGGCTGCCGCATTGCCGACATCTTCCACGGTCACGTTACGGCGCAGCGGCGCGTGCTCGGCGACGAAGCCCAGGATCTTGCCGAAGCCCTTGATGCCGCTGGCGGCCAGGGTCTTGATCGGTCCCGCCGAAATGCCGTTGACGCGGATGCCTTTCGGGCCCAGGGAGCCGGCCATGTAACGCACGCTGGCTTCCAGCGAAGCCTTGGCCAGGCCCATGGTGTTGTAGTTGGGGACAACCCGTTCCGAACCGAGGTAGGTCAGGGTCAGCAGCGCCGAATTCGGACGCAGCAGCGGGATCGCCGCCTTGGCCATGGCTGGGAAACTGTAGGAGGAAATGTCATGCGCGATCTTGAAGCCTTCGCGCGACAAGCCGTCCAGGAAATCGCCGGCAATCGCATCGGCGGGGGCGAAGCCGATGGCGTGCACCAGGCCGTCCAGGTGGTCCCAGGATTTGCCGAGGTCGGCAAACAGCGCATTGATCTGCTCGTCGCTGCCGACGTCGCAGTCGAAAATCAATTCGCTGCCGAATTCTTTCGCAAAATTGGTGATGCGTTCCTTGAAGCGCTCGCCGACATAGGTGAACGCCAGTTCGGCGCCTTCGCGTTTGCAGGCTTGTGCGATGCCATAAGCGATCGAGCGGTTGGACAGCAAACCAGTGATCAGAATTTTTTTGCCTTGCAGGAATGCCATATTGACTCCAGATGTGCGCGCCGTTTGTAGTGCGGGCGGGGGTGTGCTTGAGGTTGTTAGCGAACAGGGCAAGATTGTAGGGGTTCGGCGGGCGAAGGGCAACTATGTCGCTGCCTGGCCTGATATTGCTTTTTCGACAATTCCCAGGTTTTTAAAAAAGACCCGCGACGCTGGCAGGCCAGCGACAGGGGTCTTTTGGCGGCAGCGCTGAAGATAAATATCAGCTGCGCGAGCCGCGGGATGAGGCCAGAACCACCGGCTTGCCGTTCTTTTTCACGGCCACCTTGGTTTTGCTGCTGCCGCGGCTGGCGGCGGCAGTGTGATAGCGCACGTTATGGCCGGCTTTCTTGCCGCCGGAGCTGGACGCCACCATGCGGTTAGGCACTTGCAGCTGCAGGCTCTGGCCACGGCTGACGCTGTCGTGATGCAGGCCGTTCCAGGCCTTCACCTGACTGACGCTGACGCGATAGCGCGCGGCGATCGAGGCCAGCGTATCGCGCTTGCCGACCTTGACGTAGATGCGGCGGCTTTCCGGCGCATCCGGCGTCACTGCCATGGTGGCGTTGTCGGCGACTTCAGCTGTGATGTCGCTGTTGGCTTCTTCGGTTTTCGGCACCAGGATGGTGGAGCCGGCTTTCAGCAGCATTCTTGGCGGGATGTGGTTGACTTCGCGGATCACGGCTGGCGTGGTGTCGAATTTGGCGGCGATGGTTTCAATCCGCTCGCGCGCGCTGCCTACCGTATGCGAGGTCCAGGAAGACAGCGTGTGGGTCCACTTGGTCAGGTTGTTCTTGAATTTCTCGGCATTGCTTTCCGGCAGCAGGATCTTGGTGTCGGAACTGCCGATGATGACCGGGCGGTTGAACTGCGGGTTGAGGGCCTTGAATTCTTCCAGCGACAGTTCGGCCAGTTGCGCGGCGACCTTGACGTCGATGTCGCGGGTCTTGCCGATGGTGACGAAGTAGGGCTGGTTGTCGACCTTGGGCAAGGCAATGTTATACATGTCCGGCGCCGCAATGATGTTCTTGACGGCTTGCAGTTTGGGGACGTAATTGCGGGTTTCGGCCGGCATCAGCGGCGCCAGGCTGTTGAAATCGGTCGGCAGGCCGGCGGCCTGGTTCTTGTTGATGGCGCGCTGCACCGAGCCTTCGCCCCAGTTATAGGCAGCCAGCGCCAGCTGCCAGTCGCCGAACATGCCATACAGTTTTTGCAGGTAGGTCAGGGCGGCGTCGGTCGAGGCCAGGACATCGCGGCGCTCATCCTTGAACATGTTTTGCTTGAGGTTGTAGTCGCGTCCGGTGGCGGGCACGAACTGCCACATGCCGGCCGCCTTGGCGCTGGAATAGGCCTCCGGATTGAACGAAGACTCGATAAACGGCAGCAGCGCCAGTTCGGTCGGCATGCCGCGTTTTTCCAGTTCTTGCACTACGTGAAACAGATAGCGGGAGGCACGCACTGTGGTGCGTTCAAAATATTCGGGCCGGGCGCTGTAGAAATCGGTCTGGTTGACCACCTGCTGGTTATCCAGGTCCGGGATGCCAAAGCCCTTGCGTATGCGCGCCCAGATGTCGACTTGCTCCATGCCAAGCATGCCGGCGCTGGGGTCGTTCGGGTCGATCAGGCTGAAAGTGGGGGTGTAGATGGAAATGTCGTTGGCTTGAGCCAAGAGCGGAGTGCCGAAAAAAGCGAGCGCGGCAAAGGCGAATGTCTTGAGTTTTAGCTGGTACATGGGTTCAATTTATGTGACCGGGATGTCATCGACCGGTAATAATGGATTAGACGCAGTGTACGTAAGGCGGTTTTCTCCCGTCAAGCGGAAATTGCAATGTTACATGCGATAAGTGATTGATTTATTAGGTATTACTTTCCGGAAATCGATATGCGGAGACTATCTAACGATCCCGAGCGATCGATCACTATCAATCTTTAAGGCAGGCATCGCGCTCTGCCGGATTATTTGAAATCGTTTTTCCATTCCCGCAGCGCGGCGAAAGCCGCCACCGGCCCGTCTTTTCCGGCGAGGCGGCCGCTGTCTTGCAGGCTGGCGACGATGGTTGGCTGCCGATAGCGCAGGAACGGGTTGGTGGCGTTTTCCAGTGCAATGGTCGACGGTACGGTCGCTTGCTGACGGGCGCGCTTGGCTTGTTCGTTTGTCATGCGTTCAACCAGCCGGGCATTGTCCGGCTCGACCGCCAGGGCAAAGCGCAGGTTCGAGATGGTATATTCATGCGCGCAATAGACCAGGGTGTCGCCCGGCAAGCCGCTCAGTTTTGCCAGTGAGGCGACCATCTGCCCCGGGCTGCCTTCAAACAGCCGCCCGCAGCCGCCGGCGAACAGGGTGTCGCCGCAAAACAGCCAGGGCTGGCCCTGCGCCACATAGGCGATATGGCCGCTGGTGTGGCCAGGAACATCGAGCACCGACAAGCTCAGCCCCAGCTCCGGAAGGATGGCGGTATCGCCTTCGCGCAGCGGCCTGGTGACGCCAGCGATGGCTTCGCCGGCAGGGCCGAACACCGGCACCTTATAATGCTGCAGCAAAGTTTGTACGCCGCCGACATGGTCAGCATGGTGATGAGTCAGTAAAATAGCGGCAAGCGTCAGGCCATGCGCGGCCAGTGATGCCAGGATCGGCTGGGCATCGCCGGGATCGACCACGGCGGCCAGGCGGCCATCGTGAATCAGCCAAAGATAATTGTCGTTAAAAGCCGGCACCGCCAATACACTTAGCGACTTATTTAAAGATTCATCCAGTGATTTATCGAACAAGGCAGGCATGGCAAATCCGTCAGCAGAAAAGTCCATTATAGCGCTCGGCCCCTGGCTGCAGACGCCCACCGGCAGTTACATGCTGGAATGGGAGCAGGCGCGCCTGGATGCGATGACGGCGGACATCTTCGGCTTCAATGCGATGCAAATCGGCGTGCCGCAGATCAAGGCCTTGCAGGCCAATCGCATGCGCCATAAATGGCTGACCGACAGCCGCTTGCCTGAAGTGGGCGAAGCGCAGTCCGGTGTGGTGGTGACCCACGATTTCGCCGAACTGCCGTTCGCCTCGCAAAGCCTGGACCTGGTGGTGCTGCCGCATGTGCTGGAATTTGCCGCCGAGCCGCACCAGATACTGCGCGAGGTGGAGCGTGTGCTGATTCCGGAAGGGCAGGTCATCATCTGCGGTTTCAATCCGGCCAGCCTGTGGGGCATTCGGCAAACCATGGGACGCATGTCGGGCGCGCATTTCCTCCCGCAGAACGCCGAATTCATCAGCCTGCTGCGGCTGAAGGACTGGCTGAAGCTGCTGAACATGGAGGTCAACCGCGGCCACTTCGGCTGCTATGCGCCGCCGTACACCAGCAGCAAATGGCTGCACCGTTCCGCTTTCATGGAGAAAGCCGGCAACCGCTGGTGGCCGTATTTCGGCGCGGTATATATTGTGCAGGCGATCAAGCGGGTCAAGGGCATGCACCTGATCGGTCCGGCGTTCAGCAAGCAGGCGATCAAGGCCGGACGCGGCGTGCCGGCCACCAACAAGATCCACAAGGCGGATCAGAGCGGCGCGGAGTAAGCGCGCAATCAGCGCTCATAAGCACGCAACCACGGTTTCCAGAGAATGGCCTGCGCTGCAGGCTATCCCGATAACAAAGTAAACAGAGTAATGAAAGACAGCATGGATAAAGTAGAAATTTTTGCCGACGGCGCCTGCAAGGGCAATCCTGGCACCGGCGGCTGGGGTGCGCTGCTGGTAGCGGACGGCAAGGAAAAAGAATTGTTCGGCGGCGAACGCAACACCACCAACAACCGCATGGAGCTGAAAGCCGTGATCGAGGCGCTGACCGCCTTGACCCGACCTTGCGAAGTCATCGTGTTTACCGACAGCCAGTACGTGCAAAAAGGCATCAGCGAATGGATACACGGCTGGAAAGCGCGCGGCTGGAAAACCGCGGCGCGCGAACCCGTGAAAAACGTCGACCTGTGGCAGGCGCTGGACGCCGCCCAGGCCCGGCACAAGATCGAATGGCGCTGGGTCAAGGGGCACGCCGGCCACGTCGGCAACGAGCGCGCCGACCAGCTCGCCAATCGCGGCGTCACCACGGTTGTATAAGCGCACGTTGAGGGTGTCGGCAGCATTGCCGGCGCCGCCGTCGCGCCACGCAGTTTTTTGTTTTTATGTTTGTATTGAAGAGTGACCATGCGACAAATTAAGTCTTTCTATATAGTTAGAAGGATTGTCAACGGTGGGTGCTTTCCCCTATGTACAGCACCTCGAGAGGCTTGCAAAATTGCATGTGCTTAACGGTATTGTGTAAACAATGGACATTTTGCAGGCATAACTGTTTACACTTCTGCTGCGCCGCTGGGCAGGGGGAGCATAAAAGTACAGCACCCCAACCCAGGAGGGGCGCACTGAACGCGAGTAAAGCGGCTTAAATTCTCGATCAACCTTGGTCCA
Source organism: Collimonas sp. GW821-FHT02H07 (assembly GCF_059421505.1). Lineage (NCBI taxonomy): Bacteria > Pseudomonadati > Pseudomonadota > Betaproteobacteria > Burkholderiales > Oxalobacteraceae > Collimonas > Collimonas sp. GW821-FHT02H07. The sequence goes on from NZ_JBWKVC010000001.1 coordinate 157,381, forward strand.
GTCCGAGGGGGGCAGTCCACTCCGCAAAGACTTTTAACCACACCTGTTTGTCCGACCAGCGCGCAAAGCGAACATGGACGCTATTTCACAAACCAAATTCCGCAGGCAAATCGCGCCATGGGCAGCCGGTGCGAGCGATCCACAATACAGCTTCAACAAACAATCGATTGTCAACACCTTTTCGACCGCTATCGCCTGGTGTGCCTTGCAGCAGTGGCGCAATCCGTTCCCACTGACCGTCTCGCAAAATAGGTCACATCCTTCGTTCCGCCCAAATTTCCGAATGTAAACACAAACCATAAAAAGTTAACTGGCCTTGGCGGCAACTATGGAAAGATTTCTTTTCGGTATGTCAACACGCCCTAGAGTCTTTATTACTTTTAGGCTTATTGCCCAAAATTGTACAAATCCTTGCGGTCACCCAAACCGACCAGCGGATCGCCGATCTTGATACGCAGGTCTTCGCGCTCATGTTCTGCAAATAGGCTGATCCCCAGCTTCATCATCGTGGGTACCCGCTGCTCTGGCTGATGCCAGAATTTTACCGAATCAGACCAATGGGTGGCGGGCTTTTAGAGGTGGCCCATAGGGCGGCAGACCAGGATGCGGACTGCCTCGATCGCGACTGAAGTTCCCTTTTATCCTCCCGTAAGAGTTTACAGGTGACACCTGTAAAGGTTTACAGGTGGTTTTCCTTGCGGAAGAGAAATATTATCTCCCGGCAGAAATAACTCTTTGACATTTTTAACATTGAAAGTCATTTGATTTAATGGCCAGAGCGTAATGCTATCGCAATAAATTCATGATTTCAGGCTGCCGCGTAGCCACTTGATTGGGGTTCATAGTATGGATGTTGCTGTTATCGGAATCGCTTGTCGTTTTCCAGGTGCAAATGATCACCATATGTTCTGGGCCAATCTGGCCGAACGCAAAGCCAGTATTTCTGTTGTGCCTTCCAGCCGCTGGGATTGGAAAGCCTACTGGGGCGATTCTCGAACCAAAATCAATAAAAGCTTGAGCAAATGGGGTGGATTCATCGAGCGCGTGGATGCGTTCGACAACCGGTTCTTCGGCGTGCTGCCCAAAGTCGCCCAAAGCATGGATCCACAGCAGCGCATCATGCTTGAGCTAACCTGGTCATGCCTGGAGGACGCCGGTATTCCGCCATCGCAGCTACGTGGCAGAAAGGTCGGCGTCATCGTCGGCGTATTCAATCACGACTATAAGGAATTGCAGGAGCGCGACGAGCCATTGATCGAGGCGCACAATTCCACCGGCACGGCGACCGCCATGATTGCCAATCGCGTGTCGCACTATTTCGATTTTCGCGGTCCCAGCATTCCGATCGACACGGCGTGCTCCAGTTCGCTCAACGCCATCCACAGCGCAATCCAGGCGATGGAATTCGGCGATTGCGAGATGGCGCTGGCCGGCGGCATCAATCTGCTGCTGACGCCTACGCGGCATATCTCGTTTTCCAAGATGGGCATGCTGTCGCCGACCGGAACCTGCAAAACCTTCGATGACAGTGCCGACGGCTACGTACGCGGAGAAGGCGCCGGCTTGCTGTTGCTTAAGCCACTGGATAAGGCGCTGTCAGACGGCGACTCTATATATGGTGTAATAAAAGGCAGCGCCGTCAATCATTGCGGGGCAACCTATACGCTGACCTATCCCAGCCCACGGGCTCAGGCGGAGGTCATTGTTGCTGCGCATGAACGGGCAGGCATTCCGGTAGATAGCGTCGGCTATATCGAAGCGCATGGAACGGGAACGCCGAAGGGGGACCCTATAGAATTCGAGGGTTTGCTGACGGCCTTTCAGACCCTGGCCGATAAGCAAGACATCCATTTGGGTAATGCGTTCTGCGGCTTGAGTTCGGTCAAGACCAATATCGGTCATCTGGAGGCGGCAGCGGGGGTTGCGGGAGCGATCAAGGTCTTGATGGCGTTCAAGCATCGCACCTTGCCGGCACTGCACGACTTTACAACACTGAATTCGAAGATTTCGATCAACGAAACGCCGTTCTATATTCTCGGCGAGACGCGCGAGTGGGCCCAGGTAGATAAGAATAAGGATCAACCTCGCCGGGCGGGCGTCAGTTCGTTTGGCTTCGGCGGCACCAACGCCCACCTGGTGCTGGAAGAAGCGCCGCCATCGCAACATTCGCAGAAAGCACTGCCGTCGCAGTCGAAGCGTCCATCATATCTGATCGCCCTGTCTGCGAAGAGCAGCGAAGCGCTGCTGCAAAAGCAGAAAGATATCTCGGCTTGGTTGCGCGATGACGCCGGGCAGAGCGATCTGCTGGATATCAGCGCTACCTTGTTGACAAGACGCGAGCATTTCCAGCATCGGTTCTCCTGCATTGCAGCTAATGTCCAGGAATTGATCGAAAAGCTCGGCCAGTCCATCGCCATTGATGCGGGCGCCAGCAGCGTAACGGGCCAGGGCCAGAAGTCGCCCGCACCCGATGCGGTTCAGGCGGGACAGAAGTTGCTCAAACAGCTCAGCGCCAAGCCAAGATTGAAGGGCGCAAAATACCCTGCGGCGCTGCAACAGCTCGCAGACCTGTATGCCGAAGGCGTCGACCTGCCGTGGGTTACGCTGTTCGGAGAGGCTGTTGTAAAGCCTGTTTCGTTACCGACTTATCCCTTCTCGCGCGATAGCTTCTGGATCGCGGAAAGTGACGACAGGGGCGATGCGGACCAGAGGCAGGCGCTGCATCCGGCGTTGCAGCGTAACGTTTCCATGATTGGAACGCAACGTTATGCATCGACCTTTACCGGCAAGGAATTTTTCCTGGCCGACCATGTGATCAAGACCCAGCCGGTATTACCGGGCGTGGTGTATCTGGAGATGGTCCGGGCCGCGATTGTCGATGCGCTAGGCGCAGACCCCGGGTCGGTACAACTTTCCGATGTGCTGTGGATGCGGCCGCTTGAGGTCGGAGGCGAGCCGGTTTCGGTGCATGTGAAGTTGTGGCCTGAGAGCGCCGACTCCGCCGGCGTTGGCCGACAGGGCGGCACCGGCCTGGCGTTCCAGGTGACGAGCGCCGAGATCGGCGCACTCCCGCAGATCTATTGTCGCGGTAGCGTCGACATCGTGTCCGCGGCAAATCTCGCGGCGCTCGATATTGCAGCGCTGAAACGAGCTTGTGACGGACAGGTGTATTCGGCAGAGCAGTGCTATCGATCGCTGGCAAATCTCGGTTTGAATTACGGTCCTGCCCAGCAGGCAATAGCTCAGCTTCACAGCGGTACGCATCAGTGCATCGCGCAACTATCTCTTCCGGCGCAGCTGGTCGCAGGCAGCGAGCCCTATGTCATTCATCCCAGTACAGCGGATGCGGCGCTTCAGGCTGCGGTGGCGTTCGTCGCTGGTGTTGAGATTGGCGATGCCTCGGCTACGACGTTTTTACCCTTTGCCCTGGATCGCCTGGATGTTTACCACCGCTGCACGTCCGCCATGCACGCCTGGGTGCGCTATGCGCCGGGTCATTCCGCCGACGCATCCAGCAAGAAGATCGACATCGATGTGATCGATGCGGACGGTTCAGGCCAAGGACGTATATGCCTCGCGTTTCGAGGGCTTAGCATCCGGCCGATGGCGGCCGATGCTTCATTCGCGCCGCCCATGGCGCCGTCTTTCGAGGCACGCCTGTCGCCAGAGCTCCAGCAGAGCTTGTACACCCCGGTCTGGACCACGCAGCCGATCGCTGGCGCAGCATCCGAGGGGGCCATCGATCATCTGCTCCTGGTGGGCGATCCCAATGATGCAAGCTGGCTGACACAACAGCTGCGGACTTCTTCGCAGTTTGCGTCGACTCGGATCGAGCATTTGTATTTCGGCTCCGAGGTTGCCGTGGAAGATGCCGGCGCACTGCATGTCAGGCCGGGCCGGCTGGAAGATTACGAGGCGGCTGTCGCCGCATTGGCGTCCAGGGGCGGCAAGCTCGATCATGTACTGTTGATTGCGCCGCGTTTGACCAGCGATATTGCGCAAATTGCATCCGATAGCCCGGATTCGCCGGTTGGCAAGATCGCTCAAAACCTGTTTGCCCTCGTCAAGGCGATGATGCGTGGCACCAAGCGCGCAAAATTCCTGCACTTGGTTTCCAGGCAGCCGCAGCGTCCTGAATACCAGGGCCTGAGCGGACTCTATAAAACCTTGAGAATCGAGAAACCCAGCTATAGCGGCCGGGTTGTGCAGTGCGATCTGGCCGAGTTGCCCGCGCAGCGCCTGGCCGAGCTGGTTTTTAAAGAATTTCACGCTGCCGATAAAGATGTCGATGTCAGCTACAGCGACGATGTCCGGTCAGTCAGAAAATTTCGCCAGCTCGACGCCAATTCTTTGCCGCCGGCTACCTTTGCCGACTTGAAGGCCAGCTTGCGCAAAGAAGGTGTTTACCTCATTACCGGGGGTATGGGCGCGCTGGGCCTGCTTTTTGCGCGCCATTTATGTGAGCGCTATCAGGCAACCGTGTTCCTGACCGGCCGTTCCGCCCCCACCGAGCAGCACCGCCTTACGCTCAATGAGCTGTCGTCGCTGGGCGGTCACGCCTCGTTCCTGACCTGCGATGTTGTTAACCGTGACGATGTACGTCGCGCGATCGACAGCATTCATGCGGCAGGCCATCAACTCAACGGCGTGATTCATTCCGCCGGTGTCATCGAGGATGATTTCATCCTTCGCAAGAGCCCGGAATCGTTTGCACGCGTGGTCGCGCCCAAGACGCTGGGGACTTGGCATCTTGATATCGAAACGCGAGATGAACCGCTGGACTTCTTCGCGCTGTTTTCTTCCGTCACCGGCGTGCTGGGCAACATCGGACAATGCGATTACGGTTTCGGCAACGCCTTCGAGGACTATTTCGCGCACCAGCGCGACACCTTGCGCCGGCAAGCATCGCGTCACGGCAAAACCCTGTCGATCAACTGGCCGTACTGGAAAGAAGGCGGCATGCGGCTGACCGATAAGGAAGAAGAAAACCTGCATCGCAGCTTCGGCCTGGTCCCTTTGCTGAGCGCACAAGGCATAGAGATATTCGAATACGCTCTCACCCAGCCGAATAGCCAGCTGGTGGTAATGCCGGGCGACGCCGCCAAAGTACAGGAAGTGCTGGGTGTCGTTGCCACGGCGATGCCGGTTGCCGCTGTGGTTGCTGCTGCCATGCCTGCAAAAATGCATTCCGCGCCATATGCACACAGTCAATCCCCGGTAGCCGGAGGCGATTTGAGCACTGCAGTTGCGCGTTATCTGGCAGAGCTATTCGCCGCGCAGCTGCAGATTTCTTCGGATTTCGAGCTGACCCGTTCGTTCCGGGAATACGGCTTCGATTCGATCGTGATGATCGACCTGGTCAATTCGATGGAGAAGAAATTCGGGAGTTTGCCGAAGACATTGTTTTTCGAACACCAAACCTTGGGTGAACTCACGGCCTTCTTCATCGAGCATCACGCCGAGTCATGCCGGGCTATCGTGCAAGCCGAACTGGGTGGGAAAATGATCGACGCCGCCGGGCCGGTACGGTCCGAGAGCGCTGCCATGGATGCGCCGGCGACGCTGTCGGCTGCCGACAGCATGTTTTCAGCCGCTGCCGAACATGACGACATTGCCATCATCGGCTTGTCGGGACGTTATCCCGAGGCTGAAAGTCTGGAGCAATTCTGGGAAAACCTGAAATTCGGCCGTGACTGCGTGGTGGAAATTCCGTCCGACCGTTGGGATATCGAGACCACGTTCCAGCCTGGACCGGCGGTGATCGGCAAGACGTACAGCAAGTGGGGCGGCTTCCTGAAAGGGGTCGATCAGTTCGATCCGCTGTTCTTCAATATTTCGCCCAAAGAGGCGGAGAACATGGATCCGAACGAAAGGCTGTTTCTGGAGACGGCTGCGCTCACCATCGAAGACGCGGGTTACACCGCGGATAAGCTGGTTTCACCGTTAGGCGTACGAGAAAATCGGGTCGGCGTCTATGTCGGCCTGATGTGGGGCGACTACCAGCTCCATGGCGTGGAAGGGCAGCCGCACACCTGGGCCACACCGCATTCGTTCTACTGGGCGGTGGCCAATCGGGTTTCGCACTACTTTAATTTCTCCGGTCCCAGCATCACGATCGACACCGCATGCTCGTCGTCGCTGACCGCAATCCACCTGGCGTGCGCGGCAATCCGCGCCGGCGAAATCGGCGTCGCTATCGCCGGCGCGGTCAATCTTTCGCTGCATATCAATAAATACAACCTGTTGTCGGATATGCATTTCCTATCTACCGACGGTCGCTGCCGCAGCTTCGGCGAGGGCGGTGACGGCTATGTGCCGGGCGAGGGCGTCGGCGCAGTGCTGCTCAAATCACTGGCGCGGGCGCGGGCCGACGGCGACCACATTTACGGCATCATCCGAGGCACTTCGGTCAATCATGGCGGCAAGACTTCGGGCTTTACCGTACCCAATCCGAAACGCCAGGCCATGCTGGTCCAGGATGCGCTGCAGGCAGCGGGCGTGAATCCGCGTCATATCAGCTATCTGGAAGCGCACGGCACCGGCACCAGCCTTGGTGATCCGATCGAGATCGCGGGTTTGAACAAAGCCTTCGCGCAACAGGAGCACCAGTATTGCGCCATCGGCTCGGTGAAGTCGAACATCGGCCACCTGGAGGCGGCGTCAGGGATTGCCGGATTGACGAAGATCCTGCTGCAAATGAAGCACCGCACGCTGGCGCCTTCGATCCAGTCGGACGTTCTCAACCCGTACATCGATTTCAAAAACTCTCCCTTCCGCGTACAGCGTACCTTGCAGGAATGGAGTCGTCCGTGGCTCGACGTCACGGATCAGGACGGCAGCACCCGGCGCATGGAGCTGCCGCGCCTGGCGGGTATCAGCTCATTCGGTGCGGGCGGCAGCAACGCGCACTTGATCGTCGAGGAATACACCGAATCGGAAAGCGCGAACGATCAGGATCGCGATCGCCCGGCGTTGATCATGCTATCGGCAAGAAAAGAGACTGCGCTGAAGGCGATGGCCGAGAATCTCGCGGCCTTCGTCGAGGCCAACCCGGAGCTATCGCTGCAAGACGCGGCTTACACCCTGCAGACAGGTCGCGTCGCCATGGAGCACCGGCTGGCGGTGGTGGCCGTGCGCGGCGCGCAACTGGTCGCTGCGCTGCGGGCATATGTTAACAGTAGCAGTAGTGGCACAGACACCGACTTGTTCAGCGGTCATCTCGATCAGGCCAAAGCTGCCGCATCGGCGCCGCCGGTGGCGCAGTGGCTGGCTCAAGGCGATCTGCCTCAGCTCGCCAAAGCCTGGGTCAGCGGCCATGCCGTCGAATGGGCGCAACTGCACGCGCCACAGGCGCGCAAGCGTTTGTCGCTGCCCGGCTACGTGTATCAGCGCCAGCGCTATTGGGTCACCAAGCCCGGCGTTGTGGCCACCAGCGCGGCACTGCATCCGCTGATCGACAGCAATGTTTCGACCCTGGAAGAACAGACATTCCGCAAGACCTTCCGTGCCGAGGAATTCTTCCTGCGTGACCATCAGCTCGGCAGTAACCGCATCCTGCCTGGCGTGGCCTATCTGGAGATGGCGCTGGCCGCCGGACGGCTTGGCAGCAGCGAACCGGTGTGCGCCTTGCGTGATGTGCAATGGCTGAAGCCGATCTTTGTCAACGAAGGCAGCAGCAGCTTCGACATCGGTCTGATCCCGGCCGCCGACGGCGTCCATTTCGAGATTTATCAAGCGCATGGCGATACGCGCCAGATCTATTCGCAAGGCATGCTGGAATTCGGGGCGTCGCCCCTGTCTACCTCCGCCGGCATGGTCGATCTGCACGCCATTATCGGCCGTTGCCAGATGCAGAGCCGCGAAGCGATTGCCGCCGCGTTCACCCAAATGGGTTTCAACTTCGGCCCCAGCTTCCAGGTATTCGACGTTCTGCATTTCAATGCGGACGAAGCGCTGGCGCAGCTAAGCCTGCCGACGCAGCTCGCTATGCCGGCTGTGCAGGGTTTCACGCTGCCGCCTGCGCTGTTGGACGGCGCAGTCAGGACGGCATTGGGTATCGGCGGTCTGGGTTTTGCGTTGCGGGGCGTGCATGCGCCGGTACGGTTGCAGCGCATTGAAGTGCTGCTGCCGATCGTCGGCAGTTGCTTCGCCCATGCGCGTCGCGCCAATGTCGAGGCGCGCCACGCCGATCAGCACAGTTACGACATCGACCTTCTGGATGCCGCCGGCCGGGTGCTGGCGCGGATCGAGCAACTGGTGATCCAGGCGGCGCCGTCTCTCGGCCTCAGCCGATCCCCCGCTAAGGTCAGCGAACCTGCGCGGCGCGCGGCTATCGCGGCGATCACCGCTGCCACGCCAGCTTCAGCGCAGCCGCGCCTGAGCGTCGCCACGAGCGGCTCGGACAACCCGGAAGCACTGCAAGCCGCCGTGGTGACTCACCTGGTCGGCCTGTTGTCGACGGTGACGAAGGTTCCGGCCGAGCAGATCGACCCGAAAAGTGCACTGGAAAATTACGGCATCGATTCGGTGATGATTCTTGCCCTCACCGAAAAACTGCATCCGACCTTCGGCGAAGTGCCGAAGACCTTGTTTTACGAATATCAGGATCTGCACAGCCTGTCGGAATACTTCCTCGACAGCCATATGGAGCAAGTACGCGGTCTCGCGGCGGTCTCGCCAGTCCTCGCGGCGGCGCCGGCTTTGCAACTGATTCCACAGCCGATGCCGCAACCGACCGACGCCATAAGCGCTCCGGCCGGTCAGGAAGCGCAGCAGGCTGCCGTGGTGGCCCATCTGGTCGAATTGCTGTCGACGGTGACGAAGGTTCCGGCCGAGCAGATCGACCCGAAAAGTGCGCTGGAAAATTACGGCATCGATTCGGTGATGATTCTTACCCTCACCGAAAAACTGCATCCGACCTTCGGTGAAGTGCCGAAGACCTTGTTCTATGAATATCAGGATCTGCACAGCCTGTCGGAATACTTCCTCGACAGCCATGCGGAGCAGGTGCGCAGCCTTGCCGCGACATCGTCGAATCATCAGTCGGCGCCAAGCCCGCAGCCAAAAACTATAGTGGTTGAGGTCGCCGACCTCGGGCCGGCAGCGCTTCGCTCGCGCCTATTCGTCTGCCTGCGGGAGACTTTGGGCGACGATGCGCGGAATTGCACGGACACAACAGCACTGGCAGAATGGCCGATCGATCCGATTAGCCATGTCCGGCTGATGCATGCGTTGCGGCAGGAGTTTGGCGGCATCGATATCGGCCCCATGTACCGCCATGCAACTCTGGACGATTGGGCTGCGGCGATCTGGGCAGCAGCGCCGCAGCCTGTCGGTCGCGCCGTGACAGCCACGGTGGGCGTGAGTACCGACGCCGACACCGCAGCACCGCCGAGCGCGGTGCGCACGACAAGCACGACAGCGAGCGCGCCTGGCTTTTCGCGATTTTCTACACGATTCGCGCAGGCGGGCGGTACGGCGATGTCGGCCAGCCATCAGGATCAGGAGATTGCCATCATCGGTCTCAGCGGCCGCTATCCGGGCGCCCGCAACGTCGAGGAATTCTGGCAGAACCTCAGTGCGGGCCGGGACAGCATCACCGAGATTCCGTTATCGCGCTGGGATCACCAGAAGCACTACCACCCCGACCGCAATGCCAAGGGGCAGGTATATAGCAAGTGGGGCGGCTTCATTGACGATATCGATCAGTTCGATGCGGGCTTCTTCAGTATTTCCCCACGTGAGGCGGAGATCACCGATCCGCAGGAGCGCCTGTTCCTGCAGACCGCCTGGGAATGCCTGGAAGATGCCTGCTATACCCGGCAGGCGTTGAAGGATCGCGATGTCGGTGTGTTCGTCGGCGTGATGTGGGGACACTACGAAGCCATCGACGTGTCCGAGCAGCAGCGCAAGTATGGCCGGCCGGCGGCGTTGTCTTCCTCAATCGCCAATCGGGTGTCTTATTTCCTGAATCTGAACGGCCCCAGCGTAGCGCTGGACACGATGTGTTCGTCCTCGCTGACCGCTATCCATCTGGCCAGCCAGGCGATCCGCAATGGCGATTGCCAAATGGCGATTGCCGGCGGCGTCAACCTGATCGTCCATCCGCTCAAATATCAGTTGCTGGCGCAAGGACAATTTCTCTCCACTGATGGACGCTGCCGTGCATTCGGCGACGGCGGCGACGGTTACGTACCGGGCGAGGGTGTCGGCGCCGTGCTATTGAAGCCGCTCAGGCAGGCCATCGAAGACGGCGACCAGATCCACGCTGTCATCAAGGCCTCTGCCGTCAATCACGGCGGCAAGACCAACGGCTACACCGTGCCCAACCAGGTCGCACAGAGCAATGTGATCGGCAAGGCGTTGCGTCGCGCCGGCTGGCACCCGAGTTCGATCGACTACATCGAGGCGCACGGCACCGGTACTTCACTGGGCGATCCGATCGAAATTACCGGCCTGTCGAAAGCCTTCAACTCTGCCGCGCAGGACATGGGAAAGCAGGCCCGCGGTGGCGATGTTGGTGATGGCGGGAGCTCGGTGACAGCGCAGTCCTGCCGCATCGGTTCGGTGAAAACCAATATCGGCCATCTGGAATCCGCCGCCGGCATGGCGGCGTTGACCAAGATCCTGCTGCAAATGCGTCATCGGCGCATTGCACCGTCGCTGCATTCGACGCTGCTGAATACGAATATCGATTTCGCCAAGACCCCATTCCGTGTGGTGCAGGCGCTCGAAGACTGGCATGCGCCAGCCCGGCCCGGCGCTAGCGGCAAGCCGGCAAGCAGGCGCGCGGGCATCAGCTCATTCGGAGCGGGCGGGGCGAATGCGCACGTTCTTATCGAAGAATACGAGGCTGCGGCCGCGATTACGACGCAACATGTTCCGGCATCGCTGCCGCAGCCGTTGTTGTTCGTGCTGTCGGCCGACAGCGAGGAACGTCTGACGCTGTACATCGACCGTGTGCTGGCATTCCTGGTCCAGCACCAGCAGGGCGGCAGCACGCTGGATTTGCGCTCCCTGGCCTATTCGTCGCTGATAGGACGCGAGGCCATGAACGAACGGCTCGCTGTCGTGATCTCGAGCCTCGACGACCTGATCGACGCGCTTGCTCAGTATCGGCAGGGCGTCGTCGTGAACCAGGTGCAACGCGGCAGCGTCAAGAAACACAGCGAAAAACTCGACGCCATCCTCGATGAAACACAGCGCGACGCGATGGTGCGTTCCCTGTTGCAGGATAAACGGCTGCCACAACTTGCCAAAGCCTGGGTGTCGCTGCTGGATATCGAATGGAGCCGCTACGCCGATCTGTTGTTCGCCGCCGATCCGGCTTCGGCCCGCAGCACAAGTACAGCGTCAGTCCGCCGCCTCTCGTTCCCGGTGATGCCGTTCTTGACAAAACGGCATTGGGTGGAAGAGAAACCGGCCGCGACCGGCGCCATCCGTCACGATGCGCTACATCCTCTGCTCGACCGCAATGTATCGACATTGACGCAGCAGCGCTATGCCAAACTCTTGACCGGCCAGGAGTTCTACCTGCGCGATCACATCGTCGAAGCGGGCCAGAAGCGGGTGATCCTGCCTGGCGTCGCCTACCTTGAAATGGCGCGCGCCGCCGGTGAGTTGGCGATGGGCGAGGAATGGTCGGTGGACCGGATACGCAATCTGATCTGGATCCAGCCGGTCGAGATCAAGGATGCTCCTGAAGAAGTGACGGTGACGCTCACGCAAGTCGACGATGCGGTGGAATTCGACATCACCCGCAGCGCGACCAAGGACGTCAGCGTCGAAGGAGAATTGCATTATCGCCGCCGTGACGAAGCAGTGGCGGATGAGTGGCTCGACCTCGATGCCCTGCGCAGCCACGGAGTCATAGAGGCAGACAAGCAAGCAATCTATGACAGCTTCCGTCGCATGGGTTTCCACTATGGCAGCAGCTATCAGGTTACCGAGACACGCTATCGCATGGCAGACGGCGCGCTCAGCCGTATCAGGCTGCCGGAGTTTCTGTGGCATGACGCCATGGCTTTCTGTCTGCATCCTTCGCTGTTCGACGGCGCGCTGCGCACTTGCCTCGCCATCGGTTCGGAGTCGCTGGATGCGACGGTGCCGTTGGTACCGTTCGCGCTGGGCGAACTGGAGATTCGGCATCCGCTCACCGAGGAATGCTATGCCTACGCGACCGCAGTCGTCGATGCTGAGTTGCAGGCCGATCCTCACAGCGGCCTGCGCAAATACAACATCGTCGTCACCGATAGCGATGGGCGGGTGCTGATCAAGCTTTGGAATTTCTCCGCTCGGCAGTTGATCAAGGCGGAGCCGCAAGCCTCGCGTACTTTGCAGTACTACGGCTATGACTGGCTGGAGACATCGGCGCTGCCTGCGCTAGCGTCCACGCTCTCAGGCCGGACCATTTTGGTGATCGCCGACGATACCCCGCTGGCCGAAACATTGTCGCTTCGCTTCGCATCATCGGCCAATGTCGTGCTGGCACAGCCCGGCGCTGCATTTGCCAAGCTGGGCGAGCGGCACTACCGCTTCGATCCGGCCAGCGCTCACTCTTATACGGAACTGCTGACGCATCTGGCCAGTCAGGATCTCCGGCCGTCGCACATTGCACATTACTTGCAAGATGTGCAGGACTTCACTGCGGCAGTCGATCATGACGACGTGCAGAGCCTGCGTCGCGGGATATTGTCGATGCGTCACCTGTTCAATGCACTTGAACAGGCGATGCTCGGCCAGAGCGTGCGTTGCGCCTACGTATTCGAGACCACGCGAGAAGCGATTCAGCCGCAGCACGATGCGATCTCCGGCTATGCCAGATCGCTGCTGACCATCAATCATCGCTTCGAATTGTTCACGCTCCGGTCCGATCATGCTGAAACGGCTGAACTCGCGGCCGCGTTGCAGAGTGAATTCGATGCATCCGGGACGCTTACCGGACTGGAAATCGCCCGCTGGAATGGCCGCCGCTACCTGCGCAGCCTGACGCCTTTCGATCCGTCCGGCATGGGCATGGCACAGAATGCGCTTCCGCTGAAGTCGCGTGGCGTGTATCTGATCACTGGCGGCGCCGGCAAGCTTGGCCTGGTGCTGGCCCGTTACCTGGCTACGCACTACCAGGCAAGATTAATACTGAGCGGACGCAGCGAGCGGCTGCACGACGAAGCACTGGCGCAGATCGAGGCGTTGCGCGCTGTCGGTGCAGAGGTGCATTACCACTGCTCCAATATCGCCCAGGCCGGGCAGGCCGATGCTTTGCTGGCTGTCGCCAAACAGGTTTATGGCCGGCTCGATGGCGTCCTGCATTGCGCTGGGGTGGCCAGCGACACGCTGATTACCCAGTTGGATGAGATGGCCTTTGCCGACTTGCTGGCGCCGAAGATCGACGGCCTGTTGGCCCTGGACCGTGCTACCCGGAGTGAACCGCTGGACTTTTTCGTCAATTTCTCCTCCGTCTCTGCGATGCTGGGCGATCTGGGCTCCGGCGCTTATGCCGTAGCCAATCGCTTCATGGATAGCCACGCCGTGTGGCGCGATGCGCTGTGCCGGCAAGGTCAGCGTTTTGGCAAGAGTCTCTCGATCGGCTGGCCTTTGTGGGCAACTGGCGGCATGAAGATTTCACTTGAGGATGCATCGCTATTGAGCTTCTCGGGAATGTCCGCACTCACTGAGGACGAGGGTATCGAAGCCTTTGAACGTCTGTTGCGTGGCGATATGCAGCAGGTGCTGCTGGCCGTGGGCGACGCCGCGAAAATCGGGCGCGCGCTGCGGGTGCAGGGCGCCGTCGGTTCGCACACCGAACCGGCGCCAGCCATTGCTCAGGCAGCGCCGAGGGCGTTGCCGATCAAGACGGTTTTAACGATGGCGTCAACAACGCGTACGGTCGGAGACCATAATATGACGGCCTTGCCTTCCGGTTCATCCTCCGGTGCAATAGTGGTCAATACATCAGATCAACAACGCCGCGCCGAGCACTATATTAAGGAGCGACTGGCGATTGTGGTGAAGGTGGCGGCAAGCGATATCGCTGCGCATACAACCTTCGAGCAGCTCGGCATGGACTCTGTGATGCTGATGGAGTTGCGCAATAGCCTTACGCAGGATTTCCCCGGCCTGCCTAAGACCGCGCTGTTTGAATACGACACACCGGCGCGTCTGGCGCAATACCTGATGCAGCAGCACGCCGACGCCTTGCGGACCTGCCTGGGCGGTTTAGCGCCTACGGCGGCCGATGAGACGATTGCCACTCCGCTCGTGAGCGTGTCAGCCTCGGTTGCCGCAGTTGCATCAGTTGCGTCAGTTACATCGGCCGTCGCGGGGCCGAGGCCTGCTGCGCTGCCGGTTTCCGGCAAACGCCGTGCTACGACAATTGGCGCAGCGGCTGCCGCGGACGATGCGGTCGCCATCATCGGCCTGGCGGGTCAATTCCCGCAGGCCGCTGATCTGGGCGAATTCTGGAGCAACCTGCAACAGGCCAAGGACTGCTTGTCGCCGATTCCTGAAGATCGCTGGTCGACGACGGCCAGCGGCCAGCGCGATGCGCGTCGCGGCTATTGCAACAAGGGCGGTTTCCTGAGTGATGCAGATCGTTTCGATCCCGCATTTTTCAGGATGTCGCAGAGCGAGGCGGCAAAGACCGACCCGCAATTGAGAGTGCTGTTGCGCGCCGCATGGCATGCCATCGAGGATGCCGCCTACACGCCGGAGGCGCTATTACCGGAGCGTGTCGGCGTTTATGTCGGCGCCATGAACGAAGACTTCACCTGGATCATGTCGGAGTTGTACGCTCGCACCGGCGAGTATCAGGGGCCGGGTTCGGTGGTCAGTGAACTGGCCAACCGAATTTCCTTCCTGATGAACTTCCGCGGCCCCAGCCTGACTGTATCCACGGCGTGTTCGTCCTCGCTCACGGCGGTGCACATGGCGCGGCAATCGATTCTGGGTGGCGAGTGCGATATGGCGCTTGCCGGCGGTGTCAACCTGAGCCTGCATCCCAGCAAGTACCTCATGTTGCAGGATATGAAAGTGTTGTCGCCGGATGGCCAGGAGCGCACCTTCGATGAGTCGGCCAACGGCCTGGTGCCGAGCGAAGGTGTGGGGATGGTGCTGCTCAAGCGCTTGAGCCGCGCGCTGGCGGACGGCGACCAGGTCTACGGCGTGATCCGTGGCTCCAGCATCAGCCATGCCGGCACCGGCGCCGGTCAATACCTGCCCAATCTCAAGGTTCTTGAGGAAACGGCGGTGCGCAGCCTGCGCGAATCCGGCCTGCGTGCCGAGGACTTGTCTTACATCGAGAGCCACGGCACCGGTACTGAACTGGGCGATCCTATCGAACTCAAGGCGTTGGCCAACGCGCTGCGGCAGTCTACTTCGGCGGAACGGTTCTGCGCGATAGGCACCAAGGCCAATCTCGGCCACATGGAGGCAGCCTCTGGCGTCTGCTCGCTGATCAAGGTGCTGTTGAGCATGAAGCATGGCCATCTGTCGCCGTGCGCGAAGTTGACCTCGGTGAATTCGTCGTTCGAACACGAGTTCTCGCCATTCCACTTTCCGCGCGAGCCGCAGCTATGGAATGTGAACCAGCGCGGCACGCGTGCGGCCGGCATCAATTCCTTCGGCATGGGGGGATCTAACGTGTTCGTGGTGCTTGAATCCCGGGATCCGGCTACATCCAGGCAGAACCGGGCGGGCGCTCAGGTCGAGCCGTCAATCGTCGTGCTGTCGGCGAAAAGCGAAGATCGCTTACGGGCTTATGCAAGCGCATTGCTGGCCTTCCTGGCACATGGCGACTGCGAAGCATGGTCGACTGCGGATTTTTCAGATATGGCGTATTCGAGCCAGATCGGAAGGTCAGCGTTCGAGCATCGCCTGGCAATCGTCGCGACCGATCGACTGGAACTCATCGCCAAGGTAAACAAATACCTTCAATCCGGGCCTGTCGCAGCGCTCGGCATCTTTGCCGACGGCGCTCGCTCGCCGGACGGGTTGCCGGATCTGCTGGCGGGGAATGCCGGCCGGGAATTTATCGATGCGCTGCTGCAATCGCGGCAATGGGACAAATTAGCCTCGATCTGGACGCGTGGATGCGCCATCGACTGGCCGCGCTTGCACCTCAATGCAAGCCGGCGGCGGGTGTCCTTTCCGGCGTATCCGTTCGATACGATTCGCTGCGACTTAGGTGACGCAGGCGCACGAGGGGAGCATGGGAAGCGTCAGGTAGCGCTCGAAACCGGCACTGCCGCCTCGTCTTCAGTTGAAGTGGATGCGCTGCCCCAGAACGCTGCGGCCGAGGACGAACTGCAAGGAAACCAAGAGTGGTTCAGTCTGGAGGCTACGCCGAATCAGGCGCTGCAAGACGCTGAGGGCAGCGCTGACGAGGGCGATGAAATGGCCAGGCAGTACTGGATCGGCCATCTGCAAGACATCGCCGACTCTAGCTTCCTGCTCGCGCCGGCGCTGTTGCCCGAGTATGTCGGACAGGATGCCGCCGAGGAGCTGCCGGCACACTTCGTCTCCGATTCGCTCGGACGCGAGTTGACCCACTCCCTGCAACGCTGCACCCAATTGCATCGGATTGAAGTGGAAACCCTGATCGCGGCGGCCTGGGCCATCCTGATCAACCGTTACACGAAGGTGCGTTGCTCTCAATTCGGTATCTTGAAGGCATTCGCACCTGGGCCGAACGCCGCCACCGGGTCCGATGCAGACAGCCATGAGCCGTTGCACAATTTTGTGCCGGTCAGGATCTGCACGGCCGGTCGCGAAAAAATTGCGGGCTGGCTGACCGGTTTGCAGCGCAATCTGAATCGCAAGCGTATTTACGCCCATGTGCCGATCCATCGGATTGAAAGCTGGATCGGCGTCGAGAGCCTGTTCGACAACGCGATTGCCTTCGAGAAGAGCCACGGGCCGCAAGCCGATGCGACTGCAGTTGCAGCGCTTGCAACTGTGAGCCGAGCGCCATTGCCGGCCTGCGTCGCCATGAAGCTGACGGTAACTATCCACAGCGACGCGCTGGACTTTAACCTGACTTATCGCTCGGCAAAAGCGGAAGACGAAAAGCTCAGCACGCTGCTCGATCATTTTCAGGTGCTGCTGGAAGGTCTGGCCGCTAATCCGGAAAAGACCCCGGCAGCCCTGACTATGCGCACCAAGCGCGAGAGCCGGGAAACTTTCTGGAAAACCATGGACAAGGTGAATCGATGAATAGGAACGGAATGCATGTGTTCATGACGGGGGCGAACGGTTTCGTCGGTCTCAATATCGTCGCCGCGCTGGTGGCGGCCGGGCATCGCGTCACTGCCTTTGTCCGGCCCGGATCGAACGTTTCCTATCTGGAGCCGTTCGGCGCCGACGGTGGCGGCAGCGTCGGCAGCGTTGATATCGTGCGCGGCGAGCTAAGCGATCTCAGCGCGGTGGTGAAGGCGATGAGCGGCGCCCAAGGAGTGATCCACACCGCCGGCAACACCAGTTGCAACAAGCGCGACTGGCCGCTGCTGCAGGAGGTCAATGTGCAAGGCACACGCAACGTGGTCGACGCCGCTATCGCCAATAAGGTCCAGCGCATTGTGTATACCAGCACGACTTCCACCATCGGAGCCTTCAAGGACGAAGCGCAGGTTGCGAATGAAGACACGGTGCTGAAGGGTTTCCGGGCGCGCAGTCCTTACGGGATCAGCAAGCAGATGGCCGAACAGGCTGTGCTCGATGCGCAGAAGCATGGCGTGGAATGCGTCATCCTCAATCCTGCCGAAGTGCTGGGCGCCTTTGATTACTCGATGCAATGGGGGCGGATGGTGCTGGCGGTATATCACAACCAGGTGCCCTTCATGCCGCCCGGCGGCGGCACCTTTTGCAGCGCCGCCGAAGTCGGACGGGCACACGTCAGCGCATTGACGCAGGGACGTTCCGGCGAGCGCTACATTCTCGGCGGCGACAACGTCAGCTACGAGCATTTCCTGACGGCCATCGCCAAGGTTCTGGGCCAGGTTTTCGACAAGCCGGACGTCAACTACACCTGGCTGTATGTCAAATCGGTTTTGCAAGAGAAGTTTCCATTGTTATTGTCCGGCAAGCCCATCGTCGAGCCTTACCGGATGCGGGTTTTCGGCGGTACGTATTACTTTGACAGCGCCAAGGCCGAGCGTGAGTTGTCTTATCGGCCGGTTTCACTCGAACAGATGCTGCATGACTGTGTGCAGTGGTACCAACGTCACGGTTTCATCAGCAGACCAGCAGCAGTGATTAATTGAACATTACCAACATCATTGAAACAGGGGAGACACGATGGATTCCAGAGCGCTAATCGAACTCGAACGGCAGCCATTCAAACAGCGGCTGGCCCAGCAGTATTCGGTTTACTTAAATGAAGTGGAGCAGGGCTTGATGTCCGGTCGGGAGGGCTTCGGTCCGGTCGATCGCCGGATGAAATACAAGGACTTGCACAGCGAAGTCTTTCACGACGTACTTATCTTCGGTTCCAATAGCTATCTCGGCTTGTCGAACGATCCTTATGTGAAACGCAAGGTGAAGGAGGCCGTCGAACAATACGGCATCGGCTCGGGCGGTTCGCCTGCCTTCTCCGGCTACACCAAACAACACAAGGATCTCGAAAAGAGACTGGCCAGGTTGGCGGACCACGAGGACGCCGTGCTGCTCCCAGGCGGCTATATGGCAAACCTGTGCTGGGTCAACGGTTTGATGAACCGTAACGACGTCATCGTCTACGACAAGAACAGCCATGCCAGCGTCATCAATGCGATCAAAATGACGAGTGTGCCGTTTTATACATTCGATCCCGAGAAACTCGATGAATTCGAGACGCTTCTGAAGCGGATCAAACAGCGTTCGAAGGCGGACGTGCAGATTTTCTCGACGGTTGAAGGGGTTCGCTCGATCGACGGTTCGATCATCGAACTGAAGCGCTATATCGAGATTTGCAAGGCCCATGACGTCATCACCATCCTGGATGACGCTCACGGACTGGGTACGGTCGGCAAGTACGGTCGTGGCACCCTGGAATACCTGGATCTTCTGGGTCAGGTCGATCTGCGCATGTCCACCTGCAGCAAGGCAATCGGCGCGCAGGGTGCTTTCGTCTCCGGCAGCAAGGAGCTGATCTTCTTGTTGAGGAATTTCTCCTATCCCTATTTATTCACTTCGGCGATGGCGCAGCCGACCATCGCAGCAATTTCCGCCGCACTGGACATCATGGAAAACGAACCGGAACGCATCGAGATGCTGCATAAGAACGTGCGCTATATGCAGGATCAACTGGAAGCGGCGGGACTTCGCATCATTCGCGGCAAGTCAGGAATCATTCCGGTGTTCTTCGATGAGGATGGCGTGGTGCGCAAGATCAATCGCGCCCTGTACCGGCGCGGACTGTTCGCCAACATCATGGAATACCCGATGGTGCCGCCCGGACTGGAGCGCTTGCGACTGTCGGTGATGGCGACCCACACGCGCGAGGAAATCGACACAGCCGTATCGCTCATTGTGGAAACGGCATGTGAATTTGGCGCTTTGCAAAATAACACCACTTTGGAGAATGCATGATGAGCAAGAAAGAAGAAGTGTTGGAAACGCTGCTGGATGTCATCAACAACATCAAAAAAACCGGATTCACACGCGACTCGGTGGAGCCGGACTTCTATCTGGGCGGCGATCTTGGCGTCGATTCGAAGGAAATGCTTGAAATCTGGTACGAGCTCGAACAGCGCTTGAATATCCGTGTGCAGGATGCGGAAAAGCGCGATCTGTACACCCTGGATGAGGTCATCCATCTTCTGGAAAGCAAACTGGTCCCGGTAGCGGCAGCCTTGTGATGCGATGCAGGCAGGCGGTTCTCTAACCGCCGCCTGCCTGCGGCTGTAGCTAGCCACTACGGCAATCCGCTACGGTAATCCAGTACAGCAATCCAATCCGGCAGACGCCATCGAAGAATCAAAACATGAGAGTGACGGCATGACATCAGCGTGGGTATTTCCAGGGCAGGGATCTCAGTATAAGGGCATGGGCGCGGAGCTATTCGCGCGCTTTCCCCAGCTCGTCCGCGAGGCGGATGAGGTATTGGGGTATTCGATTCGCGAGTTGTGTCTGGACGATCCGAAGAATGTGCTCAACCATACCGAGTACACCCAGCCGGCGTTGTTTGTCACGTCGGCACTGTCTTTTCTGGCCAGGCGCGAGCAAGGCGATGCGCCGCCCGCTATCTACGCGGGACACAGCCTGGGTGAATTCAACGCCATCTTCGCCGCCGGCGGCTTCGATTTCAAGACCGGCGTTGCCTTGGTGGCGGAGCGTGGGCGCTTAATGTCGCAGGCGACGCGCGGCGCCATGGCGGCCGTCATCGGCCTGGATCAGGACAAAGTGCGCGAACTGCTGGCGTCTTTGCCTTTCGGCCAGATCGACATCGCGAATATCAATTCCTCAGAGCAGATAGTGATCTCGGGCGAGGAAGATGATATTGCGCGCTGCGAAGCACTATTTGCAGGGGCCGGCGGCCGTTATGTGCGCCTGAATGTCAGCGCCGCTTTCCATTCCAGATTCATGCGCGACGTCGAGCAGCAGTTCGCCGCTTACCTTGCGCGCACGCCCTTGCAGCCGCTGAACGCGGAAGTCATTGCCAATTGCACGGCGCAGCCCTATCCGATGACTGGCTATCAGGATTTGCTGGTGCGGCAGATCACCCATCCGGTGAAGTGGTACGAGTCGATCTCGCGGCTGCTGTCGCGTGGTGAGATGGCGCTGGAAGAGGTCGGGCCGGGCGATGTGCTCAGCAAGCTCTTTTTCAAAATCAGGCAGAAGCCGATGCCGCTGCCCACGCCGCTGAGCGATAGCGCAGACGAATCTGCCGCAGCAGCGGCGCGCAACAGCCAGGCAGTTGCCGGCCACAAACCTGCCGATGGGCCGGCACCGCCTTCGCGGCGTACCGTGTTCATGTACTCGGGACAGGGTTCCCAGTATTACTTGATGGGCAAGGAACTGTACCAGCACAGCGCGCCGTTTCGCGAAGCGATGGACGCTTGCGATGCGCTGCATCGTGCGCACACTGGTCGCAGCATGGTGGCGGAGTTGTACGACGAGACCAAGCGGCACCAGGAGATGACGGATGTGCTGTTGGCGCATCCGGCACTATTCAGCCTGGGCTACAGCCTCACCCAGGTGCTGCGGCAAGCGGGTATCGAGCCGGACGGGGTGTTGGGTTACAGCCTCGGCGAGTACGTCGCGGCGACGGTTGCGGGAGTGGTCTCGCTGGAGGATGCGATGGCCATGGTTATTTGCCAGGCGCGCTTGCTCAGCGAACAAACCTCTGGCGGCGGCATGCTGTCGGTATTGACGCCGGTGGAACATTTTGAACGCCATCCCGATGTGTACCGGGGCGGCACGCTGGCGAGCGTCAACTTCAACGACAACTTCGTGGTCAGCGGGGACCAGCGGACACTGCTCGCGATCAAGGAACGGCTGGACGCGCAGGATATTGTATCGCTGCTTCTGTCGGTCGATCACGGCTTTCATTCGGCGGCGGTGGAGCCGATAGAGACAGAGTTCCGCCGCTTCTTGCAAAAGCTCCCACGGCAGATGCCGCGCCTGCCGATCTACTCGGCCATGCATGGCCGCGCGATCAATGTGATCGATGCATTTGACGATCAGTACTTCTGGGATGTGCTGCGGCAGCGTGTCGATTTCCACAAGCTGATGGGCTCGTTGAGCGGGCAGGAAGGCGTCCGCTTCGTCGATCTTGGTCCGACCGGAACCTTATCCGGTTTCATCAAGTACGGCTTTGGCAATCGCGTCGATCACGCTGTATCGATCAATCAATTCGGAAAAAACATGGAAACAGTGTCCAAATTGCTGACCAGGCTTTCCGCTTAGCGGATAGGTCGCCGGAGCTGAAGCCGGTGAAAGGTGGGCCGCACGGATGAATCGTTATTGAAGATCATGGAGAAAAAATGTTATCAGGACAAGAATCGACGGCCGGTTTGAGCATGCGTCATAGTGGTTATGGGATGGAGTTGTCAAGCTCGCTGAACGACGGTATGGCCAGTGCAAAATATGATGGCCAGCGCCGGATGCTGGAGTGCATGCCGTTCCCTTTCCCGTGCAATGCCGATCTGCCCCTCTGCGTGGCCGCATGGCATGGCGTTCTGCATTGGCTGAGATACAACGACGAACCCGTAATGACCTGTCTTTTGGGCGCGCAGGCCGAGAAATGTTGGGCACTGGTCACAGCGATCAGCGAGCGCACCTCCCTGGGCGAACTGCTGGCCGATGTCAAACAGCAATGGGTGGACAACGAGAGCGATTGGTTCGATTTGCATGATCCGAATCATCCCGGCATGACCGATCAGTTGCGCTGTCACGCGATCTGCCTGCATGGTGTCTCGGAAGAGGCGAGCGAGACAGAGTTCACGATCGTGCACGATTGCGAGGCATGGTTCGTCGATTGCGATGCCAGCCGCTTCAGCGAATCCTATCAGCGTTCCGTGATGGCCATGTGGGCCCACCTGGTCGCCAGGATGCTGGAAAGCCCGGCATCGCGCTTGTCGGATGAGCACCGTTTCGACGGTCTGGATGCCTATGCGCCGTCGCAAACCGATATGACCGGGCCGGCGAAGTCAATTGCAGGCAATCTGCCCGGACGGTTTGCCGCCCAGGTTTCCGCCGAACCGCATAAGATCGCCGTCATCGACGCCGATGGCGCCCTGAGCTACGCTGAGCTGGACGCCTTGTCCGAACGCTGGGCACAGGCCTTGCACACGGCAGGCGTGGTCCGCGGCGACTACATCGGCGTTGCATTCGACCGCAGCCATCGCATGATTGCGGCGCAACTGGCGGTGCTGAAAGTCGGGGCGGTGTTTGTCCCCATGGACGCCACCCAGCCGGCGACCCGCCTGCAGGCGATGGCCGACGACGCCGAGATGCGCGTCGCCTTGACCGACGCATCCTGGATGCCGTTGATGCGCGAAGCCTTGCCGGCCGTGCTATGCCTCGATGTTGCATCCTCTGCCGCCGCTTCTTCCTCCGACCTTGTCATCGATCCTGCCTCGCATCGTCCACAACTACTGGATGTGCTGAGCACGGACGATCTGGCCTACGTGATCTTTACGTCGGGCTCGACCGGCCGTCCGAAGGGTGTCAAGGTCAGCCATGGCAACCTGCTCAATTTCGTCACTCATCTGAAAGAACTGATGAGCGCGCACGAAATCGTGTCGCAGTTTGCCCCCGCCACATTCGATGCCTCAGTCGGTGAAATCCATTCGGCCCTGCTGAACGGCGCCACGCTGGTGATCCTGCCGGCCGAATTGATCGACAGCCCCGACCGGCTGCAGGCATACATGAGCGAGCAACGGGTGACGTTTGCGGCTTTTCCTCCGCAATACGCAAAATATCTTTGGCCCGAGAAGCTGCCGCAACTGAAGACCCTGCTGACTGCGGGATCGGCGCCCGATCACGAACTGGTGCGGCGCTGGCGCCCGCATCTGCAGTACGTCAATGCATACGGTCCGACGGAGACCACGATCCTGTCGACACTTTGGCAGGCCAGCCGTCAGGTTGAGCAGCAAGAGCGCTTGACTATCGGCTTTCCGATCATCAATACCGAGGTCCGTGTAGTCAATCGTTTCAACCAGCCATTGCCGCGCGGGGCCATCGGGGAACTGCTGATCGGCGGCGCGGGTGTGACGCACGGCTATCTCAAGCGCGAAGAAATGACGCGCGATAAATTCATTACGACAGATCTGACGCGCTGGTACCGCAGCGGCGATCTGTCCTGCTTCGACGATCAGAACCGCTTATTCTTCGCCGGCCGCGTCGACAATCAAATCAAGCTGCGCGGGCATCGCCTGGAGCCGGGCGAAGTGGAGACAGCGCTGTTGACCTTGCCGGGGATCGAGCATGCTGCTGCCATCGTCGTCGAGGTTCAGGCGGTCAAGCAGTTGGTGGTGTTCTGCGTCGGCCAGCCACAGCCGGAAGAGGCGATCCGGGCCGGTTTAGCCGAGGTTCTGCCGGCCTGGGCCATGCCTAACCGGATACTTTGGTTGGCCGAACTGCCGCTGACGGTGAACGGCAAGACCGACTATCGCGCGCTGCAAGCGCGGCTACAGCAGAACGATGCGCCGTTGCAGTCAGTGGACTACGCTGACGAATTGGAAGCGCAGGTCGCCGATATCTGGCGCAACGTTCTACAGCAGCCGAATATTTCGCGCGAGGATAACTTCATTCATTTGGGCGGCGATTCGCTGACCTCGCTGGCGGTGATGTCCGCGCTGAAACGGCTGGGCTACCAGATCACTTCGTCGCAACTGCTGTCGCATCCATGCCTGGCCGATTTCACCGAACTGCTGCGCCACTCCGAGCGCCTGATGCAGCGCGACTATGCCAGCCGCCAGGGGATTGCGCCGCTCAGCCCGATTCAGGGCTGGTTCTTTCAATTGCAAATGGCGCGGCCGGGTGCGTTCTGCCAAGCCTTGTCCTTCGAGACCGAAGAAAGCCTCGACGCCGAGCGCTTGCACCGGGCTTTTTCGCGTCTGGTTACCTACCACGATCAATTGCGGGCCCATTTTGTCCATTCCGTCCATGCTGAAATGGCTGTGCAGGAGCCTTTGGCCTGGCGGCAGGAAGTCGCCGGTGCGGCGCTGGAGCTGCCGCCGATTGCCTCCATCGACGTTGCCGAAGCAGAACTGGAGCAGGCCAGCGAACAATGGCGCGACATGCTTGCCGCGCAACTGCGTATCGAGCAGGCGCCTCTGTTTCGCATCGTTCTGCTGAAAACACCGAGCCGCTCGCGCGTGGTGTGGGTGCTGCATCACTTGATTGTGGATACCATCAGCCATGGCATCCTGCTGGACGATCTGCGTCATCTTTACGTCAGCGACGAGAGCAGCCTCGAAGAGGTATTGCCAGGCAAGAGCATCAGCTACCTGGACTGGTCGGAAAAATTCCATGCGCATATCGCCGAACGGCCGAACGCACTGCTGGACGACTGGCTTCCTGTGCTGCGCGCCGTCGAAAGCGCGCAGGCGCTTCCGCTTGTGGGGAGTGAGGCAGTGGGGCGCTCGATTGCGATCGGGCAGTACAGCCTGTCGCGGGAGGATACCGCGCGCCTGCTCGGATCAGCAGCGGCCTGTTACCGCCAGAGCGCAGAAGAGTTGCTGCTTGCCGCGACTTATTTGGCGCTGGCGCGTAGCTGCAAGCTGGAACGTATCTGCTTAGACCTCGAATGGCATGGCCGGGACGAGGCATTTGCCGGTTCGCAGGGTCTCGATCGCACGGTGGGCTGGTTCAGCAGCGTGCATCCCCTGTGTCTGACAGTGCCGGCGCAACCGGACCTGGGCGCGTGGCTGATCGAACTGAAGGAACGCCGTGCGGCGATTCCGCAACGCGGGCGGGATTTCTACGCGCTGCGCTACCTGAGCCGCGATCCTGCCGTGCGTGAGCAATTCGACCGTTACCGCTCGCCGCAAGTGCTGTTCAATAACTTCTCCGGCGTGGTGCAGCGCAGCCACGAGCGCTGGCGCACGGTGCCGATGACCGCCATCGAAATGGGAGAGAGCAGCGCCAGTCCCTACGCGCTGTCGGTGGAAAGCCAGATCCTCGACGGTGAATTGCAGGTCAGTTTGTCTTTCGATCCAGCGGCATGGGTCGATGGCATGGCCGAAAACCTGGGACAGAGCTTGATCCAGTGCCTGCGGGAAGTGATCGATCATTGCGTAGTTGACGCCAACCGTCGCTGGACGCCCTCCGATTTTCCGTTCGTATCGCTGACACAGGCGCAAGCCGATGCGTTGCCGGTAGCGGTAAAGGCGATTTATCCATTGACGGACATGCAACACACCATGCACCGGCACAAGGACACTTATCAGGTGCACATGTGCTATCGCATGCCGCGCGCGCTGGACCAGCCGGCCTGGCAGCAGGCGGTAGCCGACTGGATTGACCGGCATGATTGCCTGCGCACCGTCATCAAGGAATGGCACGGCGGCGAAATCCATCAGGTCGTGCTGACGACGATCGCGGCGGCGACACGCATACACCAGGTACAGCCCGGCCAGGGCGCAGCATTCGCGGAGCAACTGATCGGACACGCGCGCAGCAAGCCGGTGCAACTCAGCCAGGCGCCGTTGTTCGATCTGCAGGTCGTGGACGAAGCCGGCGACAGCTTCCTGGCCGTGCTGTCCATCCATCACATCATCCATGACGGCTGGTCGATCAAACTGCTGTTGAGCGATCTTCTGAGTACCTATCGCCACTTCCTCGGGGAAGACGAATCCAGGCCGAACGCGCCGCTTGCCAACATGTCTGACATCGTGGCGCAGCAGCGCCGCCTGCTGGCCAGCGATGAATGGCGAAAATACTGGACCGAGTTGCCGTGGGAGCGTAGCGCCAGCCAGCTGCCTTGCGTGGCGCCGCTTAATGGCTACACTAACGGTCATAACTCTGAGCAGCCGGGAGCGCCGAACACACGGATTTATCTCAGCAGCATCGAGCGCGAGCTGGAGGTGGATGTGCGCGCCAGGGCTGCTGCGCTCGGCGTCACGGCCAACAGTTTGTGGCTGACCGGTTACGCCTGCCTGCTGCGTTATCTGGGCGGCCAGGCGCAAGTGCGCTGTGGCGTCATCCAGAATGGACGAATGGAAGAGATTCCCGGCTTCGAAACCATCACCGGATGTTGCGTCAACACCTTGCCCCTGGTGCTGAACATCGAGGCATCAAGCACGCCGGCCGCTCTGCTGGCCAGTGTCAACGCGCAACTGGAAGCAATGCGCACCTGCGCGGCTTTCCCTTTGTCGCATATCCATGAAACCGTCAAATCGCGGCTCGACGACGAGCTGTTCAGCAACTTGTTCAATATCGTGAGCCAGCGTTACGGCGAGCACAATGCGCAGTTGCATCCTGTCCTGGAGTCGGGTTACGAGTCGACCAATTACCGCTTCATTTTCGGCCTGATCGAACAGGATTCCGGCGCCGAAGAATCTGGAGCGGCGTCAACCGTGCCCCACTATAGCGTGAGAATAGGCTATGACGCCGATCTGTACGATGAGGCATCCGTCGCTATGTGGCTGGATATCTATGCCCATTGCATGCGTCAGTTGATCGCCCATACGGATGCCGCCTGGAGCGAGTTGCGGCTGCTGCCGCCGGCATTGAAGCAACAATCGGTGTCTGTATGGAACCAGACGGATCATGCCTACAGCGACAACCGTTGCATGCACGAATTGTTTGCGGAGCAAGCCGCAAGAACACCGCATGCCGAAGCTCTGGTCTGCGAGGAAGAACGCTTGAGCTACCGCGAACTCGACCAGCGCAGCAACCGCCTGGCGCAGCATCTGCGTAGCCTGGGCGTCGGCCCCGATGTGGTGGTGGGGCTGTGCGTCGAGCGATCCACGGAGATGGTGGTCGGACTGTTGGGGATTTTAAAGGCTGGCGGGGCCTATGTACCGCTGGACCCCGAACTGCCGCCGCAGCGACTGGCCAGTATGGTGGCCGATATCGGCGTGAATCTGGTGCTGACCCAGGCACAACAGTTGGCTGGCCCTCTATCGCAAGTGGGCGCAGAAGTGCGGCTGTTGCGTCTGGACGCGGATTGGGCGCAGATGGCGCAGTATGAGGCCACGGCGCCTGTGACCGGTGTCACGCCCGCGCATCTGATCTACGTGATCTTCACTTCCGGCTCCACCGGCAAGCCGAAGGCCGCGATGAACCAGCATGGCGCGTTGGTCAATTACATCCAATGCCTGCAGGCCGGCCATGGCCTGGATGCGACCGACCGTGTGTTGCAGAAAACGCCATTCTCGTTCGATGTCTCGGCGCGGGAGTTCTTCTGGCCGTTATTGACGGGTGCGACGTTGGTCATGGCCAGGCCGGGCGGTCATCGCGACCCGGCCTATCTGAGCCAGGCCGTCCGTGAGCACGGCATCACCGCGCTGAGTTTTGTGCCTTCGATGCTGCAGATTTTTGTCGACGACGGCGAGCTGCATTCGTGCAGCAGTCTGCGTCGCATGTTCGTCAGCGGCGAGGCGCTGCCTGGAGCACTGGCAGCGCGTTTTCTAGCCTTGTCGAAGGCGCGGATGTACAACCTGTACGGCCCTACCGAAGCTGCGGTCGAAGTTAGCTGCCATGAGGTCACGTCCGCCGATGGCGCGACCGTGCCGATCGGCCGGCCGCACTGGAACACGCGCTTATATGTGCTTGACGAGCGCATGGAGCCGGTTCCGGCCGGCGTCGGCGGTGAGCTGTATATCGGTGGCGTGGCGGTCGGTCGCGGTTATCTGGGCCGCCCTGAGCTGACGGCCGAACGCTTCGTCGACAGTCCCTTTGAGCTGGGAGAGCGGCTGTACCGCACGGGCGATCTGGCGCGTTGGCGAGCCGACGGCGAAGTAGAGTACCTGGGTCGTCTCGACCATCAAGTCAAGATTCGCGGCTTCCGCATAGAACTCGGCGAAATCGAGCACGCCTTGTCCGCGCACGAGAACGTCAAGCAGGCGCTGGTGATCGCCAGGGCGGATGGCGAGCATAAGCAATTGGTCGCCTATATCGTCGCCAAAGAACCGGCGCTGGAGGATGAACACGCCAATGCACAGTTAATCCAGTCGTTCAGGGAAAAACTGCAAGCCGAACTGCCGGAATATATGGTGCCGGCGGCATTCGTGCTGCTGGAAGCGGTGCCTTGCAACGCCAACGGCAAGGTCGATCGCGCCAGCTTGCCCGAACCGGGGCCGTCCGCCTATGTACACGCGGCCTATGTTGAGCCAGGCAATGATCGCGAGCGAAATCTGCGGGCGATCTGGGGCGACGTGCTGCGTACCGAATCCTTTGGCGTGACCGACAATTTCTTTTCCATCGGCGGCGATTCCATCCTCGCAATCCAGGTGGTGTCGCGCGCAGCGAAGCAGGGCATTACCCTCACGCCGCGGTTGATCATCGAGGAAAAGACTATTCGTAATCTGGTCGCCAGACTGGTGGAGAAAGAAGAATCCACGGCCACTGCTGCTGCCATTGCTGAGCCGGCGCATGAGCTCCAGGCATGCAAGGGCGAGCAGCGCCTGTTGCCCATCCAGATCAGATTCCTGCAGGACGATGGCGTCGATGTGAATCATTACTGCCAATACGCCGCAGTGAACTTGCCTCCCCAGGCAAATCTGGCTTTGCTGAAGACGGTGCTGGCCGCGATCGTTGCACGGCACGATGTGCTGCGCCTGAAATTCCGGCAGACGCCAGCTGGCTGGATTGCTCTGTATCGTCCTGAGTTGCTATCCGACCTGGCGAGCGTGCTCGATGAGATGATCGTCGAAGTCGATGCCCGGGATACCCTGAAAAACTCTGCCGACCGGCAGGCCCGCATCCGGGCTGAAATGGAACTGGCGCAGGCCGGGCTCGATATCAAGCAAGGCAAGCTCTGTCGCTGGGTCTGGCTGCGCGACGGCGATCAGTCGCAATTGATCTGGGTCATGCATCACCTCATCGTCGATGTGGTTTCGTGGCAAGTGTTGCAGGATGATTTGAACATGGCGCTGGCGCAATGCAGCCGCGGCGAACCGCTCAGGCTGGCTCCCAAATCGAGTAGTTACCAGGAGTGGGCGGCGCGTCTGCATGACTATGCCTACAGTGCGCCGCTTGAGAGAGAGAGAAGCTATTGGTTGCAGCAACTGGAAGCACCGGCGGCAGGCCTGAGGTTCGACCACGAGGTTGACCGTGAAGCGACGCCGGAAGACTCCCGCGATCTTGATTTCCCGATTCAGGAAACCACAGAACAGGTAGTAGTGAGTTTGAGCCGCGAGGAGACCGCTTTGCTGCTGAGCCGGGCCAGCACTTTCTTCGAGGTCCGGACTCACCAGTTGCTGATTGCCGCGTTGAGCCGGACCTTGGGCGGCTGGCTCGGTGCCGATGACATCCGTATCGATCTTGAAAGCCACGGCCGCGACGACATGGCAGGAGAAGCGGCACTCGAGGGTGTCGACCTCAGCCAGACCGTTGGCTGGTTCACTGCACTGTATCCCGTCCATGTGGCCGGCGTTAGAGGCGATCTGGTCGAGCACATCCGCCGCACCAGGCAGCAATTGGAAGCGGTGCCGCGCAGCGGCATCGGTTACGGCGTACTGACCAGCCTGGCGCATGACGAGGATCTTGCTGCCGCCAGCCAAGCGCTGGGCGGCCGTACATCCGAAGTATTGTTCAATTATCTGGGACAGGTCGACCCGGAGCTGCAAGGCGGCGGTTTCGTCAGCCCGCGCAGAAGCAGAACTCATGCGCTGAATATCAATGGCATGATCGGCGCGGGTGTGCTGGCCTTGCATATCGATTACAGCCGCCAGCAGTTCAGGCGCGAGACGATGGAGGCTGTGGCCGCGCGCCTGGTCAGGGTGTTGCAGGACATGCTTACTTGCGACGGAGGAGGAGGTGGCGGTGAGGCCGGTCCTGGCTTCGGGTCCGAGTCATCGCAGTTTCCATTGGCCGGGATCGGGCCGACCGATCTGAGCGCCTTGCAAGCGAAATACCCCGCACTCCAGGATCTGTATCCCTGCACGGGAATGCAGCAGGGCTTGTTGTTGCTCGCCGACCGTGCCTCGAAAGACGGACTTTATCTCACCCAGCTGCGGATGCAATTGGAGGCGGTCGATCCGGCGCGCCTGCGCCAAAGCTGGCAGGAATTAGTAAAACGGACCCCCGTGCTGCGCACCGCCTTTGTCGACGTCGGGCAGGATGAACTGCTACAGATGGTGATGGCCGAGGTCGACCTGCCGTGGCGCGAAGCAGACCTCGGTACAGCGGATGCTGCGAACAATGTGCAGCAAGGGCTGGAACAGTTGCTTTCTGAGGAGCGCAGCAAGCCTTTCGATCTTGGCGCCGCGCCGCTGATGCGCTTGCTGCTGGCGCGCACCGGCGAGCGCCAGCATTGCCTGATCTGGACCCACCACCATGCCCTGATCGACGGCTGGTCGATGGGGCTGCTGGTCAAGCAATTGTTTCAGATCTATGCCGCACCGCAAACGCAAGCTCAATCGCTGCCGGCGCCCGAGTACAAAAACTACATCGCCTGGCTGCATTCGCAAGATAAGGAAGCTGCAGTGCGCTACTGGCGTGCTTACTTCGACGGTTTGCCGCTTGCCGCCAGTGCCAGCTTGCCGTTAGTGGCGGAACCCGAGGACAGTGCCGCCGCCGAGCAGTCTGGCAGCGGGGAACAGAAAGCACATTCGATCGAGCTTTCGACGGCAGCCACGGCGCAGTTGCGGCGGCTGGCGCAGGCTGAGGGCGTCAGCCTCGGCACGCTGATTCTGGCCGCGTGGGGGCTGTTGCAAAGCAAATACAGCGGCGAGCCGGAAGTGCTGTTCGGCTACACCACCAGCGGTCGTCCGGCTGCCTTGGAAAGCATCGAGACCATGGTCGGGCTGTTCATCAATTCCTTGCCCATCCGTTTAAAGATCGTCGTGGATCAGAGCCTTTCATCCTGGCTGCAAGATATCCAGCGGATACAGCTCGATCACGAGGATCACGGCTTTCTGCCGCTGGCGGATATCCAGCGCTGCAGCGGCGCACGCCTCGGCCAGGCGCTGTTCAACGCGCTGGTGGTGGTCGAAAATTTCCCGCTCGACCGCGCGTTTCTGGCCGCCGAGGCGGCCGATGGCCTGCGCGTGGTTGACGTCCAGGGCGTCGAGCGCAGTGATCTCGGCTTGAGCCTGATCGTGTATCCCGGCAAATGCTTGACGCTCAAACTGGCCTATCAGTCGAAACAGTTCGACGACGCCTCGACGCTGCTGTTATTGCAGCGCCTGAGCCAGTTGCTGACGAGTTTTGCCAAAGGCGGCGCACAGCCGATTTCACAGCTGTCCGTGCTGAGCGAGGCAGCGCGCCAGCGCGCCATACGGGACTGGAACGCCACCGATGCCGCCTATCCTCTCGATCGCTGCGTGTACGAATTGTTTCAGATACAGGCTGACGCGCGCGGGAGCGAAACCGCAATCGTCTCGGGAACTGAACGCTGGTCTTATCGACAACTGGCCGAACGGGTGCAGGTGATCTCGTCATGGCTGACCGAGAGCGGGGTCGAGCCGGGCGAGCGGGTCGCACTCAGTCTGGGCAAGGAACCCGACCTGATCGCCGCCATGCTGGGCATCATGCGGGCCGGCGCCGCCTATGTACCGATGGCGCAGGATTGTCCGCCGGAGCGCGGCAGCTTCATGGCGGAGGATGCGGGCATCAAACGGCTGGTGACTCGACGCGCTCATCAGGAGCAGGCGGACGGCTGGGGCGTAATGCCCTTGTTTCTGGAAGATTGCCCGCAAAACCGGCATGCCGGGATTTCCGCGTCACGGGTGCCAGACCCTTACTCGACCGCTTACGTCATTTACACCTCGGGGACGACCGGCAAGCCCAAGGGGGTATTGGTCAGCCACCGCAATTTGGTCAATTTCTGCTGCTGGTTCGGTCAAACCGGCCTGTCGCGGGCCGGCGATGGCTTTTCGCAGTTTGCGCCGCACACCTTCGATGCATCGGCAGGAGAGATCTTCGGCGCTTTGCTCAACGGCGCCGAGCTACATCTGCTCAGCGGCGAACTGATTCAGGAG
This sequence comes from Collimonas sp. GW821-FHT02H07, assembly GCF_059421505.1. NCBI lineage: Bacteria > Pseudomonadati > Pseudomonadota > Betaproteobacteria > Burkholderiales > Oxalobacteraceae > Collimonas > Collimonas sp. GW821-FHT02H07. Next base: position 189,948 of record NZ_JBWKVC010000001.1, read on the forward strand.
CCGCGCGCTCTGGCCGAGTACCTCAGCGGGCAACGGATTCGTTTCGCCGCCTTCCCGCCGCCTTACTTGCTGCAGATGGACCCCGACCTGGTGCCGCAGGGCATGAGCTTGCTCACCGCCGGTTCGGCGCCGACCCCTGAACTGGTGCAGCGCTGGAGCAAGCACTGCCGCTACGTCAACGGTTATGGACCGACCGAGACCACCATCCTGTCCTCGGCCTGGATGGGCGAGGATGACAATTTCGACGGCAAGCTTTCAATCGGTCGTCCGATCTCCAACACGACGATGTATGTAGTGGACAGCGTGGGCCAGTTGTGTGCACCCGGCTTGCTTGGCGAGATATGGATTGGCGGCGAAGGCGTAGCGCAGGGCTATCTCAACCGGCCTGACCTGAGCGCTCAGCAATTCATCGCCGACCCCTGGCGGCCGGGTAGCCGGGTCTATCGTACCGGCGACCTTGGCCGCTGGCTGGACGATGGCCGCATCGAGTGCGTCGGCCGGCGAGACCGTCAGGTCAAGTTGCGTGGCTTCCGCATCGAATTGAACGAAATCGAGAACCGGATTCGCGAATATCCGGCAATCCAGGATGTCGCGGTGCTGGTGCGGGGAGACGAGGACGACAAGCGATTGATTGCCTGGGTCGTGCAGCGCAATGAAGCCACTACAGCCACTGCGGAACCGACCGAAGCCGCTCAGTTCCTGGCGCTTCTGCGTGATTTTCTGCGACGTTCGCTGCCGGAATACATGGTGCCTCAGTACATTGTGCCGATGGACCAGCTACCGCTCACCGCCAACGGCAAGCTTGACGACAAGGCCTTGCCGCAGCCCGACCTCGGCGTCGGCCTCGAAGCGGCTTATGTTGCGCCGCGTACTGCGAACGAAACCGTATTGACCGAGATCTGGGCATCGGTGCTGAAACTGCAACCGGGACAGATCAGCGCTACCGCCAATTTCTTTGAGTTGGGCGGTCATTCGCTGTTGGCGATGCGCGCCATCACGCGCTTGCGTGAGCAGCTTGGCGTGGATCTTGGCGTGGTTGACTTGCTGGCAAGTCCGGTGCTCGCCGATCTGGCTGCGCTGGTGGAAAACTCTAGCCGCCACGCATTGCCGGCCATTGTGCCGGTCGACCGCAACGGCAGCTTGCCCTTGTCGCTGGCACAGCAACGGCTGTGGCTGCTGTCGCAGATGCCAGGCGTGAGCGAGACTTACCACGTACCCGGCGTGCTGCGTCTGCAGGGCAGACTGGATCGCACGGCGCTGCGGCGTGCGCTGGATCGGATCGTGGCCCGGCACGAGGTGCTGCGCACCCGTTTCGAGCTGGTCGATGGCGAGCCGTACCAGCGCATTGCCGCCGCCGATCAGGGTTTCGCCCTGATCGAGCACGACCTCAGCAACGAGGCCGATGCTGCGCAACGTCTATCGCTGCTGATCGAGGAGGAGAGCAGCGCAGCGTTCGATCTGGCTGCTGGTCCGCTGCTGCGCGGCCGCCTGGTCGCGCTGGGGGCGGAGGAGCATGTGTTGCTGATCACGCAACACCATATCGTGACCGACGCCTGGTCGCTGACGCTGATGGTGCGCGAGCTAAGCATTATTTATAACGCTTACCGCATTGGCGCGGAAGATCCGCTGCCCGCGCTGTCGGTGCAGTACGCCGATTACGCGGTCTGGCAACGCCAGTGCTTATCGGGAAGCTGGCTGCAGGCACAGACCGACTACTGGCATGGTAACCTGGCCGGCGCGCCGGCATTGCTGGAGTTGCCGACCGACAGGCCGCGTCCGGCACAGCAGAAATACGACGGCGATGTGGCGGTATTCACCTTGAATGCGGAACTGACGACGGCCTTGAAAGAGTTGAGCCGCCGTCACGACACCACTTTGTTCGTGACGCTGTTGACGGGCTGGGCTATCGTGCTCAGCCGCTTGTCGGGCCAGCAGGATCTGGTGATCGGCAGCCCTGTGGCAAATCGCATGCAGGCGGAGCTGGAGCCGATGATCGGCTTCTTCGTCAACACGCTGGCGCTGCGGATCGATCTGTCGGACGAGCCGACGGTGGCTGAACTGTTGCAACGGATGAAGCAACAGACGCTGGCGGCGCAACGGCATCAGCAGATGCCGTTCGCGCAAGTGGTGGAGGTGCTGCAGCCGCCGCGCAGTATGGCGCATGCGCCGATCTTCCAGGTTATGTTCAACTGGCTGAGCGAGAATGTCGCTGACGCGATTGACCTGGATGGCTTGCGGATCGCACCGGAGAGTGCGCCGCGTGTCTTGTCCAAGTTCGATCTCACCCTCGATCTGGCCGAAGCCGACGGCTGCATCAGCGGTGTTTTGGAATACGCAACCGCGCTGTTTGAACGGGAGACGGTTGAGCGCTGGAGCGGTTATCTGGAACGCGCATTGCGGGCGATGGTGACGCAGGAACAGCAGTGCGTGCGGCAAATGGATCTTCTGGGGGCGGAAGAAACCCGCCGCTTGCTGAGTTTCAATGACACCTATCGGCCGGACTTGATCGACCGTACCTGGCCTGAGTTATTTGCTGCCCAGGCCTTGCGCACGCCTGAGCGCATGGCGGTGCAATGCGAGACCACGCAACTGAGCTATGGCGAGTTGCACGAGCGCACATCGCGGTTGGCGACAACCTTGCGGGAGCAGGGCGTGGTGCCGGGACAGACCGTTGCCCTGCTCGATAACCGCGGCACCGATCTGCTGGTGATGATTATCGCGGTACTCAAGGCGGGCGCCGTTTATTTACCGATCGATCCGACCCATCCGACGCTGCGTTGGCTAGATATCCTGCAGGAAGCACAACCTTGCCTGCTGGTGGTCGGCGACACCCTGGCCGAGCCGCGCCGCTGGCTTGAGGATCATTGGCCGGCCGAACGTCTGCGTTCGATGGCCGAGCTGCTTGCTGTCGCGACCACGACCACCGAGCTGCCGCCGCCAAGCCTTGACGATCTGGCCTATCTGCTTTTCACCTCGGGTTCAACAGGCAAGCCTAAAGGCGTGATGATCGAACATCGCGGCATGATCAACAACATGCGCTCCAAGGTCGCACCGCTGGCTATGTCGGCGGACGACGTGATCGCCCAGACTGCGCCGCAATGCTTCGACATCTCGGTGTGGCAATTCCTCACGGGCCTGCTGCTGGGGGCGAAGGTGTATATCGTCGCCAACGACATCACCCGCGATCCACAAGCGCTGCTGGAATGCCTCGACCGCCAAGGTGTGACGATCTGGGAACCGGTGCCGTCGTTGATCCAGGCGACATTGCCGTACAGCCGGCCGCTGCCCCATCTGCGCTGGGTGATCTCGGTCGGCGAGGCCCTGCCGCGCGAACTGGTCGAGCGCTGGTTCGAGCAATACCCGGACTTGCCGTTGATTAATCACTACGGCCCGGCCGAATGTTCGGACGATGTCACCTTCCATCCAATCCACGCTCCGGTTGAGCGTGTGCTGATCGGCGCGGCCCTGCCCAATGCGCAAATGCACTTGGTGGACGACCAGCTCCGGCTGCTGCCGCTAGGCGTGGTTGGCGAAATCGCTGTGTCCGGCGCAGTGGTCGGTCGAGGCTATCTCAACCGCAGCGAGGAAACCCAGGCCAAGTTTCACCGCAATCCGTATGCCCGCCATGCGACTGAACAACGTCTTTATCTGACCGGCGACCTTGGCCGTCGCCTGGCCGATGGCACGGTGGAATACGTCGGGCGCAAAGACTTCCAGGTCAAAATCCGCGGCTTCCGGATTGAGCTGGGCGAGATCGAGAGCAGCCTGGTCAATCATCCTGATGTACGTGAAGCGGTGGTGGTGGCATACGAACTGGGCTCCGGCAATCCGCAACTGGCAGCGTATGTCACGCTGAAAAGCGCCGTGGCGGTGGATGACCTGAAAGCGCATCTGCGCATAACGCTGCCGGACTACATGATCCCGGCGGCGATCATGGTGCTCGATAGCTTGCCCTTGAACGGCAATGGCAAAGTCGATCGCAAAGCGCTGCCGGCGCTCTCCGCCAGCGCATTTCAGCAAGCGACATACGAACAACCGGAAGGCGCCGCCGAGCGACTGATTGCCACGACCTGGCAAGAATTGCTCGACGTCCCGCAAGTCGGCCGCGGCGATAATTTCTTCGATCTCGGCGGTAGCTCGATTCTGCTGGTGCGCATGCTTGGCCGCTTACGCGAACAAGGTCTGTCGTTGAGTGTCACCGATGTGTATCAGCAACGTACACTCGCGAAGCTGGGGGCAGTGTCTTCGTTTAGCGGCCTCAGACTGGGCGACTGGCTGGAAAGCCGCCGCTGGACATACAAGAACATGGCGCTGGAGGTCGATGGGAAGAGGGTTGCCGTGCTGCTGGTCGAGCAGGTCGAGCCGTCCAGGATAGGTGAGCTAAAAAGCAAGCTGAGTCTGATGGCAAGCGATGACCGGCCGGATTTCATCCGGATATGCGACGACGTCGAAGGTTCCGCGCTGAGGTTGGAATCCCAAGGTGCAAGCGCGCTGGGATTAAGTCCGATCAGGCCGGCGCCGATTGCTTACGAAGCGCAATTCGCCAGCTATCTCGATGCCATTGCGGCCGCGCCGCGGGAGGAAGAGTTCCCATTCAGTGCGGTGCAGCGCGGCATGCTGGAGTGGGACGAACACGATAGCTTCAGCACGATAGAGATCGCAGGCTGGCATACGGCAGAGGAACTGCAGGATGCTTTCGGACGCCTGACTCAGGAGCAGGAGTTGCTTCGCGCAGCGCCCGATTATGACCGCAGGCATTGGGCCTTGCTGGCTGAGGCGGCAATGACAGTTGCGCCGATAGTCCATATCGATTTGAAATCCGCTGGCAAGGACGAGCTGAAGCGCCAACTGGCCGCTCTCGGCAGCATCTTGCGCGATGCCAGGAAACGGACGCCGCTAGCATACACGGCGGCATGGGTATCGGCATCGGACACCCAGCATTTCCTGCTGCTGGCGCTCGATCACCTGATCTGGGACGACATGTCGCAAAGTAGCGCTCAGCGCCGCTTGACCGAACTGTTGAAACCCAAGCCCAAACCGATTGCGCGCTCGTATCGGGATTATCTAGGCGATGTTCAGCGCAAGTGCGACATCGCGGCTCGCGATGTCGCAGACCAGGTGCTGGGCTATGCCGAACTCTCGGCGGTCATGTCGGCAACTCGAAACGCACTTGAAGCAAGACGCCACCAGCCATTGCAAATCGTCGACTTCGAGGTGGCGCTGAATGTGCCAGGCGGAGGAGGCGAGCAGGCCTTTGAGATATTCAAGCGCTGGATCATGCAGGCCACCGGCCTGGCGCGGGTCGGCATGGTGCTGATTCATCATGGGCGGGAACTGGGCGAGCATACGTACTTCGATCAGATTGGCTTGTTCCTGGACACGATCCCGTTCGTCATCGCGCCGGACACGCCGTTGGCGGAGATGTCGGCCAAGGCGGCGTACTTGCAGAAGCAGGGCATTCATTACGCCAGCCTGGATGACGCAGCAAGCACTGAACGAGCGGTCGCCTTGCCTGGTTTGCTGCAAGAGATATTGTTCAACTTCCAGACCGTAGGATCGCCGCAGTCACAGCAGCGATCTACTACGGATAAGGCGCAGCATCGCAAGGAGCTTAAGGATTACTACGGGCTGTTGTTGGAAGCCTATGTAGCAGATGGCAAGCTGTCAATTCATTGCGTTTTCAGGGGAGACGATGCGGAAATTGATAGTTTCCGACAAGTTTTCGCGGCCGATTGCCAGTCAATCGACGACACCGCAGAGATTGGAAACCTATGACCTACTCGCTGGAAATAAATGACGTCCGCAAGCGCTATGGCGATTTCGAGGCAGTCAAAGGCATGAGCTTTCGCGTAAGGAAAGGAGGCTGTTTCGGCATCCTGGGGCCCAACGGCGCCGGAAAAACTTCCTTGCTGGCGATGATCGAGGGCCTCACTTCGATTACCTCTGGCTCCATTTCCGTGCTGGGGATGGATGTCGCCACGCAGATACGCCAGGTCCAGCCGCGCATGGGGGTACAGCTACAACAGAGCAACTACTTCCGCTTCCTGACCGTGGCGCAACTGCTGAAGTTTTATCAGGAGTTGCGGGTGGCAGGCAGCGGCAAGCGTAATGGCAGGCCGGTCGCCTGGTTGCTGGATCGGCTCGGCTTGAAAGACAAGCTCAACTTCAAGGTGGAGGAGCTCTCCGGCGGACAGAAGCAGCGGCTATCGATCGCTGTCGCGCTGCTGGACGATCCGGATGTCATCTTTCTCGATGAACCCACCTCTGCGCTCGACCCGCACAGCCGGCTCTATACCTGGGAGTTCATCGAGCAACTGAAGCAGGATCCCGACAAGACCGTCATTCTCACCACGCATTACATGGAGGAAGCCGAACGCTTGTGCGACGAGATCATGATCATGAACGACGGCAAGCTGATCGCCCAAGGCAGCCCGTCGGAACTGGTGCAATCGATGCAGGCACACCATTCCATCCAGTTCCGCTTCGCCAAGGGCAAGTTCAAGCTGGAATTCATCAAGGACCTGGTCGGCGTCATCGACCTGCAATGGGATGACAAAACCGATTGCCTGCGCGTGCAGACCAGGGAGGTGGCGGACACGCTGCGGGAAATTCTCGCGGTAAGCGAAAACAAAAGCATTGATGTCATCAATTTCGATGTCAACCGTCCGAATCTGGAAGACGTGTTTCTGTCGCACACTGGCAAGGAAGAGCGTGTATGAAAAAGACTTGGGTATTCTTCAAACTGCGCATGCTACAGCTCAAATCGGATAAAACAGCATTGTTCTTCTGTTACGTATTGCCGGTGATTCTGCTGCTGGGAGTCGGCTATCCGCTGCAAATGCGCGACGATGCGAAGATCGCCGTATGGTACTCCGGCGTCGCCGCCGAGCCTTCAAGTGCTGCAATGGCCGCCTATCTCGGCAAGCACAAGCTGATCAATCTGCAGCCGTATGCCGACACCAAAATATCGCCCAAGGCAGCACTCGAAAGCAACCAGATCAAGCACTACCTGGAGTTTCGCGACACTCGCTCCGACAGCGATCCAAAGTACCCCGGGATCCAACTGTACGCCAACACCTTGCCGGAGAACCGTATTGAAAATGTCGCCTTGCAGGGAATCCTCGACGATTACTTCCGAGGGCCGGTAACGGCTGCTCCGCAACAGCAAGAGATAGCGACCAGCCGCAACGCCTCGTACCTGATGATCTTGCTGCCGGGCGTCATCGGCATGACATTGCTGATCATCGGCCTCAATGGCTTCGGCGCCGTACTGATCGAAGAAGAGCATCGCGGCTTGTTCAAGAATATCAAGACCATCGACGCTTCGCCGGTGCCTTTCCTTGCCGGGCTGTTTATCTCAAGGATGTTGATCGCCTACAGCGTTGTGTTCGCGTTATACATGCTAGGCGTGCTGGTGTTCGGCATTCCTCTCAATGTGAACTATTTGTTGATGCTGCTCGTCATTACGCTGGGTTGCGTGTCGTTCCTGGGTCTGGGCCTGGTGCTGGCGACAGTCAGTCCCTCGGTGACGGCGTTCAACGGCATCGTCAACTTCGTGCAGATGCCCTTCATCATTCTGGGAGGGGTCTTCTTCTCTGTCAGCGCCTTTCCCGAATGGCTGCAGGCGGTCGCCAGACTGATGCCGCTGACGCAGTTTAACTTTGCGATGCGCGAACTTTTGTTCAACTCGGTGGGATTTGGCGACATGTCCAGGCTATTGCCGCAAATAGCTGTCCTGAGCGGATGGTCGCTGCTTGCGTTCATTATCGTCAGGTTACGGTTCCGATGGTAGCCGGACGGATGCGGCCATGCATTGCGGCAGAGCCGGCCATTTGAAAAGGCGCGGCGACCATGGTTGATCCCGATCCGCAACGCATAGACCTGTGGCTGACCCCGCTTGACGACCAGAGGGATAGTCAGCTCCTCGAAGCCTATCGGCAACTGCTCAGCGCAGAGGAGCGGCGTCGCCTCCAGCGTTTTCTGCGCGAACCGGATCGGCATCGCTATCTGGTCACGCGGGCACTGGTGCGCACCGTGCTGGCGCGCTTCACAGGCGTCGCCCCGGAATGCCTGAGGTTCAAGGAAAATCTCTATGGCAAGCCGGCGCTTTGCGGCATGGATGCAAATAATCGGACGCTGTCGTTCAATCTATCGCATTGCGGCGACATGATCGTACTGGCGTTGACCCGGGATCGCGAGCTTGGCGTGGATGTGGAAAACATCGCACTGCGGCCAGCGCCGATCAATATCGCCAAGCGGTTTTTCGCGGAGGTAGAGGTGATCGATCTGGAGGAACTGTCGACTGCTGCGCAAAGTGAACGTTTTTTCGAGTTGTGGACGCTCAAGGAAGCCTATGTCAAGGCACGTGGAATGGGGCTTTCCATACCACTTGACCAATTCGGCTTTCGTTTCGGCGCCTGCGGTCGCCTGGCGATGTGGATGGAACCGGATTTAGGTGATTGCCCATCCCGCTGGCATCACTGGCAAATCCGGATTGCCTCGAAATATCTTGTCGCCGTTTGCGCCGAACATCGGACGGCTGCTCCGTCTCCTAGTATCACTGCGACCCGGATCATTCCACTGATCGGTGACGAGCCCATCGGACACCTGCAATTGCGGACTTGTGAATGGCAGAGTCGCGCTGATTTCGGTGTAGGGTGATGCGCTGCTGGACGCGGAGCGCCGTGAAAAAGAACAAGACGTTCTTGTAGCAATAGCCTTGCCGGACTGCTGACGGCTAAATAAACCCATCCCCTCGAATATGCGCTGCAAAGCATATTCGAGGGGATGGGCAATAACAGTCAACGACACTTTAAATGCAATTAAGTGGTTAACTGTATTCAATATGGTTACTAGTGTGCACCGGGCAATTGGGGGGAAGTCAAATGAAAATAGGTGGTCAATCGTACCAGATTGTCTGTCGCCATCTGCCGCTTGCTCTTCCGGTTCATTACCCCTTCTGATTTTTTTTCTTCTCAGGAAGGGGGCCATAAGCTTGTCGCGAGAAAGGCCCCATAAAGTTGCGTTGTAAATGAACCGATTGGCGATCTCTGCCATTTTTTGCACCTCTGCTTTCAACTGATCGTTCTCTTCCTGAAGTTTGGCTATTCGTTCCATGGCATCCAGCGTGGTTCGCGGCCGCGTTACTTTGCTGAGCTTGTCCGCTTCAGATCGCAGATGTTTTTTTTTGACCTCGTATGCGCTAACCAACGCTGGCTTTTTGTGTAGTGCCTGCCTGCTAGGTTCGTAACCGAGTATGCTTTGCGCGCCGTTACAAATTGACTCCCACTTGAACGGCTCGCTTTTTGGCCAAGCATGTATCATTTCAACCATTAAACGCACATCTTTTTCAGTGATTGCTCTAGGCATTCTCAACTCCTCAACTCCTCAATTCATCCAGGCACGCCAGTAAATCGGCTCCGTACTCAATAGCCAGTGCTTTTCTGTCCAAGAGCTTGATACCGATCTGTTCCGCCTTTCCGTTTATAAGAGTCTGCTCGTGGTTGAAATCAGTGCCAGTCATCTCGATAGGACTAGCGATCATTGACTAGTACTCTTTTCATTTGGTGTTGGCCACCACAACAGCAAGTTTTCCTGTTGCGGCGAGGATCTCTTTCGAGGGAAGGGCGGGCCTTTCGGTATCTCCCGCCACCTGTAGCCCAATGCATATCGCCTGCTCCTGAGTGTGGCGGAGGTTATAGATTAGCGCTGATTCTGAACCCTCCGCCCATCCCATCAATATCTCCCGAGATGCCCTCTCTTTTTCCGGCGTCCACTTCGCTTTATCGCACTGCAGTGAGAACCGGTAATTCCAATCGTGCCTGAGCAAATGTGGATGGAGCGTCGCAAAGGCGCAAAACAATTTCCTCAATTCAGTCAGAGCTTGATCAAATGCTGAGATTGATAGGGGGGCGCCTTGACTTCGTTTATTGCGATGGGTCACAAAGACAAAATCTTCCTCATCAAAGCCGACGCGCGGAACATCGGCCCGGTATTCAGCAATATACTCTGTGAGTTGTCGTTCCAATCCCGCAGTTATTGGCACAATTCGCCCGCGTGTTTTAGGCACCGGCTGATTAACGCGTGTGTCAAAGGAGTCGCCATGATTCCGCTCGATGACCAAGCGTGCGACCTGTCCTCCTGCGGAATCCAACACGTTTTTGAGTTTCAATGAGAGTAATTCGCCGCGCCGCATTCCAGTTTCGTACAGAATTCGGAGCATAACGACAGTGCGCAGTCGCGCGCCGCGATCTGCAGTGCGAAAGAGACCAACAAATGGATCGTTCCATAGCGCGTGCAGTTGTTCCCGCGCGTCTTCGGGGAGGTGCTTTTTCCAGTTTCCTTGATTCTTTGCGGATTTGGAGCCAGTTTTTGACAGAAGCTTTTCTTTTAGCCTTCTATCCTGTGTATCGATCATAGCCCTAACGTCAGGGCGGCTGCCATCTGTAATGAGCTCATCAGCAATCCACTTCAAATACTGGGCCGCATAGCTAATATACGTGTTCCCTTTGGCGGCGCCGATCGTATCTCCTTGCTTTCTGTAGCGTGCGGCGTTGAGGTAACGCGCCAGATCATCAAGTTCGTGCGGTCGTAAAAATTCATGGCGTTGGAATCGAACCTCTAAGCCAATTTTTCCTTCAGCATCCCATTGGCGCTTCCGTTGAGCTTCCCATTCCAACAAACGCTTGATGGCATCCAGATACACGAGCTGCGTGCTGGGCGTCGTATTTAGTCGTTTGCTTCGTGAAATAAATGCAGTTGGGTAAAATAGCGGGAAGGCTTCCTCGCTCGAAAAAAGCAGGCTGAACCGCTCGCCATTGCTGGACACAAAAGATCTGATTTGGAAGCCCAACAGACGCCCCTTTTTTTCCATTCGTTTACATATTTTGTAACTTGCGAAGAAGCATAAATCGGGCTTGCAATTCTTACAAGCATTTTCTACGCAGAAATATTTGGAATTTGGGCCTCTCCCGTGTAACTATTGGGGGATATGCCAAAAGGTACACAAAAGGAGTTTACGAAATATGGCTAACAGAATGGTAGTTCTGGATACCGAAACCACCGGCCTCAACCCGCGCACCGGGGACCGCATCATCGAAATCGGCTGCGTCGAACTGCTGAACCGCCGCCTGACCGGCAATAATTTTCATCGCTATATCAATCCTGAGCGCGATTCGGAAGAGGGCGCGCTGGCAGTCCACGGCCTGACCACCGCCTTCCTGAGCGACAAGCCGAAATTCGCCGAGATTTTCGACGAGCTGCGCGAATACATCCGCGGCGCCCAGGTCATCATCCATAACGCCCCGTTCGACCTGGGTTTCCTGGATGCCGAATACAAGCACCTGGGCAAGGGGCCGTTCTCGGCCGATATCGCCGGCGTCATCGACACGCTGGTGCAGGCCAAGGAAATGTACCCCGGCAAGCGCAACTCGCTGGACGCCCTGTGCGATCGCTACGGCATTTCCAACGCCCACCGTACCTTGCACGGCGCGCTGCTGGACTCGGAATTGCTGGCCGAGGTGTACCTGGCCATGACCCGCGGCCAGAACAGCTTCAGCATCGATGTCGGCGGCAATCACGGCGATGCCGATGGCGGCGGCGCAGCGCTGGAACTGCTGCCGCTGGCGGAAATCGTGGTGCGCAGCGCCAGCGAGGAAGAGCTGGCGGCGCATGAGTTGCTGCTGAACGGCCTGGACAAGGACGCCCGCGGCACCTGCATATGGCGCCAGACGCCCGCAGAGCCGGCGGAAAATGCGCCGCAAAAGTAATCTTGTAAAAAATATTCACAAGACACTAGCCACGAATCAAAAATGCCCTTATAATTTCGCTTCTTTAGGCGCGTAGCTCAGCTGGTTAGAGCACTACCTTGACATGGTAGGGGTCGTTGGTTCGAGTCCAATCGTGCCTACCAGTATTCTTGAAGTTGTGGGAATGCTGGGATAGTTCTGGATTGACTCCGGGATTGATCAAAGAAAAATATGTTGTAAGCAATGCTGAATGGAAGCCCGATGGCTTCCATTTTTGCTTTCCGGGTACCGCGTTCTGCGGCATCAATTTTCCTGGCATAAACCGTAAATAACATTTTGGCATTTGCATGGCCAAGCTGCCGAGCGATGTAATCCGGATTTATGCCGATGCATCAGCGTGGCCGTCGTATAGGTTTGCCGAGTCTGGCAGGCCCGTCTGGTACTTATCCCTGATTTTTAGACATGGTTCCAATGGCCCCGTCGTGACTGCGCGTGGCGCCTTGTAGCGGCTGGCGCAAGAATGAAACCAGCGCGTGCAAGGATGCGCTCATATTCCGGCGACTGGAGTAGTAGAGGAAAAATCCAGCGCGGGACCAGCTGTAGCCTTCAAGCATTTCAGCCAGACGGCCACTTTGCAAATAGGGGCGCACATGATCTTCCGCCAGCAAGGCAATGCCTGCACCGCTTAGCGCGGCGGCCAATGCGAGATTGGCGTCATTGACGAGTAAATGTCCGGCGATGGAGATTTCGAGCGTGTGTCCTTTGTCCATGAAGCCCCACGGTTTGTTGACTTCAGTCGTTGGGCGCTTGATGCGTATGCATTCGTGCTTTTGCAAATCGAGCGGGAAATGCGGCACGCCATGTTTTGCCAGGTAACTGGGCGAGGCGACTGCGGCAAAGCGCCGGTCGGGGCCGATGCGGCTGGCGATCATATCCTTGGCCAGCAGCTAGCCTTGGCGAATTCCGGCATCGAATCCATGCTTTGCGAGGTCGACAAATTTATCTTCCACCGAAATATCCAGGATTATCCCCGGATAGTTCTTACGGAATTGGGCAAGCCGCGGCGCAATCAATAGTTCCGTTGCGATACGCGGCGCGGCCATACCCCCGGCCATACTGCTTACCTGATCGGTAGTCGAGGCAAGAAATTGCTGCTGTGGGGCGACGTAATCCACGCTGGCGACGTGCAATTCAAGGACCCGGATGTGACGATCGCATACGATTCTGATCCGGTCGCAGCAGTGAAATCGCGTCAGCATCTATTCCAGCTAGCGGCGACAAATGCTTATCTGGTGCTTATCTGGTCGGCGGCGCCGGTCCGGCCGGCGTGCGTGCTGCCGAGGTGCTGGTGGCTGCCGGCTTGCGGCCCGTGCTTGTCGATGAAAATCAGCGTGCCGGCGGCCAGATATATCGTCAGCCGCCTGCCGGCTTCGTGCGCTCGGCAAAACAGCTCTACGGCTTCGAATCGTCCAAGGCGGATGCGCTGCATCGCACATTCAACAAACTGCGCAGCCATATCGATTATCTGCCCGAGACCCTGGTGTGGAATTGCGCCGGCTGCCAGCTGGACCTGCTGGGCCATGGCCGGCACCAGTCTTTGCCCTATTCTTTACCCTACTCGCATCTGATCTTATGCACCGGCGCCATCGATCGGGTTTTGCCTTTCCCTGGCTGGCTTTTGCCCGGCGTGTATACCCTGGGTGCCGCCCAGGTTGCGCTGAAAGCGCAGGGCTGCGTGATCGGCAGCCGTATCGTCCTGGTCGGTTCCGGGCCCTTGCTTTACCTGCTTGCCTATCAATATGCGAAAGCCGGCGCCAGCATTGCGGCAGTGCTGGATACCTCTTCTTTTTCCGGCAAGCTGCGGGCAACATTCGACTTGCTTAAACAACCGCTCACTTTGGCCAAGGGCTTGTATTTTCTTGCGTGGCTGCGCTGTCATGGCGTCAAGGTGGTGGAGGGTGTAGAAAAAATTGCTGTCTCGGGCGAGCAAAAAGTAAAAGCCATATCCTGGCATCAGAATGGCCGGGAACAAGCACTGGAGTGCGACGCGGTTGCCAGCGGTTTCGGCCTGCGCTCGGAAACGCAGCTGGCCGACCTGGCGGGCTGCGCGTTTGAATTCAGCCAGCTCAATCAGCAATGGCTGCCGCAGCGCGACTTGGCCGGGCGCAGCAGCGTCAAAGGGGTATATCTTGCAGGCGACGGCGGCGGCATCGCCGGCGCCGACGCCGCAGAACTGGCGGGAAAGCGCGCCGCCCTGGCTTTACTTGAAGACTTGGGAAAGACCATCGACCTGCGCGAGGGCAGGCGCCTTGATCGTGCATTGCAACGCATGCAGGGGTTTCGGCGCGGACTGGAGCGCGCATTTCCGGCGCCTGTCGCATGGGCGCGCGAGTGCGCCGATGAAGAAATCATTTGCCGCTGCGAAGAAATCAGCGCGGGCGAGTTGCGCCGTGCCGTGAACCATGCCGGCACGCTTGAAATGAACCGCCTGAAAGCGCTGACCCGGGTTGGCATGGGGCGCTGCCAGGGACGGGTTTGCAGTGCCGCCGCCGCTGAAATCCTGGCTTGCAGCGCCGGCAAATCGCTGGCGGAAATCGGACGCTTGCGCGGACAGCCTCCGATCAAGCCGTTTCCGGTGGCGGTCGGCGTGGCGTTGAGTCCAGCACGGGAAACCTCATGAGCGAGCGGCTGACAGCTGACGTCGCCATTATCGGCGGCGGCCTGATGGGCTGCTCTGCGGCGCTGGCCTTGCGTCGCATGAACCTGTCGGTGGTGTTGCTGGAACAGGGCTGGTGCGGCGCGCAAGCTAGCGGCGTCAATTATGGCGGAGTGCGGCGCCAGGGGCGGCCCGTGGTGCAGCTGCCGTTGTCCCAGCGGGCTTATGCGATCTGGCAGCGTTTGCCGCAGCTGATAGGCAGCGACTGCGAATATACGGTTTCAGGCCATCTGAAACTGGCGCGCAGCGAGGCGGAGCTGGCGTCGCTTGAAGACTACCGCGGACAAGCCGACGGCTTCGGCTTGCAGCTTGAAATCCTCGGGCGGGCAGCACTGCGCCAGCGCTATCCCTGGCTCGGCGGGAAGGTCGCCGGCGGCTCCTTGTGCCCGGGCGATGGTCACGCCAATCCGCGGCTGGTGGCCGCAGCTTTTGCATTGGCGGCAAGGAATCACGGCGCCGACCTGCGCGAAGGGACGATAGTAGAAAGCGCCGTTTTCGACGGCAGGCAATTTACGGTTTGCGCTGCCGGCGGGCTGGAAGTAAAAGCGAAATTCCTGCTTAACTGCGCCGGTGCATGGGGCGCAAAATTTGCCGAGCAATTTGGCGAGCAGGCGCCGGAATATCCGATTTTTCCAAACATGTGGGTGACCGAACCGATGCCGAAGCTGGTCGAGCCCAACGTCGGCATTGTCGGCGGCGGCTTTTATGTGCGCCAGGTGGCAAGAGGAAATTTCGTGCTGGGAGGCGGCCGCGGCACGGGGCAGTTGGCGATTGCATCGACGCGGCCGGACAGCGCTGCCATGTTTGCCTCGATGAGGATGGCCTGCGAATTCATTCCTGCATTGCGAAACGCACTGGTGATTCGCAGCTGGACCGGCGTCGAGGGCGCATTGCCGGATCATCAGCCGGTCCTCGGGCCGAGCGTGACGACGCCTGGCTTGTTTCATGCTTTTGGTTTTTCCGGCGCCGGCTTTCAACTGGCGCCGGCAGTGGGGGAAGTCTTGGCGGATCTGGTGGCCCATGGGGCGACGGCAACGCCTATCGAGGCTTTCAGCATCGGCAGATTCAGCGGAGCAAGTTGAAAATAAGTTGAAAACAAGCTGAAGCCGGTGCATCAGGAAATTATGTGGCAGGCATATCGGGGCGTTTAATCTTTGAGGAGGCGGGACCATGAAATTCAAACAGATTCTCCTGGCGACAGGATTCATTTCTGCATTAGGCGTCGCAGCGGCAAGCAACGCTGAGACGCGCACGCTGTATGTCGGCATGAACGGCGGCAGCATGGAAAAGAATTACACCAGTTATATATTCCCGGAATTTGAAAAAGCCAATAACGTCAAGATCGTGGTGGTTCCCGGCACCTCCGCCGACATCATGGCCAAGATGTCGGCGCAAAAGGACAAGCCGCAAATGCACCTGGTGTTTCTCGACGACGGCGTCATGTACCGCGCGATCGGCATGGGGCTGTGCCAGAAACTGAAAGACGCCCCGGTATTCAAGGAAATCTATCCATTTGCGCGCATGGCCAACGACCAGGCGGTGGGGGTAGAGCTGGGCACCGTCGGCATCGGATACAACAAGAAGATGTTCGATGAAAAAGGCTGGGCCGCGCCGACCTCCTGGATGGATTTCGCCGATCCGAAATACAAGGGGAAAGTGGTGTTCCAGTCGATCCAGAGCAGCACCTTCGGCCTGCACAGCTTCCTGATGTTCAACCGCCTGGTCGGCGGCACCGACAAGAATGTCGAACCAGGTTTCCAGAAATGGGGCAGCACCGTCGGTCCCAACGTGCTTGAGTACCTGTCCAGTTCGGCGAAAATCTCGGAAATGGTGCAAACCGGCGAAACCGCCATTTTTCCACTGACGCCGACGGCAATCGCGAATCTGAAGGCCAAGGGTATTCCGGCTGAATTCGCCACGCCGAAAGAGGGAGCCGTCATGCTGATGGTCGGCGCTTGCGCCCTGAAAAACAATTCCGAGCCGGAGCTGTCGCAGAAACTGGTGGAATACCTGCTGAGCGCTGGTTCACAGGCCAAGGCGGTGGAATATGCCAACGCCATACCGATCAACAAGGGCGTCAAGATCCCGGAATCGGTGCAAGCCAAAATCGGCAATGTCGACAAGCTGATGAAAAACATCAACACGGTCGACTGGGATGTCATCAACAAGGAACGGGCCGCCTGGAACGATCGCTGGAGCCGTTTGATCGAACGCTAAATGCTGGCATTATCAAATAATGCGCGACTGTCTACCGCTCGCCGCCCATCGTGGCGGCTCAGTATCTTGACCCGTATGAGACCGGCGGCGTTCACGGGCTAAGCGGCAAGGCCTTGCTGAACCCAAAAGACATCCCACTCAATCAATATGGGCAACTCTCCAACAGAGTTCTTGCCAAGCTGAAGGCTAGGCCCGACATCGTCATCGGGCGAGTGAAAACAAAGAAAGGTGTCGTTGGCGGGGTTTGGCAACGATCGTTTCGCTGTCAATGCTGGCTTTGTGCCCTTGTGCGGCGCCGCCTGGTCAGGCGACGATCCTGAACCTGCCGCCGATTCTGACCGAGAACCCTCCTGCGTTTCGCTTGCCGAGGTCGCTGCAGTCGATGCCGATAACGCAACCGGCTACAGGATCTGGAGAGAATTGGCGCCAGGGTTGAGAGCATCTTGTGCGGACTTGCAAAGAGCCACTGCTCATTGATCACACAATAATTGTGGCTGCTCTGAGTGAGGTTGCCGTCATCGTTGAGCATTTCAATACTTCGCAGTGTGTTATTTGCCCATGCGGTTGATGTGTATTTGAAATATTTCTAACCCCAATATTTTTGGACAATGATTTATATTTTTTGACAAACAGTTTGTCTTTTCTATTTTTTTAAAATGGCATTGATTGTTTTTTTTAGGAGAAACTAATTCCTTAGGTTTAGCAATCCTTAACAATTGCGGCGTTATTTTCTGTATTTTTTCATGCTAATGTTGTTGCGTAGTTTGATCGTAAATAATTTAAAGGAAATTTATGGGATTTATAGCGTGGTTAATTGTTGGCGCAGTTGCCGGATGGCTGGCGGGGGTTGTCGTGAAAGGCGGCGGCTTTGGTGTGCTGGTTGACATCATCGTCGGAATTGTTGGCGCCTTCATCGGCGGTTGGCTGGCAGGGGTGCTTGGCATTCATATCGGCAGCGGCATTATCGCGTCGATTGTGACTGCCACTGTCGGTGCGGTGATCTTGCTATTCATTCTGCGACTAATTAAACGCACTTGATATTTTTCAGCACGAAGAACGAATTTGAAAATCCCGCTTAAATGCGGGTTTTTTTCATCAACAGAATATTTTGACAATCATTAACGGTAGAGCCGGTAACCTAAATCGCGGCTGCGGTACGTGTTGAGGCCTCAATCTGGAAATTCTTTTTTTGAGTTGTTCACCTAGCCTCAACGTATTTCGGTTTTAAATTGTTTCACTGAATCGTCGTTCAACGGCGCACTCAATGTACAGCCAATATTTATCACCCCTTATACAAAGAAAGATGACGATGAATCCAAACAAAATTAGCTTGGCGATTTTTATCCTATTCGGTGTCTCCGCGTTCAATGCGTCAGCGCAAAATGCGCCCGCTACTTCCTATAACCCATCTTGGTATGTCGCACCGAGCATTAATTTGATTGACCCCGATGCTCGTTTCCTGAGCGGAAACGACAAGAACGGTCCCGGTCTCGGTTTGCGGTTTGGCCGCGCTGTTTCGCAGGATTGGGATGTTCAATTGGGCGGGACATATGGACGCGCCAAAGACAAAGACGTGGGAATCACCTACCGGCAAAGTACGTTAGGTGCCGATGCCCTCTATATGTTTTCACGTAGCGCATGGCAGCCATTCTTGTTAGCCGGTGCGGGCGTCGAATACGATAAGGTCACTAACGCTGGCGGTAGCATTTCTAAGACAGCTCCTTACATCAATATTGGCGCCGGCTTGCGCTATGCCCTCAACGATCAATGGAGTATGCAGGCAGACGTACGGCGTTCCGTCGGCTTCCTGGGGAACAATAGTGATTTCGGCTTCAAGCGGGACAACAATACGACATTCGGCATCGGCCTAATCTATGCCTTCGACAAGGCGCCTGCGCCGCTGCCGGTAGCGCAGCCGGTATCGGCACCGGAGCCGGTGCCGGCCATCACACAAGTGGCGCCTCCGCGCTTCGAGAAAATCACCTTGTCGTCGACTCAGCTGTTCGGTTTTGATAGCGCGACGCTGCGCATGCCGCAGCCCAAGCTCGATGAAATTGCGAGTGTGCTGGCGGCCAACGCACAAGTGAAAAATATCGCCATCAGCGGCTATACCGACCGCCTCGGCTCTGATCAGTACAACCAAAAGCTGTCGCAGCGCCGGGCAGAGGCTGTCAAGAGCTATCTCGTTAATAAAGGGGTCGAGGCGAATCGCCTGACATCGGTCGGCAAAGGAAAGGCCAACCCGGTAGTTGAATGCAATCAGAAAAAGAAAATGGAACTGATCAAATGCCTGGAACCGAATCGCCGCGTCGAATTGGAACAGGTTACGTTTGAAAAGCCGGTGCGTTAAATCGAGCAGCAAACGCCTGAGGCGAGTAGGCGCGGCATTTCTGCTGCTGTTTTCAACCGGCGCTAGGAGCCGGAACCATTTCATCTACCTGGGAAGAAAAACATATGAGCATTAATCTTTTACAACTTGCACAAACGACGCTGGGCGGGCAGGTTGTTCAACTCGCGAGTTCCCACTTTGGCATTGACGCAAGCAAAGCCAAGGCCGCTTTTGACACCTTGACGCCAAGCTTAATTGCTTCTTTGGTCAAAAAGGCTGACACCGCCGATGGCGCGAGCGCGCTTTACACGTCCATCATGTCACATCGCGTCGATGCGAACATCGGCGCAAATCTGGTCAGTCTGCTTGACAACCCAGTGTCGGCGGGAAATTTGATCAAAACCGGCGGCGAGCAGGCTGCCGCCTTGCTTGGCGATAAAGCGCAAGATCAGTTGGCGCATGCTGTGTCTCAGCACACCGGCACGGAGATCAGTGCTGTCACGTCGATGACTGGCGTGGTGACCGCTACCCTGTTTGGATTGATTAAAAATCACCTGCAAACCGCCAAGGGACAACAGCACGCCTTAATTTCCACATTGGCGCATCAAGTGCCTTTTATCCAGGGAAAACTGCCTGAGAGCGTGTGGGCTGCCTTAGGGCTGGGGACCGCGGCGGTATTTTTCGAAGGTATCGGTAACAAGCTCAAAGCAACGCTGTCGGCCTTTCATATGCATGCACGGCCAGCTGTACACGCCGATGTCAATCCTGTGTCCAAGGAAAAGACTGGTATTGCAAAATGGTGGTGGCTCTTGGCGCTGCTAGCTTTGGCCGCGCTGTTGTTCTTTTTGCGCGGCTGCAATAAGGAACCGGCATCTGCGCCGACACCGGCTGCAGCGTCGCCGGTCTCTGCTGCTACTGCGGTGCTTAACAAGGAGCCGATGCTGTCGTTGACGACAGATAAAGATGGCAAGGCTACCGTTGTTGCTACCGTAGGTAGTGAAATGGACAAAGCAGCCATTCTGGATGATTTGAAAAAAAACTATGGAGATGCGGTTAACGCCAACATCAAGGTTGACGCAACAACCAAACCTGCCGGTTGGATTGGCGAACTGCCGGGCTTGCTGACAAACTTGAAATTGCCGAATGCCGAATTGGCGATCAAGGGCAACAATATAGAAATCGGTGGGGCGGCGACGGATCCTAAGCTACAGTTGCTGGATAAGACGAAAGCGCTGTTTGGTGCTGGATATGCCGTATCTCTGTTCGATCTTTCCGACGCCATGGCCAACAGCAAGAAAAAATTTGAAGACGCTTTGGCCGCGCTCAAACCTGGTTCTTGTACCTCGGCCGATGTGGTGAGCGCCATGAATACCTATTCGTTTAATTTTTCTTCCGGCTCCTTTGATATTCCCAAGGAAGATGTTTTGGAGTTCGGCAAGGCGGTTACCGCCATCAAGGACTGCGCCAAGGACGCAAAACTTGAAATCGGCGGACATACCGATAATCAGGGATTGTCTGCGGCGAATATGGAACTGTCGAAAAAACGGGCCGATGCGGTGCGCGACTTCTTTGTGTCAAAAGGTATTGCTGCGGCCGCTTTTACAACCAAGGCATACGGTGATACTCAACCTGTAGGGGACAACGATACTGCTAGCGGTCGTTTCCAAAATCGTCGCATTGCGTTTAGCGAGCAGAAGTAGTTATTGCAATGTAAATTGTAAATTTAACCCGCGCCGAAAGGTTAGCGGGTTTTTTTGTCCCGCTGATATTTTTAGCTCGCTCCAGTACTGTCGACAGACTTCTTTTAGGCCTGCCATTTCAAGCCCGCCGTCATCAGCGATGGCAGCATCCGAGTGCTTTTTGCGTGCCGCGTTCATCTCGAAGAAAATAGCTTGACCCCTATCTTCTGCTGCAAGTCCTCCGCTCCACCACGTTTATTTGCCGAGTTAAATACACTACTTTCAAAAAACGCCAAGATTTCGCGCTGCTGCAGATTCCGAAGGAAATCGCCCGCAATGAATTGTCGCAAAATAACGCACTTTGTTATTCAGGATTGAATACTTCGTTTATAAGTATTGGGCGTTAATCCCGTCCAGCGCAAAAATGCACGTTGAAATGTGCTTTGTTCGGAATAACCAAGTAATTGAGCGATGTCAGAAAGTTGCAATGTTGGATCCAGCAAGTATTGTTTTGCCAATTGCTGACGAATTTCTTCAAGCAGCGCTCGGAAACTAGTATCGTATTGGTCCAAATGGCGACGCAATGTTCTAGGCGTTATATTAAGTTTGCTCGCGACGTTATCCAACTCTGGCTCGCCTTCATGAATTTGGTTTGTGATGTAACGCCGAACTGACATCACGAACTCGTTTGCTGTAGGTAGTTGATCCAGGAGTTCATTTGCTTGCTTCTCTAATAGAGTGACCAATATAGGTTCTGGTTTTTTTAGGGGGAATGCCATCGAATACAATGGTGCGCGCACAGTGGTTGCGACCTGATTAAAAAGCACATCGCATCCAAAGAAATCCCTATAGGCATTTGGATAAGGCGGCTCCTCACTGATAAAACACACTTCCTTCCACTCTATATCCTGACTAGATATGGATTTTGAAAATTGGTGAAGTGCTGCAATACCAAACTCGCGCCATCTCTGTTCCCCAGAAATTACTCCTGGAAGCCATTTAAGCATAATATCGCTTCCATCAATAATAGCTTCCATGGGGTACTGGTCCTCCACGATCACAAGGCTTTCGTATGCTTGCAAACGTTGCAGCGATGCGCCAAGATTTGGACACGACGCAAATATGTATCCAACGACTCCAAAATGGGCGGGTGTAATCGTTGCCCCCATGTGCAAACCCAGAAGGGGGTCTTCCAGGTGTGCTGCAGCACATTTCATGTGGGAGATCCAGCGTTCCATAGGGTAACGAAATAGAGTGCGATCAATCTCGCTAGGTGCTGGTTCATTCAATAGCTTTGACGCATCAACTCCCTGATTTTTCAAATATTCAAAAAGTACGCGCATAAAGGCGCTGGATACAAAGCCCTGTGAAAATGCATTTAATTTAATTGCTTCCATGATTGGATTATAAGAAACTATAAGTCTTGGTCAAGTCGTCTTACAGTTCTGTATTCAAAGTCCTGCAAAGTTCTAAATCGCATTCGTTTACGTTTTATTTTTACAGGTGTTTATTTACCATCTTGGAAGATCGATGTGTTTTGAAAGAATGATATAAATAATTTTTTTGAGCATGTCATTAGCGTAAATTTCATCAATTTTTCCTCGAAATTCCATCCTTGGATCGAGATCGGCCTCAAAATTTTTTGAGTTCCACGATCATCAAGAGTCATGTTGCTTTTTCATTTCAATCGATTGAGTGATGCCAGATTCGTTGTGACTATGCGTTTTGGCGGCAACAGGCAGACCCGCTGCCGAGACAACGTCCTGGGGAGCAAATCAATGACGTGCTGGGTTTTCCGAAACGACAAACAGGGGAGTCAAGCATGAGTCAAATTATTCAAGCATTTCATCGTTGAGCGATGCAGCCTAGATCAGTAATTCAACGAGTTGTCGAGCCTGACGAGAACTTGCGCGGAATATTATGCAGACTTGCAAAGGGCACGGCGCATTCCATCCCACAAAGTGCTGAACGCCCTCGCAATAAGCGGTGTAACGGGATAGATGTTTGAAGCGCCCCGCCTGCTCGTCGAATTAAAGGCTCTCCTTTTAGCGCAGCTGGTAAAAAGGCCAAGCCGGCAAGCTATGTCTAGGTTGTGAGGAAATCGTCTGCAACGAATTGACGCAAAATCTCAGATCTTGTTGCTTAAGATTGGATGCTTCGCCGATATGTATTGGGCGTTGACCCTGTCCAACGCAAGTATGCACGATTAAATGTACTTTGCTCAGAATAGCCGAGTAATTGAGCGATGTCGGAAAGTTGCAACGCTGGATCTAGTAAGTATTCCTGTGCCAAGCGTTGACGAATTTCGTCAAGCAGCGCTCGGAAACTAGTGCCGTAATGATCGAGGCGGCGACGCAATGTTCTTGGTGTTATGTTAAGTCTATTCGCGACGCTGTCCAACTCTGGCTCGCCTTCATGAATGAGGCTGGTTGTGCAACGCCGAACTGACATGACGAACTCACTTGCTGTAGGTAGCTGATTTAGGAGCTCATTTGCTTGCCTCTCTAACAGAGCTACCAATACAGGCTCCGGTTCCTTTACAGGAACAGTCAACGAATGCAAGGGTACGCGTACGCTAGTTGTGGCTTGATTAAAAAGAACATCACATCCAAAGAAATCTGTATAGGAATTTAAAGAAGACGGCTCGGGATTAATGAAACCCACTTGCTTCAGATGGACATCCTGACTAGAGATGGACTTGGAAAACTGGAGAAATGTTGCAATGCCAAATTCATGGTTTAGTCGCCCATATCCCCCGGAACTTCCCCCAGGCCATTTAATCACAAGATCGCTTGCGTCAATAATGGGAGCCTCCATGGGGTGATGATCTACCTCTTGCACAAGGCGTTGGTACGCTTGCAGACGCAACAGCGATGCACCGAGACTTGGGCACGACGCGAATATGTAACCAATGACTCCAAAATGCGCGGGTGTGATCGTTCTCCCCATGTGTAAGCCTAGTAGGGGATCTCCCAGGTGAGCTGCTGCGCATTGCAAGTGAGAGACCCAGCGTTGCAGCGGGTAGCGGATTAGAACTCGATCGACATCGTCCGGCATTGGTTCATTTAATAGCTTTGAACCATCCACTCCCTGATTTTTTAAATACTCAAAAAGCACGCGCATATAGGCGCTAGATACAAAGCCCTGCGCAAATGTATTTAATTTATTCGCTCGCATAGTTCGGATTATATGACGCGGTCCGTATCGATCAAATCGTCGTTTAGTTTTGCACTAAAAATACAACGAGTTTCTGTGTGGAAATATCCCGGTGTGAAATTTTACAATTGTTAACGATCAATTTTGGCGTGCATTTATATTTCCTTGTGGAAATATAAATGTGTTTTGTGAAATGATATAAATGTTTTTCCCGGAAATGATCCGCCGGCTCAATTCTCACCATTTCCTCTATGAATCCCATCCTTGAATTGGCCCCAGTTACAATTTTTTCTTGAATTCTGCAGCCGTCAAGATTCATGACTCTTCGTCTTCATCGATTGAGCGACACCGGAAAAAATTTTCTGGCAAAAAGCTAGTGGACACAAATGCTAATTAATTGTCCGTTATTGCCAATATTTTCCGTTTTGCCCCCGCCTACTATCCGCCTCGTAAGTCAATGTAATTTTTAGTCAAATTCAAAGGTGTTTGTGCCTTTCCATTTGCCAAAGATTGAAATCTTTATTGATCAAATGAAAAGTCTCTAAGGTAAATGCGACTTTGATATGGAGACAACTGCATTGAGCTCTACTCGTCAGGTGCAAAAAAATCAGCAGGAAAATGAAATGATGAATTTCCGCAGGCAAGCGCAATTTTATTCAGCTAAGCGACCTCTGTTCGCCAACGTGTGCCAGTGAATATATAGCTGCGTATTACAAAGTAAATCTAATTAGAAAGTGGTGAAAACGTGAATAAATTCTTCAGAGTTATTTGGAATAAGGCAACTGGGCAATGGTGTGTTGTGGGAGAACTCGCGAAGAGTCACAGCAAAGGTAAGAGCGAAACCACAAGGGGCATTGCTAAGGGATTGATTGTTGCAGCAGCGGTCGCGACGGGGTTTGGCGGCGAGGCATTGGCGGCACCTGGTTATGTGGGTGGAATTTTCACATCAGTCGGCTATGGCAGCGGCGGTACGGCTGGTAGCGGAACCATGACCTGTAGCGACACCCAATATCAAACTTACGGACAGGTTGGTAATGGCTACGGCAATAGTGGGACCACCCAAGACGGAGTAGGCAACACATCATTAACCTACTATGGTTCCAATGTCATTTGCGGCAGTAGCGACGCTGCTACCCAGACTAATCGTATTCTGGCCTATGCCAACAATCCAACGTCCAATGCCACAAATATGACGATTGGCGGAACACTTTACGTGAATACGGCAGCGTATTTGCAGAACGCGAATATTAATAATCTGACGGTAACTGGAAATTTTGCCATCCCGTATTTTGCTGCTACGACAGCGCTGGCAACAGGTACTGCTACGGGAACCAATTCCATCATTGCGGGATTCGGCGGCACCAACGCTGCTGGCGCGTCTTCAATCGCTATTGGGAATAACGCCGTTGCTTCAGGCACCAATACGATTGCCATCGGTTTAAATACAAGCGCATCGAATCCAAATAGCGTGGCGATTGGGTCTGGCTCTACGGCGACGACCGTTGGCGTCAATACCAGCAGTGCAACCGTCGGAGGTATCACCTATAGCGGCTTCCAGGGCACGACACCAGCCACTTCCGGCACATTTAGTGTTGGAGCCTCAGGCGCTGAACGTCAAGTCACGAACGTTGCTGCCGGCGGGATTTCTGCAACCTCGACTGATGCAATCAATGGGTCAGAATTGTATTCCGGCCTGAGCACAACCAGCAGTAATATCGCATCGCTGTCGACTTCGACTTCGACGGGTTTGAGCAGCACCAACAGCAATGTTACTTCCTTGTCCAGTGGTCTCAGTACAACGAATAGCAATGTGTCTTCGCTGTCGACTTCGACTTCGACAGGTTTGAGCAGCACCAGCAGCAACGTTACTTCCTTGTCCAGTGGTCTCAGTACAACGAATAGCAATGTGTCTTCGCTGTCGACGTCGACTTCGACGGGTTTGAGCAGCACCAGCAGCAACGTCACTTCCTTGTCCAGTGGTCTCAGCACAACGAATAGCAACGTGTCTTCGCTGTCGACTTCGACTTCGACGGGTTTGAGCAGCACCAGCAGCAACGTCACTTCCTTGTCCAGTGGTCTCAGTACAACGAATAGCAATGTGTCTTCGCTGTCGGCGTCGACTTCGACGGGTTTGAGCAGCACCAATAGCAACGTTACTTCCTTGTCCAGTGGTCTGAGTACAACCAACAGCAGCGTGTCTTCGCTGTCCACTTCGACTTCGACAGGTTTGAGCAGCGCCAGCAGCAACGTCACTTCCTTGTCCAGTGGTCTCAGTACAACGAATAGCAATGTGTCTTCGCTGTCGACGTCGACTTCGACAGGTTTGAGCAGCACCAGCAGCAACGTTACCTCCTTGTCCAGTGGTCTCAGCACAACGAATAGCAACGTGTCTTCGCTGTCCACTTCGACTTCCACGGGCATCAGCACCAACGCCAGTAACATTGGTTCGCTGTCTAGCGGTCTGAGCACGACTAACAGTAATGTGTCTTCGTTGTCGACTTCTACGTCGACCGGCTTGAGCACGACGAATAGCAGCGTGTCGTCGCTGTCGACATCGACATCGACCGGTTTGAGTACGACCAACAGCAACGTCACATCACTCTCCAGCGGTCTCAGCACGGCTAACAGTAATGTGTCGTCACTGTCGACGTCGACTTCCACGGGCATCAGCACCAACGCCAGTAACATTGGTTCGCTGTCCAGCGGTCTGAGCACGACTAACAGTAGCGTGTCTTCGTTGTCGACATCGACTTC
>NZ_JBWKVC010000001.1:216641-743070 GCF_059421505.1 Collimonas sp. GW821-FHT02H07
CTTCCACGGGCATCAGCACCAACGCCAGTAACATCGGTTCGCTGTCTAGCGGTCTGAGCACGACTAACAGTAGCGTGTCTTCGTTGTCGACTTCTACGTCGACTGGCTTGAGCACGACGAATAGCAGCGTGTCGTCGCTATCGACATCGACTTCCACGGGCATCAGCACCAACGCCAGTAACATCGGTTCGCTGTCTAGCGGTCTGAGCACGACTAACAGTAGCGTGTCATCGTTGTCGACTTCTACGTCGACCGGCTTGAGCACGACGAATAGCAGCGTGTCGTCACTGTCGACATCGACATCGACCGGTTTGAGTACGACCAATAGCAACGTCACATCGCTGTCCAGCGGTCTCAGCACGGCTAACAGTAATGTGTCGTCACTATCGACATCGACTTCAACTGGTCTGAGTACAACCAACAGTAACGTCACTTCACTGTCCAGCGGTCTCAGTACAACCAACAGCAACGTGTCGTCACTGTCGACGTCAACTTCGACCAGCTTGAGCACGACGAATAGCAGCGTGTCGTCGCTGTCGACATCGACATCGACCGGTTTGAGTACGACCAACAGCAACGTCACATCACTCTCTAGCGGTCTCAGCACGACTAACAGCAATGTGTCTTCGTTGTCGACCTCGACTTCGACTGGCATCAGCACCAACGCCAGTAACATTGGTTCGCTTTCCACTGGTCTGAGCACAACCAACAGCAGCGTGTCGTCGCTGTCCACTTCGACTTCCACGGGCATCAGCACCAACGCCAGCAACATTGGTTCGCTGTCCAGCGGCCTGAGCACGACTAACAGTAGTGTGTCTTCGTTGTCGACTTCTACGTCGACCGGCTTGAGCACGACGAATAGCAGCGTGTCGTCGCTGTCGACATCGACATCGACCGGTTTGAGTACGACCAACAGCAACGTCACATCACTGTCTAGCGGTCTCAGCACGACTAACAGCAATGTGTCGTCGCTGGCGACTTCGACTTCCACAGGCTTGAGCACGACGAATAGCAACGTGTCTTCGTTGTCGACTTCGACTTCCACTGGCTTGAGCACAACCAACAACAACGTCACATTACTGTCGACTTCAACTTCGACTGGTCTAAGCACAGCAGCCAGTGGAATTGGATCCTTGTCGACCGGCTTGAGTTCGGCTAACAACAGTGTAACGTCGCTGTCGACATCTGCCTCCACGGGTATCAGTACTAACGCAAGCAATATTGGCTCGTTGTCGACAGGTCTGAGCACGACCAACAATAGCATTGTGTCGCTATCAACATCGACCTCCACGGGCATCGTATCGCTGTCGACTGGAATTGCTAACTCGGTGCAATATGACAATGCAGGCCATACTAAGATTACTTTGGGTGGTGTAGGAGCTACGACACCAGTGACACTTACTAATGTTGCTGCTGGTGCGAATCCAACAGATGCTGTGAATTTCAGCCAATTGACATCATTGTCGACTTCCACCTCAACAGGTTTGAGCACCGCGACGAGCGGTATCAATTCACTGTCGACGGGTCTTAGTACAACTAATGGCAATGTAACTTCGTTGTCAACCTCAACGTCGACAGGGTTGAGTACTACGAACAGTAGTGTGGCATCGCTGTCGACGTCGACATCGACGGGGTTGAGCACGACAATCAGCAATGTTGCTTCGTTATCGACTTCGACTTCCACGGGCTTGAGCACTGCAAATAGTGGCGTGTCGTCCTTGTCAACCAGCCTGAATACGACCAATAACAATGTGTCGTCACTTTCAACCGGATTGACGTCTATCTCCACGGGGTTGAGTCAACTTACCTCGCTCGGCGTCAGTGGGGGACCTTTACCGACGTCACTGAAGCCGATCGCGGATGCAGCAAATGTAGCAGCAGCGAATGGTGCAACGGTTGGCGTCACTACCATCGGCGGGGCCAATAGCGACGGTACAGTACAGTCCCGCGGCGCGAGCGGCAATACAATTAAGAATGTCACGGCTGCGACATGCACCACTGCCAACGGCGTCGATGCCACTGCTACAGGCCTGTGCGCGCAAGCCGCCAAAGATGGCGCAACAGCGTATGGTTCGAATGCGCAAGCAATCGGTGCCAATACAACTGCCGTAGGCTTTCGTGCTTTAGCTTCTCAGGCTGGATCTGTCGCAATTGGTAATAACGCTCAGGCCACTGGTGATCCGACCGTCGCGATTGGTCAAAATTCGTTGGCTTCTGGGAATAATTCGGTAGCGATGGGGGCGGGCGCTCAAGCAACAGCAAGCAATTCGGTTGCACTGGGGGCTGGTTCGATAGCTGATCAAGACAATACGGTATCGGTAGGCTCTCCTGGAAGTGAACGGCGTATCACCAACGTTGCGCCTGGTGTCAATCCAACGGATGCTGTGAATGTCTCGCAATTGACGACCGTGCAAAATCAGGTTGGAAATGTTCAGCGCATCGCATATAGCGGAGTGGCAATGGCTGGGGCTTTGGCTGGTCTTCCGCAAGTTGATTATGGCAAGACATTTGCGCTAACTGCGGGAATAGGTAGTTATGCTGGTTACACGGCTTTAGCTATCGGGGCCAGCGCTCGTGTTAATCAAAGCACAGTCATAAAATTCGGCGTTAGTACAACCTCTGGTACTCGTACGCTGGTTAATGCTGGCGTGGGGTACTCCTGGTAGGTATGAGAATAAATTTGACCAGATAAAAATTGAAAGGTAAGTAGCGCCAGGATGAATTTTAAATAATCTGGCTTGGAAAAATATATTTTTTGGTTTAAAAAGCCAGATTCTGCAGATGATGAGGTGGGTTTCATTATGAAGCCCACCCTTTTATTTGCATGTTTATGGTCCCTATGTGAAAACGCGTTTTCTAATTTTAAAAATGCAGAGAGTTTGCGTGATTTGCTGAGTTCTTCTTTGGACTATTGCAATGTGATGTCAGTTAATTTTCTGGTTAGTGGATTGCGCGGAATGCAATGAGTCTAAGAAATTGAAATGAGATTGCTGATGAATATTTCTGAATGTGAGTTAGGCGCAAAGCTCAGAGACGATCAATGGAAAAAACTGGAGCTCCTAATGTTAGGAAAAATCGGGGATCCTGGGAGTCATGCCCGTGACAACAGATTGTTTATTGACGCTGTACTTTGGTTTGTTTCTGATGCGAATGTTTGGGCGAATTTGCCGCCAAAATTTGGAAAATGGAACGCTATCTATATGCGTGTTAGGCGATGGTACGTAAGTGGACACTGGCAACAACTGGCTGAAAATTTGCGTGATGATCCGGATTTGTATACGTTAGTGGGGAAAATTATTTCTCACTGTGATCATCAAAAAAAAATGCGAGAAGAAAGGAATATTAGGAAAGCGAAGCGAGAAATCAATCGTAGATCTCATGCGATGCCGCGAATTAACACGAAGGAGCCTACTTCTTTGATGGAGGATTCGACATCGCATTGGCTTTCATTGATTGGATCGGTAACCCCTCCCACTAAATGAACGCCATCCTCAAGCAAGCGGAGGGCGGCTACAAATTTGACCGAATCCGGTTCGTTTGCTTTAGGCAAACGCGCCGCTCGGAAAAACAGCACTGTATATATTAAGCGTCGTTCGAGGGGGGGGATTTAATATTCCAAAATTCTGTTGCCATGATTTTTCTATTTAAAAAAATAGATGGGAGGAACGTGGGGTCAACGAAACGGGGATTTACGGTTATTTCTCAACTGCTAAACGTCACAGTCTTGGCTGTGTTTCTTGTCAAATTCAATCGATAGTTGATTTGATGGAATCCTACCGGCGCATAATTATTTGTTGTAATTGAGGGAAGCCACGATGGAAAAGAAAGCACCAGCGGTTAATGAGCGACTGCGATTGGCTGTTCAGACAGCAGTAGGCCAGAAGTGGTCGATCGTGCTTTCCCTTCAAAGCAAGTATGACCACTTTCGCGCATCCGCCCCCGCAGAAAAGTGATATGGAAACGAGCTAAGCAAGCACATGAAATATTGACTGACGCAAATGGCTGAGAGTGGCGGTTGTGTGCAATGTCCATGAAAAAAGGATATCAACGCGGACTTGTAATTGGTACAGGGTTTATTAGTCTGAACGTGCGTTCATTGAAAGAGGGTTCATCGAAAGGTGATTTTATTTTATGGAACTTGGGTGGGTACTTGTTCTGCTGATTCCGTTCTCCGTCATCGCGGCCTGGATTGTCGATGAAATGTATCAGGAGTATGTTCTCCATCATTACTATTGAATACGCGATTGTGATTTCAGGTATTTTCAGAAACCTGTTCTGTCATGATTGGATGGACGGAAATATTGCTGCGATGATAGATAGATTTCCGGTCGTTGACTGGCGTTTCCGGCTATGCGGCAGGCAGAAGCCGGCCATGAACGGACAGTCATGATGACGCCAAAGGGGCGCCGCTATCGTCCTTTTGAAGCCATTGTTATGGCCCAGCAAAAAAATCTTTTCGAACTTCACCGCTACGAAGATTCCGGTAGCCCCGTGATGTTCTGGGCCCAAGCAAGCGCTGAACTGCACCAACTTTGCCTGAGTGCGGGGATCTGAGCGCGCTGCGCCACCGCGCCGAGTCGCACGTTGTACTGCGTTGAATTTTCAGCGGCAGTCGCATAAATCGGGGTACCGCAATCAGCACAAAACGCCTGAGCACGTCTCGCGCCGGATGTCGCTGTCTTGATAAAAATTTTCGGCTGGCCACGCAAAATATGAAAGTCCGCAGACGCGGCGGGAACACTCGCGCGAAAAGGTGCGCCAGAGAGCGTCTGGCAATCTGCACAGTGGCAAAGGCTTGCCTTTTGAGGGTCGACAATGGCTTCGTACGCGATTGCGCCACAATGACAGTTGCCTTCGATTTTCATCTTTTTCTCCAAGTTGTAGCGCCTTCATTCACTTTAGCCACCGTCGTTTTGAACGGCCCCGACAAAGAAAGAACTGGGCTTTCGATACTCCGCTCACGCACCACTTCACCACTTAGCATTTCGCTTGCAGACTTATACCGCACATTGATCACGCGCCTTTCGAATGTCGGCTTTTGAGAACTTTCATCGGCTGTTGCGGGGAGAAAACAGGCTGTCGCGACCAGCTCAAGGCGGCCAGCTTTCCGGGTGCAGTGTTCCGTAGCGTCAATTCATTTCCTACAAACAGTAAATAACATTTGCATGGCCCGGTTGCCGGGCAACGCGTTCTGGATTTACTCCCGTTACCAAATTGACATGGCCGTTACGTAATTGTCCGTGTCGACGTTTGCAAATGCGCAGACGGTTTAAGGATGGGTATCCTCCTTGGCCGTCTTTGACTCGGCATCATTGATGTAGTCGCATGAACGGCAATAGTGAATTTCTATTACCATGGGGGTCGCGGCATGCATATATACAGGAGGCAGTCATGGAGATGAAGCGCATTAATGCCGGGAAGCTACGTGCCATTGGATATGAGCCGCGGGAGCGTACGCTGCGGGTTGAACTCGACGACGGAAGCGTCATTGATTATTCGGGTGTCGGGAACGAGGTCTGGCGCCGGCTGTCGACTTCGGGGGCGGCATGGAGCTATTACCGCGACAACATAGAAGAGGAATTCTCAAGCCGTCGAGGCGTCGCGCGGATCCAAAAGAAATCTAATCCCCTTGATGAACTGTTCAAAGCCGCCGGCGATGATACAGAATCTTAAGCAGCATCAAGGCTCTGTCGCTGAAATTGTCGTTGGTTACGCTGTTTCGCAATGCAGGAAGAGGTCGTCAAGCAGTGTGCCCGTGTTTCCTTGGCCATAGATTGATGCGCCGCCAAGGCGGATAGAGGGATTTTCCACCACAGGAGTGAACACAATGTTCGTCTATATTTTTCGAGGCCCCGGCCGCGTGTTTGGTTTTACTGCAGCCGAGACGGGCGCGAATCTGCCTGCAAGGTTCGCTCCCTGGGTTTCATTTAAGCAGCTGGAACTGAGCCGGGATAAACCGACTCCAGGCGTTGATTCGGGAGAGTGCCTGGACGACATCGAGAAGCATGGCTTCCATATCACTGATGCTCACGTTCGCATTACTGACCAGCTTGTTTGATGCCGGGTTTGATTTATCCGGCATTGCCGGCATAGCTTGCATTTGCGGGGAATGGCGGAAGTCGCTGCATCGGGCAACGACCAAAGCGTCCGCAAACTACGCTCACCACAGCCAGCGAGGAACTCGGCTCTTGTACTGCTCCCACTGACTGCCGTGCATGCGCGACAGCCAAGGTTCTTCGCCGAACACCACACGCAGATGAAATGCCACGACAACGATGAAGGCATAAATGAGTAGCCCGAGGGAGCCGAACGTGGCCGCCCAGCCGAGCAATGTCAACGTCACCGCGATATACATGGGATTGCGCGAGTAACGGTAGAGCCCTGTTTCAACCAAGCGAGTTGGCGGCGCCCAGGGAGCAAGCGTTCCCTTTCCAGAGACATAGAACTCACATACGCACCAAAGCAGGGCTGCGAAGCCAACTGTCAGAGGCACGAGACCCAAAGGGTGAACGAGAATGGCGTGCGCAGTGGACCAGAGCCAAGTCAGCGGGACGAGGATGGCAACCACGCCTGGCAGGGCAACGAAGGCAATGAGCGCACGGAAGAACATGAGTCTCTAACCGTTTCAATAAAAATGTAAGCCGCCGGTCTGCATGAATGTTGCGAATCGATCAATCGCATCATAAACTGAAAGTACTCATTCACCCGGGGGGACGCAATGTACAAGCATCTTCTACTACCGATCGATGGTTCTCCATTATCTGAAATTGCAATTCAAAATACCATGCGGTTCGCCAAAAGCATCAACGCAAAGGTGACCGGCTTTTACGTGAGTCCGCCATACCATGCATTGTCTTTACAGATGGAAATGCTGGCGGAGACAGAAGATGATTTCGCCAAACACAGCCGGGTTCAAGCGGAACGGTTGCTTGGAACCATTGAAGACGCCGCCAGTGTGGCCGGCGTATCTTGCAATACTACGTATGCAATCGGCGCCCACCCTTATGAAGAAATCATCAAGGCGGCCAATGACAACGGATGCGACCTGATCACCATGGCGTCGCATGGCCGAAAAGGAGTGAAAGGCCTGTTGCTCGGCAGCGAAGCGCAGAAAGTTTTAACACATAGCAAGATACCGGTGCTCGTGTATCGGTAGGATTTGACGGCGTTGGGGTGTGAACTGGTCGCAGCATCGGATCTTGCATCCGAGCCGCATTGTCGATCATTTATTTCGTTAAAGTGGGTAAATGGCAACCAGCGAGGCGGCATATTCCAAAGGCTTTTTGTATTCCGGCAGGCTGTAATGCACGACATTGGCCATTTTTGTCAGTCGGCTTTGGAACGCCACGAGATTCGCCGTCGCGTCGGATCTCTGTAAAAAGAAGAAATAGCATGCTTCGCTGATGACGGATTTGATGGATGAGTCAACATTTTGTCCGTACAAAGCCAGGACTGCCAATGCTTGAATTTTATGGATGTACTCGTTAATCAATTCTTCTTCGATATGCGCGTCCATAGCGAACTCCCAAAACAAAATTCGTAGAAGAAATGACATGAATTCATCTTAGTAATCGAGATGAAATTTGTCCATGGCCCGGATCGGCTTTAGCAAAATTTATAAATACCGTGCGGCAATGGGCTTCGACCATCCAGCGGCTTCGCACGGTCACGCGCATGTGTCGATGCGGCATCGAAATCGTCCATTCAACAGATCGAATGATGGTCGAATGAGGCGGCAATTCTTTGTGGGAATTATTTGAATGCAGGGTAGTGCGGCGCTTGTCAACGTAGTTGCGGCGCCTGATTGCGCTGTGATTCAGCGTGCGTCAAAACATGCGCTTCCCGCTTGCCGGGAAGAGTATGATAGATAGCCCCTCTCTTTTTCTTGTATCTGCTGGAGATGGGGACTCGCAATATGGCATGTATCAAAGAATAATTTTTTCCAATAACAAGGAGAAGACTATCATGCTGCATTTCCACCATCCCCCTGATTCATCGCAATATCATCATCTTGCATTCAAGCTTGCCGTCGGCGTGGTGCTGGTCGGATTGATTTCCGGCATTCCTCGCGTTGCCGCTGCAGATGAAACTGCGCTGGCGCGCCACTGGCTGATTGCCGATCAATTCAATAATCGTGTCATCGAGGTCGATCCACGTACCCACCAAATTGTCTGGCAGTTCGGTAACGGTGCGGACAAGCCTGGGCCGCAGAGCATCGTCGGCATCAACGATGCCGAACGCGTCGGCGCTTTCACCTTGCTGTCTGGCACCGGCATTCCGCCCAGCTCCCCGCCGTTGCCGGGCTGCTCCGATCCGGTCAATGGCTGTCCTGACAACCGCGTAATCTTGATTGATCACAGTGGCGGCATCGTCTGGCAATACGGTCAGAACGGTGGCGTGGCGGGCGCCGGCTTTAATCAGTTGAATACACCGGTGCAGGCGGCGGTGCTGCCGCAGTTCCAGCGTCGCCATGGCCTGCATGTGATCATCACCGACCAGGCGAACCAGCGCATCATCGTGGTTGATCGCGCTCACCGGCTGGTATGGCAATACGGCAGCACTGGCGTTGCCGGCAATGGCCCGAATCAATTGAACAATCCTAACAGCGCAGAGCAACTGGAAAACGGCAATATCCTGATCGCCGATGAAAACAATAACCGGGCCATCGAAGTCACCACCGATTTGCAGATCGTCAGGCAATTCACCGCCGGCGGGACGCTGAGCGGAGTTGCCTTCGCCAGCCGGCTGCCTGACGGCCATACCCTGATTACCGACTCCAACAACAACCGCATCGTCGAAGTCGATGGCAACGATGCGATCGTGTGGCAGTACCCCACCAACACACTGGCCGGTAGCAATCCCAATCCCTTGCCCACGCGCGCGGTTCGCCTGGAAAATGGCAACACCTTGATCAGCGATCAATTCAATAATCGCGTCATTGAGGTCACGCCAGCCAAGCAAATCGTGTTGCAGCAGGGAGCGCTCAATGTCGCCGGCAACGGCTTGAACCGCTTGAACGGTCCGTACGACGCAAAAGCCATCGGGGATTTCACCGGATTGACGCCGCCACGCGACATTGATGGCAGCGAGTGACAGCCGTTTTGCATCAGTTTCCAGAGGATGCCAGCATTCGGCATCCTCTTTTCTTTTGTCACGGGCATCGCTATCGGCCATGACTTTACCCAGCGTTAGTGCGACGGATCGGACGTTGATTCCTGATGCGCTATTACGCCATTTTGGTGATTTGCAAGGGTAGCGCTATTTTTTTTCCGGTTGTCGATCCGGTCTTGCGAGCGGAATTCCCTTCTCCTGTTCAAGAAATCGCAACGATCATTGATTTGCGCCAGCATTTGATGCAGTTCTTGATCATGAGTTGAGCGTCGCGCCAAAAGATGCCAGAGTGCGTTTTCGTTCCATCGATAAAACCGCGTATAAATGCTTTTCGGGTTTCCGAAATGGGGCGGAATATCGGCCCAGGCTTTTCTATTCAAGATTACCCACAATACGGCTTCAACAAACGCACGATATTCATGTTGAGTTAAATCCAGCCTGGTCGTTCGCGACAGGATGTACGCCACTTTATCCCATTGATCGTCGCTAAGTTTTCCGGTGTATTTAATCGATTTCATTGTGTCCTTGGAGGTGAAAATTCTTTAGTTAATTGAATTTCTTGGCACATCATCATCTGACAAATACGTGAATATCTCGAATGGCAAAACCGTGGCGCATTTAGCGCAGGGAAGATAGCGCTTCACAATGTTTTGTAAACTTGCTGCCTGGACCAATTGCTTGCATCACCATCAGAATCGACTCCCCGTACTTGAATGTAGTAGACCGTTTTTGGCGTAAGCGAGGCGATGACGTGCCGATAAGGAGGAAAACTATTCGTATCGGCCAGTACATCGGTCGGCACTTGCGGGCCGCTGGGATCGCCCTTTCTAACCATGAATTGATAAGCAGTGATCGTTCGATCCATGACAGGAGCCGACCACGCCAGGGTTATAGAGTTATGGCTGACATCGACAGTCCTCACAATAGGTGTCCTGGAAAACTTCATATCCCAATATTCTGCTGTCATGGTTTTTCTATTTCAAAAGTAGATAGGAGAACGCGAGGTCAATGAGACGGGATTTCCGGTTATTTTTCAACTGGCAAACGTTACAGTCATGGCTGTGTTTATCATCAAATTCAATCGATAGCGGATGTGGGAAAATCCCGCAGCGCGTAACGGTATTATTGATAGGGATAAAGCTCGATGGGGGTGGTTTTGTAGCGCCGCAGCAGGGCGCCGCCTGGAACGCGGCATTCGGGTATCGGCTTGCCGTTGGCGAGGTGGAAAGCAATCGGCAGGTAGGCCAGCTTTACCTGACCCCGCTAGGGGGATAAAGCCTCAAGGAATTTCTCGCTTTCGAGTATGGAGTATGTCTATACGCGCCAGCGTTGACCTGCGCCGCGGCCTGCCGCTGCTGTGGCGCCGGGCAACAGCGGTTGCCGGCACCTAATCCCACAGCCAGCTCCAGAACCCGGGCAGGTGCACGACTTGCGCACTGTCGCGTACGCTTCTTGCCAAGGCAGCGCGCTCCAGCGCGGCCTTGTCGTCGTAAAACGGCTTGCTTGCAGTCGGCAGCTGGACCGCGCTTGCGCAATCCATCAGTATCTGCAAGTATTCCGCCATGTGATCGGCGGTGTAGCTATTTACATCGTGAAAACTCACCACCACCGGGATGCTGCCATCGACCGCCGGCAATTCGCCTGCCGCAATCCGCTCGCGCACGTCAGTCAACAGATGCAGCATGTTGGAGCGCCTTCTCAGGCTGGCCTTGATGCCATATATCTTGCCGTCGTTCGCGCTCAGATCCGTCAGCAAAACGTGCATGCCTTGCTGCTGGTAAGCGGCAAAAGTACGCTTGTCGTAGTTCCAGAACGGCGGGCGGACCAGCTTCGGCGGACTGCCCTGGATCGAGGTAATGTCGGCGATGCCATCGTTTAGCGATTGCGCGAATTTTTCGGGGTTGAGGAAGCGATGGTTTGCATGATGTGGCGTGGCGGTATGAAAGCCAAGCAAATGCCCTTCATCGGTTTCCTGCCGCATTATGTTGCGCCCAAAGTCCGTCTCGCCAGCGCCAGACGATCGGGTTTGCACAAAAAAGAGGGCTTTGATGCCGGGTTGCAGCGGATTGTGCGCAAGCGTGTTCAGTATGGACAGTGTCGGATTGTCAGTCCTTGGCCTGGCCGGGCCGTCATCGAAAGTCAGCAGGAAGCGGATTGGCGCTTGAGATTTCAAACGCTCGGCAGTTTGAGGCGACATGGGAACCGGTTCGATGGCGCAGCCGGTGGCGCCGATCGT
This sequence comes from Collimonas sp. GW821-FHT02H07, assembly GCF_059421505.1. Taxonomy (NCBI): domain Bacteria; kingdom Pseudomonadati; phylum Pseudomonadota; class Betaproteobacteria; order Burkholderiales; family Oxalobacteraceae; genus Collimonas; species Collimonas sp. GW821-FHT02H07. Next base: position 227,989 of record NZ_JBWKVC010000001.1, read on the forward strand.
CACGAAAATCACGATCAAGTTGGAAATGATCTTTTTGACATGCCGCGATGAGATGGAAATTACGTTGCGCAACGGCACTAGTGAAACGGGAAGCGAAGACATACGGTGACAGACAGTAGGGCAGTGATGGACTTGGGAGGGCGATGCAGCGCGAATGATACGCCTTTGGCTTGCGCTGTTCGCTAGCTGTTACAAACAACTACAGTTCATAAGCTGCTCCCTGGCCTTCTTTTGCGTCATGTTCGGCGAGCGGAACATTTCTTTCAATTTTGCTTATGCCCCGCGCTGTTTCACCGCAATTCCGCCTGTGCCCGCTATGTCATGCTGGTCGCCATGCCCGAACAGCCGCAGCATCGGAACAGTCATTGCCGTAGTCGCCAGCGCCATGATAAAAAGCATCGTGTACACGGAAGGCGGCAGAATCCCTAGTTTCAAGCCAATCGTCAGGACGATCAGCTCCATCAGTCCGCGCGTATTCATCAACGCGCCGATCACGCTGGCGTCGCGATGTTCGACGCCCGACATGCGCGCTCCCAGATAACTGCCGCCGAACTTGCCGGCAATCCCGCCGATAAGGAACAAGCCGAACCACAGCCAGAAATTTGGCAAAGAAACACTTCCCGTGGCGGCCTGGATGCCTGCAAGCGCGAAAAATACCGGCATCAGTATCAGCGCTACAAATCCCTCTGCCTTGGCGCGCCATTCAATTTTCAGCCCGGGCAGGTCGCGCAGCACCAACCCGGCCATCAGGGCGCCGAATGCGCTGTGGAAGCCGATTTCCGCCGTGATCCAGGAAGATAGCAATACATAGCAGATCACGGCGGGCAACACGCGCGATGTAACGCTGGCCGCCGGCTGGCGGGCAATTATCCTGGTCCAGAGCGGTCGCGCTATCAGCATGGAGACTGCGGAAAAAATCAGCAGGAGCGTCACATTGCGGGCTATATGCTGCCATGTAAAGCTGCCGGTCGAGAGCGCCGTGATCATTGCCAGCAGCAGCCAGCCAAGCAGATCCGTCAAGGATGCAGCCGTCAATGCAACTGTCGCCGTGAACCTGCCTTCCATCTGCAAATCCATCACGATGCGCGCCATCACCGGCATGGCGGAAATGGACAATGCAAGGCCGCAAAACAGCACATAGCCGAGAGCCGGGACCTCCGGTGCGAGCGCCGCTCTGGATACGACAGCAATCGCGCAGCCGATTGCGAACGGGAAGACGATTCCCGATAACGCCACCACAACCGGTATGCGCATCGGTACGCGTCCCTGGAGACTTTTCAGGTCCAGATGCAGCCCAAGCTGGAACATCAGGAAAACCAGGCCGAGTTCGCCGAATTGCGACATCGCCGGCATTGCCGCATGGGAGAACACGATGTTATAAAAATCCGTGTTGACCGCGCCCAGAACCGCTGGCCCGAGTATCAGGCCGGCGGCGATTTCCCCAACCACGCGGCTTTGTCCCAGCCGTTCGGCCAGCGCGCCGCACAGCACCGTGGCAAGAATGATGATGCAAAGTTGAACCGGCCACATTGCCATTTTGAGTCCTGAAGATGGATCTGCTGAGGCGCCATGCCTGGCGCATGCAGAAGTGTTCGAAGCGAAAGAGATGCATTCAATGCAGATATCGAATGCGTTGCGGATTTTACACTGCTGACGCTCCGCTGATGGCCGGCAAGCGAGCGTGCGTGTAGATTTTTAAACCGTCTTCGAATGCCGCCGCTCCGTGCCAGCGCAAAAAGCGGGCAGGGCCGGCATCATGGATGTCGGCACTGCCGCGCATCACGATGTCTACTTGACGCCAACCAGCGTGATTTAACCAGGCCTTTTGGGGTCCGTTTAACGCCGATATCGCGTTGGCGAGCCGGAAAGCTTATCCGGCTGCATGGCGCGGCAGGGCTGCAGGAAGTTGCTCTCAGTTTTGCCGGCTGTATATTTCCAGCCACGCAAGGCTGAGCAGCAGTAGGAATAAGACGGGAAAATGCGAGAGCATTGGATGCGACACGCACCACTTGAAAAACGCGGGCGATATGGCAAAGATCGCCGGCGCGAATATGAAAAGAAATAAGCCCACCGAGATAGCTATGGTAAGTAATGTTTGCGCTTTTCTCATTACGTCATGCCTGTGATTCATTTTGGATTGTTACCTCGTTCAGCTTTCCGGAGCGCTCTCGTGTCATATATATATTTGACTGGAATTCACGCGGAAATAAGTCGAGCTGGTCGCAACCAGGGAGAGCGCATAGTCTATGGTCTTCTTATAATCGGGCAAACTCTGGTGCGTGCGATTGACTACAGCCGTCAGAGCATTTTTGAACGCCCTCAAATTGGCGTGGAAATTTCCCGCCTTGATCAACACCAGATAGTCGCGAACGTCGTTGATCACCATTCTTACGTCGCATCGAACATTCACGCCGTATAAGGTCAGCGTTGCAAGTTTTAAAATCTTGTCGACGCTCTCATTGAGAAATTTATCTTCAATTAAGGTTTCCATTTATGCGTCTCGTAGATATGGTCGTGAATGACAATAAAAGGCATCCTACTGATCCGCGCACCCTTAGTCCATCGGACTCGGCGCCGTTTAACAATTGTTAATAAATAAAATTGAAAATGTGAAATAATCTGTGTTTCCTGATACACAAATAGTTCACACGAGCATCTTGAAACTATCACGCGCACGCGGGAAAAAGCATTGGCGAACAGCTTGGATATCTCTGCTTCATGCTTCTTCGATATGGGCGCGCAGATAAATAAGGTCGATAAAAAGCCGGAGCATCGCTACCCCGGCCCGCTGTTACCTGGTTTTAACGCTACTGATCCAGCGTTGATTCGTAATTCAGTGTTGCGTTGTTTGATGATTTAAGCGCCTGAAATCTGGCGTTCACAATGACATCCATCAGCTGTTCAATGATGTCGCCGAGAGTTGTATCCTGCTGCCTTGCCAGCCGCCTTAGTTTTTTGTGATGCTTTTCGCTGATGGCGGCAATGATCTGCACATCGCCCGCCAGTACAAGTTCATCTCTTGCAAAACATAACCAATAGATAGCGACACAAGCGAGAGCGCCAAGCGCGAAAATCTGAAATTCCGCTGACCGCTTCCAGGTGTCGCGCCACAGCTCTGCGCCGGCCACCAGGCTTGCCAGAAGCACACCGAGCCAGATGAGCGCGATTAATCGCACCGTATTTCTTGCTCTCCCAATATCGTCATACAAGAAGCGCCTTCGGACGAGTTGCCGGAATTCTTTCATGTCATTCCCCTTTAGCAGATCAAGCGACCATGGCGTCGAAAGAACGATTCGAGCGGATTGCAAAAGAATTATCTAACGTGCGCCGCTTCCCCCGAGTGATAAATCTAGTACATTTCGATATGAAAACAATGGCGTATTTTCCATTGTTGCATCCATCATCCCGGCCGCAGCGGCCGCGCTATTGGTCGCTGCGCGCCTCCGCAAGTGCAATCGTCAAATGCTGCACTTTCTTTTTCAGCTGGTTGCGTTCTTCGGTGAGTGCAACGACCAACAGCATCAAACGATGAATTTCGATTTGTTCGGGCGTGGCGTCGCTCGGCGGTTCCTCCTGCTCAGGCTTGGGTGGCAGCCGGGCTTCACGCACTTGCCTGGCTGCCTGGCGCAGTTCCTTTTTGCCTCCTGCCACCGCCGCGATCTGCTGTTCGCTAGGCAAAGACGCCACGGCCGCCGCGGCGTTAATGGAAATGATGCCCGACTTTACAGCGCCGACCAGCTCCGGTGCGGCGGTCTTCTGAATTTTCTCGATGTGCCCCAGGGTCGCGCTGCTCACCCGCGCGGCGCGCGCGACGGTTTCCCGGGTCCATGGCGGATCGCCTCCGGACTGGGCGGGGGAAGCCGTCCCGGCCGGCTCGGTGGAAGCCTGCCGGGTTTGCGCCTGCGCCAGCCGCGCCGCGACGATTTCTTTCTTGCGCAAGGCGAGCACGCCGCGCTGGAAATCCGATACGCTGCGCCGCCCGAGGTGGTTGTCGATCATCCACAGGTGTACATCGTCGATGGACTGGAAGGTGTCGTTCTGCAGGGTGTTGAAAGGGATGCCGTGCTTCTGGCAGATGCCGTAGCGGTTATGCCCGTCCACCAGAAGATCGCCCCACAACACCAGCGCATCGCGACACCCTTCGGCCAGCAGGCTGCGCTCCAGCGCAGCGAATTCGTCTTCGGTCAAGGGATCGATATAGGCACGGAGCTGTTCGTCAATAGTGATGGTCATGGTTCAGAAAAAAACAGGCATGGGGCCGCTAGTGTACGTTGTGCTGCTGTCTTTGCAGTACACGGCGGCTCGGTATTTAAAAAAATGACGGAATTTGAGGATCGGCTTCCGCGTTGCCGCCTCGTCGTGCCACAGATACGACGGGGCGCTGAACTGGCGCAGTGCAAGCTCACGGATTCATTAATTAACAATTTTTAACAGGTGTAATACGCTGGTCTTAGATGTGAATTATTGCATCATTGATTGATTCAGAAAAAATTAAAGATATAGTTCGTCATACTAAACAACTGTGTGAGACAAATATGAAACGTATCCTCTGTGCGACCGCGCTCATAGCACTTGGCGCCGCAGCTTTCATGCCGACCCAGGCAATGGCGCAAATAGGCGTGAACATCACGATCGGAACACCGCCGCCGCCGCCAAGATATGAGCCGGTGCCGCCGCCGCGCGTCGGCTACGTGTGGGCGCCCGGCTATTGGAACTGGGATGGCGGCAGGCATGTCTGGGCCGGCGGTCATTGGGAAAGAGCGCGCGCAGGCTACCAGTACGATCGGCCTGAATGGCGCCAGGGAAGCAATGGATGGGAGTTGCGCCGCGGCGGCTGGCATCAAGGCGAAGAGCGATATGAGCGCCGTCGTGATGACCGTCGCGGCGACGACAGGCGCGACGACGACGGAGGCCGCTATCATTGCCCGCCAGGACAAGCGAAAAAAGGCAATTGCTAGTTCATACTGAAGCAGAGGGACCAAAGCCCGCATTTATGCGGGTTTTTGCATTTTTATCGGGTCCTGGATCCAACGCCATATCGAAGGCATGAACATTCGCGTCTGATGTTAAATATTCCCTATTTTTGATTTCCATTGAAAAATTTGTAGATATCCATACGAATATGTAGAATTATCTACATGAATATATATGTTGTCCTCATTACCAGCCTTCCAACGGAAAACGCGACAATTCGCATGCGCGCATGGCGGGCGCTCAAGGCATCCGGCGCCGCCGTGTTGCGCGATGGCGTTTATCTGATGCCGGAGCGCTGCCGCGACGTATTGGAAGCGGTCGCGGCTGATGTGCTGTCAGGCGGAGGGACTGCCACGGTGCTGCGCGTTGAAGAACCTGACGGCATTGATTTCGTCGGACTGTTCGACCGTAGCGAGGACTACGCAGGAATGCTGGCAGATGCCGCTAAAGTGCGGGAAGCCTTGACGGCCGACACGGCGCCGGATGCACTGAAGCAGATCCGCAAGTTGCGCAAGACCTTTGCCAGTGTCGCCGATATTGATTTCTTCCCCGGCGAAGCCCTGCGGCAAACCGATGCGGTCTTGCAAGAACTGGCGCTGACGGCGGCGCGTGTGCTGGCGCCGGACGAGCCTCATCCGGTCGATGGCACGATCTTCCGCCTGTCCGTGGAACAGTATCGGGGCCGCATTTGGGCAACCCGCCGCCGTCCCTGGGTCGACCGGCTGGCCTGCGCCTGGCTGATCCGGCGCTTTATCGATCCGCAAGCCCGGCTGCTGTGGCTGGCGTCCCCCAGCGACTGTCCTGCTGATGCCGTGGGTTTTGATTTCGATGGCGCGACCTTCAGCCATGTCGGCGGCCGCGTCAGCTTTGAGGTATTGCTGGCGAGTTTCGGCCTTGAGCAAAGTGCGCTCCAGCGGCTTGGCGCACTGGTGCATTACCTGGATGTCGGCGGCGTGCCGCCACCCGAATCTGCCGGGATTGAAAGCGTCCTCGGCGGCCTGCGTGAAGCCATCGCGGATGACGACCAGCTTCTGGCGGCAGCCAGCAACGTGTTTGACGGACTGCTGACCGCGTTTCAAAAGGAACCCGCATCGCAACAGGAGTCGTAGCAGCCATGGACGAAGCAAGCAAACCGACTTACACCTTGTGGCAGCTGATCCTGTACTTTCTGCGCCTGGGTACGCTTGGCTTTGGCGGGCCGGTCGCCCTGGTCGGCTATATGCACCGCGACCTGGTGGAAAGGCGCGGCTGGATCAGCGAATCCGATTACAAGGAGGGACTGGCGCTGGCCCAGATCGCACCCGGCCCGCTGGCAGCGCAGCTGGGAATCTATTTGGGCTTCGTGCACTTCCGGATCCGCGGAGCGACCGCGGCAGGGCTTGCATTCGTGCTGCCTTCATTCTTGATGGTGGTCGCCCTGGGATGGGCCTACGTTGCGTTCGGCGGGCTGAGCTGGATGCAATCGGTTTTCTATGGCGTGGGCGCTTCAGTGATCGGTATCATGGCCATCAGTGCGCATAAGCTCGCGAGCAAGAACCTGGGGCGCGACAAACTATTGTGGGGCATCTTCCTATTGTTGGCGGCAGTGACCATCATCACGCAATCGGAAATCGCATTGCTCTTCATTGGCGCCGGCGTACTCGTCTGGGTGATTCGTTGCAAGCCTAAGTTCGGCGCATCAAGTCTGGCCGTGCTGCTGCCTGCGCAACTACCCAATATTGCCCTTGCCTCCGCAACGGACGCCGATACCCTGATTCAAATCGCGCTGTTCTTTACCAAGGCGGGGGCCTTCGTTTTTGGCTCGGGCCTGGCCATCGTGCCCTTTCTCTACGGCGGGGTTGTGACGGAGCATCACTGGCTCACCGAAAGGCAGTTTGTCGATGCCGTGGCCGTCGCGATGATTACTCCTGGGCCGGTGGTGATCACTACCGGTTTCATTGGCTACCTGATCAGCGGATTGCCCGGGGCCATCCTGGCAGCCGTGGGGACTTTTGTTCCTTGCTACCTGGCGACCGTCATCGCCGCGCCATACTTCAAGAAATATGGCAAGCTGCCGGCGCTGATCGCGTTCGTCGATGGCATTACAGCGGCAGCCATCGGCGCTATTGCCGGTTCAGTGGTGGTGATCGCGCAAAGATCGATTACGGATATTCCGACCGCGCTGCTGGCGCTTGCGACTGCTGCGCTGCTATGGAGATTCAAGAAATTTCCTGAGCCCGTCATCGTGATTGGCGCGGCGTTGATCGGGATGGCGATTTATCCCTTGATGCATCATTGACGCGCGCTAGCGACCGGAATCAGCGCCGATGCCTGGATAAATGCTCGATCACGGCTGGGCCGTGCCTGGCGCAGGCATTGTCAACAGTTGTCAAAGCGGAGCGCACCGCTGGCTGCCCAAACTATGACGCCAACTGTTTTAACAAGATAGTTTACGTTTTCGGTTCTTGTCGATAGTATACCCCCCTATACTATATGTAGAAAGAAAAGCATGGGCCATACCGTCAAAGACAAGCAAAAGCTCCTGAACCGGGTGCGGCGCATCCGCGGCCAGCTGGAGGCCATCGAGCGCGCCCTGGAAGAGGAGCAGGGCTGCATGGATGTGCTCCAGCAAATCACCAGCTGCCGGGGCGCCATGAACGGCTTGCTGGCTGTCGTCCTGGAAGACCATATCCGCACCCACCTGGTCGATGCCGAGGCCCATGACGGCGAGCAGGAAGACGCCAAAGAGCAGCTTATCAATGTCGTCCACAGCTATTTCAAGTGAGCCTGCCATGAGTGACTTTTACGAAGCGCCATTCAAGGCTGAGCACGAACACGTTTTCCTGGGCGAAGGGCACGACAAGAACGGCCGCAAGACCTGGGCTGTCATTGCGCTCTGCAGTGCGATGATGCTGGCCGAGATTATCGGCGGGCATCTATTCGGTTCGCTGGCGCTGGTGGCGGACGGCATGCACATGTCGACCCACGCCGGCGCCATGCTGATTGCGGCGCTTGCCTATACCTACGCTCGCAAGCACGCGAACGACCCGCGCTTTGTCTTCGGCACCGGCAAGCTGGGCGATCTCGCGGGATTTACCAGCGCCATCATCCTGGCGATGATCGCCATGCTGATTGGCTATGAAGCGATCGACCGCCTGCTGTCGCCGCTGCCGATACGCTTCGGTGAAGCGATCCCCATCGCCGTGGCCGGCTTGCTGGTCAATATCGCCAGCGCATGGCTGTTGAGCGGTGCGGACCATCATGGGCACAGCCACGGCCACAGCCACGGTCACTCTCACGGACACGACCAGCATGCCGGGCACGATCATGCAGATGACGGGCATGGCGTCGACACGCGCGACCACAACATGCGGGCAGCCTATATCCACGTCATTGCCGACGCCGCCGTCTCGGTGCTGGCGATTATCGGGCTGCTGCTGGCGAAGACCTTTGGCTGGCTCTGGATGGACCCGCTGGCGGGCATCGTCGGCGCCTTGGTGATCGCAAACTGGTCATACGGCCTGATCCGCGATACCGGCGCCAACCTGATGGACGTCAGCGCCGACGGCACGATGGCAGGCAAGGTGCGCGCAGCAGTCGAAACGGCGGGAGACAAGCTGATCGATCTGCACGTATGGCGCCTCGGCCCAGGTCACTTTGCGGCGGTGGTGTCGATAGTCACCCAGGAATCGACGCGCGGCCCCGATTTCTATCACGGCGTGCTGCGGCGGCTCAAGGGGCTGTCGCACATCACTGTCGAAGTACACGCATGAGTGCTGGCTCGCCGTGCATTGAAATATGCAAATTTGATGGGAAAACCGGCTTCTGCATCGCCTGCCTGCGGACGCGGGAAGAGTGCCGGGAGTGGAAAAAAATGAAGGACAGCCGGCGGCATCAGATATTGCAGGATCGCCGCAGGCGCGAGACCAAGCTGCCCATATAGGGCTGAGCACGCATTTTTCCCCGTCATGGACTGAATCCGTGCCCCTGCTGCGCAGATTCGATCCGCTGCGGCCTCTGACATGAACGGAATCCGCTTCAAAAAATAATCATTGACCTTCCCACAGGGGGAACGATGATAATGCGCTAGGTCGCTTGACAAGAAATATCGTCGCTGCTTACTATAAATTAAGCAAAAACTTATAAACCATGAAATTCTTTCGCTCATCCCGCTTGATTACGGCATGCATCGTGCTGGTCAGCATGCTGTTCATGCAGCTTGCCGTGGCGGGATACGCTTGTCCGAATTTGAAACTCGGACAGGCCGACGAATCGGTATCGATGTCCATGTCCATGGACGACGATATGGCCATGAGCGGATGCGCCGGCGCCGACAAGGCGCAGCCCAGCCTTTGCCACGCCAACGACCAGGCCGGAAACCAGTCCCTGGACAAGCCGCCGATGCCGCATGTGCAGCCCTTTATGGCTGCCGCATTGACGCTGGTATTCCACAATATCGAAGTCAATGACCAATCCACTGACGCCCAACCCAACTCTCTTCTTCTGGCGCGCGCGACCGCGCCGCCGCTGTCCATCCGTAACTGCTGTTTCCGCATTTAACGCTCCAGATCGCCTGGCCCGTCGTTGCCGTGCCGCGTGCACGCCCGATGTTGTCTATCGCTGTCTGGAGGTTTCATGCCGTCCCTCGCATTTTCTGCATTTTCCGCGCACCGCACGGTGCGCCATACGGTTCTTCGGCTATCCGCAAGAATCAGCCTCGCCGCGCTGACAGGGACGCTTGCGTTCGTTGCCAACGTCTACGCAGTCGAGGCGCCATTAACGCTGGCGGAGGCGCAGCGCCGCGCCATCGATCGCTCGCGCCAACTGACGGCGCAGGATTTCTCCGTCGCCGCTGCGCGCGACATGGCGGTTGCCGCCGGCCGGCTGCCCGATCCGGTATTGAAAGCTGGCATTGACAACCTGCCGGTCACCGGCCGCGACCGCGGCAGTCTCAACAGCGATTTCATGACCATGCGCAGGATCGGCGTGATGCAGGAGATCACTGGTTCCGACAAACGCCGCCTGCGCTCTGACCGCTTCCAGCTTGAAGCGCAAAAGACCCTTGCCGAGAAGACCATGGCGGCGGCAGCCATTGAGCGCGATACCGCGCTGGCCTGGCTCGACCGCTACTACGCGGATGCGATGGCCGCGGTTGTCGCGGAACAGGGGGAGCAAGCCAGGCTGGAAATCCAATCGGCCGAAGGCGCCTACCGCGCCGGCCGCGGCAGCCAGGCCGATGTCTTCGCCGCCCAGGGCGCGCTGGCGATGTTTGAAGATCGCGCCAGTGAAATCCGGCGCCGCATACGCAACGCCAATACGATGCTGGCGCGCTGGATTGGCAATGCCTCGGATCTCGCGTTGGCGGAAAAACCTGCTACCGACACCGTCCGCCTGGATCCGGCGACCCTCGACAGCGCGATTGCACATCATCCGGAAATCGCGGTCTTGAGCAAGCAGGTGGAAGTCGCCGAGACGGATGCAAAGCTGGCGAAAGCCAATGAAAAGGCCGACTGGACCGTGGAGGTGGGGTTCCAGCAGCGCAGTGCGGCGTATTCCAACATGGTGTCTGTCGGCCTGTCGATCCCGCTGCAATGGGACCGGAAGAATCGCCAGGACCGCGAGCTGTCTGCCAAGCTGGCAGGAGTGGAACAAGCCAAGGCCGAGCGTGAAGACATGCTGCGCAGCCATGTGGCGGAAACCAAGAGCATGCTCGAGGAATGGCAAAACGACCGCGAACGCCAGGCACGTTATGAGAGCGAGCTGATCCCGCTGGCCAATCAGCGCACGCTGGCGGCGATCGCCGCCTACCGTGGCGGCAAGGCAAGCCTGGCCGATGTGCTGGCGGCGCGCCGCAACGTGATCGATATCCGCATCCAGGCATTGCAGCTGGCGGCGGAAACCGACCGTTTGTGGGCGCAACTGACCTTTCTCTTTCCGACCGATGCTGCGATGACGCACGCGGCACTGAACCAGGATACCCAATGAAGAACAAGAAGATATTCATCGCTGCGGCGATTGCGGCGCTCCTCGGGGCCGGCGGCTACGGTCTGTATTCGGCTGGCATGCATCATGGCAAGAAGATGGCGGCAGCCATGCCGGATGACGCATCTGCGGCGCCGGCCGGCGAGCCGAAAGCCGCCGAGGCGGGCAAGAAAGCGCTGTATTGGCATGATCCGATGGTGCCGGGGCAAAAATTCGACAAGCCAGGCAAATCGCCATTCATGGATATGCAGCTGGTGCCTGTCTATGCCGGCGATGCGGTTCACGATGGCAAGGTCAGCATCAGCCCGCGCGTGCAGCAGAATCTGGGCATCCGTACTGCCGCGGTGATTCGGGGCAAGCTGACGTCGGCAGTGACGGCCGTGGGCAGCGTCGCTTATAACGAACGCGATGTCGCGCTGGTGCAGGCGCGCAGCAATGGTTTCCTGGAACGGCTTTATGTGCGCGCGCCGCTCGATCCGGTACGCAAAGGGCAGGCGCTGGCTGAAATATATGTGCCTGAATGGGTGGCCGCCCAGGAAGAATACCTGTCAGTCAGGCGCATGCAGGGAAACGGCGTGGACAGCCTGCTTGGCGGCGCGCGTCAGCGCATGCGCCTGGCCGGCATGAGCGACGAGCAGATCCGCCTGGTGGAAGCTAGCGGCAAGGTACAGGCGCGCCTGACGCTGTTTGCGCCGATCAGCGGCGTGGTGTCCGAGCTGGCCGTGCGCGAGGGCATGACGGTGATGGCGGGGGCGCCGATGTTCAAAATCAACGGCCTGGCCACGATCTGGGTCAATGCCGATGTGCCGGAGGGACTGGCGGCCCAGGTGCGGCCAGGCAATGCGGTCGAAGCGCGCACGCCGGCACTGCCGGGGACGGTGTTCAAAGGCAAGGTCAGCGCGATCCTGCCGGATGTGAATCCTGCGACGCGCACGCTCAAGGCGCGCATTGAGTTGGCCAACCCGTCCGGCCGGCTGGCGCCGGGAATGTTTGCGACGATAAGTTTTTCTTCCAGCGCAGGTAAAGACGTCTTGCTGGTGCCTACCGAAGCGGTGATACGGACCGGAACGCGCAGTGTCGTCATGGTGGCGCAAGGAGATGGAAAGTTTGCGCCGGCCGAGGTTGAAATCGGCGGCGAGAGCAACGGCCAGACCGAAATCCGTCAAGGACTGGAGGCCGGACAAAATGTCGTTGTCTCCGGTCAGTTCCTGATCGATTCCGAAGCCAGCCTGAGCGGAACCGAAACCCGGATGGCAGACGCGGCTGCGCCGGCAGCGGCTGCCATGAAAACGCCGGCCGGGTCGGCGGGAGCGGCGCCATGATCGCCAGGCTGATCCGCTGGTCCATCGCCAACCGCTTCCTGGTGCTGCTGGCGGCGGTGATGGTGACCGCCTGGGGCATGTGGTCGCTGTCGCGCACGCCGCTGGACGCCATCCCCGATTTGTCGGATGTGCAGGTGATTATCCGCACCAGTTATCCGGGCCAGGCGCCGCAGATCGTCGAAAACCAGGTCACCTATCCGCTCACTACCACCATGTTGTCGGTGCCGGGAGCAAAGACGGTGCGCGGGTATTCCTTTTTCGGCGATTCTTTCGTCTACGTCCTGTTTGAAGACGGCACCGATCCCTACTGGGCGCGTTCACGGGTGCTGGAATATCTCAACCAGGTGCAGTCGCGCTTGCCGCCGCAAGCCAAAACCGCGCTTGGGCCGGATGCCACCGGCGTCGGCTGGGTCTACGAATACGCGCTGGTCGATCATGGCGGCAAGATGGATCTGTCGCAGTTGCGCGCCTTGCAGGACTGGTTTCTGAAGTACGAGTTGAAGGCGCTGCCGAACGTATCGGAAGTGGCCAGCATAGGCGGCATGGTGCGGCAGTACCAGATCGTGCTCGATCCGGACCAGATGCGCGCCTACAACATCCCGCAAGCAAAGATCATCGCCGCGGTGCAGAATGCCAACCAGGAAACCGGCGGTTCCGTGCTGGAACTGGGAGAAGCCGAATACATGGTGCGGGCCTCAGGCTATCTGAAATCGCTGGACGACTTCCGCAAGATTCCCTTGATGACGACTGACGCCGGCGTTTCGGTGCGGCTGGGCGACGTCGCTCGCATCCAGGTCGGCCCCGAAATGCGGCGCGGGATTGCCGAGCTGAATGGCGAGGGCGAGGTTGCCGGCGGGGTGGTCATCATGCGCTCCGGTAAAAATGCGCTGGAAACCATCGCCGCGGTAAAGGCCAAGCTGGAAATATTGAAAGCCAGCCTGCCGCCCGGCGTCGAGATCGTCACGACTTATGACCGCTCCAGCCTGATCAAGCGCGCAGTCAGCAATCTGCAAGAAAAACTGATCGAGGAATTCATTGTTGTCGCCGTGGTGTGCGCCATCTTCCTGTTTCATATGCGCTCTGCGCTGGTGGCCATCGTCACGCTGCCGATCGGCATCCTGATCGCCTTTATCGTCATGTACTACCAGGGAGTCAACGCCAATATCATGTCGCTTGGCGGGATTGCGATCGCTGTCGGCGCCATGGTCGACGCCGCCGTGGTGATGATCGAGAACGCCCACAAGCATATTGAAGCCTGGAACCACGCGCATCCTGGAGAAAAACTGAAAGGCGATGAACATTGGCGCGTTGTCGGCGACGCCGCGGCTGAAGTGGGGCCGGCGTTGTTTTTCTCGCTGCTGATCATCGTGCTCTCGTTCATCCCGGTGTTTACGCTGGAGGCGCAGGAAGGGCGGCTGTTTTCTCCGCTGGCCTTTACCAAGACCTATGCCATGGCTGCCGCGGCCGGTCTGGCGGTCACGCTGATTCCGGTCTTGATGGGCTATCTGATTCGCGGCCGGATTCCGGATGAGCAAAAGAATCCGCTCAATCGCTTCCTGATTGCACTCTACCGTCCGTTGCTCGACATGGTGTTGCGTTTCCCCAAGCTGACCTTGCTGGGCGCGGCCCTGGTAGCGGCCGCAACGATATGGCCGATGACGCGGCTGGGCGGCGAGTTCATGCCGCCGCTGGACGAGGGCGATGTGCTGTACATGCCGTCGGCGCTGCCAGGCCTCTCGGCCGGCAAAGTGCAGCAATTGCTGCAGCAGACCGACCGCCTGATCAAAACCGTGCCGGAAGTGCAGAGCGTGTTCGGCAAGGCCGGCCGCGCCGAGAGCGCCACCGACCCGGCGCCTCTGGAAATGTTTGAAACCATGATCCAGTTCAAGCCGCATGAACAGTGGCGCCCTGGCATGACGCCGGAAAAGCTGATCCAGGAACTGGACCGCATCGTCAAGGTGCCCGGCTTGTCGAATATCTGGGTGCCGCCGATACGCAATCGTATCGACATGCTGGCCACCGGCATCAAGAGCCCGGTCGGAGTCAAGGTCGCCGGCGTCAGCCTGCAGGAAATCGACCGCATCACCGGCGAGATCGAACGTGCCGTCAAACATGTGCCGGGAGTATCGTCGGCGCTGGCCGAGCGCCTGAATGGCGGACGCTATGTCGACGTCGATATCGACCGCGACGGCGCCGCCCGCTATGGCTTGAATATCGCCGATGTGCAGAGCGTGGTGGCGGCAGCCATCGGCGGCGACAACATCGGTGAAACGATCGAAGGACTGCAGCGCTTTCCGATCAATGTGCGCTACCCGCGCGAGCTGCGCGATTCGGTCGAAAAACTGCGGCAGCTGCCGATATTGACGGAACGCGGCGCGCAAATCCGGCTGGGCGATGTGGCGGCGATCCGCATCGACGACGGTCCGCCGATGCTGAAAAGCGAGAATGCGCGCTTGTCGGGCTGGGTCTACGTCGATATCCGCGATCGCGACCTCAGTTCCACCGTGCGCGATATGCAGCAAGCCGTGGCGAAGGAAGTCAAATTGCCGGCCGGGTACTCGATCGCCTGGTCAGGGCAGTTCGAATATCTGGAACGCGCCAGCGCCAAACTCAAAATCGTGGTGCCTGCCACCTTGCTCATCATCTTCGTCCTGCTCTACCTGACCTTCAAGCGCTTTGACGAAGCGCTCCTGATCATGGGAACGCTGCCATTTGCGCTGGCCGGCGGCATCTGGCTGCTGTGGCTGCTCGATTACCACCTGTCGGTCGCCGGCGGCGTCGGCTTCATTGCCCTGGCCGGCGTATCGGCTGAATTCGGCGTGATCATGCTGCTGTATTTGAAACACGCATGGGAGGAACGGCTTGTTGCCGGCAAGGACAGCGAAGCCGATCTGCTCGATGCGATACGCGAGGGAGCCGTGCTGCGGGTGCGGCCCAAGGCGATGACGGTGGCGGTCATTATCGCCGGGCTGGTGCCGATCATGCTGGGGACCGGCACTGGATCGGAAGTCATGCAACGCATTGCGGCGCCCATGGTAGGCGGCATGATCACGGCGCCGCTGCTGTCGATGTTTGTGGTCCCGGCGGTTTATCTGCTGCTGCGGCGGCGCCGGATGCGCGCCGCCGGCATAGTCGCGATGAAAGCCGGAACAGATCGGATGGATGCTTCGCACAAATTTATAACGGCCGTTGAAAAGTAAGGAAGTCGCAGGAAACACGCGAGAAGCCGGGCGCGATACCCATCCGCTGCATGTCTCTGAAACGGATGGGGCAATCTGTTTCAAATTCAAATCATCTCTCTCAATTTTAAAAAGGAAACAAGCATGAAACCTATCGCAACCCTGTTCCTGATCCTGGCGTTGTCCGCATCCGCAGCGGCTTTTGCGCAGCCAGGCGCCGCCAAGGCCATGGAGATGAAAGGCATGGACGCCATGCCGATGGCGAACATGAATTCCGGCTCCGCCGCGAAAGCGGCAACCCACCAGGCTACCGGCGTGGTAAAGGCCGTCGACGCAGCGAAGGGCATAGTGACGCTGGCGCATGGACCTGTCAAAAGCCTCAACTGGCCGGCCATGACGATGACCTTCACTGTGAAGGACAAGATGTTTTTCGACAAGCTTGCTGCCGATAAGAAAGTGACCATCGATTTCATCAAGCAGGATGCGGACTATGTTGTTACCGGCGTGAAGTGAAATAAGTGTTGCCACGGGCGGGCGCATGATTCCGATTCACACATGTTGCCGCGCCCTTTGACAATGCAGCGAGACTAGCGGCTGATCGGGCGGGTCACTGCGATGATGACGCCGAAGGAGGGAGCGGCCACAGCGCAGCCGCGAAGCGGAGGTGTTTGAGCAGCAAGAAGGAAAAAAGGGTTTGCACGGCGACGATAATTTGATGGTTGCGTTAATCGGCTGATGTAGATGGTAGCATTGGAGAATGATCATCACTGGAACGATAGAACCCTACGATGCCGATATCGACGGAAGAACATAAAACATTTTTTTGCACGGGCTGTATCCGGCTGCAAGCGGCGCCTCCGGGTTTATTTGACTTGCAATTTCTTCGGGCAAGCAATGGAAACTGATCATGCCGTTGCCGCCTTCGATTTCGACGGCACTATCACCACCAGGGACAGCCTGCGCGACTTCGTGCTGTACGCAGTCGGCCGTGGCCGCTTTGCTGCCGGTGTTGTATGGGCTTCACCCTGGCTCCTTGGCTTGCTGATCGGCGTATGCGATCGCGGTTCCGCCAAGGCGCGCTTTCTCGCTGCGACCGTGGGCGGCATGGGGCAAGCCAGGCTGGAGCAGCTGGCGCGCGATTTCGCCGCTGACCGGCTGCCAGCCATGGTCCGCCCCGAAATGGCGGCCCGAGTCCAGGAGCATAAGCGTCTTGGTCACAGGCTTGTGCTGGTCAGTGCGTCGCCGTCCTTATATCTCAGGCATTGGGCGGCAAGCGCCGGTTTCGACGCTGTGCTGGCGACCGAGCTTGCGTTTCGCGATGAGCGCTTCTCCGGATCCCTGGCCTCGCCGAATTGCTGGGGACCGCAGAAGGTGCAGCGCTTGCAGCGATGGTTCGATAACCGTCCGCCGCAGACCTTATATGCGTATGGCGACAGCCGGGGCGACCGAGAGATGCTTGCGCTTGCTGATTATGCATGGCTGCGAGGGACCGCGGAGATGCCGCGGCTGGACAGCTGGCCACGTAAAACGACAGCTGGCTGATCCGCCGCTTCATGCTGATCGGCAGATCGGCAGACCGGCTTACCGGACGCCTTTTCTTTCGCTCTAGGCGCTCGCCACCTGGCCGCTCCAGCCCGGCAGATGCGCAGCTGCCTGGCTGTGCGATAGCGGCAATGCTTCCGCCACGGCCTGGCTCGGCTGGTTCTTGATCATCTTAACCGGCACTCGGCGCCGGAAAAAATCCGCCCACAGAGAATCTGACCGGAAAGCGTTCGCTATCCATCAGAATTTTGTTGAAAATGTCCCTATCGTCCGGGTCTGGGCATCGTTCTCGTCACCTTGCTGCGCCGGCGCTGTGTCTGCCTCGGATTCTTCCCGCGCCGGATTTTATTTTTTCGCGCATATCAAGCGGAAGCCAAGGCGGGTTTGCATGCCGTCTTCGCGTTCTCCCAGATATCGCTTATTCAGCTCCGCGGGACCAAGATCCTTGGTTACGTGCAGCCCCATGCTCTGCAGTTTCTTTTGCAGGGACATCGGATTGAACGATGTTTTCCACGGCTCCCCTTGCTCCTCGACGAGGTTGCTTATGTATTCGCCTAAAGCATAATCAATGGGGCTGAGCATGGAGGGCAGCACCCTGTAATCGAATGTGATGCCGCTTTCCCTGGGCAGCGATGCGACGAATTTCAGCGTATCGAATATTGCTTCCTCGGATAGGTAGACGGTGACGCCGAGCCAGGAAAAATAGGCCGGCCGGTCCGTGCGGAAGCCGGACTCCTGCAATCTGTCGGTCAAGGTGTTTTTTTCAAAATCGATGGCGACAAAGGTCATCGAATCGGGTATGCCGATACCGGCTTCTTTCAATATGCCGATCTTCCAGGCCTGGGTCGAGGGGTGATCTACTTCGTAAACATGCAGTCCCTGGTCGCGGTAGCCGTTGCGGAACGCAAAGGTATCCAGCCCAGCGCCCAGGACGACGTATTGTTTCACGCTGGCGGCTACCGCCAGGCGCAATTCATCCTCCGCCAGCAGGCTCCGCGCTGCCAGAGCGGCCCTCAAGTCGCGGGATATGGGGTCGTTGAACTGGGCCGGGTCGTGGCGGATGCTGGCTTCTCCTGCGGGACCAAGTATGGACAAGGCCATCGGATCGTTGAATATGACGGGCTTGTCCAGCAATTGGTGAGCGGCCCGCATTGCCGCGACCCAGCGCGCGGTCCAGCTTGGTTTTCCTGTCTGAACGATATTCTCTTGCAGCGGATTCATCCTGCTTCTCCTGTATCTGAACGCGACAAGGCGTCGCTTGAGGCCGGCACGGGTTAGATTCTGCGCAAGCCGCCAAGGCCAGCCTCGATGCCATGGCAAGATGGCGCTCCGGGGGGGCTGAACGTCTTGCGCGATTGCAGGCACTTGCGGTCGACGGAAGTAGAGTCAATTGATCACTGAAAACGGCAGATAGATGTAGCGGGGAAGAATCGGGTACCCAAACGTGCTTCTTTCCACGCAGGCCTCCGCGTTGACAGCAAGAATGGCTTGCCAGTCCTGCTCGGAATATTCCACGCCTGTCCGGGTCTGTTCCGTGATGAGGCGATCTATCGCCCGTGTATTGCATTCGAAAAGCACCTCTTTTTTTTCCTGGGCAAGCGGAATGGCGAGGTGTGCCGTCATGACACAGGCAAATATTGCACTGACAAATAAAATGCTTACGCGTATTTTTTTCATGTGCCGCTTTCAATTTTCAAGCAGTTTTGATATCGAATTGCAAAGTGCCAGAGAGGCGGATCGGCCATGAAAGCCGCCGGTCCGATCCCGGAAATGCCAATGCCGCCGAGGGCCGGGACTCCGCCTGGGGTTGCTTATTGCTTTTCCCAATATAGATTGAATAGGAGCGGCGCGGAACTGCCGGAATTTACAGGTCGGGGCGGAGCAGCGCGGCCAGCGATAGCTGCCCGGTAGAACAACCAGTACTGCATGTACGGCATGGCATGCTATTATTTTTTCGAACCTGAAAGGAGCGGCATCATTCACGAGCTTGAATTTCGATATAAGGATTATTTGGTCTCTCCTCGCGTGCGGAAAATATCCCTGCATGGCCTTGAGAGGCTTTGTGCTGAGTTCGTCATGGTTCATCTCGGCGAGGCTTCCCGGGCCGAGATATTCAGCACCGAGCAATACTTCGATAGCGAAACCGAAGCATTGGATTGCGCCCGGCAGCGTGCGATTTCCTACATCGACGAGCTGCTTCCCTGATTGGGCTTTCTCATGAGCGTCGTTTATGCAGCGTTCACGCCGCAATTTGAAATACAGCAGCAAGAGGGACGACCGGCAGGGGTGGAAAGCATTGCCGGTCGTTTCAGATGGACTGCATGCCGCGGCGGCCGCTATTGGCCGCGCCGTCCGCTACATGGAACGGTGCCTTTGACCGGGCCGGACCACGTGTTCGGTTGCGGCGCGCCTGGCTTTGTTCAATCGTAGGTGGCGGACAATGTCACACCGCTAAAAGCCTGCCTGGCGTTGAGCAATATGTAATACCAGCGCTTGCCTGCCGGCGCGGCTATCGCGATGCTTTCGCGGTTGCCGGCGCCGTTGCTCACGGCATCGTAGGACGCCGGAGTGGGATAGCGATCCAGTGCAACATACAGATCGACGTCGCCGCTGCCGCCGCTGGTCCTCAATTTCAGGTTTTTTGCGCCATCGGGCAGCTGGATATAGGCGTAAGCGCGTTCCGTGGCGGATAAGCCGCTGATTGCGCAATTTTTCCCCAGGTAGCTGGATGAGGCGCAGCTCGGCAGTTGCGGGTTGTCCGGCAACGGCGGTTCGCCGCCGGTGCCGGCGCTCATGACCCAGCTGGCAAACTCGCTATCGTAGCGGGCGCCGATATACGCCATGGTGTTCTGGTAACCGTCGTAGTCGCCGACGCGGAATTTTCCGGTAATGACATCGACATCATTGCGATGGCGCTCGAACATGAAGCGCGTCGCCATGTATCCCCAGCGATATGCGCGCAGCTGGTAGTCGTTCATGGCGTAGGTGTTGCCGAAAATCTGGCTCAGGCGGTAGGTGCCGCTGCGGCTGCTGTCGATCGCCTCCTGGTCGTCATTCTTCTTGGACAGATATTCCGCCAGGCCTTCAATCCACCAGACGGTCGGCTTGGCGGTGCTGGCGCTGAAATCGCCATACATGTCGAAACGGCCGTCAAGGTAGTGGATATATTCATGTTCCAGATTCCATATCTTGAATACGGGACGCATCCAGGACGCCTCGTGGGCAATGAAGCGGGCCTGGTTGCCGGCGACGTCAGGACTGCCTTCCAGATACATGCCGCCGTTGTTGGTGCTGATGCCGTAGATCGCCGCCGCATATTTACTGTAGTTGCTATAGTCGTCGAACACCACGACTTCCAGCGATGTATTGTGGTCATTGGCGACCGGCTTGCCGCCGGTTTGCAGCATCTCGTGGAAATACGATTCTTCCGTCTTCAGCAGTGCACAGGAAGCTTGCATCTGCGCCGGGTTCATCTCCTGGGCGCGGATGCTGATGGATGGACTGCAGATGTATTTGTTTTGCAAGACGGCGTCGGCCAGCCTGGCTTCGAAATTGCAGGTGCCGTATTCGGCGCAATTGGCGTTGTCGTTATATTTGACTGAGATCGCCGCAGCCAGCCAAAGATCGCTGCCGGCGCCGGTCATGCTGGTGTCGGCCAGGAGTGCCTGGATCATTGCCTTGATGGCGGCTTTCTGGGCCGGATACTGGAAGAAGCGGAAGGCTTCGTTGGCGGCATCGGTGAGCTGGTAGGCGGTTTCGGTGGGCAGCAGGGCGCTCTTGTTGCTGACGACAAAATTGTTCAGCGCGGCGGCATACGTCGCATCGTTCTGCAGTATCAGCTTGCCTTCGGCTTTGTCGTGGGCATAGAAAATCACGGTCAGCGCGCCGGTAAAGCCGCCGGCCGCGGTCGGCTGGCGCAGCGCTTGTGCGGCATTCGGGTTGCTGACGGTGTTGGTGTAACGCAGCACCAGATTCTTCATGCTCGCCAGATAGTATGGTTCGTCCCCCATATTGGTGATCAGCTTCAGCGTTTCGCTGGCGCTGGTCGGCGCCAGGGCGTTTTCCCTGAACAGGAGATCGCCGTCGACCAGCTGCCGGATTGGCGGACGCAGGACGGCAAGCAGTGACGAGGAAGGAGCGGAAATGACGTTGCCGCTGGCAAGATAGTAGCCGGCGCGCAGGTAGATCAGCAGATTGACCAAGGCCCGGTTGCTGGCGTTGTAGGTGCGGGCCTCCTGAACAAAGCGGTTGGCGACGGCGCTGAAGTTGCCGGCCGAATATGCTTTGGCGGCCTGGGCGGCGGTCAGCGAGAACAAGCCGTAATGGCATTCGTAGTCAGGCAGGTTGACAATATAGTCGGCCAGGGCATTGCCGTCATAGCCCGCCAGTACATCCATATCCCGGCAATCCGGCCCGGCGGCCGTGTTTTTGCTGCGATTGCCGGCGGCTGGCCGGCTCTGCGGCGGCAGCAGGTCGGTCCTTGGCTTTTTGCTGGGGGACAGGTTGAATCGCGACTGTTCCGGCGATGGCGGCAGGGTTTGCCGGGCGCGCGGCATCGGCGCCTGGGTCGCCAGCGCCGGTTCCGGCGCGGCGGCCGGGACACTGGCGGCGTAGGACTGCAGGCTGAGCGCCATCAATCCTGCCAGCAAGAATGCATTCTTTGGAATTTTCATCTATTTATCGTCCTCATGTGAGTTGCGGCGGCGTACATCGCCGGAGGAGATCAACGGCCGCCGGTCGGATAAAGTACATTGCCGGGAACGGGGTAAATAGCTGTCAGAGTTGGCAGGTAGGGACGGCGAGCGGCAGCAGGGCATGCAGGCAGGCTAGCAAAAGCGCCTGTGCTTTGCGGTTTCCGGGGGACTTTCGTGTTTCTGAAATAATTTCGCTAAAAGGGGCTTGAAAATACGTTTGGCGACGCAATATCGGTAAAGTCTCCTCCAACTCTCCCTAAGTTTTGGATTTAACCCGCTGCCGTGAGGCTGGCGGGTTTTTTTTCGCCGTGCCCGGCATGGGCGCACTCTTGGAGTGCGGTCTCCAGCGGGCTGTTGCAGTCCGTTAGATCGACATGCTGCGCAACATCTTCGACGCTTCGCGGTTGGCGACCAGCTGGGTGCCGTCGCGCATCTGGATTTGCAGCTGAGACTGGTCATCCGCCTTCATCGATTCGACAAAATCCAGGTTGATCAAGGTTGAGCGGTGGATGCGGATGAATTTCCCCGGGTCGAGCCGCGTACTCAGTTCCGATAGTCCGATGCGCACCAGGAAGGTTTTTTTCCTGGCTGCGATCACGGTGTATTTCTCTTCCGATTTCAGATATTCGATCTCATCCGTCGCCAGCGGGAAAATATGGCCGCGGTCGCGTACCAGGATCCGCTTCAGCATGGCGGTTTCCTGCTCGGCTGCCTGCTTCAGCGCCAGTTGCAGCAGATCTTTGGATGGCACGGCAACCTCCAGCAATCGTTCGACAGCGGCATCGAAGCGCTCGCGCGAGAACGGCTTGAGGAGATAGTCGATCGCGTTCAGCTCGAATGCGATGACCGCATACTGGTCATAGGCGGTAGTAAAGATGAAGTCCGGCGCGTGGGTCAGGCGCTGCAGCACTTCCAGGCCGGTCATTTCCGGCATTTGAATATCCATGAACACGGCATCGGGCGCCAGCTTGTCGATCTGCTTCAGAGCGCTGGCGCCATCCGCGGCTTCGCCGACCAGGCGCAACTGCGGATGCGCCTGGATCCAGTCGCGCAAGGTTTCCCTGGCGAGCGGTTCATCTTCTGCAATAAAGACGGTTTTCGTTTTCATGGCTCTTTATGATTATGAGGTTGGCGAGATGGCGTTCGGGGCAGGCGCTCAGGCCGCTTCGAGCGGAATCGACAGGTGTATGGCGCAGCCGGCGCCTGGCGCCGTCCGGATCTCCAGATTGCCGCGCCGGCCGTATTCCAGCTGCAGGCGCCGGGCGACTGTCTTTACGCCTAGCCCGGCCGATTCCTTCATGGCGAGCTTGTCGCAGCCGGGGCCGTCGTCGCTGACCGTGATGTCGATGCCTTTGCTGGCGGTATTGATGTGGGCGCTGATAACCAGCTTTCCCGGCCGGCTGTGCGGATTGAAAGCATGCTTGATGCTGTTTTCCACCAGCGGCTGCACGGTCAGGGCCGGCAGCAGATGGTAGCGGGCGGCATCGTCGATATCCCATTCAACATGCAGGCGGCTGCCCAGGCGCAGCGCTTCGAGGGCAAGATAGTCGCGCACAAACTTGAGTTCCTCATCCAGCGTCACCATGGTGTCTCCGCTTTTTTCGGTATCGAGAATATAGCGCAGCATGTCCGAAAATTTAAGCAGCGCAGTCTCGGCTGCGCTTGATTCCTTGCGGGTGAGGGCGATGATGGAGTGCAGCGTGTTGAACAGGAAATGAGGATTCAGTTTATTGCGCAGCGCCGTCAATTCGGACTTTGCCAGCAAGGCTTCGGCCTGCGCAATCGCGACAGACTGCAAGCGGGTGGTTTCGATGGCGCGGATGGCGTGGAAGATGCCCGCGCTGACCGCATACATCATGAGGTAACCCCACGATTGCCATATGAGCCATTGCTCTACATCTGATTTGGAAGCCTCCGGATTGCCATAGTAAAAAACAAAGATGGCTGCCAGAGACATGCACAGCACCGTGAGGAGCAGGGCCGATCCGATGTGAATTGCCGCCGACGCAGCCGTACTGCGATTGCTGCGCTTGAGGTACCCGGTCAGCGGCCATACCAGGAACAGAAGAGGGATCGCCGGACCAAGGCAGCATGCTGCCGAAAGCAGGCCTTGTCCAACCCTGATATTGCCGTTGAACAGGCCTTCGCCCTGGGTCGCAAGAAAATAAAATAGAAAAACGGGCAACCAGGCAGCCAGATAGAGTAGCCAGATGCGACGACGCATGCTCGGTCCTTGTCAAATCTCCGATGCCTGATTCTCTACCAGAATGCAGCATTTGCGGCAGGCCTTGGGCTGAATTGAGGAAATCAGTGGCTGAAATGCGGGAATCGGAGATTTTCGGACTCTTGCGCAGGCCAGGCCGATACTGCGCTAACATGAGTTCGCCATCAGCCACTGCTATCGCCCACTATCCCCTATTTCATCTCTCGGTCAGCGCCAGCTTGACCGCCAGCGCGCCGAACGCGGTTGCAAAGCTGCGGCGCATCCATGTCATCACGCTTGGCCGTGTTATCACGTGGTCGCGCATGACGGCGGCAAAGATGCCGTAGAGGGAAAAAATCACGAAAGTGGCCAGCATGAAGGTGCCGGACAGCTCCAGCATGCGGAACAGCGGATGGCTTTCTTGCGGACTGACGAATTGCGGCAGGAAGGCGACAAAGAAGATGGACAGCTTGGGGTTGAGGATGTTGATGAGGATGCCGTCGATGATCACGCGCAAGTCGGAGCGCTGGTCGACGGCGCCTTCCACGCGCAATGCGCCTTTTTCGCGAAGCGAGTTCCAGGCCATGAACAGCAGGTAGGCGATGCCGGCATATTTGATGGCATTGAAGGCCATGGCGCTGGAATGCAGTACCGCTGCCAGCCCCAGCATGGCGGCGGCAAGATGCGGCAGGATCCCGAGAGTACAGCTGAAGGCCGCCAGCACGCTGGCTTTGGCGCCGCGCGAAAGGCCGGCGGAAAGCGTATAGATGACGCCGGTGCCGGGCGAGGCGACGATGATCAAGGTGGTCAGCAAAAATCCCAGTGTCATGAACTTGTCTCCACTATTCAGCTTGCGCGCCCGATGCGGCTGCGTCGGTTTCAAAGTCTATCATTGAAAGCAAGGGGAGATTGTTCGGGAGCCGGAACTTGCCTGATGAAGGGAGCCGGGATTCAGGCAAGGAGAATTTCAAGAGCGGCGGCCTTGCCGCGGTCTGCTGAAAAGAAAATGGGAGCACAGTGCGGCTCCCATTTTTTGATTCTTAGATCGCTTGCGGCAATGCCCTCCGGACGGGACAGGCAATCGCGACAGACTCAAGGTCCTGGCGAGTCTTTGAATAAGCTGGTTTTCCTGCCTGACGGACGAAGAATTTCCAGTTTTCTCCGTTCGCTATTTCACGTCAAGGAGCTTTGATATTGGATGCTTGCTTGCCCTTAGGACCCTGGGTGACGTCAAATTGCACTTTTTGACCTTCTTTGAGTGTCTTGAAGCCATCCATAGTAATTGCGGAAAAGTGCGCAAACAAATCTTCGCCGCCATCGTCCGGGGTAATGAAGCCGAAACCCTTGGAATCATTGAACCACTTAACAGTACCTGTTGCCATGATAATCTCTCAATTAATTACACATCGTATTAGTGCTAAAGCGCTTGGCTTTTCACTAACTAATTTACACACGATCAAACTTTGAAGTGTGGCCACGCACTCAGACTAATGGTGCCAAGAGGTCGCTTCTGTACGCTAACCAACTTAAGACGGTTCGTCAATAGTGAATATGCATGGGCAGTGTTGTTTTCGTGCCAATCCTCTATTTTGTCATCTTGTTCACTGTCAGCGGACCGCCGCTAGCGTCTGCAGAAACTGCCTGCACCACCAATGCACATCGTATTGGCGAACATTCGCCAGCAGCGCCGCGTGGCGCGCCTGGCGCTCGGACAGCGGCATTTGCAGGGCGCGCTGGATCGCTTGCGCAGTGCCTGGGATGTCATAGGGATTGACCAGCAGCGCTTGCTTCAGCTGTTCGGCGGCGCCGGCGAAACGGGACAGCACCAGCACGCCCGGATCGGCTTCATCTTGCGCCGCGATAAATTCCTTGGCGACCAGGTTCATGCCGTCGCGCAGCGGCGTCACCAGGGCGACGTCGCAAGCCCGGTACAGGCCGGGCAGCCGTTTGCGCGCCACCGTGCGATGGATGTAGCGGATCGGCATCCAGTCGAAATCGCCGTAGTTGCCGTTGATGGCGCCGCACAGGCTTTCCAGTTCGTGCTGGATGTCGGCATAGGCGTCGACGTCTTCGCGGCTGGGAGAAGCTACCTGCAGCAGGGTGGCGCTGTGCTGGTTCTCCGGGTATTCGCGCAGCAGTTCGTTGAAGGCGCGTATGCGCTGCGGCAAGCCTTTCGAATAATCCAGGCGGTCGACGCCGACCAGCAAGCGCCGCCGTGAATATTCAGTGCGCGTGCTCTCGTAGGTGTCGATTGCTTCGCGCGCGCGTCCCAGCCGCTGGAATTCGTCTACGTCTATGCCGATCGGGAAGGCGCCGGCCTGCACGGTGCTGTTGAAGGCGCGGAATTGGCCGGCGCCTATGGTTTCGGCGGTGGCTTCGGCTTTCACGTAGTGCGAGAAATTGAGCAGGTCGGCTTCGCTCTGGAAGCCCACCAGGTCGTAAGCGAAGAGGGCGCGCATCAGCCATTCGTGCGAGGGAATCGCCGCCAGTATCTGCTGCGGCGGCAGCGGGATGTGGAGGAAGAAGCCGATGCGGTTGTCGCAGCCCATGGCGCGCAATTCGGCAGCCAGCGGAATCAGGTGGTAATCGTGGATCCAGATCATGTCGTCCGGCTTGAGCAGCGGCATCAGCTTGCGCGCGAACAGATGGTTGACGCGCCGATAGCCGCTCAGGTAGCCGGACTCCAGGTTGGCCAGGTCGAGCCGGTAATGGAATACCGGCCACAGCACGCCGTTGGCATAGCCACGGTAATAGGCGTCGTGGTCTTCCTGGCACAAATCGATTTCGGCCAGCGTCACCGGCCCGGCCTGATGCAGGCGCAGCTCGCCTTCGCCGGGAGTGCCGTCCTTGATGACCTCGCCGCTCCAGCCGAACCACAGGCCGCCGGTGTTTTTCAGGGTTTCGCCGAGCGCCACCGCCAGACCTCCCGCCGCCGGTTTGCGCGGATCGGCAAGTCGGTTGGATACCACTACCAGGCGTGACATGGGCGCGTCCTTTCTTGGTTTTAAGTGCATGGGATGGAGGGGGACTGCGGTCAGGATTCAGATGGCGCTCTCCCAGGCGGCCGACAAGCGCATCGCACAGTTGATGATGCCGACCATGGAATAGGTCTGCGGGAAGTTGCCCCACATCTCTCCGGTGACCGGATGAGTGTCTTCCGACAGCAGGCCGACATGGTTGCGGGCCGCCAGCATGGCTTCGAAAATCTCGCGCGCCTGTTGTTTGCGGCCGATGCGCGCCAGCGCGTCGATGCGCCAGAAGGTGCAGATATTGAAAGCGGTTTCCGGCCGGCCGAAATCGTCGGGCGCTTCGTAGCGCCGCATGTAGGGACCGTCGCACAGGTATTTTTCGAGCGTGTCGACGGTAGCGATAAAACGCTCGTCGGTCGGCGCCACCAGGCCGACTTCCACCATCAGCAAGACGCTGGCGTCGAGATCGCGGCCGCCGAAACTTTCGGCATAGGCTTGCCGTTCTTCATTCCATGATTCGCTCAGGATGCGCTGTCCGATGACTGCTGCGCGTTCATGCCAGTAGCCGGCGCGTTCGCTCAGTTCCAGCTTGCCGGCGATCTTGGCCAGGCGGTCGCAGGCGGCCCAGCTCATCAGCGCCGACGAAGTATGGATGCGCGAACGGGTGCGCAGCTCCCACATGCCGGCGTCCGGCTGGTCATACAGCGCGAACGCGCGCTCGCCCACCGCTTCCAGATGACGGAACTGCTCGACGCCGGAACGATGCAGCAGGCGCTCGTCGTGAAACGATTGCGCCGCGCCGAGGATGATATTGCCGTAGACATCGTGCTGGAAATGCTCGTAAGCCTGGTTGCCGACCCGGACCGGCGCATGATGGCGGTAGCCGGGCAAGTGGTCGAGCGTCAGTTCCGGCAAGGCTTCTTCCAGGCCGATGCCGTACAAAGGCTGCACGTGGCCGCCGGCGCTGCGCACCACGACATTGCCGAGCCAGCGCAGATAGTCTTCCATGGTACCCAGTTCCGACAGGCTGTTGAGCGCGCGCACCACGAAAAAGGCGTCGCGCAGCCAGCAATAGCGATAGTCCCAGTTGCGCGCGCTGCCGGGCGCTTCCGGCACGCTGGTGGTCATGGCGGCGATGATCGCGCCGGTATCTTCATACAGCGACAGCTTGAGCGTGATGGCGGCGCGGATCACCGCCGCCTGCCATTCCAGCGGCGTCGCCAGGGCCCGGCTCCAGCCGCGCCAATAGGCAAGCGTTTCCTGCTCCAGATGACGCGCGGTATCGCCGATGCCTTCGCTCATGGTCTCGTCCGGCCCCAGGATGAAATTCAAGGGGCGGCTGACGACGAACGAAGTCTCGGCCAGCAGATAGCTGAGCGGAGCGTCGGTATTCAGGCGCAAGGTTTGCGCTGCGCCGATATAGCGGATGTGGTTGCTGCCGCGGCTGATCGCCGGCGCCTCGCGGCCCCAGTCGAAACGCGGACGCAGCATGATGCGCAGGCGTGGCGCGCCGCTCAGCGGCTGGATGCGGCGGACGATCGTCAGCGGCCGGAAGAAGCGCCCGCGGCTGGGAAAGCGCGGCGCGAAATCGGTGATCTCCACACCCTGGCCCAAGGTGTCGTACAAGCGTGTATGCAGTACCGCGGTATTGGTTTCATACCACTGCTCGCTGTGCGAAAAATTCTCTAGCTGGAAACTCCACAGGCTGCCGTTGTCGGTGGGGTCGAGCAGGGCGTTGAACACCGGATCGCCATCGAAGCGAGGCAGGCAGCACCAGACAATGCGTCCCAGTTTGTCGATCAGGGCGTTGAAGGAACAATTGCCGATCACGCCAAGATCGAGCGATGAGGCGGAGGGAATTGCGGCATCGGCGACAACCGAGGCAGCGGCCGACGTTTCCGTGGGGAGCGTGGTCATGGTTTCTTCCTTGACGTTGGTTATTGCAGAACCCGGGCCAGCATGGCGCGCACCGCAGCGGCGCTGGCGATGCGGGCGTGCGCCAGGCTGTCGCCGGGGCCGACCTTGATGCCGAGGCCGCCGCCTGACTGCACCCAGGCGAAGCCGGCCTCATCGGTGCTGTCGTCGCCTATGAAAACCGGGCGCCGGCCGATGAACGGCGGCTCCTGCATGAAGGCCGCAATCGCGCTGCCTTTGTCGGCGTCCGCGGCCTTGGCTTCCACCACCATTTTGCCGCGCAGCAGAGCAAATCCGGTTTCGTGCCGCAGCGCTGCCGTCATCGCCTGCACGCAGGCCTGTTCAAGTTCCGGCGCGCGGCGGTAGTGCAACGCCAGGGCGCCGCGCTTGACTTCCAGCAGCAAGCCGCCGTGCTGCGCCACCAGCGGATTGAGGTGCGCCAGCAAGCGTTCGATCGAAGGCGCCGGCAGCTGCGTCATGCGGCCATCGGCGCTGCGCCGCTCGATGCCGTGGACACCGGCCGCGGGTAAACGCAAGGGGGCAAGGAAGTGATCGATCTGTTCCAGCGGACGGCCGCTGACGATGGCGAGGGCGCCGTGGGCCGCCCGTTGCAGCCGTTGCAAGCTTGTTATCAGGCTTGGGGGCACCAATACGCTCTCCGGGCGGGGAGCAAGATCGACCAGGGTATTGTCGAAGTCTAGAAACAGCGCATCGACGCTAAAGTCGTAAGCATGGTTTGATAGGGGCATGCTATGTATGGCGGATTCAGCAAGGATTAGTTCCCGTGACAAATATGACGCATGTCAGTTTGATATCAACGCGAAGGCTGGCTTGCGGCAGGGTGGGCCGCGCGCCAGCGCTTCAGAAGCCCTGCGCTTTCATTGCCTCGAATTCCATGGCGGCGTTGCGCTCTTCGCTGGCTTCAATCGGCTCCATCGCGTCATCGACAAAGGTGGCGGCGCGTTCGGCTGCGTTCTTTGCCGAATCCAGGTTGAGGGCTGATTCTTCCTCGTCTTCGCCGGGCGGTTCCAGCATGTCCCTCAGCATGGCGCTCAGTTCCGGCGTATCCCACGGCTCGCCGTGGCGCTTCTTGACGTTGATGTAATGGCGGATTTCCGCATCTTGCTCTGGCGTCAACGGCAGCCCGCGAAAACTGCTCTTCGGATCAATCTCGGTCATGATGCCTCTCCCGATCTGCACTGCTTGAGCTTTGAGTGTAGACCTATTGTGGCCGCTAGTGGCGGCTCGGGAGATTTTTAGGCGGGTTTTTTTCGCAATTTTTATCCGTTGCCCGGCTGGCGCCCTACAGTTTGGGGATGCGGATGCGGCTCACCATCAAGGCGCCCGACACCGCAAACATCAGCGCCATGGGATGAAACTGGAAGCCGCCGACATACACCACGCCCAGCCACAGCTGTGCGCCGAGAGCGTCATTCCAGGCGGCAGCGGCCAGCACCAGCACCAGCAGCATGGAAGTGGGGATCGGCGTGCCTTCGAAATATTTCACCTTGCCGCCGCCGTCGGACAGCTTTTCCGAGGTGACGTTATAGCGCGCCAGGCGCGATACCCCGCAGGCGACGAAAAATACCAGGATGATGCGGTCCACCAGTCCCTGCATGCCGCAGCCGTAGGCGATGATCGCCGGCGCCACGCCAAATGAAATCACGTCGGCCAGCGAATCCAGCTCGCGCCCCATGGCAGAGCTTTGTGCGCGCCAGCGGGCGATGCGGCCATCGAGAATGTCGAACACCAGCGCCGCCGGAATCAGGGCGCAGGCGATGAGCAGATGCAGCACTTCGCGCGTCTGCAGATAGGTCATGACGGAAAACAGGGAGCCGACGCCGCAAAATGCGTTGCTGAGGGTGAACCAGTCGGCGAGATGGAACTCGCGAATCATTGAGAACGGCTTTGGTTTGGTCATTGCTTTAATCCGGGAGCTTATAGTGATAAGAGGGGAGGAAAAATCTCAGCCCTGAATTTATCACATAGAGTGTGCACGCCGGTAACTGTCGCTCTCTGTCATCGGACAGCGCGGATGACAGAGAGTGCGTTAAAAGCCGGGAACCGTCCGCAGGCGCCGCCGGGCGTCAGCGGCTGTCGGCCTTGGCCAGCACCGGCTGGGCCCGGTACATGTCGGGGAACAGGCGCTTGAGATCGTCGATCTTGGGTAAATCGTTGACGACAATGTAGGGATAGCTCGGATTGCGCGTCAGGAAGTTCTGGTGGTAAGACTCGGCAGGATAGAAGCCGCGCAGCGCTTCCACCTTGGTGGCGAGCGCGTTGCTGAACACTTTGGCGCGGTCTATCTGCGCCACATAAGCCTGTGCAACCTTGCGCTGCATGTCGTTGGCCGGGAACACCGCGGAGCGGTATTGGGTGCCGGTATCCGGTCCCTGGCGGTTCAGCTCGGTGGGATCGTGCGCCACCGAGAAAAATATCTGCAGCAGCTTGCCGTAGGTGACCTGGGTCGGGTCATAGGTGATCTGCACCGATTCCGCATGGCCGGTATCGCCTTCGCTGACCCGGTTGTACTGGGCGGTGTCGCGGCTGCCGCCGGCGTAGCCTGAGACTACATTGCTGACGCCGCGCACGTGCTGGAATACGCCCTGCACACCCCAGAAGCAGCCGCCGGCAAACACCGCGGTCTCCGCGTGTTCAGTCGCGACGACCGCTTCGTCGCTGACAGGGGCGGGAACCATCTTTGCGGATTCTGACGAAAAGGCGAGATTCTGGCTAAACAGCAATGCCGCGCCGAGCGCGCAGGCAGCCAGCACGCCGCCGGTCCAGGGCAAGCGGGCGCTCGCTGGTTTTGTCTTTGTTGGCAACTTGTCCATGATGGTCATCCTCTTGGTTGTGATAAGTAAGGCAGCGCTGGTACTTAGTCGGCAGCGGGGAGATTTCCTTACGGACGATTTGTTCCGTTTCCGCACATCGCTTGAGCCGATGTTGCTTTGCCAATTCGCTCGTGGCAACATGCCGTGGCCGCTTTGCGGCTGCTTAAATTTACCTACGAGAGAGTGTATGACGGTTTCATTAAGGTTGCCGGCAGCTGCGGATTACGCCGTCATCGCCGGGTGGATTGCCGATGCGGCGGCCTGTGCCCGCTGGGCCGGTCCGCAGCTGGCCTATCCCTTCGACCCATTACTGCTGCCGCAGCTGCTGCAGGTGCAGCCTGGCGCCAGCTATGTGCTGTGTCAGGGAGATACCGACATCCTCGGTTTTGGCCAGTACCGGCTGCGCCGGCCTGGCGTTGCGCACCTGTGCCGCATCGCCATTGCGCCGCAAGCGCGCGGCAGAGGGCTGGGCAAGATCTTGTGCGGCTTGCTGCTGGAAGACGCGGTTCGTGCCTATGGCGTCAGCGCTGCGACCTTGCGCGTATATCGCGACAATCCGGCGGCGCGCGCGATTTACGCCGGGCTCGGGTTTGTCGAGGTTGAAGTGGAATCGACTCCCGAGGTGCTATGGATGCAGGCGCAGATCAGCCGCGCTGGCCTAGCGGCGCCGCCGCTGGCCGCGGACGCAGCAAAGCCTTTTTCTCACCAGGATTAATTCACGCTTGCTGCGGCCGGCAGTAAATGCAGCTGCGCGTACTGCAGCAGCATGATGGTTTTGCCGTCGGCGATTTCACCGCTGGCCACCATCTGCATGGCGCGTTCCAGCGTCAGTTCCAGTACCTGGATATCCTCGCCTTCGTCTTGCAGACCGCCGCCGTCGCTGATGCGCGCATCCGGCGCATATTCAGCGACGAAGAAATACAGTTTTTCGGTCACCGATCCCGGGCTCATGAAAGCTTCGAACACCTTGCGCACCTCGCTGACGCTGTAGCCGGTTTCTTCTTCGACCTCCGCCCGGATGCGCTGCTCCGGGCTGGCGTGGTCGAGCAAGCCGGCGGCGGTCTCGATCAGGAAGCCGTCATGGCCGTTGCCGAAAGTGGGAAAACGGAACTGGCGGATCAGGATGACGCTGCGGTGCTCGCGGTTGTAGAGCAGGATGGTGGCGCCGTTGCCGCGGTCGTAGGTTTCGCGCGTCAGGGTTTGCCAGCTGCCGTCGCCGCGGCGATAGTCGAAGGTGGTTTTTTTCAGCAGATACCAGTCGTCCGACAATACTTCAACCTTGCGGATCTTGACTCTGTCGTCGTGCATGCAGTGCTCCTGATGGTGTTTGGATGGGCTTACGTCGTGGACTTACGTCGTGGACTTGCGTCAATGAAATTTATCATGCAATATCGTGAAATATCAAGAAAAAACGTGCAAATAAAATTATGCTAACCCTGCAACGCAAACAGCATCTGCTGGAAATCCTGGAGCGCGACGGCCAGATCGTCGCTAAAACATTGAGCGAACAACTGGGCCTGTCGGAGGACACCATCCGGCGCGACCTGCGCCAGCTGGCGCAAGAAGGCTTGCTGCAACGCGTGCACGGCGGCGCCTTGCCGGCATCGCCCGCGCTGGCCGGTTTCGCCGAGCGCCAGCAGATTTCGGCCGACGCCAAGCCAGCCATCGGCCGCGCCGCCGCAGCCATGATCCAGCCCGGCCAGATCGTGTTCGTCGACGGCGGCACGACTGCGCTGCAACTGGTGCGGCAGCTGGCCCCGACTCTGCGGGCGACGGTGGTGACGCATAGTCCGTCCATCGCCATCGAACTGGTGTCGCATCCGCATATCGAAGTGATCATGATAGGCGGCCGCCTGTTCAAGCATTCGATCGTGGGGGTTGGGGCGGCCGCGCTGGAAGCGATAGCCCGGATTCGCGCCGACCTGTATTTCATGGGAGTGTGCAGCTTGCATCCCGAGGCCGGCATCAGCACTGGCGATGTTGAAGAAGCCGGTGTCAAGCGCGCCCTCAGCGATGCGGCGGCCAGGACGGTGGTGCTGGCCTCGCCCGAGAAACTGGATACGGCCTCGCCATTCCAGATCGCGCCGCTGAGCCAGGTCAGCGACATTGTGGTCAATGCCGGGGTGGAGGAAGCCTTGATTGCGCCTTATCGCAAGATGGGGATAGCGATCACGCTGGCTTAGCCGGTTCCGTGCCGGCAGGATTTCTTGAGAGGCTCCACCCGACCCGCATTTTGGCATTGAAAATTCATGCCGAGTTTGGTTGCCGCCAGAAGCGTGAAGCTTTAGCTTTACGCTATGATCGTGCATAGCCATTTCGATCAATCCTGATGCCTGCCCATGCAATACACCAATCCGCCAGAACTGCCGCACGAACTTGTTTGCCTGCGCCCGCTGAGCAGGGCAGACCTGCCCGCGTGGCATGCCTACCTGACCATGCCGCATGTGCTGGAACATACCAGCTGGCAGCTGCGCTCCATCGATGACTTGCAGCAGAAATTCGATGGACTGGAGTCTGCGGATCCAGCTTCAGAGCTACGTTTCGCTATCGTCCTGTGCAGTTCCGGCGAGCTGGTCGGCAGCATCGGTTTCCACAGCCTGTCGCTGCCGAGTAAGACCGCTGAGATCGCTTATGACCTGGCGCCAAGCGTCTGGGGCATGGGGATTGCGCCGTCTGCCTGCGCGGCCATGACGGGCTGGGCCTTCGAGCGCCTTGGCGTGGTGCGGGTCCAGGCCACTGCGCTGGACTCCAATACGCGCACGTTGCGGGTCCTGGAAAAATGCGGTTTCCAGCGCGAGGGTTTGCTGCGCAATTTCAGGATGGTGCGCGGCGAACCCAGGAATTTCTGGATCTACGCGCAGCTGGCGCCCGGCCTCAAGCCGGCTTGACCACGCCGGACTCGGCCAGGCCTGCCTCGGAACGGTCGCCCAGCAGGTAGCGCGGGCCGCTGCCGCGCCGTTGCGCCGTATCCTCAGGATTGTAGAGCGCGCACTTCTTGAGCGACAGGCAGCCGCAGCCTATGCACGAGGTGAGCTGGTCGCGCAGCGCTGTCAGTGTGTCGATGCGCTGCTGCAGCAGCGGTTGCCACGAGCGCGACAGGCGTTCCCAGTCCTGCTTGGTTGGGGTGCGTTGCAGGGGCAGGGTAGACAAGGCCAGCTTGATCTCGTCCAGGCTTAGCCCTACCGTTTGCGCGACGCGGATGAAGGCGACCCGGCGCAGCACGTCGCGCGCGAATTGCCGTTGCCTGCCTGCTTCGCGCTTGCTGCCGATCAGGCCCTGCTCTTCATAGAAGCGCAGCGCGCTGGCGGCGACGCCGGAGCGCTTGGCCAGCTCGCCGATGGTGATCAATTGATCGCTCATGATGTCCCTCGAAATTCATGTTGACTTCAAGTTTACTTGAACTTTGATAATCGGGTCGTCATATCGATTTCGAGGCGATGCAATGAGCGAACTGATCCAAGACCTTACACTCCAGCAGCTGCTCGACGCCAACGGCCGTTTTGCGCTGAACGGCAAAGGCACCACCAATCATTGCCCGATGGCGCTATGCGCGCTTGCCGCCATGGGAACGCCGCCGGCGCGCCTGCATGAATTCTTCGCGCAGTGGGAGCGCCGTTTTGCGCTGCCGGAGGCGTCGCCCGGCTTGCGCATCGCGCGTGAATCGTGGCCGGCATATATCAGCCAGGCTGACGCGTTTGCCGCCTTGCGCCTGTGTTTCCAGGAGTGGATGATGGAAGACGGGCCGGATGCGGTGATCGGGCAGGTTTTCAGCCGGCTGCCGTTTGCGCCGGCCAGCGGCGCATTTCATGCGGTAATCCGGCTTGCCTATGGATTGGAAGCGATGCACGACGGTGAAATCGCCGCCGGCCTGGCCGCGCTGGTCAGCGGCAATCTGCCGATCGAGATCGCCGTCGACGAGCATCGCGTGGCAGCCTCCGTCGGCGCCGGCCTTGCCAGCCTGTCGGCAGCCTTGCACGGCGCCGATCCCTGGCCGCAGCTGTTCAGGCTGGCGCTGTCATCCAATGACGACCATGACATCAAGACCGTGTACACCTGCTACTGTGAAAACCTGCGGGCACCGTCGCTCCTGTATTCGGCTGCCGCGGCACGAAGGGTGCGGCATCTGGGTTGATTTGCGGCGGCGGATTCGTGGTAAATTCAACCTGAATTCTTTAACCGGCTGCCGTGCCCAGCTTTGGATCCGCCGCAATGATCGACGCCATACAATCAGTTGAATCCCATGACCTTGAGCAGTTGCGCCAGTTCACGGAGCGCATCATCGTCGCCGAGAAAGTCGCCGACGATCCCGTCCTGCAAACGGAGCTGATCCGTAACGTTCATCAGAATCTCGACTGGTGGCTGGAAAACCGTGAGCATTGCTGCCATCTCAAATATACCCGCGACGGCCGGATAGTCGCCGTGGTGCTGGTCAAGAATTTCTGGAATCTGTGCAGCTTGTTCGTCACGCCGGAGCTGCAACGCCAGGGCATAGGCCGCGCATTGACGCTGGCGGCGATCCAGCAATGCCGCGCTTTGAGCGAGCGGCCGGCGATCCGCCTCAACTCGGCTCCCAATGCGGTGGCTTTCTATGCAGCCCTGGGATTCCAGCCGGCGGAAAGCAGCAGAACGCTGCCGCCCGGATTCCGCGCCATGGCGTTGCGATTGTGAGCGGCCTCTGGCGCTGGCATCACGATCAATCACGGCCCGACGAAGCAGCTTAGAACATCAGCATTTCGCAAAGAACATCTTGGTCTTTGCATCCTTGCGTTCCTTGTCTATCCATTCCTTGGTCTGCACCGGGCTTTGCTGCAAGCCGGTGTGGCCTTTGCGCGCCACCCGTTCGTCGTCCATGCGGTCGAGTTCCTGCACGCGCTCTTGCAAGCGCCGGCATTCTTCGCTGGCGCCGGGTTTGGCATTGTCCAGCGAGGCGCGCGCGCCGTTATCCTGGGCGTGAGCGGTGGAAAGGCCGGCTGAAGCCAGCAGCATGGCGATGGCGAGGGATTGTTTGATTGTCATGTCAGTCCTTGAGTTCTGTATAAATTGCATATATTGAAATTGACGGGCAGCCGGCTTGGTGCTTCAGCCTTGCCGGTTGCCGGAAAAATCAGCGATGGCGGTGATCGTTGCTGCGCCGATGATCGCGCCGCTGGTCATGGCGTCCGCCATGATGACCGCCGCCATGCTGCCAGCCGCCGCGATGCAGTTCCCAGCCGTTGCGGCCGTGCTGCCATTGCGGCTGGTCGTAGCGATAGCCGTTGCGCGCCCTTTCCCAGTGTCCGCCAGCCCAGACATGGCGCCGGCCATCCCAGTTCCAATAGCCCGGCGCCCACAGGTAGCCGACGCGCGGCGGCGGCACGCGCTCGTAGCGCGGTGGCGGTGGCGGCGTACCGATGATGATGTTGACGCCGATTTGCGCCATTGCCTGGGCAGGCAGCAGAGCGGCCGCGCCGACTGCGGCCAGCGCGAGTACGCAGAGCATACGTTTCATAGTCATTTTCTCGTGTTGTTCGTTCGGGGGTAACTATACCTGTGATTGTTTAAGCGCCAAGTAATGATGCATTTAATTACATCCAGATTTGTTGCTATGGCACGTCTGTCGGTACCAGGTGGACCTTGCCATCAGCACCGGACTGGCGTCGGGCGCGAAAGGCTTGGCGCGCCTGGTCTATCTGGGTAACATGGTCGGCGCCGCTGCGCTTACACGAAAGACAACCATGCCGCATACCTGCATTGACCATCTTGTGATCACCGCGCCTTCATTGGCGGAAGGGGCCGCATACGTGCAGCAGGCGCTCGGCGTCGCGCTTGCGGCCGGCGGCGAACATCCGCGCATGGGCACCCATAATGCTCTGCTGCGGCTGGGCGAAGGGCTGTTCCTGGAAGTGATTGCGGTGAACCCGGAGGCGCCGCCGCCGGAGCGGCCGCGCTGGTTCCAGCTTGACCGGATCACGCCCGATACCCGGCCGCGCCTGGCGACCTGGGTCGCGCGCACCAGCGACATTGCTGCTGCAGTCGCCGCATCTCCCGTCGCGCTGGGGCCGATTGTACCGATGACGCGCGGCCAGCTGCATTGGCTGATCACGATTCCTGACGACGGCAGCCTGCCGATGCAAGGCATCGCCCCGACCCTGATCGAATGGCAAGCCCAGCCGCATCCGGCCAGCAGGCTGCCTGACCTGGGTTGTTCCTTGCTTGGCCTGGAGGCCGACATGGCGCCCGCCGATGCGGAGCAGCTCAGCAACTTGCTGGCGCTGAACGCTTTCCAGGGAGTGTTTTCCGTGAACCTTATCGGCCCGGGCATGGCGCCCAGCCTGACGGCGTATATCCAGACGCCGGCCGGGGTGCGCCGGCTAGGCCCTCCCGCAAGTGTCATTCCTGTGTAATTTTCCCCGTGTATATTTCCTGTTTTGTTGCAATGATAATAATTGATTCATGCGGCAAAGCCTTGCTTCAGATGTCAGTCTGAGGGTATTCCTGGCCTGTCAGGATTTTGTCAGCTTCCATTCAGGCTTTTGACAGGATAGCTCTGTAGTCTGTAGCAGTCCCAGTTTGGGGCCATGTGCAGAGCGCGGTAAAAGGCGTTCGCATGTGTCAGGTTTCCGCGGACCGCTGGTTAGCGGCTGATTGAGATCAACGGGTATTCACTGGCGCTGCTTCGATGTTTAAAAATTCTCTATTGCTAAGGCGCCAGGCCCCTATGCTTTCAATGCTGTCGCCCCCTCCGGCCGGGCGGCTTGTGGCGCATCTGCCTGGTCTGCTTGAACAGAGCGGCTGCGCTGAAGTGCTGAAATTCTCTTTGATCAAGACTCCCGCAGATCCCAGTCCCTGATATCCCCAGTCCGGCACGCCGGCATTGCGCGCTGTGCATGTTCCCGGCACGGTTTGCCAGCCGCGCCAGATTAAGCCGGACCCGCCAGCGCTGGCCGCATCCGTTGCAAATAAATAGTATCCCGCCTTTGCAAAAGCTCAGCTTGCGGGATGACGTGAAAACCGATCTTCCAATACGAGCATCATCATGAAAAATAATCTCTTGCAACGCCAGCCCCTCGCGATCGTTGCCGTCGCCACGCTGATTGCCGGCGCCATCGCTTTCGTCGCCTTCGGCCATCAGGGCAAGGCCGCTGCCGCCGAAGCCAGCGCTGCCGCCGACCCCAATTTCATCAGGCAGGGCGCGCGCATCACGATTCCGGAACACTCGCCGCTGCGCTCGCGCGTGGCCGTGCAAACCGTCGCCTCGCTGGATGCCACCCATGCGCTGGAACTGCCGGCGCAGGTGGAAGCCGATCCAGGCCGCACCATCAATATCCTGCCGCCGGTGGCCGGCAAGGTGCTGGAACTGAAGGTCGGCCTGGGCGATCATGTGCGCAAAGGGCAGTTGCTGCTGGTGATGACCTCGGGGGATTTTGCCCAGGCTACGTCCGACCTGCAAAAGGCGCGCGATACGCTGCAGCTCACCAAGCGCGTGCTGGATCGCCAGCGCGGCGTGCAGCAGGCCGGCGCCGGCGCCGCCAAGGACCTGGAGCAATCGGAAAGCACCTATGTCCAGGCGCAGGCTGAATTCGCCCGCGCCGATACCCGTCTCAAATCGCTCAGCGCCGGCGGCGCCAGCGCCGCCGACAGCGGCGGCCAGCGGCTCAACCTGGTGGCGCCGAGTTCCGGCAGCATCACGGCGCTGTCGATAGGCGCCGGGCAGTCGGCCAACGATCCGAACGCGGTCCTGATGACCATCGCCAATCTGGACAACGTCTGGATTACCGCCAGCGTGCCGGAAAACATGCTGTCCGCGGTCAAGAAGGGACAGGCGGTGAACATCAGCCTGCCGGCCTATCCGGGTGAAAAATTCCGCGGCAATGTGGCGTTTGTCAGCGATGTCCTGCAGCCGGATACGCGGCGGGCGCTGGTGCGCATCAGCGTGCCGAACGGCGACGGCAAGTTCAAGCCCAATATGTTCGCCAACGCCTCGTTTGCGGTGGCGCAGTCCGCGGCGCCGGTGGTGCCGCCATCCGCCTTGCTGATGAATAATGAAAACACCACGGTGTTCGTCGAGGTGGCGCCATGGACCTTCGAACGGCGCACCATCGAAACCGGCAACCAGGAAGACGGCAGCGTGCGGATCCAGAAGGGTCTGCTGGTCGGCGATCGCGTAGTGATCAAGGGCGGAGTGCTGCTCAATGATTAACAAGATCGTTCGTTATTGCCTGCAAAAGCGTTATGCGGTGATCCTGGTGGTGCTGATGGTGACCTTGTTCGGCTACTACTCGTGGACGCGGATGGCGGTGGAAGCCTATCCTGAACTGTCCGACGTTACCGCCCAGGTCACGACCCAGGCGCCCGGCCTCGCGGCCGAAGAGGTCGAGCAGCAGATCACCATCCCGCTGGAGCGCCAGCTGAGCGGCACACCCGGCCTGGTGCACATGCGTTCGTCCAGCACTTTCGGCCTCTCGCTGATTACCTTGACGTTCAAGGATGGCGCCGAGGATTACTGGGAGCGCCAGCGCGTCACCGAACGCATGACTCAGGCCGCGCTGCCTGCCGGCATCACGCCCAGCCTGGATTCGGTGACCAGCGCCGCCGGTGAAATTTACCGCTATACCCTGGAATCCGACAGCAAGAACCTGTTGGAATTGTCCGAGATCCAGCGCTGGATCGTGATCCCGGAATTGCAGCAGGTGCCGGGCATTGCCGAAGTCGGCAATTTCGGCGGCCTGACCATGGAATACCAGCTGGAAGTCGACCAGCAGCAGCTGCAGCGCTTCGGCGTTTCGCTGTCGGATGTCACCAGCGCCATCAACAGCAATAACGCCAACGCCGGCGGCAGCCGCATCACCCGCGGCGAGCAGGGCTACGTGGTGCGCGGCATCGGCCTGATGCGCAGCCTGACCGATCTCGGCAACGTGGTGGTCAAGCAGTCCGGCGGCGTGCCGGTGCTGGTGCGCGACCTTGGCAAGCTGCAGTACAGCCATCAGGAGCGGCAAGGGATCCTGGGCAAGGACCGCAATCCCGATACCATCGAAGGCATCGTCAAGCTGCTGAAATACCAGAACGCTTCGGAAGTGATCAAGGACGTGCACGCCAAGGTCGCACAGCTGCAAAAACAGCTGGCGCCGATGGGCGTCAAGATCGTGCCCTACATCGACCGCGACGACCTGATCGAGCTGACCATTCACAAGGTCGGTCATACCGTGCTCGAAGGCATCGGCCTGGTCTGCATCGTCCTTATCCTCTTTCTCGGCAGTCCGCGCAGCGCGCTGGTGGCGGCGGTGACGATTCCGCTGGCGCTGGTGGCGGTGTTCATCATGATGTACCTGACCAAGATGCCGGCCAACCTGTTCTCGCTGGGCGCGATCGACTTCGGCATCATTGTCGACGGCGCCATCGTGGTCACCGAAGCGATCCTGCGGCGGCGCGAAGCCAAGCCCGAGGCGGAGCTGAGCGAGACCGATGTGCGCGACGCCACCACCGAGGTGATACGGCCGATTTTCTTCGCCACCCTGATCATCATCGTCGCCTACCTGCCGCTGTTCGCTTTCGAGCGCGCCGAAGGCAAGCTGCTGTCGCCGATGGCGTTTACCGTCAGCTATGCGCTGATCGGCGCGCTGGTGTGCAGCATCGTGCTGGTGCCCGGCCTGGCCTACATGGCCTTGCACAAGCCGCGCCGGATTTTCCATAACAAGCCGCTGGAGTGGCTCAGCGCCGGCTATCGCAAGACCCTGGGGCGGCTGCTGGCCAATCCTGCGGTGTCGTACGGCCTCGGCGCGCTGGCGCTGGCCGGCGTGATCATCCTGGGCGCGGCGACCGGCAGGGAGTTCATGCCGAACATGGATGAAGGCACCCTGTGGCTGCAAGTGCAGATGCCGTCCGGCCTGTCGCTGGAAAAGGGCAGCGAGATGGCCAGCGAGCTGCGCCGCACCCTGCTGGAATTCCCGGAGGTGTCGTATGCCGTGACCCAGCTCGGCCGCAGCGACGACGGCACCGATCCCTGGACCCCTTCGCACATGGAGGTGCCGGTCGGGCTGAAGCCCTACAGTAGCTGGGCCAACGGCGAGACCAAGGAACAGTTCGTGCATAAGTTGAATCAGCGCCTGTCTCAACTTCCAGGCTTTTCGATCGGCATCAGCCAGCCCATCAGCGACGGCGTCAACGATGCAGTCGGCGGCGCCCACAGTCCGCTGGTGATCCGCGTGTACGGCGACGACTTCAAGGAATTGCGCCGCATCGGCGAGCAGATCGTCACGGTGCTCAAGCAGGTCAGGGGCACGGCCGATGTCGCCATCTTCCAGGAACCGCCGGTGCCGCAGGTGGCGATCGATATCGATCGCGCCGCCGCGGCGCGGCTGGGGATCAATGTCGCCGATATCGCCGCCCTGATCCAGACCGGCATCGGCGGCGCTCCGGTCACGCAGCTGTATGTGGCGGACCGGGTGCACAACGTTACGGTGCGCTTTGCCAAGGACAGCCGCAGCAGCCCGGAAGCGCTTGGCAACCTGCTGCTGACCACGGCCAGCGGCGCGCGCATTCCGCTGTCGCAGGTGACCCATATCCGCACTACCACCGGCGAAAGCACGATCGCCCATGAAAACACGCACCGCCAGCTGACCGTGCGCCTGGATTACGCCGATCGCGACCTGCTGTCCTACTATCAGGAAGCGCAGGTCCAGGTGGCGCAGAAAGTGAATTTCGACAAGGCCAGCTATCGCCTCGAGTGGGCCGGCCAGTTCGAGAACCAGGAGCGCGCGCAGTCGCGCCTGATTCTGGTGTTCGGCCTGGTGCTGGGCCTGATGGCGGTGATCCTGTACGCCGGTTTCGGCAAGCTGCGGCAAGCGCTGCTGATACTGGGCGTGGTGCCGCTGGCGGCGCTGGGCGGCCTGATTGCGCTGCGCGTCACCAACGGCACCATCAACGTCGCCACCGGGGTCGGCTTCATCGCCTTGTTCGGGGTGGCGGTGCAGAACGGCATCATCATGGTCTCCAACATCAACCGCGTGCGGCGCCAGGGCATGGCCTTGCGGGATGCGGTGCTGGCGGGGGCGTTCGAGCGCTTCCGGCCGGTGCTGATGACAGCTACGGTGGCTTCGGTCGGCATGCTGCCGGCGGCGTTGGCGACCGGGGTCGGCACCGACGTCCAGCGCGGCTTGGCGACGGTGGTGGTGGGCGGGCTGGTGGTCGCCACCATGCTGACCCTGTTCATCCTGCCCGCTTTCTATTATTCGCTGGAAAACTGGATTGAACGCCGCCGCGGCATCAGTAAAGAGCGTGACGGACGCTAAGGCGCCGGATAAAAACGAGCAGGTAAAAATATGAATACAACGACATTGCATTTCAATCGGCCGCTGAGAATCTCCGTGATGGCAGTAGCGCTGGCGCTGGCCGGTTGCGCCGCCGGACCGGATTTCAAGCAGCCGGACGCGCCAGAGGTCAAGGGGTACACCAAAGAGCCGCTGCAGACAAAAACCTCGTCCGCAGAAACCGCCGGCGGCGCTGCCCAGCAGCTCGTCGAAGGCATGGATATTCCCGCCCAATGGTGGACTCTGTTCAATTCGCCGGCATTGAATGCCGTCATCGAACAGGCGCTCAAGGCCAATCCGGATCTGCAATCGGCCGAGGCAGCCTTGCGCGCCGCCCAGGAACAAGTGTCGGCGCAACAGGGGGCATTTTTCCCGAGCGTCAATGCCAGCCTGGCGCCGACCCGGCAAAAGCAGCCGGTATCGGCAGGGCAGGGCACGTCGCCGTTCAACCTGCACACCGCCCAGGTCAGCGTTTCCTATACGCTGGATGCGTTCGGCGGCAACCGCCGCCAGGTGGAAGGTTTGCAAGCCCAGGCCGAGCAGCAGAAATTCCTGCTGGAAGCGGCTTATCTGACGCTGACCTCGAACGTGGTCGCGGCCGCGGTGCAGGAAGCCGCATTGCGGGCGCAGATTGCGGCGACGCAGGAAGTGCTCAAGGTGCAGGGCGAATTGCTGACGCTGCTGCAGCGGCAGTACCAGCTGGGCGATGTGGCCCAGGCCGACGTGCTGGCGCAGCAGGCGGCCCTGGCGCAGACCCAGGCTAGCCTGCCGCCCCTGCTAAAATCGCTGGCGCTGCAGCGTGACCTGCTGACGGTGTTGGCAGGGCGTTTTCCGAGCGAAGAGCTAGAGCAGAGATTCGATCTGGCCAGCCTTAGCCTGCCGCAGCAACTGCCGCTCAGCCTGCCTTCAAGCCTGGTGCGGCAGCGCCCCGACATCCGTTCGGCGGAAGCGCAGCTGCATGCCGCCAGCGCCGCCGTCGGCGTGGCTACCGCCAATATGCTGCCGCAGATTACCTTGAGTGCGAATATCGGCAGCGCCGCCGCGCAGATGGGGGATTTGTTCACCTCGGGCACCGGGCTGTGGAGCCTGGTCGGCGGCCTGACGCAACCCTTGTTCGCTGGCGGCGCATTGCTGCACAAGAAGCGCGCCTCGGAAGCCTTGCTGGAACAAGCCGCTGCACAGTATCAAAGCACGGTGATACACGCCTTCCAGAACGTCGCCGACAGTCTGCGCGCCTTGCAATACGATGCCGACGCCCTGCAGGCGCAGTATCTGGCCGAGCGCGCCGCCGCGCGCAGCCTGGAGATCTCCCGCAAATCGGTGCAGCTCGGCGCCGCCACGCCGCAGACCTTGCTGACGGCGCAGCAAACCTATCAGCAGGCAGTAATCAGCCTGGCGCAGGCGCAGGCGGCGCGCTTTGCCGATACGGCGGCGCTGTTCCAGGCCTTGGGCGGGGGCTGGTGGAATCGCGGCGAGCCGCTGGTGGCAGCAACAGTGCGGTAAATTGGGCGGCGTTTTAGGCGGATTAGCAACAGCGCATGTTGCGCGCTTGCCATGCCGCATAAATTTTCTGGTATGATCGGAAGCATCCTGTTGTCGTCATTCCCGGCGGCGCAGCTGCAACGAATTCAACATCTGTAAGAGCGAGAAAGGCATCCCGGTTATGACACCGCGAACTACCACCACGATCT
This sequence comes from Collimonas sp. GW821-FHT02H07, assembly GCF_059421505.1. Classification (NCBI taxonomy): domain Bacteria; kingdom Pseudomonadati; phylum Pseudomonadota; class Betaproteobacteria; order Burkholderiales; family Oxalobacteraceae; genus Collimonas; species Collimonas sp. GW821-FHT02H07. The sequence goes on from NZ_JBWKVC010000001.1 coordinate 272,557, forward strand.
GTGAGCGACGCTAGTCGAGGCCTTTTTCTACCTGCAAGATGAAAAAAGCGCGGCTGGTCCGCGTTTTTTTTCGTCCACGTTTTTGTAAAGCAACCGTTCAACTTAATTCAATCCGGCGTCGTTCCAAGTGAGCGCCGATATGAGGCCCAAAATGATAGCAGTCAAACTTCCCGATGGTTCACAGCGTCAATTCGAAGCGCCGCTGACGGTGGCGCAGGTCGCCGCCAGCATCGGCGCCGGCCTGGCCAAGGCGGCTTTGGCCGGCAAGGTCGACGGCAAGCTGGTCGATACTTCTTTCCTGATCGAGCGCGATGTCGAGCTGGCGATCGTGACCGACAAGGATGCCGACGGCCTGGAAGTGATCCGCCATTCGACGGCGCACTTGCTGGCCTACGCGGTCAAGGAACTGTTTCCTGACGCGCAGGTGACTATCGGGCCGGTGATCGAAAACGGCTTTTACTACGATTTTGCCTACAAGCGTCCGTTCACCCCGGAAGACTTGCTGGAAATCGAAAAGAAGATGGCTGAGCTGGCCAAGAAGGATGAGCCTGTCACGCGCAAGGTAGTGGCGCGCGATGAAGCGATCGCCTATTTTGAATCGATCGGCGAGGCCTACAAGGCAGAGCTGATCGGCTCGATTCCGCAAGACCAGGAAGTCTCGCTCTACACAGAAGGCAAGTTCACCGACCTGTGCCGCGGTCCGCACGTGCCGTCGACCGGCAAGCTGAAGGTGTTCAAGCTGATGAAGCTGGCCGGCGCCTACTGGCGCGGCGATGCCAAGAATGAAATGCTGCAGCGGGTGTATGGCACTGCCTGGGCCAAGAAGGATGAGCAGGAAGCCTATCTGCACATGCTGGAAGAGGCGGAAAAGCGCGACCACCGCAAGCTGGGCCGCGCGCTCGACCTGTTCCATTTCCAGGACGAAGCGCCGGGCCTGATTTTCTGGCACGCCAAGGGCTGGACGATCTGGCAGCAGGTCGAGCAGTTCATGCGCCGCGTCTATAACGACAATGGTTATCAGGAAGTCAAGGCGCCGCAGATCCTCGACCGCTCCCTATGGGAAAAGACTGGCCACTGGGAAAATTATCGCGAAAGCATGTTCACCACCGAATCGGAAAACCGCAGCTACGCGTTGAAGCCGATGAACTGCCCTGGCCATATCCAGATTTTCAATTCCAGCCTGCACAGCTATCGCGACCTGCCTCTGCGCTTCGGTGAGTTCGGTCAGTGCCATCGCAATGAGCCGTCCGGCGCCTTGCACGGCATGATGCGGGTGCGCGGCTTTACCCAGGATGACGGCCATATTTTCTGTACGGAAGAGCAGATCCAGGAAGAAGTTGCAGTCTTCGACAAGCTGGTGCGCAAGGTCTATCTCGATTTCGGCTTTAGCGAAGTCGCGGTCAAGCTGGCCCTGCGTCCTGAAAAGCGGGTCGGCGAGGAAGAGGTCTGGGACAAGGCGGAAAACGCCTTGCGCGAAGCCATCCGCGCCTCCGGCGCCGAGTGGGAAGAATTGCCGGGCGAGGGCGCCTTCTACGGTCCGAAGATCGAGTACCACCTGAAGGATTCGATCGGCCGTTCCTGGCAGTGCGGCACCATGCAGGTCGATTTTTCGATGCCGGGCCGCCTCGGTTCGGAATATGTCACTGAAGACAATGGCCGCAAAGTGCCGGTCATGCTGCATCGTGCTATTGTCGGCTCGCTGGAGCGTTTTATCGGCATGCTGATCGAAAATCACGCCGGCGCCATGCCCTTGTGGCTTGCGCCGGTGCAAGTTGTTGTTTTGAATATCTCCGACGCCCAGTCGGAATATGTCCAAAATGTTGCACAAACGCTGAAAAAACAAGGGTTTAGGGTAGAGACCGATTTGCGTAATGAGAAGATTACCTATAAAATACGGCAGCATTCTTTGCAGAAGCCGCCTTATATACTGGTTGTCGGTGATAAAGAGCGGGATGCAAACACAGTGGCCGTGCGAGCGCGGGGCAATGTCGATCTGGGTGTGATGCCTATCGACGTACTGGTGGAGCGCCTCAGGAACGAGGTCGAAACCAAAGCCTGAACGGGGTGACCCAAGCGCAAGAGCACGGCTTAATTATTTGATTTTTAAAGGAAACTGCAATAGCTACGGACAAGTCACATCGCATCAACGGCGAAATTACGGCGCCAGAATTGCGCTTATCCGGTGTCGAGAACGAAGCACTCGGTATCGTCAGTCTGGCTGAGGCCTTCCGCCTGGCGGAAGAGGCGAACGTTGACTTGGTGGAAATCGCACCAACAGCCCAGCCGCCGGTAGCCCGTTTGATGGACTACGGCAAGTTCAAGTATCAGGAACAGAAGAAGGCGCACGAGGCCAAGTTGAAGCAGAAGGTCATCCTGGTGAAGGAAGTCAAATTCCGCCCGGGTACCGATGATGGTGATTACAACATCAAACTGCGCAACCTGACCCGCTTCCTGGACGAAGACGGCGACAAGGTCAAGATCACGCTGCGTTTCCGCGGCCGTGAAATGGCTCACCAGGACATCGGCATGCGCATGCTGGAACGTCTGAAGGCAGACCTGGAGCCGTACGGACAGGTCGAGCAGTGGCCGAAGATGGAAGGGCGCCAGATGATCATGATCATCGGTCCTAAAAAGAAGAAATAATAAATTGGGGACAGAGCTGCCCGGGTAGGGTTTAATTGAGCCGGGGCGAATTACACTTCTCGTGCAGCTCTGTCCTCAACTGATTAGATAGATTTTAGGCGGCGTGGATGAGCAATTATCCAGATCGCCCAAAAAGCAGCAGGCCAGATCCTGCTGCAAAATCCAGCTGTGGCAGTCGGGCAGTTGGGTTTAAACAAGTGAGAGCAGGCATCCAAGCGTAACGATATTGTTGCCACCTGCAATCATGTTAAAAAAGGAGCTGTCCCTAGAGGACAGATAGTGTCATGCCTAAAATGAAAACGAAGAGCAGCGCCAAAAAGCGCTTCCGCGTCCGTCCGGGTGGTACTGTTAAACGCGGCCAAGCGTTCAAACGTCACATCCTGACCAAGAAAACCACCAAAAACAAACGTCAATTGCGCGGTTCCGTTGGGGTCAATGACCACAACATGGTATCCGTTTCGCGCATGTTGCCGAACGCTTAACCTCATACTAAGGAGTTATTATGCCTAGAGTAAAACGTGGGGTTACAGCTCGTGCCCGTCATAAAAAAGTTCTTAACCTTGCCAAGGGTTACCGCGGTCGCCGCAGTAAAGTCTACCGTGTAGCCAAGCAAGCAGTCATGCGCGCTGGTCAATATGCATACCGTGACCGCCGCAACAAGAAGCGCGTATTCCGTGCATTGTGGATCGCCCGTATCAACGCCGCTTCCCGTGAGCATGGCATGACATACAGCGTATTCATGAACGGTCTGAAGCGTGCTTCGATCGAACTGGACCGTAAGGTTCTGGCTGATATGGCAGTGATGGACAAGCCAGCGTTTGCTGCGATTGTCAATCAAGTCAAGGCCAACATCGCTGCGTAAGTTTCTTATGTAGTTTTGCCAATGCCGCGCGGTTCTGCGGCGTGGCAATCCCGAGCGGGGCAGAGGTCAACACCTTATGCCCCGTTTGTGTTTTTAACCGCTGGTTTTTTTGATTTGACTGGCGTATTTCGGCTTCAATGGAGCAGGAAAACTGCATGAACTCCCTAGAACAACTAGTAACGCAAGCCCAGGCTGATTTCATCGCCGCTGTCGACGCCGCCGCGCTGGAAAACGCGAAAGCCAAATATCTCGGCAAGACCGGCCAGATCACCGAGCAGATGAAGGGGCTGGGCAAGCTGGCGCCGGACGAGCGCAAAGTGCAGGGCGCCGTCATCAATACCGCCAAGGAGCAGATCGAAGCTGCGCTCACAGCGCGCCGTGATGCCCTGGCCAATGCGCAGATGCAAGAGCGCCTGAACGCGGAAGCGATCGATGTCACCTTGCCGGGCCGCGGCCGCGGCGTCGGCGGCATCCATCCCGTCATGCGATCGTGGCAGCGCATCGAAGAAATTTTCCGATCGATCGGTTTCGACGTGGCCGACGGCCCGGAAATCGAAACCGACTGGACCAACTTTACCGCCTTGAACAGCCCGGAAAACCATCCGGCGCGTTCGATGCAGGACACCTTCTACATCGAAGGCAACGACACCGAAGGCAAGCCGCTGCTGCTGCGCACTCACACCAGCCCGATGCAGGTGCGTTACGCGCGCATGAACAAGCCGCCGATCAAGGTCATCGCCCCGGGCCGCACCTATCGCGTCGACAGCGACGCCACCCATTCGCCGATGTTCCATCAGGTCGAAGGCTTGTGGATTGCCGAAGACATCAGCTTCGCCGACCTCAAGGGCGCCTACCTGAATTTTGTCAAGGCCTTCTTTGAAACCGACGATCTGCAAGTGCGCTTCCGTCCTTCCTATTTCCCGTTCACCGAGCCTTCGGCCGAGATCGACATTGCCTTCGGCAGCGGTCCGCTGAAAGGGCGCTGGCTGGAAGTCTCGGGCGCAGGCCAGGTGCATCCCAACGTGGTGCGCAACATGGGCCTGGATCCGGAACAGTTCATCGGCTTCGCGTTCGGCTCCGGCATCGAACGCCTGACCATGCTGCGTTATGGCATCAACGATCTGCGTTTGTTCTACGAAGGCGATCTGCGTTTCCTGAAACAATTTAACTAAAAGCTCCTTGCCGAAGACGCTGGCATTGTTCTGTAGCCACCTCCGTAATACCACGGCCGGCTGCCCAGCGTTCCCCGCTTCTGTGACTAAAGGTTTTTGAAGGTTTTACCTATGCAATTCTCTGAAAGCTGGCTGCGTTCCATGGTCGATCCGAAGATGACTTCGGACGAATTGTCCCATCTGCTGACCATGTCCGGTCTCGAAGTGGAAGAGGTCGAGCCGGTCGCGCCGCCCTTTACCAATATCGTGGTGGGCCTGGTGGTCGAGACCGCCAAGCATCCGAATGCCGACCGCCTGAATGTCTGTCAGGTCGATGTCGGCACCGGCACCATGCTCAATATCGTGTGCGGCGCGCCGAATGTGCGCCCTGGCCTCAAGGTGCCGTGCGCCATGGTCGGCGCCATCCTGCCGCCGGGCGCGGACGGCAAGCCGTTCGAGATCAAGCTGGGCCAGTTGCGCGGCGTCGAGTCGCAAGGCATGCTGTGTTCGGCGCGTGAACTGAAGCTGTCGGAAGACCACGGCGGCTTGCTGGAACTGCCGGACGATGCGCCGGTCGGCCAGAATTTCCGCGATTACTTCGAACTGAACGACCTCAAGTTCACCATCAAGCTGACGCCGAACAAGGCGGATTGCCTGTCGGTGCTGGGCGTGGCGCGTGAAGTGTCGGCTCTGACCGACACCCCGCTGAAGCAGCCGGTGTTCAAGGCTGTCAGCGCCAACATGACTGAAACGCTGCCGGTCAAGATTTCGGCGCCGGATCTGTGCGGTCGTTTCTCCGGCCGCGTGATCCGCGGCCTCAATGCCAAGGCGCCGACGCCGCAATGGATGAAGCAGCGCCTGGAGCGCAGCGGCCAGCGCCCGATCTCGGCGCTGGTGGACATCTCCAATTACGTGATGCTGGAGCTGGGCCGTCCGACGCACGTGTTCGACCTCGACAAGATCCACGGCGGCCTCGATGTCCGCTGGGGCAAGGCAGGCGAATCGCTCAAGCTGTTGAACGGTAATACCGTCAGCGTGGACGATTGGATCGGCGTGATCGCCGACGACCGGCAAATCGAATCGCTGGCGGGCATCATGGGCGGCGACGCCACGGCGGTCTCGCTGGAAACGCAAAACATCTATCTGGAAGCTGCTTTCTGGTGGCCGCAAGCGATTCAGGGCCGTGCCCGCCGCTTCAATTTCTCGACCGATGCCGGCCATCGCTTCGAGCGCGGCGTCGATTTTGCCACCACTGTCGAGCATATCGAGCGCATCACCGCCTTGCTGGTCGAAATCTGCGGCACGTCTGCGACCCAGATCGGCCCGATCGACGATCAAAGCGTCAATCTGCCTAAACGCGATCCGGTTAAAGTGCGCACCGCGCGCGCGATCCGCGTCATCGGCGTGCCTTTGTCGGATAGCCAGATCGCCGACATCTTCACTCGCCTGGGCCTGGCGTTCACGCAAGAGAACGGTGTGTTTTCGGTGACGCCGCCGTCCTACCGTTTCGATATCGAGATCGAGGAAGACCTGATCGAGGAAATCGCCCGCGTCTACGGCTTTGAAAATATCCCGGCCTTGCCGCCGGTCGCGCCGAACGCCATGTACATCGCGCCGGAAAACCAGCGCTCGCTGTTTACCACGCGACGGCAGCTGGCCGACCTGGATTACCAGGAAGTGATCAACTTCAGCTTCGTCGAAGCAGCCTGGGAAGCCGATTTCGCCGGCAACCTGGCGCCGATCAAGGTGCTCAATCCGATCGCCAGCCAGATGGGCGTGATGCGTTCGACCTTGATCGGAAGCCTGATCGCCAACGTCAAATACAATCTGAACCGCAAGCTGAACCGGGTGCGGATTTTTGAAACCGGCGCGGTCTACATGCGTGACCAGCAAGTCGAGAACGGCCCGCTGGCGGTAGCCGGCTACGCGCAGCCGAAGCGGGTCGCCGCCCTGGCTTACGGCCCGCAAGCGGACGAGCAATGGGGCCAGGCCAGCCGCACCGTCGATTTCTTCGACGTCAAGGCCGATCTGGAAGCCCTGTTTGCGCCTGTGGTTTTGCGTTTCGCCAAACTCGAACATCCGGCGCTGCATCCCGGCCGTTCGGCGCAAGTGCTGCTGGGCGATAAAGTTGTCGGTTTCATCGGCGAACTGCATCCGCGCCTGCAACAGAAATATGAGCTGCCTTTGGCGCCGGTTGTGTTCGAAGTCGATGGCTTGGCGTTGCAGCAACGGCAAGTGCCGGCCTACGTCGAAATTTCGAAATTCCCGGCGGTGGTGCGCGATCTTGCAGTGGTGGTGAAACAAGCGGTTTATGCGCAGGATTTACTGGACGTTTTTGCTGCTGAGCAGCAAGAAAATCCAGCATGCCGGATTCTGCAAGCCATTGTTTTATTTGATGAATATCATGGCAAAGGACTGGAAAATGACGAAAAAAGTCTTGCTTTCCGTTTTACCTTGCAAGATACTGAAAACACCCTCCAAGATGACACCGTAGAAGCCGCCATGGCTGCTTTGATCGCTGCTGTCAACAAGGTGCCAACAGCAAGATTACGCGCCTGATTTGCCCTCAGAGAGCGTAATCTAATGATAAAACCTGCAGCAAAAAAAGCCGGATGCACGCGTTTGTAGAAGCACGCGTGGCGCCGGCGGCAGCAATCCAGAAGACAGGGGCGTAACAACAGAATGAACAATATGCAGACAGTAGAATTTGAATCCGTTCTGGACGCCGATCTGAACCGGGCGATGCGTGAAGCGCAAGCCCGCTCGCAGGCAGAAAAGAATTTGCCGACACTGACCAAGGCGGAGCTGGCTGAACTTTTGTTTGAACAGGTTGGCCTCAACAAGCGTGAAGCCAAAGACATGGTCGAAACGTTTTTCGATGAAATCCGCGATGCGCTGGAGCGTGGCGAGTCGGTGAAGTTGTCCGGCTTCGGCAATTTCCAACTGCGCGATAAGCCGCAGCGTCCGGGACGCAATCCGAAAACCGGGGAAGAGATTCCTATCACTGCGCGCCGCGTGGTGACTTTCCACGCCAGTCAGAAACTCAAGGGCATGGTTGAAGCCGCAAGCCTGCAACCCATCCAGCCTATCCAACAGTTTGCCGCCGCTCTTCCAGCTAATTCATGAACGATCGCATTAGTAAATCCGAGCTTGTCGTATTGCCGCCGATTCCGGCCAAGCGTTATTTCACCATCGGCGAAGTGAGCGACCTGTGCGGCGTCAAGCCGCATGTGCTGCGCTATTGGGAACAGGAATTCACCCAGCTGAAGCCGGTCAAGCGGCGCGGCAACCGCCGTTATTACCAGCATCACGAAGTGCTGCTGATCCGTCGCATCCGCGAGCTGCTGTACGAGCATGGCTTCACCATCAGCGGCGCCCGCAACAAGCTCGACGGCCGCCTGGGCGCAGCCGCGGAAGCTGAGCAGGCAGCCGAAGCCAAGCAGAACGAGGTGAATCTGGTCGAGGTGCGTCACGAGCTTGAACAGATACTTGATCTGCTGATACCCAAAACCGAGCCAGCCGCAGAATAACTACTGAACACAGAGGGGAGAGAAATCTCTCCTTTTTTTGTATACGGCCGGCCCTTATTTTTCCTTATTCGTTTATCTTACTTATCATGCTCAGCGACCCACGTTTCCCCAATCTCTTCATCCTGAACCATCCGCTGATCCAGCACAAGCTGACGCATATGCGCAGCAAGGAAACCTCGACCCGCACCTTCCGCCAGCTGCTGCGGGAAATCACCTTGTTGATGGGTTATGAAATCACGCGCGACCTGCCACTGACCACGCAGCTGATCGAGACGCCGATGCAGAGCATGGAGGCGCCGGTGATTGCCGGGCGCAAGCTGGCGGTGGTGCCGGTGCTGCGGGCGGGGATAGGCATGAGCGACGGTTTGCTGGACCTGGTGCCGTCGGCGCGGGTGGGGCATATCGGGGTGTACCGCGATCCGGATACGCATCAGCCGGTGGAGTATCTGGTGCGTTTGCCGGATCTGGCGGAGCGCATCTTCATCGTCTGCGATCCGATGGTGGCGACCGGCAATTCGGCGGTGCATGCGGTGGATGTGCTGAAGAAACGCGGCGTCAGCGATGACCAGATCATTTTCCTGGCGCTGGTGGCGGCGCCTGAGGGGGTGCAGGTGTTCCAGGATGCGCATCCTGGCGTCAAGCTGTATGTGGCGAGCCTGGATTCGCATCTGGATGCGCACGCCTACATCGTGCCAGGCCTGGGCGACGCCGGCGACCGCATATTCGGCACCAAATAACCGTAATTAATCGCTGTAGTAGTCAAATGGGGTCAGACTCTGCCCCCATTTGACGGACCACGGAGTACATCAGATCGTGATCGATACCTTGCCTGCAGCAACCAACCTTAAGCCAGCATTTTCAACACCAGCTCCGCCACCGCCACCGAAGAAGCCGGATTCTGGCCAGTGATCAGATTCCCATCAGCCACAGCATAACTTCCCCAGTCCGCTCCCTTGCTGTAATCGCCGCCCAGGCGTTTCAGCTCGGCTTCCACCAGGAAGGGCACGATATCGGTCAATTGCACCGCGGCTTCTTCGCTATCCGAAAAGCCGGTAACCTTTTTCCCTTTGACCAGCGGTGTACCGTCCGCGGCGCGCACGTGACGCAGCACGCCTGGCGCATGGCAGACCGCGGAGACTGGCTTGTCGGCGGCGTACATGGTTTCGATCAGCGCGATCGAATCCTTGTCTTCCGCTAGGTCCCACAAAGGACCGTGGCCGCCTGGGTAAAACACAGCGTCATAATCTTTCGCTTGAGCCGTCGCCAGCTTGATGGTCGAAGCCAGAGCAGCCTGCGCTGCACTGTCCTTGCGGAAGCGTTTGGTGGCCTCGGTCTGTGCGTCCGGTTCGTCGCTTTTCGGATCCAGCGGCGGCTGGCCGCCGTGTGGCGAGGCTAGGGTCAGCTTGGCGCCGGCGTCCAGGAAAGCGTAGTAGGGAGCAGCGAATTCTTCCAGCCAGAAGCCGGTCTTCTTGCCGGTGTCGCCCAGTTTGTCGTGCGAGGTCAGTACCATTAATATGTTCATGTGCATTCCTTTGAATGTGGCGTTAGCCGGGAAATTTATTCGTCGCCGGCGCGTATCACCAGCTTGCCGAAGTTCTTGCCTTCCAGCAGGCCGATGAAGGCTTGCGATGCATTCTCCAGCCCATCTACGACATCTTCCCGGTACTTGATCTTGCCGGCGGCGACCCAGCCGCCCATCTCTTTGAAAAATTCCATGTAGCGCGGCTGGTAGTCAAAGATGATGAAGCCTTGCATCTTGATGCGGCGTACCAGCAGGCTGCCCATCAGTCCCGGCAGGTGGTCCGGTCCTTGTGGTTTGCCGGTGGCGTTATAGTTGGCGATCAGGCCGCATACCGGCACCCGGGCGTGCAGGTTCAGCAACGGCAGCACGGCGCTGAAGACTGCGCCGCCGACGTTTTCAAAATAAACGTCGATACCTTTATCGCAGGCAGCAGCTAGCTGTTGCGGGAAATCGGCGGCGCGGTGGTCTATGCAAGCGTCAAAACCCAGTTCTTGCACTGCATACGTGCACTTGTCGGCGCCGCCGGCGATACCGACCACGCGGCAACCCTTGAGCTTGGCGATTTGCCCAACCAGCGAACCGACCGCGCCGGTGGCGGCGGCCACGACCACGGTCTCGCCGGCTTTCGGCTGGCCGATGTCGAGCAGGCCCATGTAGGCAGTGAAGCCGGGCATGCCAAGCAGCCCCAGCGCATAGGACGGCTTGCCCAGCTTAGGGTCCAGCTTGGTCAGGTCTTTGCCGTCAGACAGCGCATAGTCTTGCCAGCCGCTGTAGCTCAGCACGAGGTCGCCAGCCTTGTAGGCAGGGTTTTCCGAGGCTTCGACCCGTGCCACCGTGCCGCCGACCATTACCTGGCCGACTTCCACCGGCGCGGCATAGGAAGGCGCATCGCTCATGCGGCCGCGCATATACGGATCGAGCGAGAGATAGACGGTGCGCAGCAATACCTGGCCCGCGGCGGGTGCCGGCACAGGGCTTTGATCCAGCTTGAAATTCTCGGCAGTCGGTGCGCCATGCGGGCGCGAGGCCAGCAGGATGCGGCGGTTGACGGTTTTGCTTTGTGACATGTTCGCTACTCCTTGGGTGGAATGAATGCCGGCGCTGTTTTGCCGGCGCGTGCAGAATCAGTTTAGGCCCCGTCAGGAAACAAGTTGAACATTTGGACGGCCGTAGCTGGCGCGCTGCGGCGTTGCCCACCGCTTGCAGTGCTCGCACTACGGCGCGTCGTGCGCCTTGCATCGCATCCAGCTACGGCCACCCAAATGCCCAACTTATTCCCTAACGGGCCCTTAGCGTCAATCTCACAGCGCCGCTTCGAGAATCTTGCGGCTGACTGCGAGTGTGTGGTCCTGGTGTTCGCCGAGCCTGGTCATGCCGTGCTGTTCGAGTTGCAGCAGCACTGTTTCGACCGCAGCCTGGCCCAGCTCATAGTCCGACAAGCGGGTCTTGATGCCCATGCTTTCAAAGAAGTCGCGCGTGCGTTCGATGGCGAGGTCGATGCGGGCATCTTCGCTGCCTTCGGTAATCTGCCAGACGCGTTCGGCGTATTGCAGCAGTTTGGCATGCTTGCTATGACGGCGCACCGTCAGCAGGGAAGGCAGGACGATGGCCAGGGTGCGGGCATGGTCGATATCGTATTGCGCGGTCAATTCGTGGCCGAGCATATGGGTAGCCCAGTCTTGCGGCACGCCGGCGCCGATCAGGCCGTTGAGCGCCAGTGTCGCCACCCACATCAGGTTGGCGCGGGCATCGTAGTCGTTCGGCTCGGCCAGCACCTTAGGCCCGGTTTCGATCAGGCTCAGCAGCAAGCCTTCGGCGAAACGGTCTTGCACCTGGCCTTGCACCGGATAGGTCAGGTACTGCTCGACGGTGTGCACGAAAGCGTCGACCACGCCGTTGGCGATCTGGCGCGGCGGCAGGGTGAAGGTCTTGCTCGGGTCGAGAATCGAAAATTGCGGAAACACCAGCGGGCTGTGGAAGGCCAGCTTGGCCTGTATCGATTTGCGGGTGACGACGCCGCCATTGTTCATTTCCGACCCGGTGGCCGGCAAGGTCAGCACGCTGCCGAAGGGCAGGGCGCTGGTGATGTTGGCGCCGCGCTTGACGGCGATATCCCAGGCTTCACCTTCGAAATGCGCAGCGGCGGCGACAAACTTGGTGCCGTCGATGACCGAGCCGCCGCCTACCGCCAGCAGGAAGTCGATCTTTTGCGCGCGTACCTGCTCGACCGCCTGCATCAGCGTTTCATAACTCGGATTCGGTTCGATGCCGGCGAACTCATGGACTTCACGCTCGCCGAGCGCTGCCTTGACTTCGGCCAGGGTGCCGGTTTTCTGGGCGCTGGCGCCGCCGTACAGGATCAGCACGCGGGCCTTGGCCGGCACCAGCTGGGACAGCTTGGCGATGGTGTCGCGGCCGAAGACGATTTTGGTTGGGTTGTAAAATTCAAAATTGAGCATGGGATTTCCTTTGGCAAGTAGGCCGCTCGACGAGTCGGGCGGCAAAAAAATAAATGCGCTTGCAAGTAACGGCAGATACGCAAGCGCGCGTAGCGATGTGCGGTTTGGTCAGGGCGAGGCCAGGACGCTCAAGGTGATTTCCATGGCGTTTTCGAGCGGGCTGCGGTCGCGCTGGAGTTTGGCCAGCAGGCTTGCACCCAGCCAAAGCTGATAGAGCATCTGCGCGGTTTTCTGCGGCTCCAGGCCGACCTGCAGGGAACTGTCGGCGATGCCTTCCGCGATGCAGTCGGCCAGCCGCGCCATCACCTGCTGGGTGCCTGCGCACAAGACCAGCCGCATCTCGTCCGACAGATCGGCCACTTCAGCGCTGAGCTTGACCACCAGGCACTTGTCCATGGCTTCGCCGCCGGCCTGGGTCTCGCGCCAGTTGCTCCAGTAGCGCAGCAAGCGTTCGCGCGCCGGTTCGGCGGCAGGCTGGCGGGCGCCGATTTGCAAGACCTGGTCGAGCGCCTGCAGGTAGTCTTCCACGTATTGTTCCATCAGCGCCCGGCCGTACTGTTCTTTCGAGCCGAAGTAGTGGTAGAAGGAGCCCTTGGGTATCGCCGCCGCGCTCAGGATCTCGCTCAGCCCGACTCCGGAGAAGCCTTTGACTGCAATGATTTTTTGTCCTGCGTCGAGGATGTGACGCTTGGTGGTGTCGTAAGTGGTTCGCATGATGGATCGATTCTACATCAAAATTAGACCGGTCGTCTAACAAGGTCAAAACTGACAAATTTTAATCAAATTTCGACAGAATCGGGTTGATTCGATACTTCAGCGTTATCCAGTCATGCTTTACCGGCGACTATTCATGTTTACGCATATCCGTTATGCTGGTGGGGTTGATTATGCAATTTTCATATCTATCCGAAAGTTGACAGTTCCCCACCTTTTTTAGCGGCGCCCATGACATCCCGTACCAACCACCATCTTGATACCTACCTGCTGCGTGTGCTGCACACCTTGCTGGTGGAAAAAAGTGTCTCGCGCACCGCCATCAAGCTGGGGCAGTCGCAGCCGACCATCAGCAATACGCTCAAGCGTTTGCGCGAGCTGACCGGCGATGCGATCCTGGTGCGCGGCAAGACCGGCATGGTGCCGACCGAACGCGGGCAGGAGCTGCTAGCGCTGGCCAAGCAGGGCCTGGAAGTGATTGAAAAAATCGCGGCGCCGGTGGCGGCCTTTGAAGCGGACAGCACCTCGCGCGTATTCCACATCGGCACGCCGGATTACCTGAACATGCTGCTGATCCCATCGATCATCGAGCAGCTGCGCAAACGCGCGCCGGGCGCCAGCCTGATGGTGCACGCGCTGGACGCCAACCTGGATTACGCCAGCGCGCTGGAAACCGGCCGCTTCGACATGGTGATCGGCAACTGGCCGGACCCGCCCGAGCATCTGCACCTGGCGCAACTGTTCGACGACGACGTGGTGTGCATGATGCACCGCGACCATCCGGTGGCGAAGAAAGGCCTGACCCTGAAGTATTATCTGGAGATGCCGCACCTGGCGCCGACGCCGTATATAGAAGGGCACCGCAGCGGCATCGACGCGGCGCTGGCCGAGCAAGGCTTGAAGCGCAACGTGCAGGTGACGATCCCGTATTTCGCGCTGGTGCCGCACGTGCTGTCGAAATCCGACCTGATTTTCACCACCGGTCGGCAGTTCGCCGAGCATATCATCGAAGACTGGCCGATCGGCATGTTCACCCTGCCGTTCGACATGCCGAAGATGCGTTTCTACATGCTGTGGCATGCGCGTTCGCATGTGGCGCCGGACGTGGTCTGGCTGCGGCGCCTGATCGCCGAAGTGGCGGCCGGCCTCGGCAAGGCGCCGGCCAAGCAGTCGATGCAGCAGATCCCGTAATCATCCGCCGCACCGTTTTTCACACCGTTCCTGCTCTACTTTTCGCTGTAATCCACATTCGGCCGCTGCGGCGATTTGCGCGAAGTTGCGCGCATGTATTGCGGCGCCCACGAAGTGACGTCGTGCAGCGCATCGGCCGCATGCAGCGGCCAGTAAGGGTCGCGCAGCAGTTCGCGCGCCATCAGCACCAGGTCGGCCTGCTCGGTGCGCAGGATGTGTTCGGCCTGGCCGGGATCGGTAATCATGCCGACCGTGCCGCTGGCGATGCCCGCTTCGTGCTTGACCCGCGCCGCAAACTTGGTCTGGTAGCCCGGGCCGACCGGAATGCTGGCGCTGGCGATGTTGCCGCCGCTGGAGACATCCACCAGGTCGACTTCAGCCTCGCGCAACAGCCGGCTCAAGGCGACGGTTTCATCGGCATTCCAGCCGCCTTCAATCCAGTCGGTGGCTGACAGCCGCACCAGCAGCGGCAAATCCTGCGGCCAGACCTGGCGCACCGCGGCCACCACTTCCAGCACCAGCCGTACGCGGTTTTCAAACGAGCCGCCATACTGGTCGGTACGCTGATTGCTGATCGGCGACAGGAACTGGTGCAGCAGATAGCCGTGCGCGGCGTGGATTTCCACCAGCTTGAAACCGGCCTTGCGGGCGCGCACCGCGGCATCGGCAAAGGCCTGAATCACGCCCTTGATGCCGTCGATGCTGAGCGCTCTCGGCGTGGTATAGCTAGAGTCGAAGGCAAGCGCAGACGGGCCGTCGGTATGCCAGCCGCCTTGTTCCGGCTCGACCCGGCCTTGCTGTTCTTCCCACGGACGCCAGACGCTGGCCTTGCGGCCGGCGTGGGCCAGCTGGATGCCGGCCACTACGCCCTGTTGCTCGATAAAGCGGGTGATGCGGCTCAGCGGCGCGATATGTTCGTCTTTCCAGATCCCCAGATCCTGCGGCGAGATGCGGCCTTGCGGCAGCACCGCGCTGGCTTCGAAGATGATCAGGCCGGCGCCGCCGACCGCGCGGCTGCCCAGGTGCACCAGGTGCCAGTCGTTGGCGAAGCCGTCCTCGGCCGAATACTGGCACATGGGCGCCACCGCAATGCGGTTGGCCAGGGTCACGCCGCGCAGCTTCAATGGAGAAAACAAGATGCTCATATTCTTTTCCTGTCGGTTGGTTACAGCAAGTTTGGTCCGGCCTGGCTTCGACCGGCTCAGGCCTCGTTCACGATATTGAACTGCAGCGCCGCCAGGCTGGCGTACAAGCCGTTGTGCGCCACCAGCTCGGCATGGCTGCCGGTTTCGACCACGTGGCCGTGTTCCAGCACGATGATGCGGTCGGCCCGCTGCACGGTCGCCAGGCGATGCGCGATCACCAGCGTGGTGCGGCCGACCATCGCTGCTTCCAGCGCGCCTTGCACGGCGCGTTCGGATTCAGCGTCGAGCGCGCTGGTGGCTTCGTCCAGCAGCAGCAGCGGCGGATTCTTCAGCAGGGCGCGCGCAATCGCGATGCGCTGGCGCTGGCCGCCGGACAGGCGCACGCCGCGCTCGCCGAGGAAGGCTTGATAGCCTTCCGGCAGGCGTTCGATGAATTCGTGGGCGGCCGCCATCTTGGCGGCGGCGATCACTTCGGCATCGCTGGCGCCGACGCGGCCGTAGCGGATGTTTTCCATCGCGTTGGCGGAGAAGATGATGGTGTCCTGCGGCACGATGCCGATGGCGTTGCGCAAGGTATGCAGGTCGAGATACTTGATGTCGACGCCGTCGAGCTTGATGCTGCCTTGCTGCGGATCGTAGAAGCGCAGCAGCAGCTGGAACAGGGTGGTCTTGCCTGCGCCGGAAGGGCCGACCACGGCCACCGTTTCACCGGGCTTGATATCCAGCGACAGGCCATGCAGGGCGGCACTCTCGGGCCGTGAAGGATAGCGGAAACCGATGTTTTCCAGCGTCAGCGCAGCGCCTTGCGCGGTGCGCGGCGGCAGCGTGTCCGGCAGCAGCACCGATTGCACCGGCGACTGCGCCGCCAGCAGTTCCAGCAGGCGTTCGGTGGCGCCGGCGGCGCGCTGGGCGTCGCCCATTACTTCCGCCAAGGCGCCGATGGAACCGGCCAGCAGGGCGGCATACAAGATGAACTGGCCCAGCTCGCCGCCTGTCATGCGGCCCTGGACCACGGCGTGTGCGCCCAGCCACAGCACGAACACGATGGCGCCGAACACCAGCAGGATCGCCATCATGGTCAGCAGCGAACGCGCGCGTATCCGTTCCATTGCGGTGCTGAAGGCGTTTTCGATGGAGATGTCGAAGCGCTGCGCCTCGATGGTTTCATGGGTGAAGGCTTGCACGGTCGGCATGGCGTTGAGGATTTCGCCGGCCATGGCCGAAGCGTCGGCCACCCGGTCCTGCGAATCGCGCGACAGCTTGCGCACGCGCCGGCCGTACCAGACGATGGGCAGCACCACCAGCGCCAGCATGACCAGGATGATCGCGCTCAGCTTGACGCTGGTAATGAACAGCATGACCATGCCGCCGGCAAACAGCAAGGCATTGCGCAGCGCCATCGAGATGCTGGTGCCGACCAGCGCCTGGATCAGCGTAGTGTCGGTGGTGATGCGCGACAGCACTTCGCCGGTCTTGGTGGTTTCAAAGAACTGCGGGCTCTGCGTCACCACATGCGAATACACCGCGCTGCGCAGGTCGGCCGTGACTCTCTCGCCAAGCCAGGACACCATGTAGAAGCGCGCAGCCGTCGCCACGCCCAGCACGCAGGCGACGCCGAACAGCGCCAGGAAGTACAGGTCGATGTGATTGGCGCCCTGGATGCCGCCGGTGCTGAAGCCGAGGTCGATCATCTGCCGGAACGCATACGGAATCGCCAGGGTGGCGCCGGCCGCCACCAGCAGCGCGATGCTGGCCATGGCAAACTGGCGTTTGTAGGGAGCCAGGAAAGGGAATAAGCCGACGAGTGTGCCCAGACTGCGTTTTTGAGGTTCTTTGGAAGTTATGGTTGTCATGTTGGATTCTATGTGGGCCGCCGTTGGACCTGGCCCTGCGGTTTGCCTGCATCTGTATCAAGCTGCAATGGCAGGGCGCGTCGTGGATGCATATTGCCATCCATTAAGAGAGCGATCGCGCTTTGCCATCTATTCAAAGGGAACTTCAACCAATTACGGATTATCGATATACTTACTGCATTGCCTGGCAGTTTGCCAGGGCCTATTAGCACTGTGTTGGGAGTGCGAACGCGCGGCCTGCATTACAGGCCTAGGCACGAAGGCCCTAGTGTAGTGGATGTTGCGCGATAGCGCAGGATCTCGCTACGGAGAAGATGAGTTTTTGTAGCTGAACAAGCAACTAAATGTGTCGTTCCACTGATAGCTACCTCAGGAGAATCCTTTGGCTCAACTGCAGCAACCGGCGCATCCGGAAAACTGCGTAGCGCAAGACGAGGTTCAAGATCAGCTGGTAGCCGGCCTGCTGGCGCCTTATGCCCACGTCTCTCCCAAATATCTATACGATGTGCTCGGCTCGCGCCTGTTTGCCGCGATCTGCGAGCTGCCAGAATACTATCCGACCCGTACCGAAGCGGCGATCTTCGAACAGCACGCCGGCGCGATCGCGGCAGCGCTCGGCCCCGAGGCGACCCTGATCGACCTCGGCGCCGGCAATTGCAGCAAGGCGGCGCGCCTGTTTCCCAGCCTGCGGCCGAAGCAGTATGTGGCGATCGATATCTCGGAAAAATTCCTGCGGGAAGCGGTAGACGCTTTACGGCAGCAGTTCCCGAAGATCAAGATGACTTGCCTGGGCATGGATTTTTCCTCCGAACTGGAGCTGCCGGCTACGCTGGGAGCGCCGCGCCGCCAGTTTTTCTATCCAGGCTCCTCGATCGGCAATTTTGCGCCGCTGGAGTCCCTGAAGTTCTTGCACCGCATCCGCAAGGCGATCAACGGCAGCGACGGCGGCCTGCTGATCGGCGTCGACCTGGTCAAGGACAAGCCGATACTGGACGCTGCCTACGACGATGCGCTGGGCGTCACCGCGGCCTTCAACCTGAACCTGCTGAACCATGTGAACCGCTTGCTGGCGGCAGATTTCCAGCCGCAGCAATGGCGCCATCGGGCTTTTTACAATGAGGGCCAGCACCGCATAGAAATGCATCTGGAAGCGCGCCGGGATCTCACCGTCCATTGGCAGGACGGCGGCATGCGGCGCTTTGCCAAGGGTGAAAGCATCCATACCGAAAGCAGCTACAAATATACTGAGCAGGGATTCATCGACCTGCTGCAGCAAGCCGGTTTCGGCAAGGTCCAGACCTGGAGCGATGAGCGCAACTGGTTCATGGTCTGCCACGCCCGCATCGCTTGAGCGTCATAAGAAAACGAACTACTGAACGGGACTACGATGGATACGGCGACAAGACACAGGCTGGCTCCCGCGCCTGCCGGCCAGGCGACGCATCACTTGGCTGAAGCCTTCGCGCGCGTGCGCGCGCAAAGCTGCCAGCTGGTGCAGCCCCTGTCGGCGGAAGATTGCTGCGTGCAATCGATGCCGGACGCCAGCCCCGCCAAATGGCATCTGGCGCACACCACCTGGTTTTTCGAGACCTTCATCCTGGAACGGTTCGAGGCCTGTTTCCAGCCCTTCCATCCGGCCTTCCGGGTGCTGTTCAATTCCTATTACGAAGGCGTCGGCGAACAGCATCCGCGCGCCCAGCGCGGCCTGATGACGCGGCCGGAGCTGGCGGAAGTGCTGGCCTACCGGCAGAACGTCGATCAGCGCCTGCTGGCGCTGCTGGCGCAAGCACAGGCGCCGGACGTCGCCCGCGAACTGGCGATGCTGGTCGAGCTGGGTTTGCAGCACGAGCAGCAGCATCAGGAACTGCTGCTCACCGATATCAAGCATTTGCTGTCGATGAATCCCTTGCTGCCGCCTTACCTTGGGTCTGATGCCACGGCCGATGCAGGACAAGGGCAGGCCGGCGCGCGTGCGATGCAGTGGCAGCCGTTCGCAGCCGGCATCGTGGAAGTCGGGCACGATGGGCAGGGATTTTTCTTCGATAATGAAACGCCGCGGCACCGCCAGTTTGTCGAGCCGTTTTGCATGGCATCGCGGCTGGTCAGCAATGGCGAGTACCTGGCGTTCGTTGAAGATGGCGGCTACAGCAATCCCTTGCTGTGGCTGGCGGCCGGCTGGGACTGGGTGGTGCAGCAGAAAATCACGCGGCCGCTGTACTGGCACCAGGCGCAGGCGCAATTCGATTCAGCCTGGCGCGAATTCACCTTGCATGGCTTGCACCCGCTGGCCATGCACGAGGCGGTCACCCATCTCTCCTTTTTCGAAGCGGAAGCCTACGCGCGCTGGGCCGGCGCCCGTTTGCCGACCGAAGCGGAATGGGAGGCCGCGGCCGCGGCGCAAGGCGAGGATTATTTCGGCGTCGCCTGGCAGTGGACCACCAGCAGCTATGCGCCTTATCCCGGCTACGTCGCCTTGCCCGGCGCCGTCGGCGAGTACAACGGCAAGTTCATGGTCAATCAGTACGTATTGCGCGGTTCTTCGGCGGCGACGCCGGATGGCCACGCGCGCCTGAGCTATCGCAACTTTTTTCCTGCCACCGCGCGCTGGCAGTTCAGCGGCATCAGGCTGGCGCGTTCCTGATTTTTTTCTGTCATTCCCGACAGCGGTCGGCAGGGAATTGCAGTTTGCTGAGATGCTCGATCAGGAAATCGACGAACACCCGCACCGCCGGCAGCAAACCTCTCTGGGTCGGATACACAACTTGCAGATGCCCCGCCGGCGTGGTCCAGTCGGGCAGCACATGGATCAGCCGGCCTTGCGCCATCTCTTCGCTGCAATACTCGGTAGGCAGCATGGTCAGGCCGAGATGGCGCAACGCCGCGCGCTTGCGCAGGGAGAAATCCTCTACCGCCAGGCGCGCTTCCGTCACCAGTTCGTAACGTTCATCGCCGGGGCCGTCGAGCGGCTGGTGGATGCGCCGATCACGCTCCACCGCGCCGAGGAAGGGCAGTTTTGCCAGTTCGCGCGGGTGGCTAAGTACGCCATATCTGGCCAACAGCTCCGGCGTCGCCACCAGCACGCCGGAGGCGGAACGCAAACGCCGTGTAGCAAGGTTGGGATCCTCATCGTCGGTAGCGCGCACCCGCACCGCGACATCCACCCCTTCCTCTAGTAGGTTGATGCGGCGGTTGGTGAACAGCAGGTCGATATTCACTTTCGGGTAGCGCTCCAGGAAGGCCGGCAGCGCAAACGCCACTTCCGTCTGCGCAATCGCCACCACGCAGCTCACCCGCACCGTGCCGCTCGGTTCCGCCAGCGAGCTGGTCACCGCCAGTTCGGCCGCGTCGGCCGCGGCAATCACCACCTGGCAATGCTGGTAGTAGCGGGTGCCGAGATCGGTGAGGGCGATGCCGCGGGTGTTGCGTTGTAGCAAGCGTGCGCCCAGCCGGGTTTCCAGCTCGGAAATCCGGCGCGACAAGCGCGATTTCGGAATGCCCAGGCTGCGGCCGGCGGCTGTGAAGCCGCCTTCCTGCACCACATTGGCAAAGAAATAGAGGTCGTTCAAATCTTGCATGATCGTCATCCAGTGTTCTGTATATGGAACAATATATCTTATTTTTGATGACTAGTTCTATTGCTGATGCAAAGGTAGGATGTGCTCAATGGTTCAACAACCAGTCAGTCAAACTCTTTGGCATCGAGAAATGGGTTCTCCGGATTGCTATGGATTTTGATCCACTCTTCATTTGATAGAACGGAATACATCATGAAACTCTTGCAAATCGACTCCAGCATTCTCGGCGACGCTTCGGCTTCGCGCCAACTCACACGCGAAGTCGTGGCCACCCTGATGGCCGCCGACAGCGATATCGACCTGAGCTATCGCGACCTTAGCAAAGACGTCACCGCGCATTTGTCCGGCGCCACCTTTGCCGCCAAAGGCACGCCTGCTGAAAAGCGCAACCTGGCGCAAAAGCTGGAAGTGGAACTGAACGAAGCCATCCTCAATGAATTCCTGGCAGCGGACGTGATCGTAGTCGGCGCGCCAATGTACAACTTCAGCGTGCCGACCCAGCTCAAGGCATGGATCGACCAGATCAGCGTCGCCGGCGTGACTTTCCGCTATACCGAAAAAGGTCCGGAAGGCCTGGCCAAGGGCAAGCGCGTCGTGATCGTGTCGACTTCCGGCGGCAAGCATGCAGGCGGCCCTACTGGCGTGGCGCATGAAGACTACTTGAAATTAGTGTTCGGCTTCCTCGGGATTACCGATATCGAAGTGGTCCGCGCCGATGGCCTGGCCTACAGTCCTGAAGCGAAAGAAGCCGGTTTTGCGGCAGCTCGCGCGCGTATCAATGATCTGACCAGCGCAGTGGCAATGGCCTGATCGGCAGGGTCGAAATGAAAAAACCGCTACTGCTATCAATCAGTAGCGGTTTTTTTCGTCGACTGTTTTTATTTCGCGTAAAAGAAGTAATAGCGCGGCGGGTCGTCACTGGTAACTGACGTCCGGCCGCGCTGATGAAAGCATGTAGTACGGTAATACCCAGCCTGCACGAAGCCTGCCTGTCGCGTGATCGCCGCGGCAAGCAGATAAAACTGCTCTTTACGCAGCAGCGGCGCTGCTGCCGATCTCCTGGTTGGCGGCCTGGCCGGCGATTTCAATTTGCCGGTTGACCGCACTCAGGATCGCCTTGAACGAGGCGGTCAGGGTATTGGCGTCGATGCCGACGCCGAAGCCGGTAGGGGCGTCGTTCAGGCGCAGCTCGATATAGCTGGCGGCCTGGGCGTCGGCGCCGGCGCTGATCGCGTGCTCATGGAAATCCATTAGCTTGATGTCCAGTCCCAGTGCATTGACGAAAGCATCGATCGGACCGTTGCCGTGGCCGCTGCTGGTGTGCACCTGGCCATCGCGGACGATGTCGATTTCAATCTTGACCGCTTGTGCCTGGCTCGAATCCTCGCTCATGCGATGGCCGCGATAGACGTAGGGGGTTTGCTTGTCCAGGTATTCCTGCTTGAAGATGCTGTAGATGTCGCTGGCGGCGATTTCCTTGCCGCTGGCGTCCGCGGCTTTCTGGATCGCGCGGCTGAATTCGATCTGCAGGCGGCGCGGCATCGCCAGGCCGTATTCCTGTTCCAGCAGATAGGCCATGCCGCCCTTGCCGGACTGGCTGTTGACGCGGATCACGGCATCGTAGCTGCGGCCGAGATCGGCCGGGTCGATCGGCAAGTAGGGGATTTCCCAGATGGCGTCGGCCTTCTGCGCGGCGAAACCCTTTTTGATCGCATCCTGGTGCGAGCCGGAGAAGGCGGTAAACACCAGGTCGCCGACATACGGATGACGCGGGTGGACCGGAATCTGGTTGCAATCCTCAACGCATTGGCGCACTTCGTCGATGTCGGAGAAGTCCAGGCCGGGATTGACGCCCTGGGTGTACAAGTTGAGAGCGAGGGTCACCAGGTCGACATTGCCGGTGCGTTCGCCGTTGCCGAACAGACAACCTTCGACGCGGTCGGCGCCGGCCATCACGGCCAGCTCGGCGGCGGCGACGCCGGTGCCGCGGTCATTGTGAGGATGGACGCTGATGATGGCGGCGTCGCGGCGCGCCAGGTTGCGGTGCATCCATTCGATCTGGTCGGCGAACACATTTGGCGTGCTGCACTCGACCGTGGTCGGCAGGTTGAGAATGACTTTGCGGGCCGGCGTGGCTTGCCAGGCATCGACCACGGCATCGCAGACTTCCTTGGAAAAATCCAGTTCCGCCATGCTGAAGGTTTCCGGCGAATATTCATAGCGCCACTGGGTTTCCGGGCGGGCGTCGGTCAGCTCCTTGATCAGGCGCGTGCCGGAGACGGCGATTTCCTTGACTTCATTGCGGCTCTTGTCGAACACGATACGGCGCCAGGCCGGTGCAATCGGGTTGTACAGGTGGACGATGGCTTGTTTTGCATCCTTGAGCGAATCGACCGTACGGCGTATCAGGTCTTCGCGCGACTGCGTCAAAACGATGATGGTGACGTCGTCGGGAATATGCTTTTCTTCGATCAGCTGGCGCACGAAATCGAAGTCGGTCTGCGAGCCGGAGGGAAAGCCGACTTCGATTTCCTTGAGGCCGATTTTCACCAGCAATTTGAAGAAACGCAGCTTGCGCGCGGCGTCCATCGGTTCGATCAATGCCTGGTTGCCGTCGCGCAGATCGGTGCTCATCCAGATTGGCGGCGCGCTGATGACTTGATTGGGCCAGGTGCGATCGCTCAGCGGGATGGGCGGAAAAGGGCGATATTTGACAGCGGGGTTTTGCAACATCATGGGAAGCCTCTCTGGGAGCTGATTAAGTACGTTTGCTAGATGCGTGTGCCGATGAAACAGGGAACGGACAGGTCGGTGGCGGCGCGGTTGCCTGGCTGCCACTCGGAAAAATCAACGCGAGGCCAGGCAACCGATCGGTAGCTTTAGCAGCGATAGCGATAGCGCGCAGATGCATGCCGCAGCAGTGGCGGCAAATGTGCTGGCGATGCGGGAGAGCGAAGGGTGGCGCTGAATGCGGTACATGGAATCGGGCTCTTTAAAATTGAAACGCCTAGTCGGAATTTCAGTTTCACTACTGTGATTTCTTGGTTTGGCGGTGCTGCTGCCAGGGTGCCCCGTCAGAACGGGGTCGAGATCATAGTGCGCGTAGTAGCGATAGCGCTAGTAGCGGCACTAGCAGCATTGCCGGCAGTAAGCCAGGATGCTGTAGTAGGGAGCGGGATTGGATGCGTGGGGAAGCCATGGCCTTAATGTATGAGATAAAGTCAGGGCTTGTCAAGCATGAGTTGGCATCCGGCCAAAAAATGGCTTGGTTCCCCGCACGCGTATTGCTTTTCGCCAGCGGATGCCCCGGGCCGCGCTGCGTTCAGCGTGTCCCGAACAGGCCGATCAGGCCGATGACGATCAGGTACAGCGCAATGATGTAGTTCAGCAGTCGTGGAATGGCCAGGATCAGTACGCCCGCGATCAGTGAAACGATAGGGGTCAGGTGCAGGGTGGTAAACATATGCATTCCTTTTCGGGTGGCGAAGTTGCATCCAACTCGATGATACGACGCTGGCAGTCTTTCCAATGTAGGACAAGGCCGCCATGCGGTGTAGGAAGGCATGGAAGACGGTAAAAAAACGGCTTGGCTAATCGCTGTTTAGGGAGGAGAAACCGTCACAGCGTTGGCTAATGCCGATAAGGACACACACTCCGTCAGATGCACACATTGAAACTTGGCGGTCGGCGTCAGCAACGGGCAGGTCGTTGGCGCAACCATTTCAAAGCGGGCAGGAGACGGATTTACTCCCTTCCCGGGGAATACAGTGGCGCTGCGGCATACTGCCGCTGCGTGCGGATCAGGCAGGGCCGGCGGGCCGGCTCTTTTCTCGGCTCTTTCGTCATTTACAGCGCTCGGGTGCCTGAAATCAGGCGCGTGATAAAGGCCGAGCGCTCGCTTTTCTGTTTAGGCAACGCTCGTTCAATCATCGAGGTCCATTGCTCCGACAACTGCTGGCAAGTGGCGCGCAGCACCGGCGCCAGTTCCGGCCAGTCGGACAGGGTGCGCAGGTGCCGTTCAATGGTGCGCGCCGATTGCACGCAAGCGTCGGTCGCCAGATTATGCATATTGTATTGCGATATCAAGTGCAAGACCGCTGAGATCAGGAGCTCTGGCGGGGTACGGTAGTTGTCGGCCGGGCCGTCTGTTGCATCGCGCGTACTAGTCATCAAATACTCCTTGGTCGCTTGACTTTAAATAGTAATGATTCTCATTTAAATTATTATCCAAGGCAGGCTCGAATGCAAGCACTTTGCGATTTTTTTCATGATGGATGAAGTGCGGCGCCGCGGCCGGGGCAAGGACGCCTAGGCTGCAGGACAGGACATCAGCCATGCCACGCCGTCCCGTCCGACCTCCTTGAAGCCTGCCGCTTCGTACAGTTTTTTCGCCGGGTTGCCTTCCAATACGCTCAGGGTCGTCGGCAACTGCTCGCGGCGGGCCTGGGCCAGCACCTTGTCGACCAGGATGCGGTCCAGTCCTTGCCCCTGGAACTCGGGCGCAATCTGGATCTGGGCAATATGCCATTGACCGGGCTCGCGATACGCTTTCAGCAGGCCGACCGGCTTGCCCGCAATGGAGACGATCTGAGCGTGCTCAAACTGGAACAGGATGCGCGCCAGCTGCGCAGCGTCGTCGCGCGCCGCATTCACGCGCGCCAGGTGCTCGCTCATGGTGGCATGGCGCAAGGCTGTCAGGAACGGCAGGTCGGCGCTGGTTGCCGGCCTGAACTGCATTGCCATGCTTTTCCTTTCCTATCTGTTCACCAGATGTTTCGGCACCGACAGCGTCAGCACGGCGCCCAGCAGCAGCGATGCCGCCAGCACGTACATGCCGCTGTTGGTGCTGTGGGTCAGGTCTTTCAGCCAGCCGACCAGGTAGGGGCTGACGAAGCCGGCCAGGTTGCCGAGCGAGTTGATCAGGGCAATCCCGGCCGCGGCTGCGGCGCCGCCGAGAAACGCCGTCGGCAAGCTCCAGAACAGCGGCAGCACGGTAATGATGCCGACCGTGGCCAGCGTCAGCGCCGACATCGCCAGCAAGGTATTGTGGTCATACACCGTACTGAAGATCAGGCCGATGCAGCCCAGCACCGCCGGAATCGCCACATGCCAGCGCCGCTCGCGCCGCTTGTCCGCGCTGTGGCCGATCAGGATCATGGCGACTGCGGCGGTGGCGTAGGGAATCGCGGTCAGCAGGCCGATGTTGAAGGTGTCGGTGACACCGGTGGTCTTGATGATGGTCGGCAGCCAGAAACTGACGCCATACAAGCCCATGACGAAGCAGAAGTAGATCAGCGACATCAGCCAGACGCGCGGATTGGCGAACATCCGGCCTAGCGACACTTCTTGCTTCTGGCTGGTTTCAGCCTGGATCTGCGACTCCAGCAACTGCTTTTCCTGCTCGCTCAGCCAGGCGGCGCCGCGGATCCGGTCCTGCAGGTAAAAGATCACCGCGACGCCCAGCAGCAGGGATGGAATCGCCTCCAGGATGAACATCCATTGCCAGCCCGCCAGCCCATGCACGCCGGGCAAGGCCTTCATGATCCAGCCCGACAGCGGGCCGCCGATGACGCCGGAGACCGGCACCCCGGTCATGAACAGCGCCGTCATCTTGCCGCGCCGGTGCGCCGGATACCAGTAGGTCAGGTAGAGGATGACGCCGGGGAAGAAGCCGGCTTCGGCCACGCCCAGCAGGAAACGCATGGCGTAGAAGCTGGCCGGGCTGTCGACGAAGATCATGGCGCCGGAGATGATGCCCCAGGTGATCATGATGCGGGCGATCCAGAGCCGGGCGCCGACCCGGTGCAGTATCATGTTGCTGGGGATTTCAAAGATGAAGTAGCCGAGGAAGAAAATCCCGGCGCCGAGGCCGTAGACGGTTTCGCTGAACTTCAGGTCGTTGAGCATCTGCAGCTTGGCGAAGCCGACGTTGACCCGATCGAGATAGGAGGCGACGTAACAGAGGAAGAGCATCGGCAGCAGGCGCCAGGTGACCTTGGCGTAGGTGGCGGCTTCGAAGGCGCTGCCGGCGGCAGCGTTTGCTGGGCTTGAAGGTTCTGACATGTCTCTCTGCCTTATTAGAATAGGAAGCGACGGTGGAGTTTCAGCTTGGCGGTGGTTTTGTGAGATGCATTGTAGCCGGACCCTCGGCGAAAGGCCATGCGCCGATTTCAGGGCGCGGCGGGCGAACTCGTTTACACTGTTCCCGGCTGCTCAGCCTATCCACACACATCACCGAGGTCCGCGTTTTATGGAGTTGCGTCAACTGCGCTATTTTGTCGCCATCGTCGATCATGGATCGCTGTCGCGCGCCGCCCGTGTCTTGCACATCGCCCAGCCGGCGCTGACCCAGCAGATCAAGCAGCTGGAAGACGAACTGTCCGCGCAACTCTTGCATCGCTCGGCGCAGGGCGTGCTCGCCACCGATGCCGGCAAGATTTTCTATGAGCATGCGCAGGCCATCCTCAAGCAGGTGATCGATGCCAGGTCAGCCGTTGCGCAGTCCACCGACAAGCCGGCAGGCACGGTTGCGCTCGGCATACCGCAAAGCGTTTCCGGCATCCTGGCCTTGCCTTTGCTGACGGCGATGCGCGCCCGCTATCCGGATATTTCGCTGCAGCTGACGGAAGAACTGACCGGCAACCTGATCGAGCAGCTGAAGACAGGCCGCATCAACCTGGCGGTGCTGTTCGACGACGGCCAGCTGGGCTCGTTTGCCGTCACGCCGCTGGCGGAAGAGGAAATGATGTTCATCACGCGCAGCGGTTCGCAATATGCGACGGCGCGCCGCTCGGTGACCTTTGCCCGCGCGGCCAAGGCCAAGCTGATCCTGCCCGGCATGCAGCACGGCGTGCGCCCGCGCATAGAAAGCGTCGCCCGGGCGGCGGGGATAGTGCTGGAAAACGTGATCGAGATCAGTTCGGTGACGATCATGAAATCAGCCATCCTGGCCGATATCGGCGCCACCATCCTGCCGGTGGCGCCCTTGCTTCCGGAGATCAAGCGTGGCGAAATGACTGCCTACTCGATCAGCGGCGAAAAAATGTCGCGCACGCTGGCGCTGTGCGCTTCCAGGAATATTCCGCTGACCACCGCGGCGGCGGCGGTCGAGCGGCTGGTGCTGGAGGTGACCGATGAATTGTGCCGCAGCGGCGAATGGCTGCATGCAAGGATCCTGGCGCGGCCTTGAGCTGTATCGGTTTTGCCAGAAGGAAACTGGCTATCGTTTTTCCTTATACCCCTATCCAGAATCGGTATTTCCTGTCCGCGGCCATGCTCCCTTAGACTTCAGTCACAGCAGAGTCAAACGCGTGCTGCGAAGGCCGCCACCATGGCCGCATCGTCTGTCAGCCGGATGCTTTACCGAGTATCCCTAAGGCAGATTTTTCCCGGATCATCCTTCCGAGAATGCTTTGAAAACCGCATGCGCCGTACCGTTTGCTGGCATCCCGGGAATCTGTGCTGCGGCTCCGCCCTGATCAAGCGGAGCGAGCCGGTGGCCGGTCAGTGCGGGCTGGTCTCGGACTGGGCAAGGCGGTCATGCTCGGCAAATACTTCCTTGGCCGCAAACATGCCGTTCAATGCCGCCGGAAAGCCGGCATACAAAGCCATCTGCATGATGGTTTCAGTGATTTCCAGGCGCGACAGGCCGACATTCAGGGCCGCCGCCAGATGCACCTTCAGCTGCGGCTGCGCCGTCCCCATCGCCGTCAGCGCCGCTACCGTCGCCAGTTCGCGCTGCTGCAGAGTCAGCCCGGGGCGCGAATAAATTTCGCCGAAACCGAATTCAATGACATAGCGTCCCAGGTCCGGCGAGATGTCGGCCAGGCTGTCGATGACCTTTTCGCCGGCGATGTCGTCCACTTCTTTCAAGCGCTGCAGACCTTTTTCGTATGTGCTTTGTTGCATGTGATGCTCCCAATGATTATGTGTCGACGAGGGCTTTCAGCTGTTCTTCCTGGCTGGCGTAGATGGCGATTTTTCCGCGCAACATGGCCAGGGTGTCTTGCAACACCAAAAGATCGGCTTCCAGCGTTGCGGCATGCTGTTCCAGCAATGCCTTGCGTTCTGACACACTTCCAAGACGCTCCCCCAGCCTGCGCAGCTCCGCATAACGCAGCATCTGCTGTATCGACATCCCGGTAGCGCGCAGCCTGAGCAGGAACTCAATCCAGCGCAGGTCTTCCTGGCGGTACAGGCGATGTTGATTGCTTTGCCTGGGGACAGGGTCGATCAAGCCTATCTTTTCGTAATAGCGCAAAGTGTGGACGCTGAGTCCGGTTGCTGCTGCTGCCTGTTGGATCGTGATGGAAGTGGCCATGGGATAAAGTGTAGAAGTTAGAGTGCGCTCTAGGTCAAGCACTATTATCACAGCAGTTTGCCGGCTGCGGGAGTCTGCCGATCAACGCAAATGCATGACTAGCGATTAAAATTGACACTAGATTATCGAGGCTTGCGATAACGACAATACAACGACAATAACAGGCTATCGGGCGGCGCCCAGGCATCGCCATGGAAGTAGTAAGGGATTCAATGCATATTCTTTTGGTGGAAGACGATTCGGTGCTGGCGGACGGCATCCTGCGCATCTTCAAAGGCCACGGCATGGTGGTCGACGTGGTGCAGAACGGTAATGACGCCGATGCGCTGCTGCAGCGTGCGGAAATCTCCGTGGTGGTGCTGGACATCGGCTTGCCCGGGATCGACGGTTTTGAAGTGATCCGGCGCCTGCGGGCGCGCGGCAGCCATGTGCCGGTGCTGTTGCTGACGGCGCGCGATTCGGTGCAAGACAGGGTCTACGGGCTGGAACTGGGCGCCGACGATTATCTGGTCAAGCCGTTCGCGACCCAGGAGCTGGTGGCGCGGGTGCGCGCGCTCTTGCGCCGCAGCGCGCCGCAGCCGCTGGAGATGCATCTGGGCGGGCTGTCGCTGAATACCTCGTCGCGCCGGGCCAAGATCAACGGCAAGACGATCGATCTGTCGGTGCGCGAATGGGCGGTGCTGGAGTACCTGCTGCAGCAGGCGTCGCGGGTGGTGTCGCGGCAGCAGATCATCGACGCCATCCTGCCGTGGGGCGCCGAACTGACCTTGAATGCCGTCGAAGTCTACATCTCGCGCATCCGCCTGAAGATTGCCGATGCGGGGATTGAAATCCGCACCATACGCGGCTTTGGCTACATGCTGGAAAAAAACGATCCATGAAGATGCCCAGCATCCGCGTCAGCCTGCTCAAGTGGCTGGTCGTGCCGCTGCTGACCGTGAATATCATCGGCGCCGGCGTGACTTACTGGCTGGCCTGGATCCCGGCCCAGATTGCGTTCGACCAGAGTCTGGCGGACGCCGGCTGGGCCATGATCCCGCGCTTGCACGAGAATGGCGCGCAAGTCGAGATCGATTTGTCGAAGCAGGCCGAGCAGGTGCTGCGGGTCGATCACTTCGACGCCATCTTCCTGGTGGTGCGCGACCAGCAGGGCAAGCTGCTGGCGGGAGATGCCGATTTTCCGCTGCTGCCGGAACGCGAAGCGCTGAACGAGCCGACTCCTTACGACGGTTTCATGCGTGGCGAGCCGGTGCGCATCATGGCCTTGAAAACCATGATAGGCAAGCAGCCGGTGCATATCGGCGTCGCCGAAACCCTGCGCAAGCGCACCCATATCCGTTCCGTGATATTCCTGGCGCTGCTGTTGCTGGAAGGGGTGTTGGCGCTGGTGCTGATTGCCGTGATATGGCTAGCGATCAGCCAGGGTTTGCTGCCGCTGAAGAAAATGAAGGCAGAGCTCAATGCGCGCAGCCGGGACGATCTGTCGGCGCTGGATGAGAAGCCGGTGCCGTCCGAGCTCAGTCCGGTGGTCAAGGCCATCAACGGCTTGCTGGAACGGGTGCAGATGGACGCCAAGGCACAGCAGAATTTCCTGGCGAACGTGGCGCATCAGTTGCGTACGCCGCTGGCCGGCTTCCGGACGCAGCTGGAATGGCTGCTGCATAAATATGCGGATGAACCCGAGAGCGCCCATTCGATCGTGCTGATGACCTCATCCACCGAGCGCATGATCCGCCAGACCAACCAGCTGCTGACGCTGGCGCGCGCCGAGCCGGCCAAGTTTGAAAAGGAGCGGCTGCGGGTGGTGGAAATGAACAAGCTGGTCGAGGGCTCGGTCCAGCATTTTGTCGAGGAGGCGCACAAGAAGAATATCGATCTCGGCTTCAACCTGCAGCCGACGCGAGTGATGGGCGACCATTTCCTGCTGCGCGACCTGGTCGATAACCTGATTGACAACGCCATCCGCTATTCGCCGCGCAACGGCACGGTGACCGTCAGCACCCTGCAAGGCAAGGATGGCGGGATTTTTTCGGTGGAAGATTCCGGTCCGGGGATCGCCCCTTCGGAACAGGAATCGATTTTCAAGCGTTCGCACCGGCTGGACGACAGTATCGCCGGCAACGGCCTTGGCCTGGCCATCGTGCGCGATATCGCCAAGGATCATGGCGCCAGGATCACGGTGGAGCCGGGCGCCACCGGCGGCACGATCTTTTCGGTGCATTTCCCCTTCCCAATTTTGGGCACGCCTTCAAAACTGCCCGTTTAAGGCCCACTTAAGCGCTTTGGCGGCGCAGCAAATTCTTCCGTAAACCCTTGCCGGTCCGGGCTGGCGGCATGAACTGCCGTTTATTGTATAAACAATAATTTCAATCAGAGCGTTGCCAGTCGGGGACAATAATATGCACTAATTGGTTCCCAAATGGTACAACTTTTACTCTTGTTACTTTTGAGAGGGTTGAGTTGTTGTATGCCGATTACGCCAGCCCACTTCAGTTTCCAAAACCGATTTCTTTACGGTAATTTAAATGTCGAGCGATCGCTCATCCGCATGGTGCACTGCAGCTGGTGAACCGGGCGGACAGGCATGGTCTCAGTGTTGAAAGTTTTGTGGCACGTATGTTGCTTTGCCTGTGTTTGTACGGAAATATTTTGTCGTAATACGCAATGTGTAGCGCGAGAAAAGACCTTCGTAAGAAATGACATTGCTGCAAAAGAAACCTGCTTTTTGGTTGTTCGAGCACGGTTTCCGCTGCATCGCCCACAAGGCGATTAACAAATCTGTTTGATTTTTACAAAACTTAAAATTTCTACTCTGAAACTTACCCATAGGGAGTTTGTAATGATAAAAGAAAGAAAGTTGCCTCACGCGCTGCGACTGATGTTTTCAGGCGGCGTAGCGGTGGTAGGGCTGGGATTGCTAGCGCATTCCGTGCAGGCACAGGAGACAAAGACGGACGATTCACCGCAGCAGATGCAAAGGGTTGAAATCACCGGTTCATCCATCAAACGTATCACCAAGGAAGGCGCGCTGCCAGTGCAGACGCTGACCCAGGACGATATTGCGAAGAGCGGCGCTAACAGCGTTGCCGACCTGATCCAGGCGCTGCCTGCGATGCAAGGGTTCATTCCCGCATCAAGCTCAGTCAACGGCGGCGGCGCCGGCGTAGAAACAGCGTCGATTCACGGTATCGGTTCCGGCTATACCTTGGTGCTGCTGAATGGACGGCGCATCGCCAAATCGGCGATTGCCAACAACGATTATGCGGTCAACTTGGCAAGTATTCCACTGGCCGCGGTTGAGCGGGTTGAAATTCTCACGGACGGCGCTTCCGCGCTGTACGGATCGGATGCGATTGCCGGCGTCGTCAACTTCATCCTCAAGAAAAACTCGACCGAAGCCACCATCACCGCCACCTACAATGCGCCGACCAAAGCGGGCGGCAAGAGCTTTAATGTAGGACTGTCAAAAGGCTTTGGCGATCTGGATAAGGACGGCTACAACGTGTTGCTGGCATACAGCCACGACGAGCAGAAAAACCTGGTTGCCGGCCAGCGCGGCTTTGCCGATACAGGCGTGGTGCCGTTCAGCGTCGGCGGCCAGAACTACGCCTTGTACCAGTTGAGCTCCAATACGGCACCGGCCGGCGTTACCTTGCGCAACAACGACGGTTCCACCGTGCAGTTTTCGCCAGACCTGTTAAAGAACGGCAAGTGCGGCCCAAATACTTTTCAGTCTGGGCAGTATTGTAAGTTCGATTATGCCTCTACCGTGGAGCTGATCCCGGAGTCGACCCGCGACAGCTTCGTCGTATCCGGCAACTGGAAGCTCAACAGCGACACCACGCTGTTCGGCGAAGCCGTTGCATCGCGCTACCAGATCAAGCCGCAATATGCGCCGCCAGCCCAACCGCTGGCCTTGTCGCTGAGCAGTCCGCTGTACGCCAAGTACGTGACGCCTTACCTGAGCCAGCTGGGTGTGGATCCCGCCAACGTCGCCAGCGCGGTGATGGGCTTGCGCTTGTTTGATACAGGCGGCCGTCGCGACAATTACCAGACCGACGCCATCCACGTAGCCTTTGGCATCGACGGCAACCTCTTGGGCTGGGACTACAACGCGTCCTACACCCATTCGCAGAATCATTTCTACGACAAGGCCCTGGGCGGCTATGCCAGCAACAATGCGTTTTCAAATATTGTCGCTTCAGGCGCTTTCGATCCCTTCCAGCCAGCAGGATCGTCAGTAGCCGTATTGGCGCCGGCCGTGCTGCATCAGACGCTCGACCAGTCCATCTCTAAGCTCGATATCCTTAACATGCACGTGTCCCACGACCTGTTCAAGGCGCCGGGCGGCATGTCCCAGATCGGCATCGGCGTGGAAGCGACCAAGGAACAGCACTCCGATAGCCCGAGTGCGATCCTGCAAAGCACCAACGCGCTGCAGCCGAACTATACCGACGCCATTCTTGGCGGCGGCTCCGGTTCGCTGCCGTTCTCGGCAAGCCGGATGAACTACGGCACGTTCGCTGAATTGCTGGTGCCTGTGACCAAGACCTTTGATCTCACGGGCGCATTGCGCTACGACAGCTACGACGCCGCAAAAAATGATTCCAACTTTGACCTGGCGGGCAATCCTATCGGCTCGGCGACGCAAGGCAACTCCGCCAGCAAAGCCACCTATAAGATTTCTGCGCGCTGGCAACCGGTCGAATCATTCCTGCTGCGCGGTTCTTACGGCACTGGCTTCAAGGCGCCGACCTTGGCGCAGATCACTTCGCCGGTAACTTTTGTCGGCAATACCGCGCAACAGCACCCATGCCCAGTTTCGGCGCCTGATCCACGGGCGGCTGGATGCCAGGGTACGACCCAGTACGACTTGCTGCAAGGCGGTAACCAGCTCAGCGGTTCGAGCGGCCTGAAGCCGGAAACGTCGAAACAAAGCACTATCGGCTTCCGTCTTGAGCCGATCCGCAATGTCTCGATCGGCTTCGATCTGTGGACGGTGCGCATCAAGGACCAGATCAGCGTCTTGCAGGAAAACCTGGCCTTCGGCAATCCGGTGCTGTATTCCAACCTGTTCAAGCTGTTCAACGATCCGATCCAGGGCTCGCAAACCATCGCCTTCCTGCAGACGCCGGTCAACCTGGCCAGCGCCAAGTATCAGGGCATCGACTGGGATCATAGTTTCCGGACCAAAACACCAATCGGCGACATGAGCCTGCAATGGACCGGCACTTACATGCTGAAAGCCGAGCAGGACTTCCCTGGCAGCGGCACCCAAAGCAGCCTGGGCAAGTATGGTGCGGACCAGAACGTGGTGTTCCGCGTCATTTCCCGTCTGGCCGGCTCCTGGAAGCAGTCGGATATGTGGACCCACACGCTGGCAGCCAACTACCGTTCCGGTTATCACGATCAAACCTATACCGCCGACGATGCCACTGTGCGTATCGTCAATCCTGACGGTTCCTACGGTGCGTTCGTGGCCATGCCTAACCATAACGTGGCGTCATAC
Source organism: Collimonas sp. GW821-FHT02H07 (assembly GCF_059421505.1). Taxonomy (NCBI): domain Bacteria; kingdom Pseudomonadati; phylum Pseudomonadota; class Betaproteobacteria; order Burkholderiales; family Oxalobacteraceae; genus Collimonas; species Collimonas sp. GW821-FHT02H07. The sequence goes on from NZ_JBWKVC010000001.1 coordinate 307,031, forward strand.
ACCACGTTTGACTGGCAGACCAAGCTGACGGTGAAAAAGGGCCTGGAATTCACGGGCGGCATCAAGAATCTGTTTGCCCGTACTCCGCCTCTCTCGCTGGTCACTGCCGGCGGCGGCAACCAGGTTGGTTACGATGCGCGTTACACCGATCCGCTGGGACGTCAGTTCTATATCACAGGTACTTACAAGTTCTAACCGTAGGCAGCCGCGAGCTTTCTTTTTGAGCTGGCGTTGCTGAACTGGCCGGGCGCGAAGTTTGCGTCCGGCTTTTTTATGTCCGCTGCAAACCGGTAAAACGCATGCGATGAATTTCATGCACCAAAATGTTTCAGTAAAGAACTGATAAGATAGGCCGATCATCTTATGTGAAACAGGCAGCGCGATGGCTGCCGCCTTTCTGACAGGAAGATCCGCCCATGAATTTAGCTAGCCGTCCAGCGGTGCTGGACCTGATCGGCAATACCCCGTTGATAGAAGTCACGCGGCTCGATACCGGCTGCTGCCAGCTGTTTCTCAAGCTGGAATCGCAAAATCCCGGCGGCTCCATCAAGGACCGCATCGGGCTCTCGATGATCGATGCGGCGGAGAAGGATGGCCGCCTGCAGGCCGGCGGCACCGTGATCGAAGCGACTGCCGGCAATACCGGCCTGGGCCTGGCGCTGGTGGCTTGCGCCAAAGGCTATCGCGTGATCCTGGTGGTGCCGGACAAGATGTCGGTGGAAAAAATCCAGCATCTGAAAGCGCTGGGCGCGCAAGTCCATATCACTCGTTCCGATGTCGGCAAAGGCCATCCCGAGTATTACCAGGATGTCGCTGCGCGCCTGGCGCGCGAGACGCCGGGCGCTTTCTTTGCCGACCAGTTCAACAATCCGCACAATCCGCTGGCGCATGAGCAAAGCACCGGCCCCGAGATCTGGCGGCAATGCGAACAGCGGCTGGATGCGATTGTCTGCGGCGTCGGCTCGGCCGGCACGCTGACCGGCCTGACGCGCTTCTTCCGCGGCGTGCAGCCGCAACTGGAATTCGTGCTGGCCGATCCGCAAGGTTCGATCCTGGCAGAATACGTGAATACCGGCGAGATAAAATCGACGCCGGGTTCCTGGGCGGTCGAAGGCATCGGCGAGGACTTCATTCCGTCGATTGCCGACCTGTCGGCTGTAAAACATACCTATACCATCAGCGACGAAGAAAGTTTCCGCAGCGCGCGCGAGCTGGTGCGGGCCGAAGGCATCCTTGGCGGTTCCTCCACCGGCACCTTGCTGGCGGCGGCCTTGCGCTATTGCCGCGAGCAGACCGAGCCCAAGCGCGTGGTCACTATCGTCTGCGACACCGGCACCCGCTACCTGTCCAAGGTCTATAACGACAACTGGATGCGCGACCAGGGCTTGCTCAAGCGCGAAATGCTGGGCGACCTGCGCGACATCATCGGCCGCCGCTATACCGATGGCGGCGTCATCAGCGTCGCTGCCGACGATACCCTGATGACCGCCTTCAACCGCATGCGCAGCGCTGACGTCTCGCAGCTGCCGGTGCTGCCGCAGGAAGGCCGCCAAGTGGTCGGCATCATCGATGAATCGGACCTGCTGCTCAAGGTGGCGGCAGATCCGGCCCATTTCAGCGACCCGGTCAGCAGCACCATGACCAGCGCCATAGAAAAGCTGGCGCCGGATGCCGGCTTGCCGGCCTTGCGCAGCACGCTGGCGCGCGGCCTGGTCGCCATCATTGCCGACGACCAGCAGTTCCATGGCCTGATCACCCGTTTCGATTTACTTAATCATCTTCGCAGGAGTCTATTATGAGCAACGACAAAGAGGGCGGCCACACCGCCGGCATGCATTTCGCCACGCGCGTGATCCACGCCGGCCAGGCGCCCGATCCGTCTACCGGCGCCATCATGCCGCCGATCTACGCCACCTCGACGTTCGTGCAGCAAAGCCCGGGCGTGAACAAGGGCCTGGATTACGGCCGCTCCCACAATCCGACGCGCTGGGCGCTGGAGCGCTGCGTCGCCGACCTGGAACAGGGCGCGCAAGGCTTCGCCTTCGCTTCCGGCATGGCCGCCGCCGCCAATGTGCTGGAGCTGCTCGACGCCGGCGCCCATGTGATCGCCGGCGACGACCTGTACGGCGGCACCTTCCGCCTGTTCGACAAGGTGCGGCGGCGCAGCGCCGGCCTCTCGTTCAGCTATGTCAACCTGGTCGATCCGCAAAACCTGCTGGACGCGATACGGCCTGAGACCAAGATGGTGTGGGTGGAAACGCCGACCAATCCGATGCTGAAGCTGGCTGACCTGGAAGCGATCGCCAAGATCTGCCGCGAGCGCGGCATCATCGCCGTGGCCGACAATACCTTCGCCAGCCCGATGGTGCAGCAGCCGCTGACCCTGGGCTTCGATGTCGTGCTGCATTCCACCACCAAATATCTGAACGGCCACTCCGACATCATCGGCGGCATCGCCGTGGTCGGCCGCGAAGCGCGCCAGGCGGAATGGCTGGAGCGGCTGGGGTTCCTGCAAAACGCGGTAGGCGCCATCGCCGGTCCGTTCGACAGTTTCCTGGCGCTGCGCGGCATCAAGACGCTGGCGTTGCGGGTCGAACGCCATTGCCAGAACGGGCTGGAGCTGGCCGGCTGGCTGGAAAGCCTGCCTGAGGTGGCGCGCGTCCATTACCCGGGTTTGCGCTCGCATCCCCAGCACGAACTGGCGCAGCGCCAGATGCAAGGCTACGGCGGCATCATCTCGGTCGATCTCAAAACCGACCTGGCCGGCGCCAGGCGTTTCCTGGAGCGTTGCGAAATCTTCGCCCTGGCGGAAAGCCTGGGCGGCGTCGAAAGCCTGATCGAGCATCCAGCCATCATGACGCATGCGACGATTCCGGCGGCGCACCGGGCAACGCTGGGGATTACCGATTCGCTGGTCCGGCTATCCGTCGGGGTGGAAAATATTGCCGATCTGAAGAAGGATTTGCAGAACGCTTTTGTTGCGATGAAGGGCTGAGTCGGGCCAACAGGCCGGTGGTTGGCAAGTGCCAAGAACGGTCCGTGCGTTGCTAAAACTGTTGCTACTCGGCGGAAACTTGCCGGAGTGGCCCGGCGGCCAGTCGCAGTCAACCGGGGTCGGAGTTTTTTTCGCGGCTTTTTGCGAAAATTACTCTGACCCCGCTCGACGGACTACGGAGTGCTTAGGGTTGCATGCCAAGAACGGGCATGCGCTGCTGCTTTACCCACTTACTGGTAATCCGCCACCAGCGAAGCGCCGCTGACAGCGCGGTAGCCGTTCAGCAGCAGGTAGTAGGTTCCTGCGCCGGGTGCGCCGATGATGACGCTTTCGGCGTTGGTGCTGCCGTCGGATTTGGCGTCGTAAGTGCTGGTGCTAGGCGTTGCACCCAGCTTGACATAGATGTCGCCGTCACCGCTGCCGCCGGACAGCTGGAAGCTCAGGTTGCGGGCGCCGGCTGGAACCGCGATGCTGTACACATTGCTGCCGCCGCTGGCCACGCTGATGCCGTTCACCGGCACACCCTTGACCAGGACGTTGCCGCTGCTGCCGCTGCAGCTGACGCCAACGCCTTTGAAAGCGGCAGTCACGTCGGCCACCTGGTAGCCGCGGTTGGCCGCGGCTTTTTCGACGCCGCATGCGCCCTGGTTAAAGGTGCTGTTGGCGGTCCAGTACAGGTGATTGGCGTCGGCCATCACCTCGAAGGCCTTGCGGGTGCTCCAGCCGGCCGTGGTCGCCAGCAGGTAGAAGGCCTTGTTGTAGACCCCGCTGCTGTAGTGGACGTCGAGACTGCTGGTGTAGTTTTTTGCGTTGTCGATCGAACGGCCGTCCTGGGTCGGATTGGCCATGTAGCGCAGCGCGCCGCTGGCCTTGAAGATGTCGGTGCCGACCAGGAAATCGTTCGTGCCCTTCATGTAGTTTTCAGCGGCTTCGCCGGCCATGTCGGAGAAGGCTTCGTTCATGCCGCCCGACATGCCGCTATACACCAGGCCAGAATTCTGCTCGGTGAAACCATGGCTGACTTCATGGCCGGAAACGTCCAGCGCCACCAGCGGATAGAAGGTCGAGGCGCCGTCGCCGAAATTCATGGCGCTGCCGTCCCAGAACGCATTTTCATAATTGCTGCCGTAGTGGACCTTCATGTACAGGGTCTGGCTGATAGGACGCAGGCTGAGCCAGTCGCGGTACATATTGAACACCACATTGCCAAAGTAATGGGCATCGTTGAGCGGCGAAAACGCGCCGTTGACAGCCTTGTAGGTGTTGCGCGGGCAGGTGAAATGGAAGGGTGTGCTGCCGCTGCTGCCGTTCTGCAGATCGACCGTCACTACATTGGTGGTGACCATGTTGCAGTTGCTGTCGACAACCAGCGGGCCGTATTTGCCGCCCGGCTGGTATTCGTATTGCCCGGTCTTGGCGTTGCCGCCGGGGCCGCTGGCTTCGTAATGCGTGATGCCTTCCCATTGCTTCAGCACGGCGCCGCTGTTGGCGTCGATGATGTAGTAGGGGCGGCTGGGTTTGGCGGCGCTCTTGTTGACGAACGACACCACGTAGATCAGCTGCGCCACATTGTTCTGGCCCAGCTGCACATACAGCTTGGCTTGCTCGTTTTCAGTGACGGCGGCGCGGGAGATGGCCTTGGCTTGCAGCAGCACGTCGGCGGCGGCATAGGCCGGCTTGGCGCTCGGCAGGTCATTCGCGATATTGCGCAGCAGGACGCCGGACATCGCCGGCTGCGCCTGGTTGGCCGAGCGCTGTTCGACGATGGCCTGGTCCCATACCGGCACGCCTTGGAAAAATTGCTGATAGCGGGTGACCACCTTGCCATTGGCGTAGTTCTGGCTGCGGAGAGGCTTCAGTTCGTCGGCGCTGAGTCCGAGCAAAGCCTGGGCGCTGACCTGGCCGCCTTGTTTAGCGGCTTGCACTTGCGGGGTGTAGCTCTCAAGATCAATGCGGTCGGCTGCGATTGCGCTTGAGCTTGCCGCCAGCAGCAGCGACAGAAACAACGGGCCTTCGACGTGACGTAATGCTGGTTTCATGGTATCTCACTCTCTTGAAATTGATGCGTGGATAAGACATAAGGTGACCAGATACTTCGCGAACAAAAACACTACCGGCAATCCAGGGCGCCTACGGCCTCCAGCTCAAGCATTTGGCAAAACAACACCGTTGGTGCTGATGTCATTGCTGTAGTTCATGCAAAGAGCTGCCGGCGGCCAGGATTCCTGCGATGGCCTTCATTTGTAACAAGCGCTAACATAAGTTACGTATTGTTACAAAATGAAATGCCATGTGGCAACATACTCGGATTTCTGTTGTCGAAATAGCTGTTATTTCTTACAGGAAAGAATACTCGGGAAGCTTGCCTGCGGATGCTTGGCGGGAGGGAGGGGATGCGGATCTCTGCGGAGCAGGGGGGGAAATACCGGTAAACGCGAGGAGGAGCCCTGTTTTGTCGAAGTATAATTGTGGGAATACAAGATGTTTCGTTGAAGGAGAAAAAAATGAAAATCAAATCCATGCTGATGGTAATTGCCTGCGGCGCTTTCGCCGCCTGTGCCGCAAGTCCTTACAACGACGGTTATAACCAGTATCAGCCTGCCGCTCCCGGCTACTATGGCAATGCTCCGGTTGTCGCATTTGGCGGCTATGGCGACTCGCCCTCGTACGGCGATCGGCGCGACGACCGCGATGACCGCTACGACGATCGCAACGACAACCGTTATGGCGGCGATAGTTGGACGCCGCCCGGCAGCTACCGCGATTCTTGCCGCGATATCGTGGTGCGGCGCGGCATGCTGGAAGCCACTTGCGGCGGCGACAATGGCGGCAGAAGGACCTCGATTCCCCTGTCTTCCTGCCGCAGCGGCAGTTTTGAAAATATCAACGGCAACCTGCAGTGCATGGGCGGAGGCGGCCGCGACTATGGCGGATCCAACAGGGATTTGCCGCCAGGAAGCTACCTCCAGTCCTGCTCGGAAATCGGGATCCGGGGCGGCGTGCTGGAAGCAACCTGCGGCGGCAGGGACAACAACAGGATACGCTCATCAATCTCCCTGCGTTCCTGCCGCAGCGGCAGCTTCAGCAATATAAACGGCTACCTGCAGTGCGACCGCTAATCGTCCACTAGCCGTAGCTGTAATCAAAGCAGCTCGACGCTCAGCAGATTGACGTAGCAACTCTCGCGCGTAGTGCTGACAAAATCGACCAGGTACGGCTGCTGCGACACCTCGGGCAGGCAGGCCGCATACAGGCGGCCGGTCAGGCCCTTGGCGGTGATTCTCTTGGCCAGCACATAGTCGCGCGTCAGGTAATTCTGCGCCGCCCAGATCGGCAGGGTGGCAATGCCGCGGCGGCTGGCGACCAGCTGCAGCATGGCGACCGTCAGTTCGGTGGTGCGGCGCGCGGTCTGGATGCCGGCCGGCTTGAGCACCTGCCGGACCACGTCCAGCATGTCGTCCGGCACCGGATAGGTGATCAGGGTGTCGCCGGCAAAATCTTCCGCCACCAGATATTCCTTGCCCGCCAGCGGATGGTCGTGCGCCACCAGCGCCACGATTTCAAAGCTGAACAGGGCGTGGTAATCGACTTTTTCATCAGGGTCGACTTCCGCCACGATCGCCACATCGGCGCGATGTTCATACAGCAGCCCGACCGGATCGGCCTGGAAGCCGGAGACGATATCCAGTTCCACTTCCGGCCAGCGCTTGCGGAAAATATCCATGGCCGGCATCAGCCAGTCGAAGCAGGTATGGCATTCCACCGCGATCCGCAGCTGACCGGCCACGCCTTGCGCCATGCGCACCAGGTCGCGCTCGCTCTCCGCCACTTGCGGCAATACCGCATCGGCCAGTTTCAGCAGCCGTTCACCGGCCGGGGTAAACCGCACCGGCACCGATTTCCGCTCGAACAAGGTGGTGCCGTGATGGTCTTCCAGCTGCTTGATCTGGTGAGACAACGCCGACTGGGTGACGTTGAGCAAGGTTGCCGCCCGCAGCAGGTTGCCGGCTTCGCGCAGCGCGTGGAGGGTTTTCAGGTGACGTAATTCGAGGATGGATTGCATAAGGTTGCCGAAATGATCAAAAAGCTGATATATGAATGAAATTCAAGTTGATTCTTAATATTTATCGTTTGAATCATAATCCAAGCTGGCCCAAGATGCGAGTCATCGAACATGTTTTTATTGGAGACAGAGATGGCATTGGCACACGTATTAGGGTTTCCGCGCATTGGCGCTCACCGCGAACTGAAGTTCGCCCAGGAATCGTTCTGGAAGGGCGCATCCGACGAGGCGGCATTGCGCGCCACGGGCGCTACCTTGCGCGCCCGCCACTGGCAAGCCCAGGCCGATGCCGGCCTCGACTTCGTCACGGTCGGCGACTTCGCCTGGTACGACCAGGTCTTGGGCACCCTGGCCTTGCTGGGCGCGATTCCCAGCCGTTTCGGCTTCGATCCTAAGCAGCTGACCCTGGCCGACTATTTCATCCTGGCGCGCGGCAGCAAGCAGCACTTCGCGATGGAAATGACCAAATGGTTCGACACCAATTATCACTACCTGGTGCCGGAATGGACTGCCGACCTGCAATTCAACGGCGGCGTCGACTGGCTGCACGATGAAATCGCTGAAGCGCGCGCCCTCGGTCATCAGGTCAAAGTGGCGCTGGTCGGTCCGCTGACCTTGCTGTATCAAGGCAAGATCAAGTCCGGCCTCGGCCACAAGCTGGATCTGCTGCCTAAGGTTGTGGCCGGTTACCGGCAGTTGCTGCAGCGTCTGCAGGCCGCTGGCATCGAATCGGTGCAGATCGACGAGCCTATCCTGGCGCTGGAACTGGACGCCGCCTGGCGCGACGCTTTTGCGCCGGTCTACGCGCAACTGAATGGCGCGGCGCCGGCTTTGCTGCTGACCACCTATTTCGGCGAAGTCAGCGAACACGCTGAACTGCTGCGTGCGCTGCCGGTGGCCGGCGTCCATCTGGACCTGGTGCGCGGCGCCGGCCAGCTGGAGCAGATCGCAGCCGGCTGGCCGCAAGACAAGGTGCTGTCGCTGGGCGTGGTCGACGGCCGCAACCTTTGGCGTACCGATCTCGATCAGGTATTGACCAAGCTCAAGCCGCTGCAAGCGCAACTGGGCGACCGCCTGTGGGTGGCCTCCAGCTGCTCGCTGCTGCACGTGCCGGTGGATCTCGCCAATGAGCCCAAGCTCGATGAGGAATTGAAAAGCTGGCTGGCGTTCGCGACCCAGAAGCTGGCGGAAATCGTCGCTCTCAAGCAGGCGCTGAACGGCAAGGCGGCTGAAGTGGAGGCGCAATTCGTCGCCTCGCGCGCGGCCCAGGCCAGCCGCCGCAGCTCCAGCCGCATCCACAATCCGCTGGTGCAAAAACGCCTGGCGGCAGTGACCGCGGCCGATGCCGAACGCTCCGCCGCCTTCGATGCACGCATCGCCAAGCAGCAAGCAAAATGGCAGTTGCCGGCATTCCCGACCACCACCATCGGTTCTTTCCCGCAAACCGCGGAAATCCGCCAGGCGCGTGCTGCCTACAAGCGCGGCGAGATCGGCCACCTGGACTACCTCGACAAGATGCGCGAAGAAATCCGCGTCGTGGTCCAAAAACAGGAAGAGCTCGGCCTCGATGTGCTGGTGCATGGCGAACCGGAACGCAATGACATGGTCGAGTATTTCGGCGAACAGCTGTGGGGCTACGCCTTCACCGCCAACGGCTGGGTGCAGAGCTACGGTTCGCGCTGCGTCAAGCCGCCGGTGATTTACGGCGACGTGTATCGTCCTGAAGCCATGACAGTCGGCTGGAGCCAGTTCGCGCAGACCCTGACCGCCAAGCCGATGAAGGGCATGCTGACCGGGCCTGTCACGATGCTGCAATGGTCCTTCGTGCGCGACGACCAGCCGCGCGAAACCACGGCGCTGCAAATCGCCCTGGCTTTGCGCGACGAAGTCTGCGACCTGGAAAAGGCCAATATCGGCATGATCCAGATCGACGAACCGGCGTTCCGCGAAGGCCTGCCGCTGAAATCGCGCGACTGGCCGCATTACCTCGACTGGGCGGTGCGCGCCTTCAAGATCAGCGCCGCCGGCGTCGGCGACGAAACCCAGATCCACACGCACATGTGCTATTCGGAGTTCAACGACATCCTGCCGTGGATCGCCGCGATGGATGCCGACGTCATCACCATCGAGACTTCGCGCTCGGACATGGAGCTGCTGGATGGCTTCGGCGAGTTTGCCTATCCGAACGACATCGGCCCCGGCGTCTACGACATCCACTCGCCGCGGGTGCCGCAAGTCGACGAAATGGAACGCCTGTTGCGCAAGGCGCGCGGCGTGATTCCTGACGCCCGGCTGTGGGTCAATCCGGATTGCGGCCTGAAGACGCGCGGCTGGCCGGAGACTTACGAGGCGCTGGAAAACATGGTGCTGGCGGCCAAGCGCTTGCGCGAGACGGTAGAGCAGGAACGCAAGGCGGCGTAAGCTGTAGGGTGGAATGAAAGAGGGGGCGAGATAATTTATCTACGCCCCCTCTTGCCGTTAACCGATTACCTTGACGCGCTCAGGCAACTTCCTTGGCGCTGACGATGGATTTCGACACCAGGCCGTATTCGATGGCTTCCGGCGCCGACATCCAGAAATCGCGGTCGATGTCGGTCGTCACTTTTTCCAGCTTCTGGCCGGTTTCCTTGGCGATCAGGGCGCCGATTCTTTCGCGCACGCGGATGATTTCACGCGCCTGGATAGCGATATCGGAAGCCTGGCCGCCGACGCCGCCGCTTGGCTGATGGATCAGGAAGCGCGTGTTTTGCAGGCAGAAGCGGCGTTCTTTCGGCACCGACAGGAATACGTTGACCGCGGCGCTGCCGACCCAGCCGCTGCCGATCATGTTGACCGGAGCGTCGATGAAGCGGATCACGTCATGGATCACGTCGCCCGATTCCACATGGCCGCCCGGCGAGCAGATCAGGAAATTGATCGGATCCTTGGATTCGCCTGACAAGGCGATCAGCTGGCGGACGACATCGCGCGCCAGCGTATCGTTGATTTGTCCGAACAATAAGACGGTGCGCGACTTGAACGCTTTCTCTTCCAGGAAGGCGTCGCGCTGGGGTGCATTGGTTTCCACTTTTTCTTCCATGATGTGCCTCTGAGGTGTTGGGGAATTCGTAATTGCAAAAGAGTCAGTGTAAACCAAAAAGCCCCCGCAAATTGCGAGGGCTTCGTTTGTTATCGCTGTTTGGCAGCCATCAGAGCGATCAGAATGCCGGAACCACCGCGCCTTTGTATTTTTCTTCGATGAATTTCTTCACTTCCGGCGAATTCAGCGCCGCTGCCAGCTTCTTCACGGCCGGGCTGTCCTTGTTGTCGGCGCGCGCCACCAGCAGGTTGGCGTAAGGCGAATTGGCGTCCTCGATGAACAGCGAATCCTTGACCGGGTTGAGCTTGGCTTCGATCGCGTAGTTGGTGTTGATCAGGGCCAGGTCGACCTGGTTCAGCACGCGCGGCAAGGTGGCCGCTTCCAGTTCCTTGAACTTTAGATGTTTGGGATTCTCGACGATGTCTTTCTGCGTCGCCGAGATATTGCTCGGGTCCTTCAGCTTCAGCAGGCCCTGGCGCGACAGCAGCAGCAAGGCGCGGCCGGAATTGGACGGATCGTTGGGAATGGCGATGGTGGCGCCGTCCGGCAAATCGGCCAGCTTCTTGTACTTGCTCGAATAGCCGGCGAACGGTTCGACATGGACCTTGGCGACCACGACTTCCAGGTCGTTCTTGTGGTTCTTCTTGAACTCGTTCAGGTAGGGCAGGTGCAGGAAGAAGTTGCCGTCTACCCGCTTTTCGTTGGTTTGCACCGCCGGCTGGATATAGTCGGTAAATACCTTGACCTGCAGGTCGACGCCTTCCTTGGCCAGGATCGGCTTGACGAACTCCAGGATTTCCGCGTGCGGCACCGGAGTGGCGGCGATCACCAGCTTGTCGGCGGCTTGCGCCGGGGCTGCGGCGATCAGGCTGAAAGTCGAGAACACAGCCGCAGCCAGGCCGAGCGACAATGAAAATTTGCGTGACATATAAACTCCCTTTTTAAATTTTAAAAACACAAGCTGAAAAAATCATTTACGTGTGAAGTGCTGCACCAGGCGGTCGCCGGAGAACTGCAACGCCTGCACCAGCAGCACCAGCACGGCGACGGTGGTGATCATGACTTCGGTCTGGAAGCGCTGGTAGCCGAAGCGGATCGCCAGGTCGCCCAGGCCGCCGCCGCCGATCACGCCGGACATGGCGGCATACGACATCAGGGCAATCGCCGTGACGGTAGTCGCGGCGATCAGGCCGGGCAGGGCTTCCGGCAGCAGCGCGCCGAAAATGATCTGGCGCTTGCTGGCGCCCATCGCCTGGCAAGCCTCGACCACGCCGCGGTCGATTTCACGCAAGACGTTTTCCACCAGCCGCGCAAAGAACGGCGCGGTGCCCAGCACCAGCGGCGGAATCGCGCCCAATACGCCAAGCGAAGTGCCGACCAGCAGCACCGTGACCGGGATCATGACGATCAGCAGGATCAGGAACGGCACCGAGCGCAGCACATTGACGACCAGCGACAGCGCGCGGTAGATGCCGCGCTGTTCCAGCAGCTGGCGCTTGCCGGTGATGAACAGCAGGATCCCGAGCGGCAGCCCGAGCAGTATCGTGAACAGCAGGGAAAAGCCGGTCATGGCCAGGGTTTCCCAGGTGGCTTGCCAGATGTCTGCCCAGTCGATGAGAGAAAAATCCATTATGCCAAGACCTCGTGACGAATATTGTGTTGATCCAGTGTCGTGAAAACCTGTGCTACATCGGCCGCTTCGCCGCGGATTTCCACCAGCAGCTGGCCGTAGGGCGTGTCCTTGATGCGGGCGATGGTGCCTTGCAGGATAGTGATCAGGGCCGGCGTGGCGGCGGCGATGCTGCTCAGGATCGGCTGGTAGGTGATGTCGCCGACATAGGTCAGGCGCACCAGCAGTCCGCGCAGATGCGCATGGCCGGCTGCCGTCGTCGGCGGCAGCAAAGCGGCCTCGGCGGAGAACGGCGTGCTTTCGGCCACCATGCTTTGCGTCACCGCGTGCTGCGGATGGAGGAATACTTCGGCGACCTCGCCGCTTTCGACGATGCGGCCGGCTTCGATCACCGCCACGCGGTCGCAGATATTGCGGATCACCTGCATCTCGTGCGTGATCAGCACGATGGTCAGGCCCAGCTTGCGGTTGATGTCGAGCAGCAGGCGCAGGATGGCCTGGGTGGTTTCGGGATCGAGCGCCGAGGTGGCTTCGTCGCACAGCAGCAGGTGCGGCGTGTTGGCCAGGGCGCGGGCGATGCCGACGCGCTGTTTCTGGCCGCCGGACAGTTGCGCCGGATACTTGTCGCGATGCTCGCTGAGGCCGACCAGCGCCAGCAGCTCGCTCACCCGGGCGGCGCGTTCCTGCGGCGTGTACTTGCAGGTGATTTTCAGCGGCCAGTCGATATTGGCGGCTACGGTCTTGGCGTTGAGCAGGTTGAAATGCTGGAAAATCATGCCGATGCGCTGGCGCAGCCGGTGCAGGCCGCTGTTGTCCAGCGCGGTAATGTCTTCGCCCTCGATCGATACGCTGCCGCCGGAAGGGCGTTCCAGCATGTTGAGGGTGCGGATCAGGGTGCTTTTGCCGGCGCCGGAGCGGCCGATGATGCCGAAAATTTCGCCTTTTTTGATATGCAGATTGATGTCGGACAATGCGGCGACAGGAGTGCCGGCGGTTTTGGCATTGCGTTCCAGCGGATAGGTTTTATGCAGGTTCTCGATGCGGATCACAGGTTTGCTTCACAAATTCAGTCAGGCTTGCCATTTTATCAGCGACCCTATATACACCAAAGTTATATATCGTTATGTAGATATAACAATCCTGTCGTTAGGCAATACGAGTATCGCCAGGAGATGGCACGGCGGAAACATGCAAAAAATGCTTTTTTATGGCATAGTGGACAAACTATGAAAGCACTCAAGAGCGCACTGGCCAAAAGAGTTCTCGCTGATCCGAGCGCGACGCAGCAGCTGCGCGCCTATCTGGCCAGCAAGAATTCCCAGCCTTCATTGTCCACCACGGTCGTCACCGACGATGTGATCAGCTTGCATTCCGCGCAAGAGGGCACAGTCTTGTACCGTCTTACCGTTGTTCCCAAGGCCGCCTGAGCGGTACGATGAACGTAGCGCTACCTGCTCTCATCGTCTTCCTGCTATTGCTTCCCGGTTTCATCGCTCGTTCGCGCTTCAAGCGGGCTGAGCGCATTTCCCTCGATTATTCGCCGTTCGGACAGATTGTCACCGAGGCCATGCTGTGGAACTGCGTTTTCCATCCACTCTGGCTGCTGGCCGCGGCCTGGCTGTTCGGCCGCACCCTGCAGCCTTTGCTGCTGCTGGAACTGCTGTCGTCGGACGCCGCCAGCCAGGCCAAGGCGATCCAGGGCATCGCCCTGCAGTTTTCCTGGATCTGCGCCTATTTCCTGAGCCTGTATGCCGGCGCCTGGATCGTGCCGAACGGTTTCCGCCTGATGATCACCCGCTATCGCCTGGACCGCGCCAACGCCGGCTGGTACGTTCCCTGGCTGCGCTTCAACCAGGCGCCCTGGTACTACCTGCTGACCGGCGCCGATTTCGATGAAGGACAGCGGCCGGACCTGATTTCGGTATCGGCCATCGTCAACGTCGCCGGGCAGGCGGTGCTGTTCACCGGCATCCTGGACAATTTCTTTGTCGACGCCAACGGCAGCCTGGACCGCCTGATCCTGGAGAAAGTCATGCGGCGTCCGCTCTCGGCCGACAAGCCGGACGGCGCCAGCATCGCGGAAGAGCTGGAGCGCTTCTACGTGGTCGAGGGCGACTACTTCGTGCTGCGCTATAGCGAAGCGATCACCCTCAACATCGAATACATCAGGATGGACAAGCTCGCAGACGATGCCGTGCCGGAGCCGGCGCCCATGGCCGATGTCCTGAGCGAAGCCGACGCGCTGGACTAGCGCCGGGGTTTGTCAATTGCGCAACTGCCGCAGTGTCGGATGCAGCAGCATCAGCATGGCAAACAGCGACAGCGCAGCGCCGCCATAGATGAATAACTGGGATGGCGTGACGTAGCGGATCAGGTAGCCGGCAATCAAGGCAGACAGCGGCGCACTGGTGATCAGGATCAGCATCAGCATGCTGAGCACCCGGCCATGGAGCGCACTCGGGATGCGGCGTTGTATCCATGTGAACAAGCCGACCTGGACATAGCCGGCGCCGATGCCGACCACCACCATCAGCGCCAGGCCGATCTCCAGCACATGGGTGAATCCCATGCCAAGCACGGCCATGCCGGCCAAGCCATCGATCAGGCAGACCGCAACGCCGAGATGAATGACTTTCCTGGCGCGCAGGCCGGAGCAGACGATGCCGATCAGCTGTCCCAGGCCGTTGGCCGCAATCAGTATCCCGAAGGCCGAAGCGCCGCCGCCCAGCTGGCGGTCCACCCATAGCGGCAGGCCGACCTGGACCGGGCCGGCCACCAGCAGAGTGACAACCGTCCAGTAACTGATCAGCGTCCTCAGCATGCCATCGGACCACAGCCATTTTGCCGCAGGAACGATGGTGGCAAGCAGCGGCGCATCGGCTGCGTGATGAGCCGCTTCCGCCTGCGTGCGCGGCGGCAGGCGCGGCACAGCCACAGCTGCGAGCAGGAAGCAGCCGGCATTCAGCAGGAAAACCAGCCCCAGTCCATCCGCCGAGGCCGCCAGCAGGCCGGCCAGCAGCGGTCCGCCCAGCAGCGAAATCTGGGTGATCCCCATGAGCGCCGCATTAGCCGATTGCAGCTGCTGCGGGTGGATCAGCCTGGGCAGCATCGCGACCCGCGCCGGAATGGCGAAGGCGCCCACCAGTCCCATGCCGCAGGCGAACAGATACATCATCCATAGCGCCAGCATGTCATGCAGCAGTAATGTGCCCACTCCCGTGAGCAGGATGACGCCGCCGGTCAGCGCGCAGAGCAGCACGGCGCGCGGCGAATGGCGGTCCACCAGCACGCCGGCGATCACCAGAAACAGGATTTTCGGCAGCGCCATCAGCGCCAGCACCAGGCCCAGCGCCGCGCTATCGTTGTTCAGCTTCAGCACCAGCCAGGGCAGGGCCACGGCGGTCATCTGTTCCCCCAGGAAGGCGGCGAAAGAACCTGTCATCAGCAGCAGGAAGCCGCGATGCAGCAATGCCGGCGGCCGCCCGGCCTGATCGGCGGCGGCTGTATTTTCCATCGCAAGTTCTGTGCTCATCTCGGTCATGGCTGGCGTATGTATTGTCAAACGATCGGGCGCGCCGTGGCCGCCGCTCCAGCTGGCGAGGCGAGATAAAAGACAGATCAGTCTACTTGGATTTTGCGCATTGCAACACCCTGTAAAAAGTGACAGTTTCGGCGTTTGTTGCGTTCTGTAAAGTAACTACGTTGCACCGTATCCTACCTGCAGCGCTGTGACGACTTTTACCCCGCAATCAGAACGGTATGGCGATTGCCCTATTCCTGATTGCTGCCGTTGAAGGCCGGCTGCTGCAATGGATGTCTATAACCATCTTGTTTCCTATGCCAAGAGAATTCCATGTGCACGCTCATCCATCCCCAGCCCTGTCCGTCCCGTCTCCTCAATAAAGCTGTCGCTCCCGACGCTGCTTCTTAAGAGCTCGCCTCAACTTCAATTCAAGACTGAAGGCCGACTTAATGCCATATCCCGGCGCCGACAGGCGTGCGGCTTTGGGGAGCTGACTGCGCTCCTTATTTTCAATTGCTATCAGAGGGTTTCCATGTCGAATTCGCCTGAAACAACAGCTGTATCAAATTCTTTGCCCGACGGCGCGTCAGCGGCCGTCCACGAACTCTCTTCCGTGCAGCAGGTGGTCTGGCTGGATCAGATGCTCAATCCTGACATCCCTTACTACAACATCGGCCTGGCGGTGCAGATCGACGCTGCCATCGATCCGCTGCTGCTGCAGCAGGCGATCCGCGATTTCGCCATGGCCAACGACGCATCCCGGCTGACCTTGGTCAAAGCCGGCGGCGTGGCGCAACAGCAGGTCTTGCCGTCGCTGGAATTCGTCTTGCCGGTGCTGGACTTATCCGGCGCAGCCGATGGCGACCAGCATGCGCGGCAACATATGGAGCGGGTATTCAAGCAGGCCTTCGATCTGTATGGCGGGCTGTTGTGGAAAATGGAATTGATACGCGTAAGCCCTGTGCGTTACTACTGGCTGCTGTGCTATCACCATCTGGTTGCCGACGGCATCAGTACTTCGCAGAGTTTCGTCAGCATCGCCAAAGCATACAATCGCTTGCTGGGGCTGGACAGCACTGTCGCTGAAACTGCGCCGTCCTACCTGGATTTCATTGCCAAGGACCAGGACTATTTCTCTTCTTCGCGTTTTGCGCTCGACAAGGAATTCTGGCGCCAGCGTTTCACGCAGCTGCCGGCGCGGCTGGTCGCGGGCGACAGTGCGCTCGCCGCAAAAACGCTGGCTCCCAGCGAACAGGTGTATTGGTCCATCGAGCGTCCGCTGTTTGAAAAAATGACGGCGTTTGCATCCGGGCATGGCTTTTCCGGCTCGGATTTCATGCTGGCGCTGACCAGCGTCTATTTCGCCCGTGTCGTCGACCTGGAAGAGGTGGTTATCGGCGTACCGGTACACAATCGCAGCAATGCGCGTGAAAAAAACACCTTTGGCATGTTTTCGTCGATCATTCCGGTCGGGTTTGCGCTGGACCGGCAGCAGCCGTTCGTGCATGCGATGGCGGCGGTCGCCAAGGAAATGCGCCGCTGCTACCGCCATCAGCGCTTTCCGATCGCGGAGATCAACCGCCTGCACAACGTCGTGCAGAACGGCTATCGCCAGCTGTTCGACGTCTCGCTTTCCTTTGAGGTATTCAATACCGATTTCCCGATGGGATCAGGGATGGCAAGCGGCGTTGAGCTGGATCATGGATTCGAGCAGACGCCGCTGGCCATGTCGGTCCAGGATTTTCACAGGGACCAGGATGTGCTGGTGGTGTTCGACTACAATACGCGCCATTTCACGCGCGATGAAATCGTCCGCATGCAAAGCCGCATGGCCTTGCTGATGGATGCCGTCCTGTCAGGCGCAGACTGCCCGGTTGATCAGCTTCCGCTGCTCACTGCGGCGGAGCGCCATCAGATCGTCTGCAGCTGGAATGCGGTCCAGGCCGGTTTTCCCGCGCCTTTGCTGCAGCAGCTGTTCGAGACGCAGGTGGAAAAGACGCCGGATGCAGTGGCGGTAGTGCATGGTCAAGCGCAGCTGAGCTATACCGAACTGAATCGGCAGGCCAACCAGCTGGCGCACTATCTGCGCGAGCTGGGCGTCCAGCCTGACGACAGGGTGGCGATCTGCGTCGAGCGCGGCTTGAGCATGGTGGTGGCTTTGCTGGGCGTGCTGAAGGCGGGTGCGGCCTATGTCCCTCTGGATCCGGCTTATCCGGCGGATCGCCTGGCGCACATGCTGAACGACAGCGCACCGCGGGCCGTGCTGACGCAGGACGGGATCGAAGGCGGCTGGCTGCAGGTGAAAGCGACGATTGCCGCTGGCCTGCCGCTGCTGGACCTGCAGGCGCCGGCCTGGAGCGGATACCCGGAACATAATCCCGACAGCAGCCATCTGGCGCCGTCGGACATGGCGTACGTGATCTACACCTCGGGTTCGACCGGCACGCCGAAGGGCGTCATGGTCGAGCATCGCAACGTGACGCGCCTGTTTGCCGCCACCGACGCCTGGTTCCATTTTGGCAAGGAAGATGTCTGGAGCCTGTTCCATTCCTTCGCCTTCGATTTCTCGGTATGGGAAATCTGGGGCGCCTTGCTGCATGGCGGGCGCTTGGTGGTGGTGCCGCTGGAGACAGCGCGTTCGGCGGAAGATTTCTATCGCCTGCTATGCCGCGAGAAAGTCACCATTCTTAACCAGACGCCGAGCGCCTTCCGCCAGCTGATTGCGGCGCAAGGCGACGCTGCGGAAGCACACCGGCTGCGGCACGTGATTTTCGGCGGCGAGGCGCTGGAGCCGGCGACCTTGATCCCTTGGTATGCGCAAAACCGGGGCTGCGCCACGCGCCTGATCAATATGTACGGCATTACCGAGACCACGGTCCACGTCACTTACCAGCCGATCGATGTTGCCGATACCGAGCGCGGCGGCGTCAGCCCGATCGGCGTGCGCATACCGGATCTCTCTGTGTATCTGCTGGATGCCCGAGGGCAGCCGGTGCCGGTCGGCGTGCCGGGCGAGTTGTACATCGGCGGCGCCGGCGTCGCCCGCGGCTACCTGAATCAGCCGGAACTGAGCGCGCAGCGTTTCGTGACGGATTGTTTCTCGCAGACGCCAGGCGCGCGCCTGTACAAGACCGGCGATCTGGCGCGCTGGCAGGCCGACGGCACGCTGACGTACCTGGGCCGCAACGACTTCCAGGTCAAGATCCGCGGCTTCCGCATCGAGCTGGGCGAGATTGAAACGCAGCTGGCGGCGCATGCGGCGATCCGCGAAGCGGTGGTGATCGCACGCGAAGATGTGCCGGGCGACAAGCGCCTGGTGGCGTATATCGTGGCCAACGAGGAAGTCGATGCCGAAACCCTGCGCACGCACCTGCGCCGCAATCTGCCGGACTACATGGTGCCGGCCGCGTACGTCACGCTGGACGCCTTGCCGCTGACGGTCAATGGCAAGCTGGACCGCAAGACCCTGCCGGCGCCGGCAAGCGATGCCTATGCGGCGAGCAGCTATGAAGCGCCGCAAGGCGAAACGGAAATCGCGCTGGCAGCGATCTGGTCGTCGCTGCTGCAGATCGAGCGCGTCGGCCGCCACGACAATTTCTTTTCGCTGGGCGGCCATTCGCTGCTGGGCGTGGCCTTGATCGAGAGGATGCGCCAGCAAGGCTTGCCGGCCGAGGTGAGGGCGCTGTTCGCGACGCCGACGCTGGCCGGACTGGCGGCCTCTGTCGGTGCGGAAAGCGCGCTGGTGGCGGTGCCTGCCAACCTGATCCCGTCCGGCTGCGAACGGATTACGCCGGCGATGCTGCCGCTGGTGAGCTTGAGCGAGGCGGAAATTGCGCGCGTCGTCGAGCGCGTGCCTGGCGGCGCCGCCAATGTGCAGGATATCTATCCGCTAGCGCCCTTGCAGGAAGGCGTCCTGTTCCATCACCTGATGGCCAAGGAAGGCGATCCTTACCTGCTGGTCGCGATGATCGGTTTCGATACCCGGCACAGGCTGGAGAGCTATCTGTCGGCCTTGCAGAGCGTGATACAGCGGCATGACGCGCTGCGCACGGCCATCATCTGGGAAGGCGTGCCGGAGCCGCTGCAAGTGGTGTGGCGCAGCGCGCCGCTGGTGCGGGAAGAATTGATTCTGGATCCGGCCGATGGCGATGTCGCCGGCCAGCTGCGGGCGCGTTTCGATCCGCGCCATACGCGTCTTGACCTGGCGCAGGCGCCCATGATGCGGACCAGTTTTGCCTACGACGCCGCGCAGCAGCGTTGGGTGCTGCTGACTCTGCTGCATCACCTGATCAACGATCACACCACGCTGGAAGTCATCCACGCCGAGATCGGGGCACATCTGCAGGGGCAGCAGGCGCAGCTGCCGGCGCCGCTGCAATTCCGCAATTACGTGGCGCAAGCCAGGCTGGGCGGCAACATCGAGGTTCATGAAGCTTTCTTCCGCCAGATGCTGGGCGATGTCGACGAACCGACGGCGCCATTCGGCTTGCTGGAAGTGCACGGCGACGGCGGCGGCCTGGAAGAGAGCCATGTGCGGCTCAACGCGGCGCTGTCGCAGCGTGTGCGGCAGCAGGCGCGGCAACTGGGCGTGAGTGCGGCCAGCCTGTGCCACCTGGCCTGGGCGCTGGTGCTGGCGCGGGTTTCCAACCGCAGCGATGTGGTGTTCGGCACGGTGCTGTTCGGCCGCATGCAGGGCGGCGAGGGCGCCGACCGCATGATGGGCTTGCTGGTCAATACCTTGCCGTTGCGGCTCAATATCGATACGCGAGGGGCGGCGGCCGGGGTGCGGCATGCGCATGCATTGCTGGCGCAGCTGGTGGCGCATGAACATGCCTCGCTGGCGCTGGCGCAACGGGCCAGTGCGATTGCGGCGCCGCAGCCCTTGTTCTCGGCCCTGCTCAATTATCGTCACAGCGTGCTCGACCAAGCCTCGCCCGCGGAACAGGCGACCTGGGAAGGGATTACCCAGATTTCGGGAGAAGAGCGCAGCAACTATCCCTTGAGCCTGTCGGTCGACGACCTGGGAGCTGATTTCGCGCTGACTGCGCAAGTCACGCCGGCGGTAGGGGCAATGCGGGTGTGCGGCTTCATGCAGACGGCGCTGGAAGGGCTGGTGACGGCGCTGGAAACGACGCCGGAGCGCGCCATCAACAGCATCGATGTCATGCCGGCCGAGGAAAAACGTCAGGTCATCAAGGCCGGGCACGGCGCGCAAGCGCAATATCCGGCGCCCTTGCTGCCGCAGCTGTTCGAGGCGCAGGCGGCACGGACGCCGGATGCGATCGCGGCAGTGCATGGCGCCCATCAGTTGAGTTATGCCGAGCTCAACCGCCAAGCCAACCAGCTGGCGCATCACCTGCGGCAGCTGGGCGTCAGGCGCAACGACCGGGTGGCGCTGCAGCTGGAGCGCTGCCTGCCGCTGATTGTCGCCGAACTGGCGATCCTCAAGTGCGGCGCCGCCTACGTGCCGCTGGATCCAGCCTTGCCGGACGAGCGCAAGATTTTCATGGCCAAGGACAGCGGCGCCGGCGTGCTGCTGGCGCTCAGCGACGGCCACTGGCCGGCACAGGCTGCGCTGGCCAGGGTCAACCTGGA
The DNA here is from genome assembly GCF_059421505.1 of Collimonas sp. GW821-FHT02H07. NCBI lineage: Bacteria > Pseudomonadati > Pseudomonadota > Betaproteobacteria > Burkholderiales > Oxalobacteraceae > Collimonas > Collimonas sp. GW821-FHT02H07. The sequence continues at coordinate 327,916 of NZ_JBWKVC010000001.1, forward strand.
CCAGATCTCGTCCAACGCCTATGCCGCCGACAACCTGACGCCGGGCGGCGACGACGAGACGATTGCCTACATCATGTATACCTCGGGTTCGACCGGGCAGCCGAAAGGGGTGCTGGTGCCGCATCGCGGCATCAAGCGCCTGGTGTTGGAGAACGGCTACGCGGCCTTTGACGCCGGCGACCGCATCGCCTTCGCCGCCAATCCGGCCTTCGACGCCTCGACCATGGAAATCTGGGGCGCCTTGCTGAATGGCGGGCGGGTGGTCGTGATCGACAAGGAGGTCTTTCTCGATCCGCTGCGCTTTGCCGATGCGTTGGAACAGCAAGGCGTCAGCACGCTGTTCCTGACCACGGCGGTGTTCAATCAATGCGCGGCGATCGTGCCGGATGCATTCCGCCGCCTGCGCTTCCTGCTGACGGGAGGAGAGCGCTGCGATCCGGCCGCCTTTGCGCGCGTGCTGGCGGCGGGCAAGCCGCAGCACCTGATCCATTGCTACGGCCCGACGGAAACCACGACCTACGCCACGACTTATGAAGTGACTGCCATCGATGCGGTCGAGGCGACCATACCGATAGGCCGGCCGATCGCCAACACTCAGGTGTATCTGCTGGATGCGCAAGGGGAGCCGGTGCCGGTCGGCGTTGCCGGCGAAATCTATATCGGCGGCGCCGGCGTCGCCCGTGGCTACCTGAACCGGGAAGAGTTGACGGCGGAGCGCTTTATTCCAGACCGTTTCGGCGGCCGTCCCGGTGCGCTGCTGTACCGCACCGGCGACCTGGCGCGCTGGCAGGGAGACGGCGAGCTGGTGCATTTGGGCCGCAACGACTTCCAGGTCAAGATCCGTGGCTTCCGCATCGAACTGGGCGAGATCGAGGCACGGCTGGCCCTGCATCCGGCGATCCGCGAAGTCGTGGTGATTGCACGCGAGGACAGTCCCGGCGACAAGCGCCTGGTGGCCTATATCGTCGCCAATGAAGAGATCGACGCCGCAGCGCTGCGCTCCTACCTGAGCGCCGGCATGCCTGAGTACATGGTGCCGGCAGCGTATGTCGCATTGGCAGAGCTGCCGCTGACAGCCAATGGCAAGGTGGATCGCAAGAAGCTGCCGGCGCCCGAAGCGGATGCTTATGCGGTTGGCGGCTACGCGGCGCCCGAAGGCGCAACGGAAGCCGCCATGGCGGCGATCTGGTCGCAGCTGCTGCGGGTCGAGCGCATCGGCCGCCACGACAATTTCTTCTCGCTCGGCGGCCATTCGCTGGTGGCGGTGCAGATGATTTCGCGCATCCGGCAGGCATTCGATATCGAGGTGGCGATCAGCACCTTGTTTGCGCATCCGGTGCTGGAGGACTTCTCTGCACAGCTGCTGACTGGTCCGTCCAGCGTCCGGCCGCCGCTGACAGTCGCCAGCGCAGCAGAGCGCGAGCAATTGTCGTTTGCGCAGCAACGCTTGTGGTTCCTGGAGCAGATGGGCGGAGTCAGCCATGCCTATCACATTCCGCTGGGCTTGCAGTTGCGCGGCGAACTCGACCGGGTAGCCCTGTTGCAGGCGCTGGAGCGGCTGGTGTTCCGCCATGAAGCATTGCGCACCAGCTTTGTCGCCATGGAAGGCCAGGCTGCGATACAGCGCGTCGCGGCGGCGGAACTCAGTCATTTTCAGCTGCTGGAACACGATTTGCGCCATCATCCGGAACGCGAGGAGGAGCGGGATCGATTGCTTGCCGAAGAAGCGTCCAGGCCTTTCGACCTGACTCAAGGCCCCCTGATCCGCGGCCTCCTGCTGCAAGAGACGCGGACCCAGCACACGCTGCTGATCACCACGCATCATATCGTTTCGGACGGCTGGTCGACCGGCCTGCTGCTGGATGAAATCAGCGCACTCTACAACGCCTATCTGCTGGGGCAGCATGATCCGCTGCCAGCCCTGGCGGTACAGTATCCGGATTACGCGGCATGGCAGCGGCGCTGGATGAGCGGCGCCGTGCTGGAACAGCAGGCCGCCTACTGGAAGCAGAGCCTGGCAGGGGCTCCGACCCTGCTGGAACTGCCCACCGACTATCCGCGGCCGGCGCAGCAAGACTATGCCGGCGCCAGCATCGAGACAACGCTGGACGCCGCGCTGACGCGCAAACTGAAGGCCTTGAGCCAGCGCCACGGCATCACCCTGTACATGACGCTGCTGAGCAGCTGGGCCCTGCTGCTGGGCCGGCTGGCGGGACAGGACGACGTGGTCATCGGCACGCCAGCGGCGAATCGCAGCCAGCAAGAAGTCGAGGGCCTGGTCGGTTTCTTCGTCAATACGCTGGCGCTGCGTATCCATCTGCCGGAACAGGCTACGGTGGCAACCCTGCTGGAGCACGTGAAGCAGCAGTCGCTGGCAGCCCAGCATCATCAGGAAGTCCCGTTCGAGCAGGTGGTGGAGCATGCCAATCCGGTGCGCAGCATGGCGCACAGCCCCTTGTTCCAGACGATGTTCGCCTGGCAGAACGCGCCGCAAGGCAGGCTGCAGCTCTCAGGCCTGGAGCTGACGCCGTTGGCGCTCAGGCAGGTGACGGCAAAATTCGACCTCACCTTGTCGCTGGGCGAAGCGGGCGATGCAGTCGCCGGTTCGCTGGAATATGCTACGGCCTTGTTTGAACAAGCCACGGTGGAACGCTATCTCGGCTATTGGCGCCGTCTGCTGGAAGCGATGGTCAGCGACGATGCGCGGCAGATCGCCAGCCTGCCGCTGCTGGGCGAGGCGGAACGGCAGGTGCTGGCGGCGTGGAATGCGACCGAGGTGAGGTATCCGGAGCGCGAGTCCCTGCTGCATCAGCTGTGCGAAGCGCAGGCCGCGCGCACGCCGGACGCGGTGGCGGTGGAGCAGGACGGGCAACAGCTAAGCTATGCCGAACTGAACCGTCAGGCCAACCAGCTGGCGCACTACCTGCGCGAGCTGGGCGTCAAGCCGGACGACAGGGTGGCGGTCTGCGCCGAGCGCAGCCTGCAGATGGTGGTTGCCTTGCTGGGCGTGCTGAAGGCGGGGGCGGCCTATGTGCCGCTGGATCCGGCCTACCCGGCGGACCGCCTGGCGCACATGCTGAGCGACAGCGCGCCGCGCGTGGTGCTGACGCAGGCCGGGATTGCAGGCGGCTGGCAACAGGTGCGGGCGTCGATCGCACCGGAGTTGCCGCTGCTGGACCTGCAAGCACCCAGCTGGAGCGGATATCCGGAGCACAATCCCGACAGCAGCTGCCTGGCGCCGTCCGACCTGGCGTACGTGATCTACACCTCCGGCTCGACCGGCAAGCCGAAGGGCGTGATGAACGAGCATCGCGGCGTGGTCAACCGCATGCTGTGGATGCAACAGGCTTATGGACTGCAGCAGGACGACGTGGTGCTGCAAAAGACGCCTTTCAGTTTCGACGTCTCGGTGTGGGAATTCTTCTGGCCGCTGATGACCGGCGCCAAGCTGGTGATGGCCAAGCCGGAGGGCCACAAGGATCCGGCCTACCTGAGCGAGCTCATCCGCGCTGCCGGCGTCACCACGCTGCACTTCGTGCCCTCCATGCTGCAGGTGTTTGCCGCCCACGACCAAGCCGCTGCCTGCAGCAGCATTGTGCGGGTGATGTGCAGCGGCGAGGCGCTGCCGGCGTCGCTGGCGCAAAATTTCCATGCACTGCTGCCGCATGCCCAGCTGCACAATCTGTATGGGCCTACCGAAGCCGCAGTGGACGTGACAGCGTGGACTTGCGTCGCCGGAGACGCCAGGAGCGCAATTCCTATCGGCAAGCCGATCGCCAATACCCGCATTTACGTCCTCGATGCGCTAGGCGAACCGGTGCCGCTTGGCGTCGCCGGCGAGCTGCATATCGGCGGCGTGCAGGTCGCCCGCGGCTACCTGAACCAACCGGAACTGAGCGCGCAGCGTTTCATCGCCGACCGCTTCTCGCAAGTGCCGGGAGCGCGCTTGTACAAGACCGGCGATCTGGCGCGCTGGCAGGCCGACGGCGCGCTGATGTACCTGGGCCGCAACGACTTCCAGGTCAAGATCCGCGGCTTCCGCATTGAGCTGGGCGAGATCGAGGCACAACTGACGCTGCATGCAGCGATCCGCGAGGCTGTGGTGATTGCGCGGGAAGATATCCCGGGCGACAAGCGCCTGGTGGCCTATATCGTGGTGCACGAAAACGTCGATGCGGAAACCCTGCGCGCACATCTGAGCGTCAACCTGCCGGACTACATGGTGCCGGCGGCATACGTCGCGCTGGCGGCCTTGCCGCTGACGGCGAACGGCAAGCTGGATCGCAAGAACCTGCCGGCCCCGGATGGCGCTGCCTATGCAGCCAATGAATATGCCGCGCCGCTCGGTGAGACGGAAATCGCGCTGGCGGCGATCTGGTCGGAGCTGCTGAAAATCGAGTGCATCGGCCGTCACGACAATTTCTTCTCGCTTGGCGGCCATTCGCTGCTGGCGGTGCAGATGATTTCGCGGCTGCGGCAAGCGTTCGGCGTCGAAGTGGCGCTGAGCGCCGTCTTCATGCATCCGTACCTTGCCGACTTCGCCGCCGGATTATCCGGCAGCGATAAAGGCGTCCGGCCGCTGATCACGCGCGCCAGCGGCGCGGAGCGGGAGCAGCTATCGTTTGCCCAGCAGCGGCTATGGTTCCTGGAGCAGATGGGCGAGGTGCGCCAGGCCTACCATGTTCCGCTGGCCTTGCAGCTGCGCGGCGAGCTCGACCGGGTTGCCCTGGAGCAGGCGCTGGAGCGCCTGGTATTCCGCCACGAAGCGCTGCGCACCAGCTTTGCCGCCGAAGGCGGGGATGTAGGCAGAGATGTAATACAGCGCGTCAAGGCGGCGGACCTCAGCCATTTCCAACTGCTGGAGCACGACTTGCGGCATCATCCGGAGCGCGACGCGGAGCGGGAACGCCTGATCGCGGAAGAAGCGGCGGCGCCGTTCGACCTGGAGCAAGGACCGCTGATCCGTGGCCGTCTGCTGCAGGAGACGCGTACCCGGCATACGCTGCTGATCACCATGCACCATATCGTTTCGGACGGCTGGTCGATCGCGGTGCTGCTCAATGAAATCAGCGCGCTGTACAGCGCCTACCGGCAGGGCGAGCACGATCCCTTGCCGCCGCTGGCGGTGCAGTATCCGGATTACGCTGCGTGGCAGCGGCGCTGGATGAGCGGCACGGTGCTGGAACAGCAGACCGCGTACTGGAAAGAGAACATGGCGGGCGCGCCGAGCTTGCTGGAATTGCCGACCGATCATTCCCGTCCGCTGCAACAGGACTATGCCGGCGCCTGGGTAGCGACGGCGCTGGATCAAGAGCTGACTAAAAAACTCAAGACCTTGAGCCATCGCCACGGCAGCACCTTGCACATGACGCTGCTGAGCAGCTGGGCTCTGCTGCTGGGGCGTCTGTCGGGGCAGGACGACGTGGTCATCGGCACGCCGGCGGCGAACCGCAGCCAGCAGGAAGTGGAAGGCTTGATCGGCTTCTTCGTCAACACGCTGGCGCTGCGTATCCGCCTGCCGGAACAGGCAACGGTGGGCACTCTGCTGGAACACGTCAAGCAACAGTCGCTGGCGGCGCAGCAGCACCAGGATCTTCCGTTCGAACAGGTGGTCGAACATACCCATCCGGTGCGCAGCATGGCGCATAGTCCCTTGTTCCAGGTAATGTTTGCGTGGCAGAACGCGCCGCAAGGCAAGCTGCAGCTGCCGGGCCTGGAGATGACGCATCTGCCGTACAAGCAAGTGACCGCCAAATTCGACCTGACCTTGTCGCTGGAAGAGTCGGGCGATGTGATTGCCGGCGTGCTTGAGTATGCCACCGCCTTGTTCGAACGCAGCACCGTCGAGCGCTACCTGGGCTATTGGCAGTGCCTGCTGCAAGCAATGGTCAGCGACGACAGCCGGCAGATCGCAGATCTGCCGCTGATGAGCGCAGCAGAGCGCCAGCGGATAGTGAAGAGCTGGAACCAGACCGACGCCGCCAATCCGGCGCCCTTGCTGCCGCAGCTGTTCGAGGCGCAGGCGGCGCGGACGCCGGATGCGATCGCGGCAGTGCATGGCGCCCATCAGTTGAGTTATGCCGAGCTCAACCGCCAGGCCAACCAGCTGGCGCATCACCTGCGGCAGCTGGGCGTCAGGCGCAACGACCGGGTGGCGCTGCAGCTGGAGCGTTGCTTGCCGCTGATTGTCGCCGAACTGGCGATCCTCAAGTGCGGCGCCGCCTACGTGCCGCTGGATCCAGCCTTGCCGGACGAGCGCAAGATTTTCATGGCCAAAGACAGCGGCGCCGGCGTGCTGCTGGCGCTCAGCGACGGCCACTGGCCGGCACAGGCTGCGCTGGCCAGGGTCAACCTGGACCAGATCTCGTCCAACGCCTATGCCGCCGACAACCTGACGCCGGGCGGCGACGACGAGACGATTGCCTACATCATGTATACCTCGGGTTCGACCGGGCAGCCGAAAGGGGTGCTGGTGCCGCATCGCGGGATCAAGCGCCTGGTGCTGGAGAACGGCTACGCGGCCTTTGACGCCGGCGACCGCATCGCCTTCGCCGCCAATCCGGCCTTCGACGCCTCGACCATGGAAATCTGGGGTGCCTTGCTGAATGGCGGACGGGTGGTCGTGATCGACAAGGAGGTCTTTCTCGATCCGCTGCGCTTTGCCGATGCGCTGGAACAGCAAGGCGTCAGCACGCTGTTCCTGACCACGGCGGTGTTCAATCAATGCGCGGCGATCGTGCCGGATGCGTTCCGCCGCCTGCGCTTCCTGCTGACGGGAGGAGAGCGCTGCGATCCGGCCACCTTTGCGCGCGTACTGGCGGCGGGCAAGCCGCAGCACCTGATCCATTGCTACGGCCCGACGGAAACGACGACCTACGCCACGACTTATGAAGTGACTGCCATCGATGCGGTCGAGGCGAGCATACCGATAGGCCGGCCGATCGCCAACACCCAGGTGTATCTGCTGGATGCGCAAGGGGAGCCGGTGCCGGTCGGCGTTGCCGGCGAAATCTATATCGGCGGCGCCGGCGTCGCCCGTGGCTACCTGAACCGGGAAGAGTTGACGGCGGAGCGCTTTATTCCCGACCGTTTCAGCGGCCGCCCCGGAGCGCTGCTGTACCGCACCGGCGACCTGGCGCGCTGGCAGGGAGACGGCGAGCTGGTGCATTTGGGCCGCAACGACTTCCAGGTCAAGATCCGTGGCTTCCGCATCGAACTGGGCGAGATCGAAGCACGGCTGGCCCTGCATCCGGCGATCCGCGAAGTCGTGGTGATTGCACGCGAGGACAGTCCCGGCGACAAGCGCCTGGTGGCCTATATCGTCGCCAATGAAGAGATCGACGCCGCAGCACTGCGCTCCTACCTGAGCGCCGGCATGCCTGAGTACATGGTGCCGGCAGCGTATGTCGCATTGGCAGAGCTGCCGCTGACAGCCAATGGCAAGGTGGACCGCAAGAAGCTGCCGGCGCCGGAGGCGGAGGCATTTGCAGTGAGCGGCTACGCGGCGCCGGAGGGGGAAATCGAAGTTGCCCTGGCCGAGATCTGGTCGGAGCTGCTGCAGGTTGCCCGCATCGGCCGCCACGACAATTTCTTCGCGCTGGGCGGCCATTCGCTGTCGATACTGCAAGTGGTGACCCTGCTGAAGAAAAAGGGCGTGCGGATTTCAGCCAGCGACGTGTTTACCTATCCGACCGTGGCTGCGCTGGCTGCGCATATAGCGCAGCTCAATCCGCTGAAGACTGAGAATGCGGCGGTGCTGGTGCGCGCCGGCGGGCGCCAGCGTCCCTTGTTCCTGATGCACGAGGGTTCCGGGCTGCTGATTTATGCGCACATGCTGGCGCAGCACGTCGATCCCGGCATTCCGGTATACGGCCTGCCGCCGGTGCCGCCGGAAGAGGCGCCGCTGCTGAGCGTGGAGAGCATGGCGACGCGCATGCTGGGACTGATACGCGCGGTGCAGCCGAGCGGGCCTTACCGCCTGGCCGGCTGGTCCTTTGGCGGCATGCTGGCCTATGAGACGGCGCAGCAGTTCCTCAAGGAAGGCGAGCAGGTGGAGTTTGTCGGTCTGTTCGATACGCATTGCACTCTCGGCGACGACGATGAGCGCGAAGAGAAGCTGGGCGACAAGCAGCTGATGCTGAAGCTGCTGGAAGCCGCCGCCGGCAATGATCCGTTGCTGCTGGCGGCGATGGACAAGCTGAAAGCGATCGCCGCCGATGTCGATATCCAGACCCTGCTGCAGACGGCAAGACGAGGCGGCCTGTTCCCGGCCGGCTTTTCCCTGCAAGGCTTGCTGCAGCTGATGGAGAACAGCCGCACCATCATCCGCGCCTATGGCGAATATAAAACACAGCCGATCGCCATTCCCGTGCACTATTACAGCGCCGTGGGCGATACCGTCAACGAACCGCTGCGCGGTTGGGGCGAGGTGCTGTCAGAGTTGCAGCTGCGGCTGTTCCCGGTGCCGGGAACGCATCAGACGATGATGATTTCACCGCATATCGAGGTCTTTGCGCAGGTGCTGAATATAGCGCTGCAACCGGCAAGGCTGGAAGGGAAGGTGGCGACTCTCCAGCTTTGAGTGAGGCCATGCCGCGCGGCGGCTCAAGCAGAATTTGCCTGGGTTGCCGCGGCGATCATCAATTAGGGGTGTTTTCAGCGCTGCGCCGCGGCAGCGGCTCGCCGTCGAAATGCAGCGCAGCGGCGTGCTCGCTGCGCGCGAGCTGTTCTTCTATCAGGCGCGACAGATTGCTTTCCGCGGCCGCGGGTTCGGCATCGTTGCGGCTTGCCGGCAGATGCTTGCGCCCGGTCGCATCGGACAGTTCCAGCTGGCCGATCTTCTGCGCCGGGCTATGCGTCGCCGCCGCCAGGAAGGTGAGCAGCCGGCGCTGGTGTTCGGCCAGCATCTGTGCGTCATGAAGCGCAGGATTGGCGTCAAACTCGATGTACAAGTCCTGGCCGGCGCCGCGTTCGTAGAGAGAGATCGCCAGGTCCTGGGCGCTGCCGCCGCACAGCTGGCGCAGCTTGGCCGGATGGCTGCCGAAATGCAGATCGCTGTGGCAAGATTCGACCTTGACCACGGTGCTGAACAACTGTCTTTGTCCGGACAGCATGTGCAAATCGTTACGCAGCTGTTCGTACGGATAGGATTGGTGTCGCAGGATTTGCCGCATCTGCCGGCTGACGTCTCGCATCAATTCTTCGATGGACAGCTCCGCGCTCAGCGCCAGCCGCAGCGGCAGGATTTCAGCCGCCTGCGCCGCCACGCCGATCACCATGTCCGCCATGCCGGTAGCGCGATACAGGAAAGCGGCAGTGACTGCAATCAGGAGCTGCGGCATGGGAATCTCCAGCTTGCGCGCGATGCCGCGCAAGGCATGCACGCCGGCAACCGGAAAGCGGGCGCTCTGGCGCAGCAAGCCGGCGCTATCGGCCGAGGGCTGAGCCGCCAGGGTCAATGGCGGCGGCGCATGGCTGAAGCGTTCCATCCAGTATTGGCGGTCGCTCGCGTAGCGCTCCGATCCGCGGTAGTCGTGTTCTTCTTGCAGCAGTTGCGCAATGGACGGCAAGGCAGTTGCGGCCGGCAGCGTCTGGTTCTTGACCAGCGCGCTATAGACATCGGCCAGACGGCGCGCCATCATGCCGCCGTCTGAGCCGTCAAGCAAGATGCGATGGCTGCGGTGATACCAGACGTAGTGGTCGCGGGCGGTGCGCAGCAATGCCGACAGCCAGGGCCGGCCGCGCGTCAGATCGACGGCGCGGCTGAAATCGGCGCGCATCCAGGCTTGCGCGGCGGCTTTCGGATCACGCTCGCGGCTGAAGTCGAGATAAGGCAGCTCGCCGCTGAAGCCTGGCTCCACGATCTGGCGCGGTCCGCGTTCGGTATCGAGCAGGCGCAGGCGCGCCGACTCGCTTTCATCCGCCACTGTCTGCATGGCTGCCAGGAACCGCGCAAGGTCGATCTCGCCGAAGATGTCGACGGCCTCGGCGAGGTTGAAGTTGTAGCCAGGCGCGGCGCATTTGACGCCAAGCCACACCGCCGTTTGGGCAGTGGTCAGCGCAGTTGCGGCAGCCGGAGGGGCGACGATTTCCAAGCAGTTCTCCATGTCATGAATGAAACGGGAATGATCTGCGTGCCTGTGCGCTGACTGCATGACTCGGCGGTCCGCATTGGGGCATGCGTAAAACAGATAGCTTTACGAATTGAATTTAATGCATGCGATGGGTGGCGTGCGGGTCGTCTGCCGCTTCCAGGCGCAAAAGAATATAGCTGCTGGTTTTCCGTTTTGCTAGCTATAAAAAGTGACAGCTAGTTTAAAGCGGCAATCGGTGTTAGACGGTTTTTGCGAAGACGGGGAGAATTGCTTCCGGCTGATTGCGGGAGAGCCATGTTGTGTCGCGGCGCATGGGATGCGCCTGGCGCGCTTGCTGCATGCCGCAGGGCCAGGCACTGAACCGGCTTCGCTATGGTAGCGCAAACACCAGGCAAGTGGTAGTGGCGTGCGCATAAATTTTTCCATCGACGTCGACGATATTGGCTTCCGCCACGCCGACCCTGCCGCCGACCTGTATCACCTTGCCGATGGCGCGCACCGGGCCGGTCTTGTCGGTCAGCGCGCGGATCAGGTTGACCTTCAGTTCCAGCGTGGTGTAGCCGCTCCCTTTCGGCAGGGTGGATTGCACCGCGCAGCCCAGCGCCGAATCCAGCAAGGTGCAAAAGTAGCCGCCATGCACGCTGCCGATCGGGTTGTAGTGCTGCATGCCCGGCGTGCCTTGGAAGATCACCCGGCCCGGCTCCGCTTCCAGCAGGGTGAAATCGAGCGTCTGCGCAATCGGCGGTATCGGCAGTTCGCCGTCCAGGATGCGTTGTAAAAACTCGACACCGCTGCATTGCTTCAGCTGCTCCAGCGAGGCGACGCCGGGAGCGGCCAGTTTGGCGCGCACAGCGCTTTCCTGCGCCTGCCATTGCGCCAGGGTTTCTTCACGGGTGGGCATGTTCTCTCCTGTTGATCTAGTGTCTAGTGATTTGACGGGCCGCGTCATTATGCCCTGCCGGCTCGAAGGCTGCTGCCGGCCGCTGCGGGCGGGCGGTTTGCAATGCTGCTCTGCACGATGGGTATTGATTGTAGACAGGTCTGTATATGTGTACCATTGAGATAACAAAAGAGCACGACCGTGCGTTTATTTAAGGAGATGTGATGATGAAATCGCTACGCCGAATCGCAGTTGCTTCTGTCTTTTGCTGTTGCCTGCCGTGGGGGCAGGCCCAGGCTTCCGTGTTCAGCCTGTTCGGGACCTCAGCGTCCAGCGCCTACGCGCAAACCAAGTATCCGATCGTGCTGGTGCACGGGCTGGCCGGCACTTCCAAGTACTTCGGCGTGGTCGATTACTGGTGGCAGATCCCCAGCGACCTGCGCGCCAACGGCGCCACGGTATATGTCGCCGACGTCGCCGCCTTCAACAGCGACGAACAGCGCGGCGAGGAATTGCTGAAGCAGATCAGCAGCGTGCTGGCTGCTACCGGCGCCAGCAAGGTCAACCTGATTTCGCATAGCCAGGGCGGCACCACTTCACGCTACGCCGCCGCGGTCAAGCCGCAATGGATCGCCTCGGTCACCACCATCGCCACGCCGCATGCGGGAACCCCGGTAGCCGACACGGTCAGCATGACGCCCCAGGCCCTGAAAAACCTGCTGGCTGACGGCACCTCGGTGCTCGGGCAGCTGCTCAGCCTGTTTGTCGGCAATCCGCAGCCGCAAGATCCGCTGGCTGCCTTGAGCGGCCTGACCACGGCCGGTGCGGCGAATTTCAACCGTCTTTATCCCAGCGCCGGCGTGCCCGCCAACTGCAGCGTGAATGGCGCTGCGTCCGAGGTCCGCAGCGGCAATACCCAGCTGCTGTATTCCTGGACCGGCAACCAGGCCGGCACCAATGTCCTCGATGTCACCGATCCGATCATGGTGCTCGGCAGCGTGATCATCAAGACTGCCGGCGGCGGCGCCAACGATGGGCTGGTGCCGGTATGCAGCGCGCGCTTCGGCCGTGAGCTGGGCGTGTACGGCTGGAACCACCTGGACGAGGTCAACCAGCTGTTCGGCCTGCGCGGCCTGTTCAGCGCCGATCCTGTGGTGACCATCCGCACCCAGGCCAATCGTCTCAAGACCGCCGGTCTGTAGGAGCAGCGATGCAGACCAGACACCGGTTTATGCTAGGGATGGCGGTGGTGGTGCTTGGTTTGCTTGCCGCAGCGCTGTTTTGCTCTCGCTCGGCGCAACCGGCAGCGGCTGCCGCCGGCACGCAAGCAGCTATTCCCGCCAACGCGGCGGACCGCTTCGGTCCCGGACAGTTGAACGCCGCCGTGAGCGACAATCTGCCGCCCGCCAGGGACACCAGCCCGCCGCCAGGGCTGGCGGTGGGCGCGGACCAGCATCTGCAAGTCAGCCGCGCCTTGCGCGATGTGTTCGATTACTACCTGCTGGGCGGCTTGCCCGGTTCCCGCAGTGAACACATGGCGCAGCTGCTGGCTTACCTGAAGAGCAGCCTGCCGGCGCCGGCCTACGCCGACGGCGAACGGCTGGCGCGCGCTTATGTCGCGTATCTGGCGGCGCATGATGCGCTGCTGGAGCGGCAAACTCCGCCGGCGCTGACGGCGGACAGCAAGATGGCGCCGCTGGATGCGGAGCGCGTGGCAAGCTGGCTGGCGCAGTTGTCGCGCTTGCGCCAGGACATGCTGGGCATGGAGGCGGCGAGGATCTGGTTTGGCGAAGAGGAGGCGGAATCGCAACGCATGCTGGCGGCTTTGCGCAGCGGCGTCAAGAGTGGCTTAAGCGCTGCCGATCCCGTGCAAAAGAGCTTTGACGATCTACGCCAGTTGCGGCAGCAGGGCGCCAGCCAGCAGGCGCAGCGCGACATGATGGCGCAGCAGTTCGGTCCGGCGGCGGCGCAGCGCTTTGATCAGCTTGGCCGGGAAGAGCAGGCCTGGCAAGAGCGCTACACCCGGTATCGCCAGGCCGCGGAGCAGATCAGCCAGCAGAGCGGCAGCGCCGAACAAGACCGCAACCGGCAGATCGAGGCCTTGCGCAACCAGACCTTTAGCGATCCCGCCGAACGCATGCGGGCGCAGGGGCTGGATCACCGCTGAGCTGAAAATCAGGATTTGCTGGGCAGCGCCGCCGTCTCCGCTTCCTTGGCGTGGCCGCCCTTGAAATAGCGCAGCGCCCGCTTGCCCCAGCTGTCCAGGTAGCTATAGGCCACCGGCACCACCACCAAGGTCAGCAGGGTCGAGGTGATGATGCCGCCGATCACCGCGCGTCCCATCGGCGCCTGGGTTTCGCCGCCGTCGCCCAGGCCCAGCGCCATCGGCAGCATGCCGAACAGCATCGCCAGCGTGGTCATCAGGATAGGGCGCAGGCGCACCTGGCCGGCCGTCAGGATGGCCTCGTATTGCGAGCGGCCGCCGCGCTGTTCGCGGTTGCTGAAATCGACCAGCAGGATCGCATTCTTGGTGACCAGTCCCATCAGCATGATGAAGCCGATGATGGAAAAGATGTTCAGGGTGCTGCCGGTGATCAGCAAGGCCAGGAACACGCCGATCAGCGAAAACGGCAGCGAGGCCATGATGGCGATCGGCTGCAGGAAGCTGCCGAACTGCGAAGCCAGGATCAGGTAGATGAAGATCACGGCAATGCCCAGCGCCGCCAGCGCCGAGCCGAATGCTTCCTGCATGTCCTTGGTGCGGCCGCCGACGTCGAAACGATAGCCTGGCGGCAGTTCGATCTGCTTGATCACGGCCTGCACCTCGGTGCCGACGTCGCCCGAAGGACGGCCTTCGACGTTGGCGTAGATGCCGATGCGGCGCTGCAGGTCCTGGCGCTTGATTACGCGCGGGCTGGAGGTGTGGACGAATTCGACCACTTGCCGCAGCGGCACCATGATCGGCTTGCCGTCGCTGTCGAGGTTGCTGCTGGCGACCGACAGGTCGCCGAGGTCGGCGATCTTCTGCCGGCCGGATTTCGGCAGCTGCACATTGACTTCATAGTTTTGCCCGTCCGCCGCCAGCCAGTGGCCGTTGGCGTCGCCAGAGACGAACGGCCGCAGGGCGGCGCCGATCTGCTGCACGCTCAGGCCGAGGTCGCTGGCCAGGGTGTTGTTGACCTTGATGGTGACCGCCGGGTTGGCCGCGGTCAGGCTGTTTTCGAGGTCGGTGATGCCCTTGATCTTGCCGATCTTCAGCATCACCTGGTCGGCGATGGCGCTCAGCTTGTCGGTCTCGGGGCCGAGAATCGCCACATAGATAGGCTTGTCCCAGCCGACCGACAGCTCAATCCCGGGAATCGATTTCAGGCGCTCGCGGATATTCTTTTCCACTTCCTTCTGCGCGATGCGATGGCTGGTGTTGCGATTGGTCAAAGTCAGGTTCATGTCGGCTGCATTGCGGCCGTCGTCGGTGCCGACGGTGGTGCTGATGGTCTCGATCTGCGGCATCTTGCGCAGCGCGTCTTCGACCTGGCGCATCTTGCTGTCGGTGTACACCAGGCTGGAGCCGACCGGAGTCTTGAGCTTGAGGGCGATGAAGCCCTGGTCGGTATCCGGAATGAATTCGGTGCCGACCAGCGGCGCCAGGAACAGGCTGCCGACGAACAGCGCCAGCGCCAGGGTGAGCGTGGTCTTGCGCCAGGCCAGAGCGCGCTGCAGGATGCGGCCGTAGACGCCGTGGATGCGCTCGATCAAGTGTTCGATGCCGGCCATCAGGCGCGCCAGCCAGGGCAGGCGCTGGAAGCGGTTCTCCGGCGGATCGGGCCAGACCGAGGACAGCATCGGGTCCAGCGTAAAGCTGACGAACAGGGACACCAGCACCGCCACCGTGACGGTGACGCCGAACTGCAGGAAGAAGCGGCCGATAATGCCCTTCATGAAGGCTACCGGCACAAATACGGCAACGATGGCAAAGGTGGTGGCCATCACCGCCAGGCCGATTTCCTGGGTGCCGTCGCGCGCCGCGGCGACGTGGCTCTTGCCCATGTCGAGGTGGCGCACGATGTTTTCGCGCACCACGATGGCGTCGTCGATCAGCAAGCCGATGCACAGCGACAGCGCCATCAGGGTCATGAAGTTCAGGGTGAAGCCGAAAGCGTGCAGGGCGATGAAGCTGGCGATCACCGAAATCGGCAGGGTCAGGCCGGTAATGATGGTGCTGCGCCAGGAGTGCAGGAACAGGAACACGATCAGGATCGTCAGCGCCGCGCCTTCAAGGATGGTTTCCTTGACCCGGTCGAGCGAGCTTTTGACGTTGTCTGAATTGGCATGGACGATCTTGATCTCGACATCCTTCGGCAGCTGCGTCTTCAGGACTTCCACTTCGTTGCGCACGCCGTCGCCTACCGCGACGATGTTGGCGTCCTGGATCTTGGTGATGTCCAGGTTGATGGCGCGCTGGCCGTTGAAGCGCGAGATCGAGGTTTCTTCGCGCTCGCCGTCGACGATCTGCGCCACCTGGTCCAGGTAGACCGGGGTGCCGGCGCGGCGGGCGACGATGATCTGGCCGAAGGCGCGCGGATCTTTCATCTTGCCTTCCAGCCGCACCAGCTGTTCGGAGGCGCCGCGGGTGATGAGGCCGGCCGGCATGTCCTGGTTGGTGCTCTGGATCGCATTCAAGACTTCATCGACGCCGACTTTCTGCGCCGCCATCTGCTCGGGCTTGAGATTGACCAGCACCTGGCGGCTGACGTTGCCGCCGACAGCGATCTTGGCGACGCCGGCCACCGCCTGCAGGCGCTTGACGATGATCTGTTCGGTCAGGGTAGAGAGGTCGCGCAGGCTCCGTGTGCTTGAGGTCACGCTGAGCGAGGCCAGCGGCTGGCTGTTGAGGGTGTCGCCGCGGACGATGAATGGATCCTTGGCGTCCTTTGGCATGCTGGGACGGATCTGGGCGATCTTGTCGCGCACTTCCTGCACCGCGCGGTCCATGTTGACGCTCAGCTCGAAGGTCACCCAAGTGTCGTTGCGTCCTTCATATGAGCTGGAGAGGATGGTCTTGATGCCGCTGACCGAATTGATGGTGTCTTCGATC
Source organism: Collimonas sp. GW821-FHT02H07 (assembly GCF_059421505.1). Classification (NCBI taxonomy): domain Bacteria; kingdom Pseudomonadati; phylum Pseudomonadota; class Betaproteobacteria; order Burkholderiales; family Oxalobacteraceae; genus Collimonas; species Collimonas sp. GW821-FHT02H07. Next base: position 343,985 of record NZ_JBWKVC010000001.1, read on the forward strand.
GGCTTGGTGATGTCGTTCTCGACGGCTTCCGGCGATGCGCCTGGGTAGCGCATCTCGATCAGCAGGCCGGGCGTCTGTATGTCCGGCATCTGTTCCAGCCCCAGTTCCTGGTAGGAGAACAGGCCGAGCACCAGCAAGGCCACCATCACCATGGTGGCGAACACCGGATGGTTGATACTGATTTTGGTTATCCACATGGCGCGTCGTGTCCCTTAGCTGTTGCGCTTGGCGCCGGCGTTTTCTGCCATCTTGACCGCGCTGCCGGGCTTGACGCCGTCCAGCCTGACCACGATCACATGCGCGCCTGCCGCCAGGCCGGAAGTCACTTCGGCCAGGTTTTCATCGTCGTTGCGCAAGCCCAGCGTCACCGGCTGCGCCACGATCAGGTTGTTTTGCACCGTGTAGACCAGGTCGACGCCGTTTTCGCGGCGGAGCGCGCCCAGCGGCAGCAGCGGCCGCACTTCCGATTTTTGCAAGGTGATGGCGCCCTTGGCGAACATGCCGCCTTTCAGCGCGCCATCGTTGTTGTTGACGGCGATATACACCTTGATGGCGCGCGAGCCGGCTTCGGTAGCGGGATTGACGCGCGTCACCTTGCCGGCGAAGCGGCGCTCCTGGAAGCCGTCCACCGCAAAGGTCACGTCCTGGCCCAGCTTGACTCTCGGGATCTCGCTGGCCGGCACCTGGGCTTCCAGCGTCATCTGGCTCAGGTCCATGATGGAAAACAGCGGCGAGTCGGGCGAGACCTTGTCGCCTTGCTGGATTTCGCGCTTGCTGACGATGCCGGCGATCGGTGCGTGGATGGTGGCGTCATCCATCGCCCGCTGTGCGATTTCCAGCTGCGACGAGGCTGACTTGACCGCCGCTTCCGCCACCTCGACGCTGTTGTGGGCGGTATCGAAGGCGTTTTGCGAGATGTATTTCTGCTTCAGCAGCATCTGGTTGATGTCATGGTTCTTGTTGGCCAGCGCCAGCTTGGCCCTGGCTTCGTCCAGCGTCGCCTGCTGGCTGGCGTAGCGCGCCTTCAGGTCGGCCGTGTCGAGCTGGGCCATGACCTGGCCGCGCTTGACCTGCATCCCTTCGCGCACCAGGGTTTCACGGACTTCGGCGGCGACCTTGGATTTGACCGTGGCCTGCACCAGCGGCATCAGCGATCCCGACAACGGCAGGGTGATGTGCAGCTCCCTGGCGCCGATCAGCGCAACGTCGCTGGCCGCCAGCTCAAACGCATGCGCCTTCGGCTGTTCCGCCTGGCCGTTGCCGGCCTGTCTGGCGTCGCTGTTCTTGCCGTGCAGGGCGAGCCAGCCGCCGCCGCCAAGCGCCATGACCAGCAACAGGGCAAGCGGCTTGCGCCAGCCGATACGTGAACGCGACGACGGGGAAGGATTTGTCATGATTGCCCTGGTAAATGTGACAGGTCAGGAAAAAAGTTGTGGCATATTATGGAGGAACTTGCATGGCTGTGTAGAAACATTTTTGATGGGGCTTGGCCCGGGCCACGACGATCCGCGGCCTGCCTGAATGTCAAACAGAGCGCTGCTGGCAGCCGGCCTGGAAACGCATGACAATCCCTGCAACTGTGTTGCAATTGGCTTGCAAGCAATGCCGGTTCGCGATTACACTCTCTGCTTGCCGTTCCAATTTCCGCTTATAAAACAGGCTTGCATCGCATGCGTCCTCAATCCAGCCCCATTCAGCCAGCGCCGCGCCCAGAACGCGGGCCGGAGGCGTGCGCGGCCGGGCAGGACTGGGTGCGGGCCAAGCGCGGGGCGCCGCCATGCGCCTGATCGTCGAATCCCGTTTCCATGCACGGCGCCGCTTCAAGCTGCGTTTGCAGCAGTGCGCACTGTGGTTGGCGCTGGCGATCCTGGTGCTGCAGCTGGTCGGGATGGCCTTCCACAAGCACAGCCTGGCGGAAGTGTCTTCCGACTGCATCAGCTGCGATCTGGCGGCCGATTTCCCGGCGCCGGTCCCATCCACCCCGGTGCCGGTGCTGACGCCGGTACTGGTATTCGTCTACAGCAGCACCGCCGAACCGGCATATTCCTTTACTCCGGCGCAGAAACACTATCTGACGCCGCATTCCCAAGCTCCGCCATCCTCCCTGGTCTGACGTTCTGTTTTTTCTTTCGGCCTGAGGCTGCTTGACACCAAGCAGCCCATAGCGATTTTCCGTGCGCCCCGATCTCTGATTGGGCAGATGCGGGAAATGCCGGCCGGGTTATTCGTCTTACCGGAGTTTGAGTATGAAAACACGCTTGTTGCGCCGACTACAATTAAGCGCCCTGATTGCGCTAGCCTATGGCTTCGTGCTTCCTGCGGCCTATGCGCAGTCCGCCCCTAAACAGATCAGCGGCGCCATTCACGATGCCCTCGGCCATCCTTTGCCGGATGCGACGGTTGCCCTCAAGGACGCTACCGGCAAAGCGGTAGGCACCACCAGGAGCGACCAGCAAGGCCGTTTCACGTTCAGCGACATCGCCCCCGGCAGCTACGCCATCAGCGTCGGCAAGCCTTCTTTCCAGTCTGAGAACGGCACCGTCACCGTGGCCGACGAAAACGGCGCGACGGCGGACGTGACCCTGAAAGCCAGTCAGGCCGGCAAGGTCGATGCCAGCAATGCGGTGGTGGTCACCGCCGACCGCCTCGACCGCGCCCGCAACGGCATCCAGGTGGAGACCGGCAGCAGCATCTACCGCATCGGCCGCAAGGAAATCGCCGCCATGCCGCAAGGCGAAGACACGGCCTTCAATGAAGTGCTGCTGCGCGCGCCCGGCGTGGCCCAGGATTCCTTCGGCCAGCTGCACGTGCGCGGCGATCACGCCAATCTGCAATACCGCCTGAACGGCATCATCCTGCCGGAAAGCATTTCCGGCTTCGGCCAGACCCTGGACACCCGCTTTGTCGACAGCGTCAGCGTGCTCACCGGCGCCTTGCCGGCGCAATACGGCTACCGCACCGCCGGCGTGGTCGATATCCATACCAAGACCGGCGAACTGGCCAATGGCGGCGACATCGGCGTGCAGATCGGCAGCAACAATACGCGCCAGGTCAGCGGCGACGTCAGCGGCAGCACCGATTCCTTCAGCTATTACATTAACGGTTCGTTTGAAGCCAACAACCTCGGCATCGAGAATCCTACCGGCGCTTCCAGCGCCTTGCATGACCGCACCTTGCAAAACAAGGCCTTCGGGTATTTTTCCTATCTGCTCGATCCGGATACCCGCGTCAGCCTGATCCTGGGCAATTCGGACAGCCGTTTCCAGATTCCGAACCTGCCGGGGCAGACGCCTGGCTTCCAGCTCGACGGCGTGACCGACTATCCGTCCGCCAGCGTCAATGAGCGGCAGCATGAAACCAACCGCTACGGCATCCTCGCCTTGCAAGGGAAGATCGGCGCCGACATCGACTACCAGGTGGCCGCCTTCAGTCGCTATTCCAAAGTGCTGTTCGAGCCGGACCAAGTCGGCGACCTGCTGTATACCGGCGTCGCTTCGCGGGTATTGCGCACCGGCCTGGCGAACGGCCTGCAGGCGGACGGCAGTTACCGCCTGAACGCCAGCCACACCATCCGCGCCGGCATCAACTACACGCGCGAGAATTTGAAGAACAGCGACAATTCGCTGACTTTCCCGGCCGACGACAGCGGCAACCAGCTCTCGACCCAGCCGATCGCGCTGGCCGACAGCAGCCAGAAGACCACCAACCAGACCGGCTTGTATCTGCAGGATGAGTGGAAGATCAGCGACAAGGTGACCGTCAATTACGGCGCCCGCGCCGACTGGGTGAATGCCTATGTCACCGCCAGCCAGTTCAGCCCGCGCATCGGCGTGGTCTACCAGATGACGCCGCGCACCACCTTCCATGCCGGTTACGCCAGGTACTTCACGCCGCCGGCCAGCGAACTGATCGGCTCCAGCACCATCGCCAGCTTCAACGGCACCACCAATGCTTCCGCCAGCAGCCAGAACGGTCCGGTGCAGCCGGAGCGTTCACATTATTTCGATCTGGGCGTCAATCATCAGCTGACGCAGCACCTGACCCTGGGACTGGACGGCTACTACAAGAAAGTGGAAAACCTGCTGGACGAGGGGCAGTTCGGCTCGGCCTTGCTGTATACGCCGTTTAACTATGCGCAGGGCAAGGTCTATGGGCTGGAGCTGACCTTGAATTATCGCAATGGCGACCTGGGGGCGTATCTGAATCTGGCGCGGGCCACGGCTCTGGGCAAGAATATCGTGTCTGGCCAGTACAACTTCTCGCAGGACAAACTCGACTACATCTCCAGCAACTGGGTGCATCTGGATCACGACCAGGCAATCACCGCTTCGACCGGCGTTTCCTACGTGTGGCACGGCACCACCATGACTGCCGACGCCTTGTTCGGCAGCGGCCTGCGCAGCGGCTTCGCCAATACCGATCACCTGGCGGCGTATACCGAAGTCAACCTCGGCGCCAGCCACGTGTTCAGCGAGAGTCCGATCGGCAAGGTCACGACCCGCTTGAGCGTGATCAATCTGTTCGACAAGGTGTATGAAATCCGCGACGGTTCCGGCATTGGCGTCGGCGCGCCGCAATTCGGACAGCGGCGCGGTTTCTATCTGTCGATGACCAAGGCGTTCTGATTGCAGCTGGCTGTACAGCTGAATCAAGGCGCTATGGCGAAGGCGGGGAGCTTGCTCCTCGCTTTTTTTTTTCATTTTTCAGGATACGCAATTTGCATTTCATAATGTGGAAAATGCAAACGCATAGCACCATTTTAAAATTTCATTCTCAGAAATTTTATTCCACATCGCGAAATTTAAAAATTAAGTTATTGAATTTAAAGAAAATAAAAAAGCTTATATGTCTTATATAAGACATTGTTGCCGCGCACAGATAAGCCTACTATTTAGTCATCGGATTTGATTTCACTTTTTGTTTTTAACAGGAGAACGACGATGACTACACGTGAACAGCAAGTTGCAGCACTGACCAAGGACTGGGCAGAGAATCCACGCTGGAAGGGCGTTACCCGCAATTACTCGGCAGAAGACGTAGTGCGTCTGCGCGGTTCGGTCCAGATCGAACACTCGCTGGCAAAGCGCGGCGCCGACAAGCTGTGGACGCTGCTGCACGAAGAGCCATTCGTCAACGCCCTCGGCGCACTGACCGGCAACCAGGCCATGCAGCAAGTCAAAGCTGGCTTGAAAGCGATCTATCTGTCGGGCTGGCAGGTCGCAGGCGACGCCAACCTGGCCGGTGAAATGTATCCCGACCAGTCGCTGTATCCGGCCAACTCGGTGCCGCTGGTAGTCAAGCGCATCAACAACACCTTCCAGCGCGCCGACCAGATCCAATGGTCGGAAGGCAAGAACGACATCGACTTCTTTGCGCCTATCGTGGCCGATGCAGAAGCCGGTTTCGGCGGCGTGCTGAATGCCTACGAACTGATGAAGTCGATGATCGATGCCGGCGCTGCCGGCGTCCACTTCGAAGATCAGCTGGCTTCGGTCAAGAAGTGCGGCCACATGGGCGGCAAAGTACTGGTGCCAAGCCGCGAAGCGGTTGAAAAACTGAACGCAGCACGCCTGGCGGCCGACGTTTCCGGCACCTCGACACTGGTGATCGCCCGTACCGATGCCGAAGCGGCCGACTTGCTGACGTCCGACGTCGATGAAAACGACAAGCCGTTCCTGACCGGCGAGCGTACCGTGGAAGGCTTCTACAAGACCCGCCCAGGCATCGACCAGGCCATCTCGCGCGCATTGGCTTACTCGCCGTACGCCGACCTGGTGTGGTGCGAAACCGGCAAGCCGGACCTGGCGTTCGCCAAGAAATTCGCGGAAGCGGTGCACGCCAAGTTCCCAGGCAAGATGCTGGCGTATAACTGCTCGCCATCGTTCAACTGGAAAAAGAACCTGGACGACGCCACCATCGCCAAGTTTCAGAAAGAACTGGGCGCCATGGGCTACAAGTTCCAGTTCATCACGCTGGCCGGCTTCCACGCCTTGAACTATTCGATGTTCAACCTGGCGCACGGTTATGCACGCAACCAGATGTCGGCATTCGTCGAACTGCAGGAAGCGGAATTCGCTGCCGCCGACAAGGGCTTCACCGCGGTCAAGCACCAGCGCGAAGTCGGCACCGGTTACTTCGATGCCGTGACCCAGGCCATCCAGCAAGGCCAGTCCTCGACGACCGCGCTGCACGGTTCGACCGAAGATGAACAATTCTTCGAAGCCAAGGTGGCTTGATTAGATTGATTCAGTAGAACGATCAGGTTTATTGAACGCCGGCCCGCCGGCAGAGTGCGGGCGTTATCTCGCCAGCGCTCCAGAAAGCCGCATCCCACAAGGGTGCGGCTTTTTCATTTGGGCGCTGCTTCAGACTGGCGGCAGCGGCAGCATGTTGGTGGCCTTGATTTCATCCAGGCAGACGCTGGAGCGGACGCCGCTGACGCCGCGCATGCGCATCAGCTTTTCCATCAGGAAGTCCGACAGTTCCTTCAGATCGTGCGCGGTCACCTTCAAGACATAGTCGAAATCGCCGGTGATCGAGTAGCACTCCAGGATTTGCGGCCATTCGTTGATGGCCGCCTTGAATCCCGATAAGTCGTTAATATGTCCTTTCTCCATCGATACATGGACAAAGGCGATCACGTTCAGCCCCAGGCTGGCCGGGCTCAGCCTGGTTTCATAGCCGACGATGAAGCCGGCTTCCTCCAGCCGGCGGTGGCGGCGGTGGCATTGCGGGGCGGACAGGCTGACGGCTTCCGCCAGTTCCAGATTGGATGCACGGCCGTTCTGCTGCAGGAAGGTCAACATTTTGCGGTCGATTTGATCGATATCAATTTTGTGCAATTTATTCTCGATTTCTGGATTTGTGACGAAATTATATTTCATAACCGTATAAAAATCGGGCGCAACTCGCAAACCAATTTTCAGCGTTCAAAGCTATACTTTTTTCAAAATAATATGTAGGGCAGCAGGGCGCAAGCCAGAGTAATACCTTGTTGCAATATAATAAAGAGGCCGATTCCCGGCAACCAAACTGACTCATTTGGAGACAAAGTCATGAAATTTCCTTTCTTGCGTACCGCTATTGCATCTGTCGTGCTGCTGAGCCTGGCGGGCGTTTCCGCTTCCGCTGCCTATGCTGCGGACAAAACCGTGGTGGTCACCGCCATCGTTGAACACCCGGCGCTGGATGCCGTGCGCGACGGCGTCAAGGACGAGTTGAAGGCCGAAGGCTACGAAGCAGGCAAGAACCTGAAGTTCGAATACCAGAGCGCGCAAGGCAATACCGGCACTGCGGCGCAGATCGCCCGTAAATATGCCGGCAGCCAGCCGGACGTCGCCGTGGCGATCGCCACCCCTTCCGCCCAGGCGCTGGTGTCCGCCACCAAGACCGTGCCTATCGTCTACGCTGCCGTGACCGATCCGGTCGCCGCCAAGCTGGTGAAGAGCTGGGATGCTTCCGGCACCAATGTCACCGGCGTGTCCGACATGTCGCCTCTGGACAAGCAGATCGAGCTGATCCGCAAGGTGGCGCCGAAGGCTAAGCGCATCGGCGTCATCTACAGCCCGGGCGAGGCGAATTCGGTATCCATCGTTGAGTCGCTCAAGAAACTGCTGGCCGGCACCGACCTGACCCTGGTCGAGGCGGCAGCCGCCCGCACCATCGACGTGCCGAGCGCCGCGCAAAGCCTGATCGGCAAGGCCGACGTCATCTACGCACCGACCGACAACAACGTCATGTCTGCGCTTGAAGGCATCATCAAAGTGGCCGAGCAAGCCAAGTTGCCAGTGGTCGCTGCCGATACCGGCGCGGTCAAGCGCGGCGCTGCCGCTGCGATCGGCCTCAACTACTACGACCTGGGCCGCCAGACCGGCAAGATCGTGGTGCGCATCCTGAAGGGCGAAGCGCCAGGCAAGATCGCTTCGCAAACCAGCACGACATTCGAGCTCTACGTGAATCCTAAGGCAGCGCTCAAGCAAGGCCTGACCTTGCCGGCTGATCTGGTCAAGTCCGCCAAAGTCGTCGAACAATAAAGAGGATTGGCGGATGACGCATGCCGTCATCCGCCGGCTTTTGCTTCGTAGATTCTGGTTTACCCGATTTGGCATGTTTTTGCCGCGTATTTTGCCGGTGAACCGTGGCCGGCCTGCTCCGCCGAGCAGCCGCGCGGTTCCGTAATTTAAGGATGTTTATGTCGCTCATCGCTTCACTTGGCGCCATCGAGATCGGCCTGATTTTCGGCCTGGTCGCGCTTGGCGTGTTCTTGTCTTTCCGCGTCGTCAATTTTCCCGACCTCACGGTCGATGGCAGTTTCCCTCTCGGCGGCGCCGTTGCCGCAACCCTGATCGTCTCTGGCTGGAATCCCTTCCTGGCGACTTTCATCGCGCTGCTGGCCGGCGGCCTGGCAGGCTGTATCACCGCCTGCCTCAATGTCTACCTGAAGATCATGCAATTGCTGGCCAGTATCCTGGTGATGATTGCCCTGTATTCGGTCAACCTGCGCATCATGGGCAAACCTAACGTGGCGCTGATCAGCGAGCCGACGGTGTTCAGCATGATCAATATCGGCGACTTGCCGGACTACTGGGTGCAGCCGCTGGTGATGCTGGTGATCGTGCTGATCGCCAAGCTCTTGCTGGACGCCTTTTTTGCTTCCGAAACAGGCCTGTCGATGCGCGCCACCGGCGCCAATGCGCGCATGGCGCGCGCACAGGGCATCTCCACCAACCGCCAGACGGTATGGGGCCTGGCGATTTCCAATGCGCTGGTAGCGCTGGCCGGCGCCCTGTTCGTGCAGACCCAGGGCGGCGCCGATATCTCTATGGGCATCGGCACTATCGTGATCGGCCTGGCGGCAGTGATCATCGGCGAAACCGTGGTGCCGGCGCGCAGCCTGGTGATTACCACCGCGGCCTGCGTCTTCGGCGCGGTGCTGTACCGCTTCTTCATTGCGCTGGCGCTGGACATGGATTTCATCGGCCTCAAGGCGCAGGATTTGAACCTGGTCACAGCCCTGCTGGTCGGCCTGGCGCTGCTGATTCCCAATTTCAAGCGCAGTTACAAGCGCATGCGTGGCAACGGAAAAACCAAGCCTTCCGCCAGCATCAGCAATGGCCTGGCAGCACGCAAAGGGGAAAACTGATGTTGAAGCTCGATAACCTGGAAATCACTTTCAATCCCGATACGCCGATTGAAAACAAGGTCTTGCGCGGTCTCTCGCTGGAAATTCCCTCAGGCCAGTTCGTCACCGTGATCGGCTCCAACGGCGCCGGCAAATCGACCATGCTGAATGCGGTTTGCGGCGACCTGATGGTCGACAGCGGCAGCATCACCATCGACGGCACCGACGCCACGCGGCGTTCCAGCTGGCAGCGCGCCGACCTGGTGGCGCGCGTGTTCCAGGACCCGATGGCGGGCACCTGCGAAAGCCTGACGATTGAAGAAAACATGGCGCTGGCCTGGAAGCGCGGCAGCAAGCGCGGCCTGCGTTTTTCCCTGAACCGCAACCTGCGCGAACTGTTCCGCGAAAAGCTCAGCATCCTCAACCTGGGGCTGGAAAACCGCTTGTCGGACCGCATGGGCCTGCTGTCCGGCGGCCAGCGCCAGGCGGTCAGCCTGCTGATGGCATCGCTGCAGCCCTCGCGCATTTTGCTGCTGGATGAGCATACCGCGGCGCTGGATCCCAAGACCGCGGCCTTTATCTTGTCGCTGACCGCCAAGATCGTCGAATCCAGCAAGCTGACAGCGATGATGGTCACCCACAGCATGCGCCAGGCGCTGGACTACGGGACGCGCACCGTGATGCTGCACGAAGGCAAAGTCATCTTGGATGTGCACGGCGAGCAGCGCCAAGGCCTGGATGTGCCGGATCTGCTGCGGATGTTTGAAACCACCCGCGGCGAAAAAATCGATGACGACAAGCTGTTGCTAGGCTGATCAGGCCGGCAGAAGCAGGGTCGTTGTAACCATGGAAATCTGAAGGAGCAGTATGAAGGCTTTACTCAATGCGTTTGAAAGCAAGGCGCCGGAAATCGTCTTTGAATGGCATGACGCCGAGACGCCGGCGCGCGGCTGGATCGTGATCAATTCGCTGCGCGGCGGCGCGGCGGGCGGCGGCACGCGCATGCGCAGCGGGCTGGACCGGCGCGAAGTGGAGTCGCTGGCGAAGACCATGGAAGTCAAGTTCACCGTGTCCGGGCCGGCCATCGGCGGCGCCAAGTCCGGCATCGATTTCGACCCTGCCGATCCGCGCAAGGCTGGCGTGCTCAGCCGCTGGTACAAGGCGGTCACGCCTTTGCTGAAGACTTACTACGGCACCGGCGGCGACCTCAACGTCGATGAAGTGCATGAAGTGATTCCGATGACCGAGCGCTACGGCCTGTGGCATCCGCAGGAAGGCATCGTCAACGGCCATTTCGAGCCTAGCGACAACGAGCGCATCCAGAAGGTCGGCCAGCTGCGCATGGGCGTGGCCAAGGTAGTGGAAGACGTGCGCTACACGCCGCAAGCCAGTCGCAAATACCTGGTGGCGGACCTGATCACCGGCTGGGGCGTGGCGGAATCGGTGCGCCATTACTATCGCCTGTATGGCGGCAGCCTCGAAGGCAAGCGCGTGATCGTGCAGGGCTGGGGCAATGTCGGCTCGACCGCGGCTTACTACCTGGCCAAGGCCGGCGCCCGCGTGGTCGGCATCATCGACCGCAACGGCGGCCTGATCAAAGCCGACGGCTACAGCTACGAAGAAGTGCATGCCTTGTTCCTGTCCAAGCAGGGCAACCAGTTGATCGCGGACAACATGCTCTCTTTCGACGAGTGCAACGCCGCCATCTGGAGCGTCGGCGCCGACATCTTCCTGCCATGCGCCGGTTCGCGCCTGGTCAAGCAGGAACAGGTCGATCAACTCATCGCCAACGGCCTGCAAGTGGTGTCCAGCGGCGCCAACGTGCCGTTTGCCGACAGCGACATTTTCTACGGTCCGATCTATGAACATGCGGACAACCGCGTCGCCGTGATCCCTGACTTCGTCGCCAATTGCGGCATGGCGCGCGCCTTCGCCTTCCTCATGCAGAGCCAGGTCGAAGTGTCCGACGAAGCCATCTTCGGCGACGTTTCGGCGACCGTCGGCGCGGCGCTGGAAAAGTGCCACGGCCATTCGGCCAGCCATACCGGGATTGCGAAAGTCGCGTTTGAAATCGCTCTGCAGCAACTGATCACAGCAGAAGTTCCGGAGACCGCCGCTACCCGCGGCTGATCTGTATTGACCCAGTCCACCAGACTTTAACTATCCAGGAGTAGCTCATGACTGATTTATTTGATAACCCTATGGGCCTGTGCGGCTTTGAATTCGTCGAGTACGCATCGCCAATTCCCAACGTGATCGAGCCGGCCTTCGAGGCCATGGGCTTCGTCAAGGTTGCCCGTCACCGCTCCAAGAACGTGTCGCTGTATCGCCAGGGCGATATCAATTTCATCATCAACCATGAGCCGAAAAGCCCGGCCCATTACTTTGCCGCCGAACATGGCCCGTCCGCTTGCGGCATGGCGTTCCGCGTCAAGGATGCGCACAAGGCTTACCAGCGCGCGCTGGAACTGGGCGCCGAGCCGATGGACATGGCGACAGGCGTGATGGAGCTGCGGCTGCCGGCGATCAAGGGCATCGGCGGCGCGCCGCTGTATCTGATCGATCGTTTCACGCCGGGCAAGTCGATCTACGACATCGATTTCGAATTTATCGAAGGCGTGGACCGCAACCCGGTCGGCGCCGGCCTCAAGACCATCGACCACCTGACCCACAACGTCTACCGCGGCCGCATGGCGCACTGGGCGGCGTTCTACGAGCGACTGTTCAATTTCCGCGAAATCCGCTATTTCGACATCAAGGGCGAATACACCGGCCTGACTTCGAAGGCGATGAGCGCGCCGGACGGCATGATCCGCATTCCCTTGAACGAAGAATCGTCCAAGGGCTCGGGCCAGATCGAGGAATTCCTGATGCAGTTCAGCGGCGAAGGCATCCAGCATATCGCGCTGGCGACCGACAACCTGGTGCAAACCTGGGATGCCCTGAAAAAAATGGGCACGAAGTTCATGGTGGCGCCGCCGGCGACTTACTACGAAATGCTGGAAGGGCGCCTGCCGGGCCATGGCGAGCCGACCGACCAGTTGCAGATGCGCGGCATCCTGCTGGACGGCGTCTCCAACGATCAGGGCCAGCGCCTGCTGCTGCAGATTTTTTCGGCAAACACGCTGGGCCCGGTATTTTTCGAGTTCATCCAGCGCAAGGGCGACGAAGGCTTTGGCGAAGGCAATTTCAAGGCTCTGTTCGAATCGATCGAACGCGACCAGATCCGCCGCGGCGTACTGAAGGCGGAATAAATTCAAGTTGTGTTTTCGCAACAGCTTGTCTTGGGGGAAAGTTAGCCTGCTATGATGGCGGCTCAACTTTACCCCTTGCAGCGCCGAAATGGCGGCGTTGGTGCAGTAGTAGCAGGCAGTAGTGGTAAAGCGGCGGCAGGGCAGTGCGGTTGAGGTTTGATTGCGCCGGCTTGATCCCGTCGTACAAAATCTAAAAAATATTAATCCTATGGAGACGTGCATGAAAAAATATTCCTTGTTGCTGGTAGCGGCGGGCTTGGCCAGTAGCGGCGCGATGGCGCAGACCTCGGTCACGATCTACGGTATCGTCGATACCAGCATCCGTTATATCAGCAGCGACAACGCCGCGGGACAAAAGAACTTTGTCGTCACCAACGGCGCCATCTCGAACAGCCGCCTGGGTTTCAAGGGCACTGAAGATCTGGGCGGCGGCCTGAAAGCTATTTTCCGCCTGGAAAACGGCTTCAATTCCGATACCGGCAGCCTGGCCAGCGCCGGCACATTGTTCAGCCGCCAATCGTATGTCGGCCTGAGCGGCAGCTTCGGCCAAGTCACCCTGGGCCGTCAGCAAACTCCGCTGTTCGACCTGATGGCTGACCACTTCGATCCGCTGACCGTCGGCAATTACGACCAGAACGCATGGATGCCGGCAGGCGCCACGCTGGTCCGCAATTCCAACATGATCAAGTACTCCGGCGCAGTCGGCGGCTTCGCCGGCGCCCTGAGCTACGCTGCGGGCGAGAAGGCTGGATCAATCAAGTCGGGCAGCCAGATTGGCGCCACCGGCCAGTACACGGTCGGTCCGTTTTCCATCGGCGGCGGCTATCAGCAGACTGTCAGCTCGGTTAACACCGCCTGGAAAGACACCGCTTATAACCTGAGCCTTTCCTACGCAATCGGCGCAGCCAAGCTGTTCGGCGGCTACTATCGCATCAAGGACAGCACCGGCACCACGCCTGCGTATTTTGGCGTTTCCGGCAGCGCGGCTGCGACCAACGGCGGCATCGCCGGCGTTGAGCGTCAGGACAATGCTTACTTCCTGGGCGCGACTTTCCAGGCAACCCCAGCCTGGTCGCTGTCGGCCGCCGGCTACTACGACAAGAGCAAGAACGTCACGGTCGCCACTATCGGCAACCTGGGCGACGGCACGCGTTACGCGCTGGTCGGCGTGGCGGAATATGCCTTGTCCAAGCGTACCCAGGTGTACGGCACGGTCGACTACAACAAGGCTAAAGATGCAGCCTTGTCGGAACTGGTCGGCAAGGATAGCGTGACTGGCGTAGCGGTTGGTATCCGTCACATTTTCTAAATAGCGGAATCGCTGCAGTCGCCAGCGGTGGCTGCAGGCAAGTCAAAAAAAGGCGCGGGACCGGTTTGGTTCCGCGCTTTTTTTTATGCGGTTTTCAGTTGGCTGTCTTAAAGATGCTGCCGTCGCGGATTTCGAAGATTTCATCGCCGAGCAGGACGAGGTCGGCGGGGTCGTGCGTGATCACCATCATCGGCACGTTCAGCCGGCGTTGCAGTTCCGACAGTTCGTAGCGCATTTTGTCGCGCAAGTGGAGGTCGAGCGCGGAAAACGGTTCGTCCAGCAGCAGGATGTCCGGTTCCAGCACCAGCGCCCTGGCCAGGGCCACGCGTTGGCGCTGGCCGCCCGACAACTGGTGCGGATAGCTGTTGGCGGTGGCGCTCAGCTCGAACGAAGCCAGCCATTTCCGTACCGCCGGATGTTCGTGCGGACGGCGCATGTTGGTGCAGCCCGAACGCAGGCCGAAAGCCACGTTCTGCGCCACCGTGAGGTGCGGAAACAGCGCGTAGTCCTGGAACAGGTAGGCCACCTTGCGCTGCTGCGGCGGCAGGCAGATCGCCGCGGCGCTGTCGAACAGGATGTTGTGCTTGAGGCGTATCACACCCTCGTCGGGCGTCAGCAGGCCGGCAATCGCGCGCAAGGTCAGGCTCTTGCCGGCGCCGGACGGACCGTACAACACCACTCGATTGCTCTCGGCGCGCAGGGAGATATCCAGGTTGAAGCCGCGGTCGTCGGCCTGCATGTGCTTGCGGATGCTGATCTCTATCGTCATGGCGCCATCCTCATGAATTTCTGCGGCGCTGGCTTTTCGGCAGCAGGCGGCCGGCGATCAGCAGCACCACGATGCAGGTGGCGGAGGTGATCAGCACCAGCAGGTTGGCGGTCTGGTCGTCGCCGGCCTGCACCGCTTCATAGATCGCCACCGATAAGGTCTGGGTGCGGCCCGGCAGGTTGCCGGCGATCATCAGCGTGGCGCCGAACTCGCCCAGCGCGCGGGCGAAAGCCAGCAGCACGCCGGCGGCAATGCCCTTGGAGGCCAGCGGCAAGGTGACGCGGAAGAAGACCCCGGCTTCTGAAACGCCAAGCACGCGGGCGGCATTTTCCAGTTGCGCATCGACGTTTTCAAAGGCTGCGCGGGCGGATTTGAGGACCAGTGGGAAGGCGACGATGGTGGCGGCGATTACCGCGCCTTGCCAGGTGAAGACCAGCTCGATGCCCCATTTTTCCAGCCAGGCGCCGAACACGCCGCGGCGCCCCAGCAGCACCAGCAGATAGTAGCCGAGCACGGTCGGCGGCAGCACCAGCGGCAGGGTCAGCACGGCGTCGACCAGGTCGCGCGCCGGCGAGCGCCAGCGCGACAAGCCGTAGGCGGCGGCAACGCCGAACAGCATGTTGAGCAGGGTGGCCCAGCCTGCGACTTTCAACGACAGCGCGAGGGCAACCCAGACTCCGCTGTTCATGACTTCTGCTTTCTATTCACTCATTACCCTTGACGCTGTGCGGAAGAACTTGACGATATCACTCAGTCATCAGGGTTTCAAGAAACCGTAGCGCGCCAGCGTGGCCTGGCCGGCAGGCGACAAGACATAGGCGACAAACTTGGCAGCCATCTCGGCTTGCTTGGTATTTGCAGTGACCGCGATCGGATAGCTCACCGGCGCTTGCGACGGCACGCGCAGAGCAACCTTGACCTTGTCCGGCATGATCGCCGCATCGGTGGAGAAAACGAAGCCGGCTTCGACTTCGCCGCGCGCGACGTAGTCCAGGCTCTGGCGCACGTTCTGCGCGGGCACGCCCTTGGCTGCCACCGCATCCCACAGGTTAACGTGTTCCAGCGCAGCCTTGGTGTAGCGGCCGACCGGCACCGAAGCCGGGTTGCCGTAGGCGACGCGCTTCACCGCTGCCTGCGTCAGGTCTTGCAGTTGCGTGATGTGCAGCGTGCTGTCGGCCGGCACGATCAGCACGATCTGGTTGTTGGCGAAATTCTTGCGGCTGGCGGGCTGCACCGCCTTTTCCGCTTCCGCCTTGTTCATGGCTTCCTGGTCGGCCGAGGCAAACACGTCGGCCGGCGCACCCTTGATGATCTGCTGCAGCAAGACATCGGAGGCGGCGAAGTTGAGCAGCACCTTGGTGTCCGGATTCTGCGCTTCAAACGACTGTCCCAGTTCCTTGAAGGCGTTGGTCAGGCTGGCCGCGGCCGAGACCACCAGGTCGGCGGCGTGCGCGGCCGGCGTAAGCAGGGTCAGCGCAAAAAGGGGAAAGACGCTGGCAATAACAAGGCGTTTCAAGCGGCGCAACATCGCAGTATCTCCTGGTGGAAAATAACAAAATGGAAAGCGAAATATATGGCAGGATACAGCGTGAGTCAACTTGAAAAGCGGGCCGTAAAGCGCGCCGCTGCTGCCGGCCAGCAATGGTTGTCAACAAAATATCCGTATTCCGCCGACCTCCTTGCTACAATCGCGCCTATGGCAAATTCCAAATCGATACGGCTCAGAGTGTTGCAAGGCGAGACCATCGCCTTCGGTCCCGGCAAGGCGGCGCTGCTGCTGGCGATACAGCAAAGCGGTTCGATTTCCGCGGCGGCGCGCGCAATCGGCATGTCTTACCGGCGCGCCTGGCTGCTGGTGGAAGCCATGAACCTGTGCTTCCGGCAGCCCTTGGTGGCGACCGCCACCGGCGGCGCCAAGGGTGGCGGGGCGCAGGTGACGGCGCTGGGGCAGGAAGTCCTGGCGCGCTATCAAGCCATGCAGGAGAGGGCGGAAGCGGCGGTGGCGGCCGACATGGCGTATTTTGCCGGGCTGATGACGGCCGGCAGCGCCGCAGATCCGCACATTTGAGCCTCGCACTTCCACCACGATCATCTTGCCGACACCGACCATGCTCTCAAGCAGCACACCTCGCAGCACGCTCCGCAGCACACTTCTTGGTTATCGCGTCCGCCTGCAGCGCCTTTTCCATTTCTCCGAGAGCCATTCGATGCTGCTGTGGGCGGCCGTGGTCGGCTTCCTCGGCGCGCTGGCGACGGTCCTGTTCCGCGAATGCATGTACGGCCTGCAGCAGCTGCTGACCGGGCAAAGCGGCAGTTTCGTCGCCATGGCCAAGAGCTTGTCATGGTGGATGCGGCTGCTGCTGCCGGTGAGCGGCGGCCTGGTGGCCGGCGCCATCCTGGTGCTGGCCAAGCGGGTGCCGGCCAGCGCCACCTCGGATTACATGGAAGCGGTAGCGATCGGCGACGGCAATATCCCGGTGCGGCAAAGCCTGCTGCGCAGCCTGTCTTCGCTGGCGACGGTGGTGACGGGCGGCTCGATCGGGCGCGAAGGGCCGATGGTGCAGCTGTCGGCGCTGGCGGCGTCGCTGGTCGGCCGCTTCACCTATTTCAGTCCTGCGCGGCTGCGCCTGCTGGTGGCGTGCGGCGCGGCGGCGGGGATTACCTCGGCCTACAATGCGCCGATCGCCGGCGCCTTTTTTGTCACCGAAATCGTGCTGGGCGCGATCGTCATGGAAAGCTTCGGCCCGGTGGTGGTGGCCTCGGTGGTCGCCAACATCACCATGCGCGAGCTGCCCGGCTATCATCCGGCCTACGAGATGCCGCCGTTCCCGCCGCTGGCCGGCATCGAGATCATCTGGTTCGTGCTGCTGGGGATCATGGCCGGCGTCGCCGCGCCGCAGTTCCTGCGCCTGCTGGCGGTTTCCAAGCGAGCATTTACCAAGACCGGCTTGCCACTGCCGCTGCGGCTGGGCGTGGGCGGCCTGCTGGTGGGCCTGATTTCGATCTGGATGCCGGAGGTCTGGGGCAACGGCTATAGCGTGGTCAATTCCCTGCTGCACACGCCATGGCTATGGTGGAGCGTGCTGCTGGTGCTGGTGCTGAAGGTGCTGGCCACCTGCATCACCACCGGTTCCGGCGCGGTCGGGGGCATCTTCACGCCGACGCTGTTCGTCGGCGCAGCCATCGGCTATCTGTTCGGCGAGGTGCTGCACACGCTGCTGCCGGGCATGACTTCGGCGCCGTTCGCCTATGCCATGGTGGGCATGGGCGCCTTCCTGGCGGCGGCCACCAGCGCGCCGCTGATGGCGATCCTGATGATTTTCGAGATGACCCTGAGCTACCAGGTGGTGCTGCCGCTGATGCTGTCCTGCGTGGTGGCTTACTTCGTGGCGCGCAGCATCAACGGCGCCTCCATGTACGACATCACCATCAAGCGCAACCGCGATGCACAGGAACGGGTGCGGCTGCGCGGCATCCACATGAGCGAGCTGATCCGGCCGGCCGACACGGTGTTGCCGCTGAACGCATCGTTTGCGGAAATCAGCGGCCTGTTCCTCAAGTATCCGGTGAAATACATTTATGTGGTCGACCAGCGCAACCGCTATTGCGGCGTGGTGGCGCTGCAAGACATCACTTCCTGCCTGCTGGAGAAGGCCGATACCCAGGCCAAGGTGGCCGAGGATTTCCTGCGGCGCGAATTCCTGCACGTGGTGACGCCCGACATGTCGCTAGGCGATGCCTTGCAATCCTTCCTCGATCATCAGGGCGAACGGCTGCCGGTGGTGCGCAGCCATGAAGATCCCGAGCTGCTGGGCGCGGTCTACAAGACCTCCTTGCTGGATGCCTATTTCCGGCTGGATCGTTCGCACGAGCTGCGCGCATAATTGATCTATGCAGGGATGTTGTTCAGCCAACATTTCACATAAGTTTACCTTGCAAGCGCTGCAGATGGCCGCACTTTGCTCTATATTGGATCCCGCACCGGCGCCTGATCCCGGTGCGGCCATTCCGCAACCGTCATCAACCATGAGGAGCATCTATGGAAATTCTGGGGACCATCATCGTGGGTTTCATCGTCGGCGTGATCGCTAAGCTGATCCATCCCGGACGCGAGAACATGGGCTTTATCGTCACTACCTTGCTGGGCATCGCCGGCTCATTCCTGGCCGGCTACGTCGGCCAGGCGCTGGGCTGGTATCACGCCGGCCAGGGCGCAGGATTCATTGGCTCCATCGTCGGCGCCTTCGTCCTGCTGGTGATCTACGGCTTTGTCAAAGGCAAGGCGGCTAGCTGATGCTGGATCGCCTGCCATGGCGCAAGCCTGCCCGGCAGACCGCGGGCGTACTGCTGCCGGCGTCTGACACGGCGCTGCAGGCGGTGCGCCTGCGCTGCCGCCAGATGGTGGCCAAGCGCGCGTTGCTGTCGGCCGGCGCGTCCGCCTTGCCGATCATGGGTGTCGATATCGCCGTCGATATCCATTTGCTGTCGCGCCTGATCGAAGACATCAATGCGGCCTTCGGCCTGACGCCGCAGCAGATTGAAAAACTCCAGCCCAAGCTGCGGGTAGCCACCTACAGCACCATCGTCGGCCTCGGCAGCACGCTGGTGGGGCGGGTGGTGACGCGCGAGCTGCTGCTGAAAATCCTGACCCGCAGCGGCGTCAAGGTCGTTTCCAAGAACGCCACCCGGCTGGTGCCCATCGCCGGCCAGATGGTGTCGGCGGCGATCGGCTTTTCCGCGTTCCGGGCGATCGGCAACAAGCATATCGAAGCGTGCGTCGAAGTGGCCGGGCAGATGCTGAAAATGCAAGCCGGCGAGTGAGTTGTTTGTCTGGCACCGGTGTTGTTTGCCGGCTGTTGCCGCACAGCTGGAGCATCCTTCTCCGCCATCCCGCGCCGCAATGTTAGAATGCGGGTCGTTTGCGCTGCGGGATACTGAAAACTGCTGCTCCCGCGCGACTTTACCGCACTTCTGCACGCCAGCCCGGCCCGCCATAGCGTTACCACGTTGCGCGGACGGCGCTTTGATGTAGAGTGTGGCAACACACTTCACCACGATAGAGTTCCCTATGTTGAGTTACCGCCATGCCTTCCATGCGGGCAATCATGCCGATGTGCTGAAGCACTTGGTCACCATCCAGCTGTTGCGCTACCTGGGCCAGAAGGATGCCGCCTACATGGTCATCGATACCCACGCCGGCGCCGGCGTGTACGCGCTGGACGGCGGCTATGCCTCGAAAAACGCCGAGTACGAGTCCGGCATCAGCCGCCTGTGGGACCGTAAGGACCTGCCGCCGGCGGCAGCCGAATATGTGGACGTCGTCAGGCAGCTGAATCCGGACGGCAAGCTGCGCTATTACCCGGGTTCGCCGTACTGTGCCGATGCCGTCATGCGCGAGCAGGATCGCCTGCGCCTGTTTGAACTGCATCCGAGCGACGGCAAGATCCTGACCGACAATTTCCGCCGCCTGGACGCCGAGCGCAACCCGCGCGGCAACGGTCGCGGCAAGCGCGTCATGATCCAGCTGGGCGACGGCTTCCTCGGCCTGAAAGCCTTGCTGCCGCCGCCGTCGCGCCGCGGCCTGGTGCTAATCGATCCGCCGTATGAGGTGAAAGAAGATTATCGCCACGTCAAGAACACTATTGAAGACGCGCTGACGCGCTTTTCCACCGGCACTTACGCCGTTTGGTATCCGCTGCTGAACCGCATGGAGTCGCGCCAGCTGCCGGACAAGCTCAAGCGCATGAAAGCCAATGGCTGGCTGAACGTCACGCTGACGGTGAAGACGCCTTCGCCGGATGGCTTCGGCCTGCACAGCAGCGGCATGTTCGTGATCAACCCGCCGTGGACGCTGGAGCCGATGCTGAAGGAACTGATGCCCTATCTGGTCAAGGTGATGGGCACCGATTCCGGCGCCGGCTTTACCCTGGAATCGGGGCAGACCAAGGCGGTCGATACCGGTACCCGGCGCGTCTGAGCGCCCGGCGGGACCGGTCTCGGTACTGCACTCAGATTTCCGGCATGAATTTCAACGCAGCGCCATTCATGCAATAACGCAGGCCGGTAGGTTTCGGGCCGTCGTCGAAGACATGGCCGAGGTGGCCGCCGCAGCGGCGGCAGTGCACTTCGGTGCGGCGCATGCCGAGCGTGCTGTCGATGCGGGTGGCGACGGCGTTCGGCAGCGGCTGCCAGAAGCTCGGCCAGCCGGTGCCGCTGTCGAACTTGGTCTTGGAGGAGTAGAGCGCCAGGTCGCAGCCGGCGCACGAATAGGTGCCGGCGTGTTTTTCATGGTCCAGCGGACTGGAAAACGGCCGCTCGGTCGCTTCCTGCCGCAAAATCGCATACTGGGTTGGGTTCAGGCGCTGCTTCCATTCGGCGTCGGTATGCATGATTTCATACTTCTCCACCGCGCTGGCGCGCCAGCCCAGCGTCGCCAGCACGCTTCCCAGCAGCAGGCCGCCGCCGGTCCTGAACATCAAGGTGCGTCGGGTTGGCATGGCAATCTCTCCTTTATCGCGTCACTGGCCGATCCGGGCCATCCTGCTTCCAGTTTGCACCGATTTTCGCCGGCCTGCTGGCTGCGGCCTTCTCCCTGAAAACGGGCGGAGCAGGATTATCCATGGAATTTCTTTGAGGAAATTTTCTTGGGTTTGACGTATTTGACTGTTGTCAATGCCCGTCAACCGTATAGGTGTATTGCGCAGTTTTTAAGTCTCGGCGGGAAAATGGACGGATAATGCGGATCCTGTTTTAATCACGCCCGGATTTCCAGACGCAATCCGTGGGGGTGTTATCCATTTGATATGGCGTCGACATAATAATGACAACTACGAAAAAAAACTATCCAGCGACCGAGGGCCGGGTAGCGCTGCAAACCAAGACAAGATTGCTGACCACCCTGATTGCCGCCGCCCTTGCCTCCGGCATGGCGCATGCGCAAAGCGATCCGGAACAAAAGAGCCAGGGAGCGGGGCAGAGCGCCCAGCCGCAAAATGACGCCACGCTGCCGACCGTGACGGTGACCGGCGCCGGTCCCGCCGCCGACAGCTATCGCAAGACTTCAGCCGGCGTCGCCAGCTTCGGCGCCGCCTCGCTGCTCGATACGCCGGCCGCGGTCTCGGTAGTCACGCGCACCCAGCTGGACGACCAGCAGGCACGCTTGCTGAGCGACGTCGTGCGCAACGACGCTGCCGTCGGCAACAATTACACGCCGGTCGGCTACTACGAAAATTTCAGCATCCGCGGCTTTCCGCTGGACCTGGCGACCAGCCTGCAGATCAATGGCATGAGCATCGCCGGCGAGCAGAATGTCGCGCTGGAAAACAAGGAAAGCGTCGAGATCCTGAACGGCATGGCCGGCCTGCAGAGCGGCATGACGCCGCCCGGAGGGCTGATCAACTATGTCACCAAGCGGCCGGCCGATGTGCGTTCGATCACGCTGGAAACAGATTCACGCGGCTCGCGCTACCTGGCCACCGACATCGGCACCTTGTTCGGCGAGCAGAAGCAGTTTGGCCTGCGCATCAATGCCGCCCACGAGAGCCTGCATTCCTATGTCAACCACGCGGACGGCGAGCGCAATTTCGCCTCGCTGGCGGCCGACTGGGTGATCAGCCCGCAGGCGCGCCTGCAGTTCGACGCCGAGTACCAGCACCGCGAGCAGCGTTCCGCGCCGGGCTATCAATTGTTGGGCGGGACTGTCGTCCCCAGCAGTGTATCGCCCTCGACCTTGCTGGGCGCGCAGCCGTGGGCCAAGCCGGTCACCATTAACTCCGTCAATCTGAACCTGCGCCTGGATCTCGACCTGGCGCCGGACTGGCGCGCTTACGTCGCGGCCAGCCGCAGCCGGGTGGTGATCGACGACAATTCCGCGTTTCCTTACGGTTGCGGCTATGGCGCTACCTGCGGCGAGGGTGGCACGCCGGCCCGTTATTTCAGCGCCAACGGCGATTTCGATATTTACGATTATCGCTTTCCGGACGACACCCGCCGCAACGACCAGCTGCAGGCGGTGCTGCAAGGGAGGCTCGATACCGGCAAGATCCGCCACGACCTGACCGTGGGGGCGAGCATGTTCCGCCGTACGGTATCGCAGAGCGATGGCGTCAACGAGTATGTCGGCAGCGATAATATCTATAACCCCAATCCGATCGTCTACGCGCCTTCGCCGTTGTCGCCGGACGCCTCCACGCTGCGGCTCGACAGCCGGCAAAAAGCGCTGTTTGCAGTCGACCGCATCAGCCTGACGCCGCAATGGCAGGTGATTGCCGGCGGCCGCCAGGTGTGGCTGAACGAACGGGCGCTGGACATCACCGGTGCAGCGACCCGCACCACCGAAAAGTCCCTGCTGCTGCCGCAAGTCGCGCTGGTCTACAAGCCGCAGGCCGATCTTTCGCTCTACACCAGCTATAGCAAAGGCTTGAGCATGGGCGGCCAGGCGCCGTTCTGGGCGGAGAATGCCTATGCTTTCCTGGCGCCGACCGTGTCGCGCCAGCTTGAAGCCGGCGTCAAGTACGACTGGCGCGACCAGCTCAGCCTGAGTGCGGCGCTGTTCCAGATGAGCAAGCCGTACGAGTATCCGAAGCCGGACGAGAATGGCTATACCTACACCCAGCAGGGTACCGAAACACATAGGGGACTGGAGCTGAGCGCGGCCGGCCAGGTCACCAGACAGCTGCGGCTGACCGCCAGCCTGGCGCTGATCCAGGCGCGCGCCGAAGATACCGGCACGCCTGCCTACGACGGCCACCAGGCCATCAATGTGCCGCGCCTGCGCGCCGCCTTGTATGCGTCTTATGCGCTGCCGCAGGTCACCGGCCTGACCCTGCTCGGCGGCTGGCAGTACAGCGCCAGCAAGGCGGCCACGCGTGAAGGCGACGTCAAGGTCCCGGCTTATAGTTTGTTCGATGCCGGCCTGCGCTACAAGACCAGCCTGGCCGGGCATGCCGCGGTGCTGCGCCTGAGCGTGGATAATCTGTTCGACAAGCGCTACTGGAAAGATGTCGGCGAATATTTCGGCGACAGCTACCTGCATCTGGGGGCGCCGCGCACCGCGCGGCTGTCGCTCCAGTACGACTTTTAAGGGCGGGATGGAAGCGGCATGAAGGATGCAAAACCAGACGACATCGGCGGCCTGCCTGTAGTGCTGAGCCACGGCATGGGCATGGATGTGGTGCAGCCGAGCTGGCCGCCATTGACGCTGGATGAAGTCGCGCGCCTGCTGCGCCACTACCCGCTGGCGGGCGCAGTGACGCGCCTAGACTGGCATAGCCCGCGGCCCTTTTCCAGCGCCTGTGTGGCGAAGACGGACTCAGGTCTCTTGTTCATCAAGCGCCTGCTGCGCGCGATCCGCACGGTTGACGAGCTGATGGACGAGCACCGCTTCATGACCCATCTGCGGGCCAATGGACTGGCCGTCAGCGAAGTGCTGAGCACCGGCGACGGCAATACGGCCTATGCCGACGGCGACTGGACATACGAAGTGCAGCGCGTCGGACAGGGCGTCGACCGCTACCGCGACGCCACCTCATGGACGCCTTTCCTCAGTTGCGCCGACGCCGCTGCTGCCGGCCGCGAACTGGCTCTGCTGCACCTGGCCGCGCGCGGCTATGACGCGCCGGCGCGCAGCACCAGGCTGCTGGCCTCCGGCTTTACCTTGCTGAATGCGGAGCAGCCGCAAGCAGTGCTGGAGCGTATCAAGATCTACATACAGCAGCGTCCGGCATTGAGCGACTATCTGGCGCCGCGCGACTGGCGCGCCGACGCGACGCGGGTGCTGCTGCCGTTCCACGCCCGCCTCAGTCCCTTGCTGCACGGCTTGGCGCCGCTGTGGACGCATAACGACTGGCACGCTTCCAATCTGCTATGGCAAGCCGCGCCGGCGCCGGCTGCCGTCGAGACAGTGCTGGATTTCGGCCTGGCCGACCGCACTTGCGCGGTCTACGATCTGGCCAACGCGATTGAACGCAACCTGATCGAATGGCTGGCCTTGCCTTCGGCCAGCGGCGGCCAGCGCCATCTGGTGCATATCGACCAGCTGGACGCCATGCTGGACGCCTATGAGGCGGTGGCGCCCTTGTCGGCGCTGGAAGCAGCGGCATTGCCCGCCATGCTGCCCTTGGTGCATATCGAGTTCGCGCTGTCCGAGCTGGCGTATTTCCATGGCGTGCAGCACTCCGCTGAAAATGCGGCGCTGGCTTACGACACTTATTTTCTCGGCCATGCGGCATGGTTCCACAGCGATGCCGGCCGCTATCTGCTCGACCATCTGCAGCGTCGCTGCGAACATAAAACCGAACCACAGGAGTCTTGATGTCAGGTCTGGAAATCGTTGCAGTCATCGTGAGCGCCCTGGCAGTCTGGCTGACTGCGCGCCGTCACTTGTGGTGCTGGCCGATAGGCCTGGTATCGGTGCTGTTATATGCGCGCATATTCCTGGTGGCGAAACTGTATTCGGACCTGCTGCTGCAACTGATCTTCGCCGTCATGCAGCTGTACGGCTGGTGGCAATGGAAGAGCGGGGCGTCGGAGCAGGATAGCCGGCATATCCTGCCGCAGCGCCTGCCGAAGCGGGGTTTGCTGACCGGCCTGCTGGCCGGCGCCGCGGGCAGCGTCGTGCTGGGCTATGTCATGGCCAGCTTCACCGACGCCCACATTCCATGGCTGGATTCGGCGCTGACCAGCTTCAGCCTGGTGGCCCAATTCTGGATGGCGCGCAAATATGTCGCCAACTGGTGGCTGTGGATTGCGGTCGACATTATCTACGTCGGCGTGTACATCTATAAAGACCTGAACCTGACCGCAGGCTTGTATGCGGGATTCATCGTGCTGGCGCTTATCGGCTTGCGCAACTGGCGGCAGCAGCTGCCTGCGAATCGCCCGCCAGCGGCTGCCGCAGCACTGTAGGCAGGGCGGGCATGCCATGCCCGCGCGGAAGCAGATAACGCGAAAGCCGCCGGCGCAACGCCGCGCACGTGTAAATTTTTGTAAAAATCTGTTGCAATCCCACGACAAACATCCTATTTCCATACGGCATTTCAAGAGTTTCCCGAATTCAATTCCCTTGCTTTTCAGATTGATGGCGCTGTGCAACGCTCGCCGCAAAGGCAAGCCAGGCGCGGGTTTCTTACATTTAATAGAATGTCATTAATAATTATATATTTGCCAATAATCAAGATTGGCAGCGCTTTTTATTTCCCTTGGAAAATTAATGTATGTTAGTAATTGTTAAACATTGTCAGTAATGACATTTTGTGAATTTTTGCCCCTACAATTTGTTTCGCCGTGTTGGCAATTCATTAATTTGAATCGAACATCTACTTTTATATCTGAGGGTAAAAATGAAACAAATGACTATCGCTAAGTTGGTTGCAGTTGCTGCTGCAGGTCTGTTGTCCCAAGCGGCCTTCGCTGACGGCGGCACCGTGAATTTCAACGGCCAGATCGTTGACTCGCCTTGCTCGATCGATCCTTCCGGCCAAAACATCACTGTTCCTATGGGCACAGTGTCGCGCGCAGTATTGAACGGCGCCGCCGGCAAGAAGGCAACGCCATCGAAGTTTCAGATCCTGTTGACCAACTGCGGCGCAACCGCCAAAGGCGCAACCGTGACTTTCACCGGCACAACCGATGCTAACGTCACCGACGATCTGGCTCTGGCTAACGCTGGCCAGGTTGGCGTTACTACAGCAACCGGCGTGGCGATCGAGCTGGGCGACTCCGCCGGCACCAAGATCCCTGTCGGTTCGGCATCGGGCACTTATGTTCTGGGTCTGGGCAACAACCCTCTGAACTTCCAGGCTACCTACGTTTCGACTGGTCCTGCAGTCACCGTCGGTCCAGCTAACTCCACTGCACAGTTCGTCGTTACTTACCTGTAATCGGCGCGCTTCGCAAAAATCCTGAAACGGCATTACCTCGTTGCGCCGCTTGCGGCGTGACGGGCAGCCTGGCGCTTGCTGCGGCCAGGTTTTAAGGATGGGCTGGCAAGCCGCAACGGTAGCGGCAAGCCGGCCATCATTTTCCAGCGATACCCATGCATCAATTTGTGAGCACGCGATAGCGGCCTGTGCTTGCTTAGAAATTTGTGCATAGGACATTTTGACAGACGAGGTTCTTCATGTTGAACAAACGAATCATCACTTCCGCCATCCTCGGCAGCGTGCTGATGATGAGCGCGCTGGCGGCAAACGCCAGCGTCATGCTGGGCGGCACCCGCGTGATCCTGGGCGAAAAAGACCGGCAAGCGTCGATTCCGCTGAAGAACACCGGCAGCTCGCCGTATGTGGTGCAAACCTGGGTCGATGCCGGCGAAGGCAAGAACAAGGCGCCGCTGCTGGTGACGCCGCCTTTGTCGCGGCTTGATCCCGGCGCCGAAAACATCTTGCGCATCGTCCGCATTTCCGGCGACCTGCCGAGCGACCGCGAAACGGTGTTCTGGCTCAACGTCAAGGAAATCCCGGAAAAATCGGATCAGCCGAACGTGCTGCAGGTCGCCGTGCGCACCCGCATCAAGATTTTCTACCGGCCGGCGGGCCTGGCCGGCAAGCCGGATGAAGCGCGCAACCTGGTGACGCTGTCGGTGGTGCCGGGTCAGGACGGTAAGGGCGCAGCGCTGCGGGTCAACAATCCGAGCGCCTACAACCTGACCTTCACCGGTTTCAAAATCAACGGCAACAAGGAACAGACCAAGGCCGGCATGGTGTTGCCGTTCAGCGCCAGCGATTTTCCGCTGACCGCGATCAGTACGCCGCAGCCGATCGATGTCAGCTACACCACCATCAATGACTACGGCGGCGAAACGCCGGAAGTCGTGGCCAAGGTGGCGGTTGGCGTCGCAGCCGCAGTGCAGCCGGCTGCCGCAGCCGCAACCGGCGGCACCGGCAAGTAACACCGTCGTCATCTACCAGGTAGCAAGCACCAGATCCTGTCAGGGCAAGTCAGTCTGCCGCGCAAGGCAGAAACAAAGGAAGGGAAAGCTGTGATCAGATTGTCGCATCAACGCAAACCGGTACGCCTGGCACTGTCAGCGATCACGCTGGCCGTGCTGTCGCAGCTGGCCCAGGCGCAAGGCCAGGGCGGCTCGGTATTCAACGAGCAGTTCCTGGATATCGGCGGCGAACAAAGCCGCGCTGACTTGTCGCTGTTCGCGTTCGGCAATCGGGTCATGCCCGGCAGCTATCTGGTGGACGTCAGCCTCAACGAAAGCAGCGTCGGCCAGAGCCAGGTGGTGTTCAGCGACCAGGGCGAGGGCAAGAATGCCCAGGCTTGCATCACCCGCGCCATGCTGGAAGGCTGGGGCGTCAAGGTGGAAGTGTTTCCGGTCCTGATGGCGGCCGGCGACCAATGCGTCGACCTGGCGCAGGCAATCCCTGGTTCCAGCGTTTCCTACGACGGCGAGAAACTGCGGCTGACCCTCAGCATTCCGCAAGCTGCCATGAAGCGCCAGGCGCGCGGCGCCATCAGTCCGGACAAATGGGACAAGGGCATCAATGTCGCCATGCTGGACTACCAGATTTCAGCGGCGCGCTATGACGGCGGCAATAACGCCGCCAGCACCATGAACAGCAGCATCACGGAATTCAATGCCAACCCCAGCGCCACCACGCAAGCTCGCAATACCTTGTACGCCGGCCTGCGCGGCGGCTTCAATCTGGGCGACTGGCGCTTCCGCAATTTCTCGACCTACAACCGCGGCGTCGACGGCGAAGGCCATTGGCAGTCGGTGACTTCCTATCTGCAGCGCGATATCGCCTCGCTCGGCAGCCAGCTGGTGATCGGCGACAGCACCACGCCCGGCAATTTCTTCGACGCTTTTCAGTTCCGCGGCGTGCAGCTGTCGTCCGACGACGGCATGCTGCCCGACAGCCAGCAGGGTTATGCGCCGACCATCCGCGGCGTGGCGCAAACCAATGCGCGCGTCACGGTGCGGCAGAACGGCTTCGTGGTGTACAGCACCTATGTCGCGCCTGGTCCGTTTGTGCTGGACGACCTGTATCCGACTTCCACCAGCGGCGACCTGGAAGTGACGATTACCGAAGCCGATGGCCGTGAAACCAAGTTCCGCCAGGCCTTTTCGGCAGTGCCGACCTTGCTGCGCGAAGGCGTCTGGCGCTACAGCGTGACCGGCGGCCAGTACCGCAACGGCTATTCCACCATCAATGCCGGCTCCAGCAACGCCAAGCCGAATTTCGTGCAAGGCACGGTGGCGCGCGGCCTGGGCAAGGAATATTCGGTGTACGGCGGCGTGATCGGCTCTGAAATCTATCAGTCGGCATTGTTCGGGGTCGGCAAGAACCTGCGCGATTTCGGCGCGATTTCCGCCGACGTCTCGCAAGCGCATACCAAGGGGCCGTTCAACCAGAACTATGACGGTCAATCGCTGCGCTTCCTGTACGCCAAATCCTTCGAGAACTACGGCACCAGCGTGCGCATGGCCGGCTACCGCTATTCCACCGGCGGCTTTCGCACCTTCCAGGAAGCGGCGCAGATGCAAGATCTGCAGAACGGCCAGGTGCTCAATAACCGGCGCAACCAGGTGCGCCTGGAACTGGCGCAGCAGCTGGGCAGCAAGGGCGGCACCGCCTACGCTTCGATCCAGCAGCAAAGCTATTGGGGCACCGATCAGAAAGACCGCCTGATGCAGGTCGGCTACTCGAATTTCTACAAGCAGTTCAGCTACAGCATTTTTTATAACTACAGCACCAATCTGAACGGCCCGTCGAACCGCCAGCTGATGGCGACCCTGTCGATCCCGCTGGGCGACAGCCGCTCCTATGCGCGCTACACCGTGGCCAAGGGCAATAACGGCGAAGTGACGCAGCAAGCCAGCGTCTACGGTTCGGCGCTGGACGATGGCCGCCTGACTTACAACGTCACGGCCGCCCACTCGAATCAGAACGACAACAGCGGCAGCGCCTCCGCCAGCTACCTGTCGCAATACGGCCGCGTCGACTTCGGCCGCGCGCAAGGTTCCGGCTACGGCCAGACCACGCTGGGCATGGCCGGCGGCCTGGTGGCGCATGGCGGCGGCGTGACCTTGTCGCAGCCTCTGGGCGAAACCATGGCGCTGGTGGAAGCGCCGGACGCCGCCAACGTCGGCTTTGAAGTCTATCCGGGGGTGCGTACCGACAGCCGCGGCAATGCGGTGCTGGCGAATTTGAGCCCGTACCGGGTCAACCGCCTGGCGGTGCGCACCGAAGACCTTGGCGACAACGTTGAAGTCAAGAATGCAGCGCTGGACGTGGTGCCGACCCGCGGCGCCGTGGTGCTGGCGAAATTTGAGACGTCGATCGGCTTGCGCATCATGCTGAACCTGAGCGACAAGAGCGGCAAGCCGCTGCCGTTCGGCGCCAAGGTCGATAACGAGCAAGGGCAGGAGATGGGGATCGTCGGCAGTGAAGGCCAGACTTTTATCAGCGGCGCGAAGGACAGCGGCGTGCTGAGCGTCAAGTGGGGGCAGGGCGCGACGGAACAGTGCAGCGTCAAATACCACGTCCCGGCGGATAAGAATCCGGCGCCGATCCGTGAACTGAACGGGCAATGCGAATGAGCATGGCGCTGCAGGTCAAAGGATCGCCGGCGCTGACGGCCGTTGCACTGGCTCGATGTGCGCGGTCATTGCTGCAGTTGAAAAAATCATTCGGATGGATATCTGAATGCCTGTCGGCGCAATTGTTGCTGGAGATCCGGACGAAATCCGGAAAATGAGGAATGGCATGAAAATAACGCAAGTAACGACAGACAAGATCAACGGCGCCCTGGCATGGCTGGCGGCGCTGGGACTATTGGCGCTGCTGTCCTTGTTCTTTGTGGGCGATGCGCAGGCCGCTTGCGTGCGGCCGGCCGGCGCTACGGAGAAAATCATCCAGATGGATATGGGGACGGTGGTTATTCCGAACAGCGCCGCTATCGGCGCGGTATTTGCCACCAAGAGCTTCACTATCCCGATTTCAGGGGCCTCCGAGCCTGCCTGGAACTGCAACGGCGGCGGCACGGTCACCGGCAGCATGCTGCAAGGAAGCGCAGTGCCGGGCATGCCGAATGTCTACACCACAGCCGTGACCGGAGTCGGCATTCGCCTGTCGCGCCAGATTACCGGCATCGGCCAGACTTTTTACCCGCACGTGCTGACCTGGCCGACCACCACCACGGTAGTTTTTTTAAGCCCATCTTTCTTCACGGTCGAACTGGTCAAGATCGCCACCAAGACCGGCAACGGTCCGCTGGCTGCAGGCACCTACACCACCTACGTCGGCAATGGCGACGGCAAATCCGCCATCACCTCTATCCTGTCCGGCAATGGCATCACCATCATCACGCCGTCATGCACGGTCGATACCGGCTCGCAGAACGTGGTGGTGAATTTCGGCTCGATTTCCAGGGGCAGCTTCAAAGGCGTCGGTTCGACTGCCGGAGCCCGTCCCTTCAATATCAAGCTGAATTGCCAGCGCGGCGAGAATGCCCAGAACACGATCCTGCTGAACA
Organism: Collimonas sp. GW821-FHT02H07; assembly: GCF_059421505.1. Classification (NCBI taxonomy): domain Bacteria; kingdom Pseudomonadati; phylum Pseudomonadota; class Betaproteobacteria; order Burkholderiales; family Oxalobacteraceae; genus Collimonas; species Collimonas sp. GW821-FHT02H07. Next base: position 374,923 of record NZ_JBWKVC010000001.1, read on the forward strand.
TGCAGGCTACAGCGGATCTGTCGAAGAGTCCCGGGGTCACGCAATTGACGCAGGGGACGGGCGTGGCGACCGGGGTCGGCATCCAGATCCTGGACAAGAACAGCAACCCGGTGGTGTTCGGCACCGCGGCGACGGTCGGTCCATCCGCCGACATCCAATATGTGGTGCCGTTCACGGCGCGCTACTACCAGACCGCGCCCAATATCACCACCGGACCGGCCAACGGCACCGCGACTTTCACGGTTGAATATCAATGACGGCAAGCCCTGCCGCCAAGGCAGGTCCTAGGACCTGGCCAATGCCGCGCGCTGCTGCAGCAAACTCAGCCAGCGTTCGCCGCATTCGGCATCGCTGATGCAGAGCGCGTAGTCGGTGACGGTGCGGGCGGCGCGCTCCAATAGCTGGATATCGGCCTCATGCTGGCGCGCCACGTGCGGGTCTTCCAGGAACAGCACGCGCCGGCATTGCTGGCGATCGAGGATCAGTTCGGCGATCTGGGCGTCGCCGCCGAGCGGGCCGCTGAGGAAGGGTTTGACCCAGTTGCGGCCGGCTTCTTCTCCTTTGATTTTCTGCGCCAGCTTGTTGAGCAGGCTGCCGGTGGTGCCGGTGGCGCAGCGGAAGGCAAACTGGTCGAGCAGGGCGAAATGGCGTTCCGCGATATCCAGCATGCGTTCTTTCATGGCATCGTGGGCGATCAGGGCAATGCCTTCCTGCGCCAGATCGAAAGTCGGGTCGAGCAGCGGATTCGGCGCCGCGCCGGCCGCCACCGCTTCCAGTTCCAGCCATTCAAGCGCACCGGCCAGGGTCGATAGAAATGGCTTGCCATGGATCACGCATTGCCGTTTCAAGGCCACCGCCTCCGGAAAAGTCGAGGACGGATCGACCGGATCCATCAGGTAGATCACAGCATCCAGGGTGCGCGCCGGATCGGCATCCACTACCCGCGACACCAGTTTCATCAGGCCGCCATGGCGGCCGTAGGGAAAGCGTTCGATGTGTGGATAGCCTGGCAACAGGCCGAGCTGCTGCATGGCGTCCAGGGTGCGTCCCACCACGATCAGCTGCGGCTGCAACTGCTGTTCGATGATCTTGCGGCTGCCGTTGAGCAACTGCGCCAGCGCCGATTCCTGGCCGTGCTGATGGCTGCGGCTGGTGGCAAGGCCAATCCGGAACGGCGTGGCGGAATCTGAGCGGGCAGGGCGGGAGGAATTGGCAGGCATAGGGCGGGATAGTGAGTCAGCACGGGCAACATTGCACCGGCCTGACTTTACCATACCGCCATGGCGGCAAAGCCCGGTTTCTGGGCAAAATCGTCAGCCGGCGCGCAATTGGAACTACAATGTCTGCTATGAACAAGGCATTTGTTAAAGAATCGGAAGGCGACGACGACGATCTGGAATTCGGATTGCCGCCGATCCCGCCTGGCACAAAAAACTACATGACGCCGGCCGGCTATCAGCGCATGAAAGACGAGCTCCTGCGCCTGATCGACGTCGACCGGCCGGAGGTGGTGCGCATCGTTTCCTGGGCCGCCTCCAACGGCGACCGTTCGGAAAACGGCGATTATATTTATGGCAAGCGCCGGCTGCGCGAAATCGACCGCCGCATCCGTTTTCTCACCAAGCGGCTCGATCTGGCGGAAGTGGTGGACCCCAGCGTGCACCATGGCCGCGACCAGGTGTTCTTCGGCGCCACGGTGACTTACCAGAATTGCGCCGGCGAGGAACACACCGTGACCATTGTCGGCATCGACGAGCTGGACCCCTTGCATGGAAAAATCAGCTGGATTTCACCGGTCGCGCGCGCCCTGACCAAGGCGCATGAAGGAGAAACCGTCACCCTCATGACGCCGGCCGGCTTGGATGAGCTGGAGATACTCGAAGTCAGCTACCCGCAACCGTAGGGTGGGCACATCGTGCCCACGCGTGACCGCAATAGCCGGAGAGCGACCTCAAGCAGCGCTGAAACAGGGCATGCGCGTGTGAATTAACGCGTGGGCACGAGGTGCCCACCCTATCGTTTCTGATACTGCTGGCTGCCGAACAGGACGTCCCGCGCCTTGTCGTCCGTCAGCGGCTTGCGCTGTGACGCCAGCACCTCGACGCCGCGCTTGACTGCCGGCCGCTCGCTGATGGTGTCGAACCAGGCTTGCAGGTGCGGATAGTCGCTCAGTTCGATGCCCTGGTTTTTCCATGAACGGATCCACGGGAAGGTGGCGATGTCGGCGATGGTGTATGCGTTGCCGGCCAGGTACGGATGCTGCGACAGCTGCTTGTCGATCACGCCATAGATGCGCTTGGCTTCGTTGCTGTAGCGGTTGATGGCGTATTCGATCTTTTCCGGCGCGTAGATGCGGAAATGGTGGGTCTGGCCCAGCATCGGCCCGACCGCGCCCATCTGGAACATCAGCCACTGCAGGGTATTGAATTTCTCGCGCTCGGTGTTGCCGAGGAACTTGCCGCTCTTGCCGGCCAGGTAGACCAGGATCGCGCCCGATTCAAACAATGAAATCGGCTTGCCGTCCGGACCGTCGGCGTCGACGATGGCGGGAATCTTGTTGTTGGGCGAAATCGACAGGAAATCCGGCTTGAACTGGTCGCCGGCGCCGATATCGACGGCGTGCACGCGGTACGGCAGGCCCAGCTCTTCCAGCATGATGTGAATCTTGTGCCCGTTCGGCGTGGCCCAGCTATAGACATCGATCATGATTATTCCCTTTTGTTGAGAGTGAGGACTTGTAATGCAAGAACGCTGCGCTCAGATCCTGGCCAGCCGTTCCAATGCCAACTGCAAGGTCTGGTCCTGTTTGGCGAAGCAGAAACGGACGATGCCCGATTCACGCGGCGACTGATAAAAAGCCGAGACCGGGATGGCGGCGACGCCGATTTCCGAGGTCAGCCAGATGGCGAAGTCGGCTTCGCTCAGCGATGAAATGGCCGAGTAGTCGACGCAGAGGAAATAGGTGCCGTCCGCCGGCAGCAGCTTGAAGCGGGTGTTTCCCAGGCCGGCGCGGAACAGGTCGCGCTTGCGCTGGTAGAAGGCCGGCAGTTCCAGGTAGGGCGCCGGATTCTGCATGTACTGTGCAATTCCGTGCTGTACCGGGGTGTTGACGGTAAAGATATTGTATTGATGGACCTTGCGGAATTCCACCGACAGCGCCGCCGGCGCCGCCACATAGCCGATTTTCCAGCCGGTGACGTGGTAGGTCTTGCCGAAGCTGGAGACCACGAAGGCGCGCTCGGCCAGTTCAGGATGGCGGCAGACCGATTCATGGAGGGCGCCGTCGAACACCATGTGTTCATACACTTCATCCGACAGGATCAGGATCTCGGTGCCGCGCACGATGTTTTTCAGCGCTTCGATGTCGGCCACGCTGAGCACGCTGCCGGTCGGGTTGTGCGGTGAATTGATCATGATCATGCGGGTGCGCGCGGTCACTGCGGCGGCGATCTGCGGCCACGGGATGCTGTAGCCGTCCGCGCCCACCACCATCTGCACCAGCACCGGCTTGCCGCCCGCCAGTTCGATGGCCGGCACGTAGCTGTCGTAGGCCGGCTCGATCACGATCACTTCGTCGCCGGGATGGACCGCGCACATGATCGCGGTCAGCAGGCCCTGGGTGGCGCCGGCGGTGACCGTGATGTCGCTGGCGGCATCGTAGCGGTGGCCGTAGATGGTTTCTATCTTGCTGGCGATGGCCTGGCGCAGGGCCGGCACGCCGGGCATGGGCGGATACTGGTTGAAGCCGCTTTTCATGGCGCCGCTGACGGCGTCCACCAAGGCCGGGTCGCAATCGAAATCCGGGAAGCCCTGGCCCAGGTTGACCGCGGATTTTTCGCTGGCCAGGGTCGACATCACTGTAAAAATGGTGGTGCCGACGCGCGGCAGTTTGGAGCTGAGCTGAGGTGCTGCAGCCTTGCTGTTTGAATCGATTGAATCGATTGAATCTGTTGAATCACGTTTCATTTGCTGGCGATCTGGGCTTATGTCTGGATCCCGCATTTTAGCGTTTTGTCGCAGACCGCACAGCGCCGCGCCAAATTGCTGTTCGAGCAATAAGGCGGTCTGATCCTGATCATGAGGCGGCTGGCGCCCAGGCCTGCGGCGGGATGATGGCGAACAGTCCGATCTTGGCGGTCTTGCGCGCCAGCTTCAGCAGCGCCTTGTCCTTGGTGATCAGGGTGGTGGCATGGGCGCCCAGCGCCAGTTCCAGGAACTTCTGGTCGTCGCGGTCGGTGCACAGCGGCAGGCGGATGTCGGTGCGCGGCGTCAGCGCTTCCGCCGGCAGGCAGGTGATCAGGGCGTCATATGCGGCGTTGAAGCCGGGCCGGGTCTCGTCGGTAATCGGCAAGTGGCTGTAGTGCAAAACCATCTGCCACTCCAGGCGGCAGTCGGCGCGCGTCACCGCTTCCACTGCGCCGCTTTGCAAGGCGTCCATCAAGCCTTGCCAGCGCGGGTCGCGGAAGACGAACAGGTCGAGGCAGACATTGGTGTCGATGACGATGCGCGGCCGCTGCGGCTGTTGCGCGGCGGGCGTCGGGGGCGGTGAATCTGGGTGCATGCGGGTTTCCATCAATCGGTTGCGCGCATTTTACCCTGCGCTCTGCCGTCCTGAAGCGGCTTCCAGCAAATCGGCGAAGGTCTTGGCAAACAGGTGGACGTCGCCGGGCCAGCGGGCCGAGACGTAATTGCCATCCGTGACCACGAATGCCGGCCGGCTGTCGCCGCCGCTGTCGCGGAACAGGCCGCTGCTCTTGCGGAAGAAATCCGGCGCCGCCGGGCTGGCGTCGAGGAAGTCGCCGGGCTGCGCCAGGGCGCGGCTGACCTCGGCCTGCACGCTGCGGTAGCCGGCCGCCTCGCCGCTTTGCTCAACATAGGTGCGGTAGTAGGCCGGGTCCCAGCAGCGGCCGCAAAATCTCATCAAATTCCAGGCAGTCCTTTCCAGCTTCCAGGTCAATGCCGTGGTCTTGCGTCCGTACAGCGCCGATTTGCCGCTGCGCGGCGAGCGGCTGCGGGCGGCCAGAACGACGCCGTGGCAGATGGCGGCGACCGGCTTGCCGCTGTCGAAAAAGGCGCCGACGAAATCCTGCAGCGGCTGGTTTTCCAGGTACGCCAGCATGCCGCGCGCGCGATGGCCGCCGGGCAGCAGCAGGCCATCGTAGTCGGCCGGCCGCAGTTCGGCATAACTCAACGGCGCCAGAAATGCACGCTCGCTTTGCAGCGCTGCGTAGTCGGCGCGGGCGGCGGCGTTGGCGCGCAGCGCCAATCCGAGCAGCTTCAGCTTTTTCAGCAAGGGAATGCAACCCCACATGTCGAGACCTTCGCCGGACAGCATCAGCGGATCGGCGGCGGCGGCACGGCCATCGGGCGTGGCAAAGATCACTCGGTGTCCCCGCGCGCTAAGGATGCGCCAGGAGGCCGCCACTTCGCTTGGATCGAAGTCCAGATTGGGAACCGGGATCAGCACGGTTTTTTGAGAGGGATTCATCGCTCAGATCATAGCCGAATGTCACGGCCTATCTGCTGTTTATGGCGCGTTGCTGCGCGATGCGGCGCCCATCTTCGATTCCGCCGCATCGCCAGGAATGCTTGCCTGTCGGTGTTTCAGGCGGGCATGGACGGTGTCGGAAACGGATTTTATGACATGGATTTTTATATGGGACAACTACAAACATTAGTAGGATGACAGCTGTATTTTTTGGTTCTAGACTCCGAAAAATTAAATAATAAGCAGTTTTTCCAGTGGCAGGTGAAATTCCGGGGAGGGACAAGCTGAACGGCGCATGAGAGCTTGGGTCCCTAATTTTTATGGTCCTAATCAGAAAAAACTAGAAAAAACAAGTTATGCGCCCATCGATCCTTTTAACCGGCGCAACAGGTGCGCTTGGCAGCGCTCTGCTGCCTGAGTTGCTGTCTGAGTTCGGACAGCACGATTTATATTGCCTGGTCCGTGGCAGTTCTTCCGACGACGCCCGGCAGCGATTGGCGGCCGTACTCTCGAACGCTGGCCTGGCGGCAGACAGCTGCGCAAGGGTGAAGCTGCTGCACGGCGACGTCTCGGCCCCGCAACTCGGGCTGGCGCAAGAGGCATACAGCGAAATTCTATCCAGCGTCCAGCAGATTTACCATCTCGCCGCCAGCGTCGATTTCGATCTTCCCTTGTCCGTCTCGCGCCAGGCCAACGTCGACAGCGCGATCCAAATCCTCGATTTTTCCCGCCGATGCAAATATCACTCGGCTGCGCAATTCCGTCTCAACTATGTCTCGACCGCCTATGTCTGCGGCAAACGCGACGGCCTTCTCAAGGAATCCGAGCTGGGACTCGGCCAGGAGTTCTGGAATAGTTACGAGCAAAGCAAGCTGGAAGCTGAGCAACTGGTCGAGCTGGCAAAGGCGCAAACCGCGATCACCATCTATCGTCCGAGCCAGATTGTCGGGGATTCAGGCAGCGGCAAGATCAACAAGTTCTTCGGCTTCTACGAGTTCATCGGACTGGCCGCGCGCGGGCGTTCCGATATCCTGGTGGCCGATCCCGGCATGCGCGCCGACATGGTGCCGCTGGATTACGTATGTTCCGCGATACGGCATTTTTCCCGTCAGACCGCGGCGATCGGCCAGACTTATCATCTGGTGGCCGGACTGCGGCACAGCATCACGGTCGACCAGGTGGTCGACGCCGTCCTCGGGATCATGCGTGCGGCCAACGAAAGCGTCGCTGTCGCTCGCCCAAGAATCATCCCTCTTGAGCGCCTGGAAACCGACACCACGGCCCTGCAGCTGGCACGCTACAACTCCAGCGCGCAAAAACTCCTGCTCAGGACCTATCAGCCGTACCTGGCCTATGAACGCGATTTCGACTGCGGCGCGACCCATCAGTTATTGCAGACAGCTGGCATCTCGATTCCATGCATGGAAAATGTGATCAAGGTAACTACGCAGTATGCGCTGTCCTTTCGAACCAGAAAGACACGCGGCACGACCCCGGCATCAGTCCAATAAAACCCTTTATTACACAGAAAGAGAGAAAGCCAGTGAGCCTTACCAACAAGACACAGGTGGAACAAAAGGTTGCTGCAATCCTGCGCAAGATGCTGTCGATAGAAGACGATATCGCGCTCGATGTGAATGCCGACCTGGTGCAGCAGATCGGGCTGGACTCGATCGAGGCGTTTGATGCTGTCGCCACCTTGCACGAGATTATCGGCGAGGCGATCCCGAATACCTTCAATCCGAAGATCAGCAATTCGATTGGCCTGCTGAGCGAATACGTGATCCAGCAGTTCGGCGAAGCCGGCGTCGCCAAACTGCTGGCGGTGAACGTCGACGAACTCGATCTTTCCCTGTCCGACGACGAGCTGTAATGGCAGAGAGTTTCGATCGCGCGGAGATTGAAGCGCTATTGCCGCACCGCTCGCATGCGCTGTTCATCGCCGATGCCGTGGTGGATGGGGCGCAGGTAAGCGGCCACGCCGGCTGGGAGATTTCGCATCCGCATTTGAGCGGGCATTTTCCAGGAAACCCGATCGTGCCAGGCGTCTTTCTCATCGAGGCAGGCGCGCAGTTGGCAGGAGTCTGGATTGCCGCGGGCAATCGCCGGCAGGCCGGGCTTGGCATGCTGGCCGGCGTCAAGCGCGTTTTGATTCACAAACCGGTAGTCCCCGGCGACCGCCTCAGTTTCGAACTGACGGTCAGCCACGTTTCCGCGAATTTCTTCGACGCCGCCGGCGTCGCCGTGTTCGCGGACGGCGCAAAGGCCATCACGCTTCGTATCACCATTGCAGTTCTTACCTAATCGGCACTGAGAACCCCTGGGTTCCCGGAGGAACAGACATGACAAGTCATCGCGTTGTAGTAACCGGTATCGGGGTGGTTTCCCCATTTGGCATCGGGGTTGAGGCATATTGGAATGGCCTGCTGCAGGGCGAGACTGAAATCGGCGTGGTGCCGACATTCTCCGCCGACCGCTTTCGCAGCGTACTTGGCGCCCAAGTGCCGGCGGCAGCGGTGCAAGAGCTGACGGCGCTGGCGGTGGACAACAAGCCTTTCGACAAAGGCGCGCTATTTGCCTCGTTTGCCGTCGACGAGGCGCTGCGCATGGCTGGCGTCGGCCCGGTATTCAGCAGCGAGCAGCGGGTCGGCTGCGTGCTGGGTTCCCTGTGCGCCGGGATCGACAACCTGATCATGGTTGCGGAGTCCTACCACGAAGGCCAGGAACTGGCCGCCGATTTCCCGTATGACGCAGCGCTGGTCAACTATCAGCTTGAATATCTGTCCAGGAAACATAATCTGACCGGCCCGACCAGCATAGTCTCGACCGCGTGCGCATCGACTACCGATGCCATCGGCTATGGCATGGACCTGATCCGCCATCAGGAATGCGATGCCGTCATTGTCGGCGGCGGCGATATCCTGGCCGAGCTGATCCATGCCGGCTTCAACGCGCTTTACTCGATCACCAATTCTACGCCGCGCCCCTTCGATACCCGGCGCGACGGCTTTGCTATCGGCGAGGGCGGCGGCATCCTGTTCCTGGAGTCGCTGGAAAGCGCAACCCGGCGCCAGGCCAGGATCTATGCGGAAATCTCCGGCTACGGCTTGAGCAACACGGCGTTCCACCTGACCGCGACGTCCAACGATGGCGTTGGCGAAGCCCTGGCGATCGAACGCGCGCTGGACGATGCCGGCCTGGCGCCGCACCAGGTCGACTATATCAATACCCACGGCACCGCCACGATCCACAACGACCGCTCCGAAATGAAAGCGATCAACAAGGTTTTCGGAGAGCACGCGCAAGGCATCATGGCCAGCTCCAACAAGCCGCTGATCGGACATTGCATGGGGGCGGCCGGCATCATGGAGGCGATCAGCACGGTGATGGCGCTGGAAACGCAGACCGTGCCGGCGACGCCGTTTACATCGGGAGACGAGTCTGAGCTTTCATTTGATCTTGTCAAGAATCAGCCAAGGCCAGCCAAGCTGGTGCATGCCATTTCACACTCGTTCGGATTCGGCGGCGCCTGTTCATGCGTAGTGTTTAGCAAGCCGGAATATAGGGGAATCTGAATGGAGCGCGTTGTCATCACAGGAATCGGCGTGGTCGGGCCGCATGGTACCGGACTCGAACCGATTTTCAATCATTCCGGCGACCTGGCGCCGCCATTCGCACCTTGGCCGGAAGCCATCGATCCGCCGCACGGGCAGGCCAGGATCGCCCAGGTCGCCGACTATCCGGTGAAGCGCTTTTTTACCGAGCGCCAGATACGGTTGATGGACCGCGCCATGGCGCTTTCATCCACCGCTGCCGGGCTGGCGATTGAAAACGCCGGCCTGAGCGACGCCGAACGTCTTGAGGCGTGCACATTCCTTGGGACCGCGCGGGCCGAATTGCCTTCCTGCTATCAGTTCATCCAGCCCCAGCTGGGGCAGCAGAAAACGCAGCTCAACGCCGCCGATTTTCCCAAAATTGCAAGAAATGTCGCCTGCGGCCAGGTGGCGATCCGCTATCGCATGCAAGGCCCGAGCACCGTCCTTGCCTCGGGATCGCTGGCTTCCATCGAGGCGCTGGCGCGCGCCGCCCATTACATCCGGGTCGGCCGTTCCAAGGTGGCGCTGGTTGGCGGCTACGAGTCCTTGTCCAAATTTTCGCTGTATTTTTTGCGGCGGCTGTATGCATCCCACCTTGCCGCCGGCAAGCCGCAGTTTTTCGGCGCACAGCCGGGCTATCTGGTGCCTTCCGAAGGATCATGCATGCTGGTGCTGGAATCGGCATCGCATGCCGAAGCACGCGGCGCCGCGGCGTATTGCTCGGTCGATGCCTGCGATGCCGGCCGCTTCGGCGGCGATTTTCCCGCCGGCCAGGCGCTCGAGGACAGCTGGACGCGCGCACTGGCGCGGGCCGGCAATACGCCGGCAAGCCTGGGGCTGATCAGCGCTGCTTCGGGCGGAACCAACCGTACCCATGAGCTGGCCGAGCGCAGCGCCCTGAACGCCTTTTTCGAGAAAAATCCAGGCGCGGCGGCGCAGGTGCATACGCCAAGGTCGCTGGTCGGCGAAGGTGAATCGTGGGCCTCGGCGTTGCAGGTGGCGATGGCGGCGTTCATCTTGAAGCATGGACGCAGTCCGGCTACGCGCAATGTGGCGGAAGACGTGCCGGCGCAATTCCACAAGCGCTTGCATGACGGCGATATTTCGCATCGCAGCGCCTTGGTCTCGGGCGTCGGTTCAGGCGGAAATTTCTGTTCCATCCACCTGTCGCGTTCGTAACACGGCTGGCGGCTGGGGCGTCCGGGATGGCGGTGGCAGGAACCCGGATTCTGCGGTTGCCGGAAAACTAAAAAAACATCGGGAAAAAGATCTTCTATGAATATCGCTGCACGCCCTCAAAAGGCGGTCCTCGTTACCGGCGGAAGCCGCGGCATAGGCCGCGCTATCTGCGCCGCCATGGCCGACCCGGCCATGCCCGTTTTCGTCAACTATGCGCGCAACCCGCAAGCCGCCGAGGAAACCTGCGCCGTGGTGGCGGCGGCCGGCGGCCAGGCATTTGCCGTCCAGGCGGATGTCTCGGATCATGAGCAGGTGCAGCGGATGTTCCTGTTCATCCGAGAGCAAGGTTATTGGGTGCATACGCTGATCAACAATGCCGGCATTGTCGCCGATACGATCGCGGCGTCGATGTCGATAGAGCAATGGCGTTCGGTACTGGCTACCAACCTGGACGGCAGCTTTTTCTGCATCCGGACTGCGTTATCGACCATGTCCGCCCGCAAGAGCGGGCGCATCGTCAACATTGCTTCGGTGAGCGGCATCAAGGCGCAGCCGGGCCAGGTCAACTACGCCGCCTCGAAGGCCGGGGTAATGGCGCTCACCCGTGGCCTGGCGCGCGAGCTTGGACGCTATGGCGTGCGGGTCAATGCGGTTGCGCCGGGTTTCATCGAGACCGAAATGCTGTCCGATTTGCGCAGCAGCGAAAAAGGCGAGGAATTCCTGCAGCAGACCGCGGCCGCCGCAATTCCTTTGGGGCGGCTCGGCCAGCCTGAGGAAATCGCCTCGGTAGTGCGCTTCCTGTGTTCCAAGGCGGCGAGCTATGTCACAGGGCAGGTGATTACAGTCGATGGAGGCCTAAGTGTCTGATCTGAGCATAGTTGATAAAAATACCAAGCCGCTGCTGAACCGTTTCTTTTCGCCGATCCGCATCAACGGCATGGAAATGGAAAACCGCTCCTTGATGAGCTCCATTCATTTGAACCTGGAAGATTTCGAAGACCAGTTCGAGCGCATGGCCTACTTTTACGCAAAGCGCGCCGCCGAAGGCGTTGGCCTGATTGTCACCTCGGGCTGCTCGCCGGATGTGCCGGGCATGTTCGCGGTCAAGGGTTTTTCCCTGAAAGAGGATGCGGAGATAGCCTCGCATCGCATCATCACCGATGCCGTGCACCAGAAAGGCGGCAAGATCGCATTGCAGATCATGCATTTCGGCCGCGAGGCGGTGCATGGCAATATCGTGTCGTCGTCCAGTCGCAAGCTGGCGTCCAGCCTGTTTACGCCGAAAGCCTTGGAAGAGGATGAGATCCTTGCCATCATCGACGCCTTTGCCGCCTGCGCGCAGCGCGCCGTGGATGCCGGCTACGACGCGATAGAACTGATTTTTTCGCAGGGCTTCCTGGTGCATCAGTTCCTGGCGCCGGCCTGCAACAACCGCACAGACGCCTGGGGTGGAAGTTTCGACAACCGCAGCCGCCTGGCCACGGAAATTGCAAGGCGCGTGCGGGCCAGGGTCGGTCCGGACTATCCGATCATTTTCCGCGTTCCTTGCATGGATCTGCTGACCGGCGGCCTCACCGAAGACGAATCGATCGAACTGATCCGCCGCCTGCTGCCATTCGGCGTCGATCTGCTGAGCGTGAGCATCGGCTGGCACGATTCCGATGTGCCGACGATTGCGATGGTGGTGCCGCGTGCCGGCTTTGCGTCGGCGACGCGGCTGGTGCGCGACAACTTCCCCGACCTGAAGATTTGCATCAGCAATCGTATCAACGACCCGCGCGTGGCGGAGTCGCTGCTGATAGACGGCGGCGCCGATGTGATCGCCATGGCCAGGCCGTTTCTGGCCGATGCGGCGCTGGTCAGCAAAGCCAGGCGGAATGCGTTCGACCAGATCAATCCGTGCATTGCGTGCAACCAGAACTGCCTCGACTATGTGTTTTCCGGTCAGCCGGTCGGTTGCAGCGTCAATCCCGAAGCGGTGCAGCCGGATGAGGGCGTTTACGCCGCTCTGCCGCGCAAGCAGAAGGTCGCCGTGGTCGGCGGCGGCATCGCCGGCATGGGCTCGGCGCTATTCCTGGCGCGGCGCGGTGCGGCCGTCGATCTTTTCGAAGCCGGCGGTTCGCTCGGCGGACAGCTGAGGCTGGCGGCAAAGATTCCGGAAAAGGATGAATTTCTGGGAACCGTGCGCTATTACACGCAAGCCGTTATCGAGGCCGGGGTGAAGCTGCATCTGGGCACGGAGTTCGGTGCGGCGCAGCTGGCGCAGGGCTACGATCACGTCGTCGTCGCCACCGGATGCGCCACGCGTCATCCTGGGAATCTGCCGGGCGCGGATCTGCCGCATGTGATCCAGTACAGCGACGTGCTGGAAAACAGCTGCCCGGTCGAACATCCGGTGGTGATTATCGGCGGCGGCGGCGTTGCCTGCGACGTGGCGAAATATCTGATGAAAACCAAGAATAGCCTGCGCAGCGCGGCGCATTCCTATCTGAACTCGAAGGTGGCCGACGACAGCCTGTCCAAATATCTGGCAGCCGATACCAGCAGCGCGGCATCGGTGACCTTGCTGCAGCGTTCGAGCCGCAAGTTCGCATTCAGGCTTGGCCGCACCACGCGCTGGATCCAGATGGCCGATATGGAACGCCTGAATGTCAGCATGCGCAACAAGGTGGACATCATCGCCATAACCCGCGACGGCGTTGAAATATTCAACCGCGCCAGCAAGGTCAGCGAGATCGTGCCGGCCAGGACGGTGGTGCTGGCGGTCGGCCATGAACCCAGGTTGCAGCTGCTTGAACTGCTTGCAAAGGCCAAGATCAGGCACTCCGTGGTGGGCTCGGCGGCGACGGAAGGCGACGTAGCCAGGCGCACCAACATCAGCTCGGCGCTGGGCGACGCCTATCAGATGGCGCTTTCTTATTCGGACAGGTGAGGCGCCATGGAGACCGTGCAATCGATCCTTGGCTGCTGCCCGGACATCGCCGGCGGCGCTGCATATGCGTGTGTTCGATGCGTCGATGAGCGCCTGATTCCAGCCTATCCATGATGCTGCCCATTCTTCCTTTTCCCCGCCTGCGGCGCGCGTTCAAGATTACGGCGCTGTTCCTCCACCAATGGCTGTGGCTGGGCATTCTTGCCGTCCCGTTCCAGCTGTCGCTGCTGGCGCCTTGCGTCATATTGGGTTTTTTGCTGATTCTTGGGGTGGAGCTCGGGCACCATCGTTATTTCTCGCACCGCAGCTTCCGCACCGGCCGGGTGTTCCAGTTCGTGCTGGGGGTCTGGGCGACCGCAGCGTTCCAGCGCGACGTGCTTTGGTGGGCCAGCATGCATCGGCTGCATCACCGCTTTTCCGATACCGCCAACGACCCGCACAGCCCGTATGCCGAAAATGCCGGCGGCTACTGGCATGCGCATCTGGTGTGGGCCGTCGTCAAGCGCAACGCCGAAGTCGATCAGCGCGGCATTCCCGACCTGCTTGCCTATCCGGAGCTGCGCTGGCTTGGGAACTGGCATTACGTGGTCAGTATTGCCCTCGCCGCAATCTGCTATTCCCTGGGTGCGAGCGGGCTGGCTGGAACGTCTGGCTGGCAGACGCTGATATGGCTGTACGTGATGCCGGTATTTATTTGCCAGCATGTGATCAGCTGCCAGGCAACATTTGCGCATGCCGCGCCGCGCTTGCCGGGAGCCTATCGTTCATTTGAGACAGACGACGAATCAGTCAATCATCTGCTGATGGGCCTTGTCAGCAGCGGCGGCGGCTTTCACAACAATCACCATCGGTTTCCCGGTTCCGCCCGCCTGGGGCTGAAGCCCGGTGAATTCGACATCACCTATCTGGTCATCAAGATCCTGCACAGGCTGGGCATCGTGCACAAGGTGACGATTCCGCGCGCGGTGCTGAGTTACGTAAAGGAACAGCGCGAGCCGCGGCCTTGATTGCGGCGCGCGGTATTTTGTCCCGCGATCGCCCTGGAGCCTTGGTCCATGCATCTTGAATTGAAGGAGGTTTCACCATGTCAGCATCAGAAGACACGTACCCGGTACGCAAGCTGAGCATCGATTTTGCGGCCAAATCCAATCGTTACTGGTTCAAGAACCGACCTTTTGAGACGCATTGGTTCAACGCGCTGTCGTTCGGCATTGTCCCGGCCGAACGGTTTGCGATCTCCTGCATCAAGGATAGTTTACCGCTGGTGCAGGAAGAGACCCTGAAGGCGGAAGCCCGCGCTTTCATCGGCCAGGAATCGACGCACAGCTTTTTACATGCGAAATGCAATGCTGAGCTGGAACGGCAAGGCTATCGCTTTTTCCTGCATCGCTATTGCGAATGGCGTCTGTCCAAGGCGCATTGGCTGAGCCGCCTGAGCGGACTGGCGCTGACCGCATGCTGGGAACACATCACCGCGATCATTTGCGAACACACCTTGTCCCGCTTCGATATTTTCAAGGATGCCGACGATCCGTTTTGCGCGCTATGGACCTGGCATAGCGCCGAAGAACTGGAGCATAAATGCCTGGCGCACGATCTGTATGTCGGTACGGCCGGCGGCTATCCCCTGAAGATCGGCTGGCTGCTTTACGGCACGGCCTTGTTCGTGACCGATTTTGCGACACAGACCGCGCACAACATGTATCGCGACGGCCGCCTGTTCGATCCGAGGGTCTGGCTGGGCTGCCTGCGTTATTTTTTTGGACGGCAGGGCTTGTTCTGGTTTGCGTTGCCGCGCTGGCTGGCATTCATGCATCCGCGCTTTCATCCAGGCGATGTCGACAACCGCGCCCTGAGCGCGTTCGCGCTGGAGCAGCTGAAGACGCGCCTGAAGGTTGTCGGTCCATCTGTGGCAAGCCATGGCGCCGCGGACTAGCGGCGGGGCGGCCGGCATTGTGCTGCATCCTGTCCTTTTGCCGTGTCCGGCAGCCATTGATGACGGGCTGGGAAGGCCCGCTGCGCGCGGCCAGCGGCTCGCCCGCAAAGCGCTCGTTGCGCAGGCGGCGCAAGGTGCGCTGCGGTCGGTGCTGCAGTGGCATCTGGGCAGGGCGGTGACGACGGAAGAGTTGACGCGCGACGAACACGGCAAGGCTTCGCTCGCCTCGGGGGAGTTGCATTTCAATCTCTCCCATAGCGGCGCCTGGCTGTATATCGTGGTTGCGGACAGCGAGGTCGGCGTCGATATCGAACGGCGGCGCCGGCTGCGCTCGCGGCACGCTTTCAGCAGCTTTACCGATGCGCTGTGCATGCCTGGTGAAAGCATCAGTCGCAGCCACAGCGCCGGGGAACCCGCGCTGCGGCGCTGCTGGACCCGGGCTGAAGCCGCATTCAAATGCCTCGGCATGGGCATGAGCTTGCCGCTGGATGGCTTGCGCCTGCCGCAGGGCGCACTGACCGCAGCGACCCGTGTCGATACCGGCTACGGCACGGTATGGATCGCCGATCTGCCCGGCGCCGCGGAGCAGAGCGCCTGCGTGGCCTCGCGCCGCGCCTTCAATTCGCTCGAGGTGGTGTGCAGCGCGCCGGTGCGCGCTCTGCTGAGCCACCGGCCCGGAGCGCTGGCTGTCTCCTGGGTCGATCAGGCGCCGGCCGCGCATCAGATCATGCAACCTTGTCGCTAACTTTCAATCTGCAGATACGCACATGACAACTCAAATCACGATGGTTCAGTCTCACAAGAATCTCCGGCGTTTATTGTGGCTGCTCAGCCCGCTGGTGCCGCTGACGGCGCTGTTTTATCTATGGGCCGGCCACCATAGCGGGCATGGCATCTGGTACTGGGCCTTGCTGATAGCAATCTATGTCGTGGTGCCGCTGGGCGACTGGCTAGGCGGCCTGGACACCAGCAATCCGCAGGCCGGCGAGATGGAAAGGATGGATCGCGACGCCTTCTATCGCATCATCGTGTACGCCTTTGCACCGATCCAGATTGCGGTGGTGGTGCTCGGAGCGTGGATCTACGCCAGCACGCCGCTGGCTGCCTGGGAAGTTGCGGGAATGGCGCTGAGCGTCGGCACGGTCAACGGGCTGGCGTTCATTGCGGCCCACGACCTGCTGCACAAGAAGCAGCCTTTTGAGCGCTGGCTTGCCAAGCTGGTCCTGGCGCCCACCGTCTACGGCCATTTTTTTGCGGAGCATGTACGAGGGCACCACAAGAATGTGGCGACGCCGGGCGATCCGACCAGTTCCATGATGGGCGAGACGTTCTGGAAATATCTGTGGCGCGCCATTGTTTCCGGCGTCGCCTCAGCCTGGCGCATCGAGCGCGAGCGGCTGGCGCGGGAAGGGCGCAGCGTGTGGAGCTGGTCCAATGAAAACCTGCATTCATGGGCCATGACTGCGGTGATGTTTGCGGCTTTGAGCGCGTGGCTGGGACCAGGGGTGCTGGTGTTCCTGATGTTGCAGGCGTTCTATGGCATCGTCTTGCTGGAAGTGACCAACTATATAGAACACTACGGCTTGCTGCGTAAAAAACTGGCGGACGGAAGCTATGAGCGCTGTTCGCCGGCCCATGCCTGGGTCAGCAATCACGTCGTTTGCACCTTGTTCCTGTACCAGCTGCAAAGGCATGCCGACCATCACATCCATCCTTCGCGCAGCTATCAGACCTTGCATCATCATGAAGGAACGCCGCAGCTGCCGGCCAGCTATGTGACGCTGATGCTGGTCGCCTATCTGCCGCCGCTGTGGTTCCGGCTGATGGATCATCGGGTCATTCAGCACTATCGCGGCGATCTGACCGTTGCGCATCTCGACCCGGGCAAGCGCAACGCCCTGTTGGCGCGCAGCTATGGAGCCGAGGCATGAGAAGCGCCAAGGATTACTGCAGCTATGTAGGCAATGCCTATTTCATGGCGATGGATAGCCTGGGAAGCAATACCGATATCGTCATCACCTGCGATCTCAAGCGGGCCGTGCCGGTTGAAACGGCTGTCAAGGCGTTCCAGGAATTGCTGGCCAGGCATGAGGCGCTGCAGCGGCTGCGCTCGCGGGCGCCGGCGGCGGCAAGCTGGGAATGGCTGTCCGCGCCGGAGCAGGCGTGGCGGCAGGACTGGGAGCTTATCCGGAGCGAGTTGCTGGAGAACGGCATTGCGCCGGCCGCGCTTCATCCGGCTTGCAAGCTGCCGTTCCGCCTGTTCGAATGCAGCGAACTGAAACTGGTGTTCCGGGTGGAGCATACTTTTGCCAACGGCCGCGGCAGCTACGCCTGGCTGGAACGGTATTTCTCCTTGCTGTCGGCAAGCCAAGGCCTGGCGGCGCCCGCGCCAGCACCTGCCGGCCAGGTGGAGGTCGCCAACGATGCGCCATTGCGCCTGGCGATGCTGCATACCGTCGCATCATTGCTTCGCCGCAAGCGGATCCTGCAAGGAAACGGCGATATGCGGCAGCCGCTGTTGCGGCAGTCGCGCTCACCGTGCTTCAGCTTTCATGCAGAAAGATTCGTCTTGTCGGACCGAGAGGTCAGCGCGGCGTTTCTGCATCACCGCGCCGCGGGAGAAAGCTATACGCAGACGCTGACGCGGCGTCTCTCCGAACAGGTCCTTGCCGATTACCCCGCCTTGCAGGGCGTCGGCGTGCAGGTGGCTGCGGATTTGCATCGCCATTGCGGGATCGATCTTTACGAGGTCGGCAATTTCACCGGCTTGATAACCGGCTACATAGAGCGGCGGCTGCCGGTGCTGGAACAAACGGCGGCCTTGTTCAAGCGGATACGAGGCGGTGCTGCGCCCGGCTTCAGCAAGCTGTTCGCGCAAGTGATGCCGAATCGCCTGAAGCTGGTGCATTGGTTCCGCGGGCAATGCCGCAGCGCGCTGGAGGATGCCGGCGAACTCATGATGGACCCGCTGTTCACCGTCTCCAATATGGGCAATATCGATGGGCCGTACACCTGCTTGTGGCTGGCGGCAACGTCGCTGCACACCTCGATGCCGTCTGTCTATGTGTCGGCGACCCGGATTGGCGAATGGACGGCTTTCGAAGTTGTTTTTCCGGACAATATTTTCGACCGGCAAAAGATCAGCGCGCTGATGCTGCGTTTCTTCGGATTCGAGCAAGGCCTCCCGCCGGACCACGCCGAGCGCAGCGCGCTGGCCGGCACGGCCTGAGCCCTGCGGGTAGTTGCCGCAGGGCTTGCATGGCAATGGATTTCTTGTCGAATATTGCGTATTTATTGAGCATGGATATTGATTTTTATGAACCCAGATAGCGTAAGAAAAATTATCCCCAGGCGTATCGAACTACGCATCGACGACGGCTTCGATATCAACTGGAATGGTGGCGATGCTTATCGAAGCCAGCTGTTCAACGCGGTATCGATGTTGTTCCCGGTTGGCGAAAAATGGATTATCGATACCGTGCGACGGGTGGTCGATATCCTTCCTGCGGCAGAAAAGGCAGCGTGGGCCGGCAGCACCAGGGATTTCATCGCGCAAGAGTCGATACACAGTTCGGTGCATCGCAAATACAATGACCACCTCAAGCTTCAGGGGCTGCGCAACTGGCTGGAACTGCGCGCCAAGCGGCGCATGGAGTGGGGCGGCAAGGGTACGCCGATCAACCAGCTGGCGTCGTCGGTTGCCTATGAGTACCTGACAGCCAACCTGTCCTCCTCGCTGTTGTGCACGCCGCGGCTGCTCGAAGGCGCCGATGCGCGGCTGGCGGACGTGTGGCGCTGGCATTCTGCGGAAGAGCTTGAGCACAGGCATTTCGTGCTGGACCTGTATGAGGCGGCAGGCGGTGGCTATGTGCGGCGCCTGCTGTGGTACGTATGGGCCTTGTCGACTTTCATGCTGGACTTGCACATCCAGGTTTTCTTGAATCTGCGCGATTCGCGGCAGCTGTTCAAATGGTCGACCTTGGGCCAGGCGCTGCGCTTCAATTTCGGGCCGGGCGGCATGTTCTGGACCATCTCGGCCGCGTCTGTCAAGTTTTTGAATCCGAAATACCATCACAGGGACAACCTTGGCGATCAGATCGCCAGGGCATGGCTCGCCGACAATGCCGCCAGCTTCAGGGACGCCGATAAATTTCCCGAAGCGCGCGGATCGTGAGTTACTAGACATCCGGCGATTCTGATCATAAGCTTCGGGGTAGTCAAATTCATGGAAAATCATTGCGATGAAAATTCTTGAAACCGAACGGCTCATTTTGCGTACCCTGAACGGCGGCGATGCCGAGTTTTACCTGCGGCTGGTGACGCAGCCTGCCTGGCTGCAGTTTATCGGTGACCGCGGCATCCGGACGGTGGAGGCTGCGCAGGCCGCGATCCTGAGCGGCCCGGTAGCGGCGCAGGCGCGCGACGGCTTCAGCTTCTACATGACGGAATTGAAAGAGGGCGCACTGCCGATCGGCATTTGCGGCTTGGTAAAGCGGGAGACCCTGGAGGACGTCGATATCGGCTACGCCTTCCTGCCGGAGTTCTGGGGCAAGGGCTATGCCTACGAAGCTGCCTCCGCGGTGCTGCAGCATGCCAACCGCGTTTGCGGCCTGCAGCGGGTGGTAGCGATTACTGCGCCGGACAACCATGCCTCGATCAGGGTGCTGGAAAAGATGGGTTTGCAGTTTGAAAAAATGCTGCAGCTCAAGGACGACGGTTCCGACACCAAGCTGTTTGCGTATCAATTTTAATTGCGCCGCGATATTGCAGATATTTTTGCGGATACTTATCAATAAGAAAATAAATTTGATGGAGTATTTTCGCTGCGCCTGGCTGTGCTAAGGTGGGAAACCCACGACGGTACTTCAGGAGGCATGATGAAGCTGATCGAACCAGGCGAACAAAAGGATTTCCACGCGGTTTTGCAAGCACGGCATCTGGCCGCCGACGACTTCGAGCTGCATGAAGTGGATACCACCGATCCCAAGACCGACGAGATACTGGGGCTGACGGGGTTTGTGACCGTCAGCAGAAAATCGAGCGGGCGGAAAACGCAGTATCCGATCGGCGACGGCTCTACCTGGGTGGCCGAATTCGAGCGCGATCTGATGCGGGGCGCTTTCGACTGACGGGCGGCGCCAGCAGCGTTGTCATTGTTTCGGTATCATTGCGGACATTCTTCTGCTTATTTCGGATCTCCACAATGCTGATTGTTTTGTCGCCTGCAAAATCCCTCGATTACAGCACCCCCAGCACGACAGAAACCCATACCACCCCTGATTTCATCGACCATTCCGCCGAACTGATCAGCGTCCTGCAAAAGCTGTCGCCGGATCAGATCGGCAGCATGATGAAAATCTCCGATCCGCTGGCGCAGCTCAATACCGCCCGTTTCGCGTCGTGGTCGAAGCAGTTCACCAGCGCCAATTCCAAACAAGCGGTCATGGCTTTCAACGGCGATGTCTACGAAGGGCTGGATGCGGCTTCCCTGAACAGCACTCAGCTGAACTATGCGCAGAGCCGTATCCGGATCTTGTCCGGGCTGTATGGCGTGCTGCGGCCGCTGGACCGGATGCAGCCCTACCGGCTGGAAATGGGCACCAGCCTGGCCAACCCGCGCGGCAAGAATCTGTACGCATTCTGGGGCGATACCGTGACCCAGGCGCTGAACCGGCAGATGGGCCGGCAAAAGGCCAGGACGCTGGTCAACCTGGCGTCGGAAGAATATTTCAAGGTGGTGCGGCCGGCGGTGCTGGATGCCGGTATCGTGACGCCGGTGTTCGAGGACTGGAAGAACGGCAAGTACAAGATCATTTCTTTCTACGCCAAGCGTGCACGCGGCCTGATGGCGCGTTATGCGGCCTTGAACAAGATCACCGACGCAGAGCAGCTGAAAGCCTTCGACCTCGGCGGCTATCAATACATTCCGCAGGATTCCGACAGCGGCCGCTGGATGTTCCGGCGCCGCCTTGCAGAGTAAGCGATAGCCGCCCGGCGCGCGTCACATATATAAAGGATGAAAAATGGCTGCTACCGAACTCGCTGTCACTTATCAGGATATCGCCGCTGCGGCCAAGCGCCTTGAGGGCGTCGCCTACAAGACGCCGGTGCTGACTTCCAGCCAGGCCGACAGTCAAGCGGACGCCAGTATTTTCTTCAAGTGCGAAAATTTCCAGCGCGTCGGCGCCTTCAAGTTCCGCGGCGCCTATAACGCCATCAGCTGCCTGAGCGAAGAGCAGAAGCAGCAGGGCGTGGTGGCTTTTTCATCCGGCAATCATGCGCAAGGGATGGCGCTGGCGGCGCGCATGCTCGGCGTGCATGCCACCATCGTCATGCCGAGCAATGCGCCGGCGATGAAGCTGGCGGCAACCCGCGAATACGGCGCCGAAATCATTTTGTACGATCGTGAGCGCGAGGACCGCGAAGTGATCGCCGCGCGCCTGTCGGAGGAGCGTGGCTGCGCCGTGATTCCCGCCTACGACCATCGCGACGTGATCGCCGGGCAGGGTACGGCCGCGAAAGAGTTGTTCGATGCCGTCGGTCCGCTCGATTATCTGTTCGTATGTACCGGCGGCGGCGGTTTGCTGTCCGGCTGCGCCATCGCGGCGGCGCATTTGTCGCCAGGCTGCGTCGTGTATGGGGTTGAGCCGGAAGCGGGTAACGATGCTCAGCAATCTTTGCGAAGTGGCAATATTGTGCACATCCCGGTGCCCGACACCATCGCCGATGGTGCTCAGACGCAACATATCGGCAAACTGGTCTTGCCGATTCTGCAAGCCCACGTCAAGGATATCCTGACCGTCAGCGACGACCAGTTGCGCACCCAGATGCGCTTCTTTGCCGAGCGCATGAAGATTGTGGTCGAGCCGGCCGGGTGCCTGGCTGCCGCCGCCGTCATGCACAAGGCAATCGAATTCTCCGGGGCAAAAGTAGGGGTGATCGTGAGCGGCGGCAATGTCGATATGACGCTTTTTTCGCAATCTGTTGCTGCTGCGAAAGCATTTTCCTGATATCTTCGCCCCTGGTTTATTGTTGATGAGCAAGATCGAGGGCATGGATTGACTCCGCATGGCGGCATCGGACGGGGCGGCATCGGCCGGTAAACATTTCTTGCCGGTTTGACCGCTTTCCCCCCGGCGCGTTAGAATGCCGGGTTATTGAAAACCTGGGCCTTGCCAAATATGCGTCGTAAACTTGTAGCCGGTAACTGGAAAATGAATGGCAGTCTGGTTGCCAACGCTGCTTTACTGGCGGAAATCAAGGCTGGCATGGCGCTGGCGGCCTGCGATGTGGCTGTGTGCGTGCCGGCGCCTTACCTTGCGCAATGCCAGGCCGAACTTGCCGGAACGGCAATCGCCTTGGGTAGCCAGGACGTGTCGGCCCATGCGGCAGGCGCATATACTGGCGAAGTCGCGGTCAGCATGTTGCAGGATTTTGCTTGCCGCTACGCGATCGTCGGCCATTCCGAGCGGCGCGCCTACCATGGCGAGACGGATGAGCAGGTGGCGCAGAAGACTTTGCGCGCGCTGCAGGCGGGCGTTACGCCTATTGTCTGCGTCGGCGAAACCTTGGGCGAGCGCGAGGCCGGTCAGACCGATGCGGTGGTTGGCCGTCAGTTGCAGGCGGTGCTGAGCGTGCTGGATGCGGCGCAGGTTGGCAAGATCGTGGTGGCTTACGAGCCGGTATGGGCGATCGGCACCGGCAAGACCGCAACGCCGCAAATGGCGCAAGATGTGCATCTGGCCTTGCGCGCCAAGCTGGCTGGGAAAAACCCGGCAGCCGCGGTTGAAGTAAAGATTTTGTATGGCGGCAGCATGAAGCCGGACAATGCTGTCGAACTGCTGGCCATGCCGGATATCGATGGCGGCCTGATCGGCGGCGCAGCCTTGAAGGCAGCCGATTTTCTGGCGATTGCAGCAGCCGCCCGGTAGTGCCGATTTTGTCTCCGGTAATCTAGTAAATAAAGAATCAACTCTCCTTGGAAATCATTAAATGAACACAGTATTCAATATCATTGTCATCGTTCAGGTGTTGTCGGCGTTGACGATTATCGGCCTGGTGCTGCTGCAGCATGGCAAGGGCGCCGATATGGGCGCCGCTTTCGGCTCCGGCGCTTCCGGCAGCCTGTTCGGCGCTACTGGTTCTTCGAATTTCCTGTCGAAGTCGACCGGCGCGGCAGCAGCGCTGTTCTTCATCGCCACTCTGGCCCTGGTGTATCTGGGTAATCACCGATCGGTCGCTACCGGCGGCCTGATGGATAATCTGCCGGCGGCTACCGCGCCGGCGGCGGCATCTGCTCCGGCGGCTTCGGCAGCGGCGGCGATTCCAGCAACTTCGGCTCCTGCAGCTGCAGCTCCGGCTGCTTCCGGCTCGGCCAGCGCGGCCGCTTCGGTTCCTGCGCCGGCGACCGGCAGCGCTCAGTCCAACCAGATTCCGAAGTAAGTATTTGACGGAAAAAGGGTGAGATTTGCCGCATTGCGGCGAAATCTTCTCCCAGCAGTAAATTAGTAGCTGTTCTAGAGTGAAATTGCTGACTTTTAATCCGATTGTGCATTGAACAAAAGTACTAAATCAGGTTAAAATACGCGCTTATGCCGACGTGGTGAAACTGGTAGACACGCTATCTTGAGGGGGTAGTGGCGAAAGCTGTGCGAGTTCGAGTCTCGCCGTCGGCACCAAAGAATACGAGGCCAGCAACGGTTGCCCCTGCGCTGGCTTTTTGTCGAGGAACTTGTAGTGTGGTTTGCTGGATTGGGGGCGTCAGGTCTGATGAGTCAGATCCGCAAATCATTCTGCTAATCGTTTGAACTACTGGCGCATAATCGTGAACCTCGAAAATTACTTTCCCGTCCTGCTGTTTATTCTGATCGGTATCGCGGTAGGTGTAGCACCGCAATTGCTGGGTCGGATACTGGGGCCGCATCGGCCCGATTCCCAAAAAACATCTCCTTACGAATGCGGCTTCGAAGCATTCGAAGACGCGCGCATGAAGTTCGATGTGCGTTACTACCTTGTCGCCATTTTGTTCATTTTGTTCGATCTGGAAACCGCTTTTTTCTTCCCGTGGGGGGTTGCCATGCGCGACCTCGGATGGCAGGGCTTTGTCACGATGATGGTGTTTATCGCCGAATTCGCGGTTGGCTTCTGGTACATCTGGAAACGCGGCGCTCTGGATTGGGAGTAAGTCATGTCTATTGAAGGCGTATTGAACGAAGGCTTTGTCACCACTACCGCTGACAAGCTGATCAACTGGACCCGTACCGGCTCGCTGTGGCCGATGACGTTTGGTCTGGCCTGCTGTGCCGTCGAAATGATCCACGCCGGCGCCTCGCGTTATGATCTCGATCGTTTTGGTGTAATCTTCCGTCCGTCGCCGCGCCAGTCCGATGTAATGATCGTGGCCGGTACGCTATGCAACAAGATGGCGCCGGCTCTGCGCAAGGTTTACGACCAGATGCCGGAACCGCGCTGGGTGATTTCGATGGGCTCCTGCGCCAACGGCGGCGGCTATTATCATTACTCGTATTCGGTGGTGCGCGGCTGCGACCGCATCGTGCCGGTGGATATCTATGTCCCGGGCTGCCCGCCGACTGCTGAGGCACTGTTGTACGGCATCATCCAGTTGCAAAACAAGATTCGCCGCACCAATACGATTGCGCGCTGAGAGAACACCATGACGACCAAACTGGAAACCCTGGAAGCCGCCGTGCGCAATGCGCTTGGCGACGACCTGCAAAGTCTGACCGTGGCCTTCGGCGAGATCACCATCATCGTCAAGGCTGCCAACTATCTATCGGCGATGCGCGTCCTGCGCGATCACGCCGATACCCGTTTTGAAGAGCTGATCGACCTTTGCGGCGTCGATTATTCGACCTACGGCGACGGCGCCTGGGATGGCGCGCGCTTTGCTGCGGTATCCCATCTGCTGTCGATCGAGCACAATTGGCGCCTGCGGGTGCGTGTGTTCGCGCCGGACGACGAGATGCCGGTGCTGGCCTCGCTGACCGATATCTGGGCTTCGGCCAACTGGTACGAGCGCGAAGCATTCGACTTCTTCGGCATCCTGTTCGAAGGCCACAACGACTTGCGCCGCATCCTGACCGACTACGGCTTCATCGGCCATCCTTTCCGCAAGGACTTCCCGATATCGGGCTATGTCGAAATGCGTTACGACGCCGATCAGAAACGCGTAATTTATCAACCCGTAACGATCGATCCGCGCGAAATCACGCCGCGGGTGATTCGTGAAGAACACTACGGGACCAAATAATGGCAGAAATCAAGAACTACACGCTGAACTTCGGCCCGCAGCATCCGGCCGCGCACGGCGTTTTGCGCCTGGTGCTGGAGCTGGACGGCGAGGTAATCCAGCGTGCCGACCCGCATATCGGCCTGCTGCACCGTGGCACCGAAAAGCTGGCGGAGCAAAAGACCTATCTGCAATCCGTACCGTATATGGACCGCCTCGACTACGTGTCGATGATGTGCAACGAGCACGGCTACGTGATGGCGATCGAACGCCTGCTGGGCCTGGAAGTGCCGCTGCGCGCCCAGTACATCCGCGTCATGTTCGACGAAATCACGCGCCTGCTGAACCACCTGATGTGGATCGGCGCGCATGCGCTGGACGTCGGTGCGATGGCGGTGCTGTTGTACGCATTCCGCGAACGCGAAGACCTGATGGATTGCTACGAGGCCGTTTCGGGTGCCCGTATGCATGCGGCTTACTACCGTCCGGGCGGCGTCTATCGCGACCTGCCGGACACCATGCCGCAGCACAAGGCATCGCTGGTGCGCAACGCCAAGGCGATCAGCGCCCTCAATGAAAACCGCCAGGGTTCGCTGCTGGATTTCATCGAAGACTTTACCGTGCGTTTCCCGAAATACGTCGACGAATACGAAACCCTGCTGACCGATAACCGCATCTGGAAACAGCGCCTGGTCGGCATCGGCGTGGTCTCGCCTGAGCGCGCCAAGGCCATGGGCTTCACCGGCGCGATGCTGCGCGGTTCCGGCGTCGAATGGGATCTGCGCAAGAAGCAGCCGTACGAAGTGTACGACCTGCTGGACTTCGATATCCCGGTCGGCAAGAACGGCGACTGCTATGACCGCTACCTGGTGCGCATGGAAGAAATGCGCCAGTCCAACCGTATCATCAAGCAATGCGTGGAATGGCTGCGCAACAACAGCGGTCCGGTGATGACCAGCAACCACAAGGTTGCGCCATCGTCGCGGGTCGACATGAAATCGAACATGGAAGAGCTGATCCATCACTTCAAGCTCTTCACCGAAGGTTTCCATGTGCCGCCGGGCGAAGCGTATGCCGCAGTCGAGCATCCGAAGGGCGAGTTCGGCGTCTACATCGTCTCCGATGGCGCCAACAAGCCTTACCGCCTGAAAATCCGCGCACCTGGCTTCCCGCATCTGCAAGGGTTGAACGAAATGGCCAAGGGCCACATGATTGCCGATGCCGTCACCATCATCGGTACGCAGGATATCGTTTTCGGTGAAATCGACCGTTAAGTCTGCTGTTACCAATTAACTATAGCGCAACATACCGCGCACGAATGGCCAACACATGTTGTTAAGTCAAGATACATACAAAAAGATCGATCGCGAAGTCGCGAAATTCCCCGCCGACCAGAAACAGTCGGCGGTGATGGCCGCGCTGGCGATCGCGCAAGACGAAAAGGGCTGGCTGGCGCCGGAAACCATGCAGGATGTCGCAGACTATCTGGGCATGCCGGCGATCGCGGTGCAGGAAGTCGCGACCTTTTACAATATGTACAACACCAAGCCGGTCGGCAAGCACAAGATCAGCATCTGCACCAACCTGCCATGCCAGTTGTCCGGCGGCGATCGCGCGGCAGAGCATCTGAAGCACAAGCTCGGCATCGGTTTCCGGGAAACCACGGCCGATGGCCAGTTCACGCTGGTGGAAGGCGAATGCATGGGCGCCTGCGGCGATGCGCCGGTGCTGCTGGTGAATAACAAACGCATGTGTAGCTGGATGTCGAACGAAAAGATTGACGGCTTGATCGAGGAACTGAAAAAATGACCAGCCTGCACAATCGTCACATCAACCCGCTGATCCTGGCTGACCTGGACGGCAACAACTGGCACTACGCCGATTACGTCAAGCGCGGCGGCTATACCGCCCTCAAGCGCATCCTGTCTGAAAAAATCACGCCGGAACAAGTCATCGCCGAACTCAAGGCCGGTTCGCTGCGCGGCCGCGGCGGCGCGGGTTTCCCGACCGGCCTGAAGTGGAGCTTCATGCCGCGCCAGTTCCCGGGCCAGAAGTACCTGGTCTGCAACACCGACGAAGGCGAGCCGGGCACATTCAAAGACCGCGACATCATCCGCTACAATCCGCATTCGCTGATCGAAGGCATGGCCATCGGCGCTTACGCCATGGGCATTTCGGTCGGCTACAACTACATCCACGGCGAAATCTGGTCCGGCTACGAACGCTTTGAAGAAGCGCTGGAAGAGGCGCGCGCCGCCGGCGCCCTGGGCGACAAGATCTTCGGCAGCGAATTCAATTTCCAGCTGCACGCATTCCACGGTTATGGCGCTTACATCTGCGGCGAAGAAACCGCCTTGCTGGAATCGCTGGAAGGCAAGAAGGGCCAGCCGCGCTTCAAGCCGCCTTTCCCTGCCAGCTTCGGCCTGTACGGCAAGCCGACCACGATCAACAACACCGAGACTTTTGCAGCGGTGCCGTTCCTGCTGAACATGGGCGGCGAAGCTTATGCTGCGCTGGGCAAGCCGAACAATGGCGGCACCAAGATCTTCTCGATCTCGGGCGACGTTGAAAAGCCGGGTAATTACGAAGTGCCGCTGGGCACGCCGTTCGCCAAGCTGATGGAACTGGCCGGCGGCATGCGCGGCGGCAAGAAGATCAAGGCCGTGATCCCTGGCGGCTCGTCCGCGCCGGTGATTCGCGGCGAGGTCATGATGGACACCGATCTCGATTACGATTCGATCGCCAAGGCCGGCTCGATGCTGGGTTCGGGCGCCGTGATCGTGATGGATGAAACGCGCTGCATGGTGAAATCGCTGCTGCGCCTGTCGTACTTCTACTTTGAAGAATCCTGCGGCCAGTGCACGCCATGCCGCGAAGGCACCGGCTGGCTGTACCGCCTGGTGCATCGCATCGAAACCGGCCACGGCCGTCCGGAAGACATGGATCTGCTGGATACGGTGGCGGGCAACATCATGGGCCGCACCATCTGCGCGCTCGGCGATGCGGCTGCGATGCCAGTGCGCGGTTTCCTCAAGAACTACCGCGAAGAATTTGAATATCACATCGAGCATAAGCATTGCTTGGTGCCGGCATACGTTTAAGCCATGTAGGGTGGGCACGTTTTTGTGCCCACGCGGAATGCAACATTGGTGCAGAGACTGGCATTGCGAGTTGGTTCATGCGTGGGCACGGGTGCCCACCCTACCAAAATATTTAGGCAGGAAAAATAGAAGCCATGGTTGAAATCGAAATAGACGGCAAGAAAGTGGAAGTCCAAGAGGGCAGCATGGTAATGGATGCTGCCAACAAGATTGGCACCTACATTCCTCATTTCTGCTATCACAAAAAACTCTCCATCGCGGCTAACTGCCGCATGTGCCTGGTCGAGGTGGAAAAAGCGCCGAAGGCCCTGCCGGCCTGCGCCACGCCGGTGACTGCCGGCATGATCGTGCGCACCGCCAGCGACAAGGCCACTACTGCGCAAAAGAGCGTGATGGAATTCCTGCTGATCAACCACCCGCTGGATTGCCCGATCTGCGATCAGGGCGGTGAGTGCCAGTTGCAGGATCTGGCGGTCGGCTACGGCAAGTCGTCGTCCCGCTACGAAGAAGAAAAGCGCGTGGTGGCGCCGAAAGACGCCGGTCCGCTGATCTCCATGCAGGAAATGAGCCGTTGCATCCAGTGCACCCGCTGCGTCCGCTTCGGCCAGGAAATCGCCGGCGTGATGGAATTCGGCATGGTCGGCCGCGGTGAGCATTCCGAGATCACCACCTTCGTCGGCAAGACCGTCAATTCGGAATTGTCGGGCAACATGATCGACCTGTGCCCGGTCGGCGCGCTGACCTCGAAACCGTTCCGCTACAGCGCTCGTACCTGGGAATTGTCGCGCCGCAAATCGGTCAGCCCGCATGACGGCCTGGGCGCCAACCTGGTGGTGCAAGTCAAGTCCGGCAAGGTGATGCGCGTGCTGCCGCTGGAAAACAACGACGTCAACGAATGCTGGCTGTCGGACAAGGACCGCTTCGCCTATGAAGGCTTGAACAGCGCCGAGCGTCTGACCAAGCCGATGCTCAAGCAAGACGGCAAGTGGCAGGAAGTCGAATGGCAAACCGCGCTGGAATATGTCGCGCACGGTTTGCGAAATATCCGCCACGAACATGGCGTCGATGCGATCGCCGCTGTCGGCACGCCGTATTCGACGCTGGAAGAACTGTCGCTGCTGCAAAAAGTAGTGCGCGGCCTGGGTTCCGAAAACATCGATTTCCGCCTGCGCCAGTCCGACTTTGCGCTGGACGGCAAGGTCACGCCATGGCTGGGCATGTCGATCAATGAATTCGCGCAGCTGAACCGTGCTTTCATCATCGGCTCCTTCCTGCGCAAGGATCATCCTTTACTGTCGGCCCGCATGCGCCTGAGCGTCAAGCGCGGCGCCAAGCTGAGCATCCTGCATGCAGCCGACGACGACCTGCTGATGCCGGTCGCCAACAAGATCATCGCCGCACCGTCAGCCTGGCTGGCGATGCTGGGGCAGGTCGCGGTCGCCGTGGCGCAAGCCAAGGGCGTGGCAACGCCGGCCGGCTTCGAGAATGTCGAGCCATCGGCGGCAGCCAAGCAGACCGCGGCCAGCCTGTTGTCGGGCGACGCCAAGGCAGTATTGCTGGGCAACGCGGCGGCGCAGCATCCGCAAGCATCGCAATTGCACGCTGTGGCGCAATGGATCGCGCAGCAGACCGACGCCAAGTTTGGCTACCTGACAGAAGCCGGCAACACCGTCGGCGGCTATTGGGCCAACGCCTTGCCTGCCGCCGGCAAGGGACGTAACGCACAACAGATTTTCGCGCAACCGCACAAAGCCTATGTGCTGCTGAACGCGGAACCGGAACTGGACAGCTTCGACCCGCAAGCCGCAGTCGCCGCTCTGAAGCAAGCTGAAATGGTTGTTACGCTGTCGGCCTACAAGCATGGCGCCGATTACGCCGACGTACTGCTGCCGATCGCACCGTTCACCGAAACTTCCGGCACTTTCGTCAACTGCGAAGGCCGTGCCCAAAGCTTCAACGGCACCGTGCGTCCTGCCGGCGATGCCCGTCCGGCCTGGAAGGTATTGCGCGTGCTGGGCAACCTGCTGGGCCTGCCTGGGTTCGACTACGACACTTCGGAAGCGATCCGCGACGAAGTGCTGGGCACCGGCGAAGTCGCCGCGGCCAAGCTGGCAGCCGGCCTGAACAATATCAGCGACCTGCAGCCGCAAGCCGTTGCACAAACCGCCGACGGCGCGCTGGAACGCATCGCCGATGTGCCTATTTATTTTGGCGACGCCGTAGTCCGGCGTGCGACATCGTTGCAGGAAACCGTGGACGGCCAGGCGCCGCAAGCATGGTTGCCGGCAGCGCTGGCGGCCAAGCTGGGCATCGCCGGCGGCGACCGCGTGACTGTCAAGCAAGGGCAGGGCAGCGCTTCGCTGCTGGCAGCGATTGATGCATCCTTGCCGGAAAATGTGGTGCGGGTAGCCGCTTCGCATGCCTCGACCGCAGCCTTGGGTGCGATGTTTGGTTCTATCGTAGTGGAGAAAGCATGATGGATCACTTCATCGCCGCCATCAATGCCACCGGCGCCGATTTGCTCGGCGGCCTCTGGCCCCTGGTCTGGAACCTGGTCAAGATCATCGTCGTGCTGGTGCCGCTGCTGCTGTGCGTGGCCTACATGACTTACTGGGAACGCAAGCTGATCGGCTGGATGCATATCCGCGTCGGTCCTAACCGGGTTGGTCCCGCCGGCTTGCTGCAACCGATCGCCGACGCCGTCAAGCTGCTGCTGAAGGAAGTCACGGTGCCGACGCGCGCCAATAAAGTATTGTTTTTCATCGCCCCGATCATGACCATCATGCCGGCGCTCGCAGCCTGGGCGGTGGTGCCGTTCGGTCCGGAAACCGTGCTGGCCAACGTCAACGCCGGCCTGCTGTTCGTGATGGCCATCACGTCGATGGAAGTCTACGGCGTGATCATCGCCGGCTGGGCCTCCAACTCCAAGTACGCTTTCCTCGGCGCGATGCGCGCTTCGGCGCAGATGGTGTCCTACGAAATCTCGATGGGCTTCGCGCTGGTGATCGTGCTGATGGTGTCGGGCAGCCTGAACCTGATCGATATCGTCAACGCGCAGAGCAAGGGCTATTTCTTCGATCACGGGGTCGGCTTCCTGTCCTGGAACTGGCTGTCGCTGCTGCCTGTGTTCCTGATCTATTTCATCTCCGGCATCGCCGAAACCAACCGTCACCCGTTCGACGTGGTGGAAGGCGAATCGGAAATCGTGGCCGGCCACATGATCGAATACTCGGGCATGTCGTTCGCGATGTTCTTCCTGGCCGAATACGCCAACATGATCCTGGTGTCGATCCTGACAGCGCTGCTGTTCATGGGCGGCTGGGCCTCGCCGCTGGCGCTGCTGGACTGGATCCCAGGCTGGATCTGGCTCGGCGCGAAGACCTTCTTCATGCTGTCGGTGTTCATCTGGGTGCGTGCCTCGTTCCCGCGTTATCGCTATGACCAGATCATGCGCCTGGGCTGGAAAGTATTCATCCCGCTGATTCTCGTGTATCTGGTGATCGTCGCAGCCTGGATTCAAAGTCCATGGAATATCTGGAAGTAATGGAAGGTATAGAGTAAATGGAAGCCATCAAGGATTTTTTCGGCAGTCTGATGCTGCTGGAGCTGCTCAAGGGATTGCGCCTGACCGGGCGCTACCTGTTTGCACGCAAGATTACGGTACTGTTCCCGGAAGAGAAGACGCCGCAGTCGCCGCGTTTCCGCGGCCTGCATGCGCTGCGCCGCTACCCGAACGGCGAAGAGCGCTGCATCGCCTGCAAACTGTGTGAAGCAGTGTGCCCGGCAATGGCCATCACGATTGAATCGGAACAGCGTGCCGACGGTTCGCGCCGCACCACGCGTTACGATATCGATCTGACCAAATGCATTTTCTGCGGTTTCTGCGAAGAGTCTTGCCCGGTCGATTCGATCGTCGAGACCCACATCCTGGAATACCACGGTGAAAAACGCGGCGATCTGTACTACACCAAGGAAATGCTGCTGGCGGTGGGCGATCGTTACGAACCTGAAATTGCTGCGGCGCGTGCCGCGGATGCCGCATACCGATAACAACGCTAGTGTTTGATGATTAGCGAAGCTTTTTTAGCCGACTTTCTGGGCCATTATGGAATTTAAGACCTTCTTGTTCTACGCGTTTTCGGTGGTGCTGGTGCTGGCCGCCTTGCGCGTTATCACCGCCCGCAATCCGGTGCACTCCGCGCTGTTCCTGGTGCTGGCGTTCTTCTCGGCAGCCGGTATCTGGATGCTGCTCAAAGCTGAATTCCTTTCTATCGTGCTGGTGCTGGTGTATGTCGGCGCCGTGATGGTGCTGTTCCTGTTCGTGGTGATGATGCTGGATGTCAATATCGAGAAAATGCGAGAGGGATTCTGGGGCTACTTTCCGCTCGGGGCCACGGTCGGCACCATCATCGTGCTGGAAATGGCTGGCGTCATATTCCACGGTTTCCAGGGCGGCGACGCCGACGTGCCGGCGATCTCAGCCAACATCGGCAACACCAAGGAACTGGGCAAGCTGATCTACACCGAATACGTGTACGCCTTTGAAATCGCCGCAGTGATTCTGCTGGTGGCGATCGTGGCTGCGGTTGCGCTGACCCTGCGTCGCCGCAAGGACAGCAAGTATTTCGCGCCTTCGGCTGCAGTCAAGGTCAAGAGCACTGACCGCGTGCGCATCGTCAAGATGAAATCGGAAGCCAAGATGGATCCGATCGCGCCGGCCGTACCTGTTGCTCCGGCCACTCCGGCTGCGCCGCCAGCCCCACAAAAATAACAAGGACGCAACATGGTACTTTCGCTCGCTCACTATCTGATCCTCGGCGCGATCCTGTTCTCGATCGGCGTCGTCGGCATTTTTCTGAACCGCAAGAACCTCATCGTATTGCTGATGGCAATCGAACTGATGCTGCTGGCGGTGAACATGAACTTCATCGCCTTTTCGTATTACCTGGGTGATGCGGCAGGGCAGATTTTCGTTTTCTTCATCCTCACGGTGGCGGCCGCTGAAGCGGCAATCGGCCTGGCCATCCTGGTGGCGTTGTTCCGCAACCTGGACACCATCAACGTGGAGGACCTCGATAGCCTGAAGGGTTGACGAGGTTTGCCTCGCCGGCGAGAGTCGGCGCGGCATGTGAAGAGTACGCAGACAACAAATAACGAATAAAGATAAGGTTCATCATGGCGGGGCAACTTAACCCACAATTACTTCTTGCCGTACCGTTGGCACCCCTGGCTGGTGCCGCGATCGCGGGCTTATTCGGTACCAAATTCTTCGGCAATCTGGTCGGTCGCAAGACCTCGCATACGGTCACGATCCTGGGCGTGCTGATCGCTCTGATCATTTCCGTGCAGACCTTGCTGCAGGTGATCGACGGCGCCACGTTCAACGGCACCTTGTACACCTGGATGACGGTCGGCGGCGTCAAGCTGGAGGTCGGTTTCCTGATCGACAGCCTGACCGCGATGATGATGTGCGTGGTGACCTTTGTCTCGCTGATGGTGCATATCTATACCATCGGCTACATGCAGGACGACGAAGGCTATAACCGCTTCTTCTCCTACATTTCCCTGTTCACCTTCTCGATGCTGATGCTGGTCATGAGCAACAACTTCCTGCAGCTGTTCTTCGGCTGGGAAGCGGTGGGCCTGGTGTCGTACCTGCTGATCGGTTTCTGGTACACCCGTCCGACGGCGATCTTCGCCAACATGAAAGCCTTCCTGGTCAACCGCGTCGGCGACTTCGGCTTCATCCTCGGCATCGGCTTGCTGCTGGCGTATTCGGGCTCGATGAACTACACCGAAGTGTTCGCGCAAAAGGGCATCCTGGCGCAACTGACCCTGCCGGGCAGCGACTGGATGCTGCTGACAGTGGCCTGCATCTGCCTGTTCATCGGCGCCATGGGCAAGTCGGCGCAGTTCCCGCTGCACGTCTGGCTGCCCGATTCGATGGAAGGCCCGACTCCGATTTCCGCACTGATCCACGCGGCGACCATGGTGACCGCCGGTATCTTCATGGTGACTCGCATGTCGCCGCTGTTCGAGCTGTCCGATACTGCCTTGTCCTTCATCCTGATCATCGGTTCGATCACGGCGCTGTTCATGGGCTTCCTCGGCGTGATCCAGACCGACATCAAACGCGTGGTTGCCTACTCGACCTTGTCGCAGCTGGGCTACATGACCGTGGCGCTGGGCGCTTCGGCCTACTCGGTAGCGGTGTTCCACCTGATGACGCACGCCTTCTTCAAGGCTTTGCTGTTCCTCGGCGCCGGCTCCGTGATCATCGGCCTGCACCATGACCAGGACATGCGCAACATGGGCGGCCTGCGCAAATATATGCCGATCACCTGGATCACTTCGCTGGTCGGTTCGCTGGCCCTGATCGGCACGCCGTTCTTCTCCGGCTTCTATTCCAAGGACAGCATCATCGAAGCGGCGCATGCATCGACCCTGTTCGGCTCCGGTTTTGCCTATTTCGCCGTGCTGGCCAGCGTCTTCGTGACCGCCTTCTATTCCTTCCGCATGTACTTCATGGTGTTCCATGGCGAAGAGCGCTTTGGCAAGGCACATGATGCACATCATGCACACGACGCCAATGCCGATCATCATGAAGATTCGGAAGACGGGCATGCCCACCATGGCCTGGAGCCAGGCCAGAAGCCGCACGAGTCACCTTGGGTGGTGACGCTGCCGCTAGTCCTGCTGGCGATTCCATCCGCCGTCATCGGTTTCTTCGCGATCGAGCCGATGCTGTTCGGCAACTTCTTCAAGGACGTGATTTTCGTCAATGAAGCTCACCATGCGATGGAAGAACTGCGTACCGATTTCCACGGACCGATCGGCATGGTTGCGCACGCATTCAGTTCGGCCCCGCTGTGGCTGGCGATTGCCGGCGTCGCCGCCGCCTACTACTGCTATATGGTCAATCCGCGCCTGCCTGCGGCGATCAAGCAGAAGAGCGGTCCGATCTTCGCGCTGCTCGACAACAAATACTATATGGACAAGTTCAACGACATCGTCTTTGCCGGCGGCGCCCGCATGCTGGGCCGCGGCTTGTGGAACGCCGGCGACCGCGGCCTGATCGACGGCCTGATCGTCAACGGCAGCGCCAAGGCGGTCAACTGGTTCTCGAAGATCACCCGTCTCTGGCAATCCGGCTATATCTATCACTATGCGTTCGTGATGATTATCGGCGTGCTGGGTTTCCTGGTTTGGTTCATGCCGTATCCGTTCAAATAAGCTGCTAAAGCT
Source organism: Collimonas sp. GW821-FHT02H07 (assembly GCF_059421505.1). Lineage (NCBI taxonomy): Bacteria > Pseudomonadati > Pseudomonadota > Betaproteobacteria > Burkholderiales > Oxalobacteraceae > Collimonas > Collimonas sp. GW821-FHT02H07. Next base: position 410,649 of record NZ_JBWKVC010000001.1, read on the forward strand.
AACTCGGCAAACTCAGCAAGGTAGATAAATAATACATATGATGCAGTCAACTTTCCCTCTTCTCAGCCTCGCGATCTGGTGTCCGGTCGCGTTTGGTATCCTCGTCCTGGCAGTGGGCCGCGACGACAATCCAACCCTGGTGCGCTGGCTTTCGCTGCTGGGTGCAGCGGTCAGTTTCGTCGTCACCTTGCCGATCGTGCGCCAGTTCGACAACGGTTTCCAGGGCATGCAGTTTGTTGAAAAGTCGGTATGGATCGACCGCTTCAACATCAATTATTTCCTCGGCATCGACGGCATCTCGCTGTGGTTCATCCCGCTGACCGCTTTCATCACGGTGCTGGTGGTGATTTCGGCATGGCAGGTGATCGAGAAGAAAGTCGCGCAGTACATGGGCGCTTTCCTGATCCTGTCGGGCCTGATGATCGGCGTCTTCTGCACGTTGGACGGCATGCTGTTCTACGTATTCTTCGAAGCGACCCTGATCCCGATGTTCATCATCGTCGGCGTCTGGGGCGGCAGCAACCGGGTATATGCAGCGATCAAGTTCTTCCTGTACACGCTGATGGGCTCGCTGCTGATGCTGGTGGCTTTGCTGTACCTGTACTTCCATTCGGGCACTTTCGAAATCCTGACCTGGCACCAGCTGCCGCTGGACATGTCGGAACAGATCCTGATCTTCCTGGCTTTTCTGATCGCGTTTGCCGTCAAGGTGCCGATGTGGCCGGTGCATACCTGGTTGCCTGACGCCCACGTGGAAGCGCCGACCGGCGGCTCGGTGGTGCTGGCGGCCATCATGCTGAAGCTGGGCGGCTACGGCTTCCTGCGTTTCTCGCTGCCGATCACGCCTGACGCCAGCCACTACCTGGCCGGCTTCATCATCACCTTGTCGCTGATCGCCGTGATCTATATCGGCCTGGTGGCGCTGGTGCAGAAAGACATGAAGAAGCTGATCGCCTATTCGTCGATCGCGCACATGGGCTTCGTCACGCTCGGCTTCTTTATCTTCAACGACATCGGCGTGCAGGGCGGCATCGTGCAAATGATTTCTCACGGCTTCGTCTCCGGCGCAATGTTCCTGTGTATCGGCGTGCTGTACGACCGCATGCACACTCGTGAAATTTCGGCCTACGGTGGCGTCGTCAACGTCATGCCGCGTTTCGCTGCCCTGTTCGTGTTGTTCTCGCTAGCCAATTCCGGCTTGCCAGGCACTTCCGGCTTCGTCGGCGAGTTCATGGTGATCCTGGGCGCGGTCAAATTCAACTTCTGGATCGGCCTGCTGGCGGCGACCGCGCTGATCCTGGGCGCAGCCTATTCGCTGTGGCTGGTCAAGCGCGTGGTGTTCGGCGCCGTCACCAATTCGCATGTGAAAGAAATGCTGGACCTGAACAAGCGTGAGTTCGCCATGCTGGGTGTCCTGGCGATTGCCGTCATCGCGATGGGCCTGTATCCGGCGCCGTTCACCGATGCCATGCAGGTATCGGTGGCCGATCTGCTGAAGCACGTCGCGATCACCAAGTTAAACTGATAAATTGCGGGACAGAGGCGCACGGCGAGTGTTTAAGAGTCGCCGTAGCGCGACGAGTTACTCTGTCCTCAACTGACTAGATAGAAGCGCAGTGTACAAAAATAAGTGGCAAATAAATGAATAACATGAATCTGATCCCTGTTTATCCGGAAATCTTTCTGCTGATCGCGACTTCGGTCGTGCTGCTGATCGATATGTTCGTTTCGGATGCCAAGCGCCATATCACCTATTACCTGACGCTGGCCGTGCTGGCCGTGTGCTTTGTATTGACGCTGGGCGCATTCGAAAGCGGGGAGACGGTTTATACCTTTCACAACATGTTCGTTTCCGATCCGCTCTCCAGCCTGCTGAAACTGGTTTCCTATGTGGCGGTGGCGATGACCCTGGTGTACTCGCGCAGCTATGTGAGCGCGCGCGCCATGGTGGGCGGCCACCTGGGCGGCGAATTCTATCCTTTGGCCTTGTTCACCTTGCTGGGCCAGATGGTGATGATTTCCGGCAGCAATTTCCTCAGCATCTATCTGGGTCTGGAACTGATGTCGCTGTCGCTGTACGCGATGGTGGCGCTGCGTCGTGAAAATACTTCTGCGACTGAAGCTGCAATGAAATATTTCGTGCTGGGCGCGATGGCTTCCGGCTTCCTGCTGTACGGGATGTCGATGCTGTACGGCGCCACCGGTTCGCTCGACCTGGTGGAAGTGGCCCGCGCCGCGGATTCCGGCAACATCAACCATACCGTGCTGGTATTCGGCGTGGTGTTCATCGTCTGCGGCCTCGCGTTCAAGCTTGGCGCGGTGCCATTCCATATGTGGGTGCCGGACGTTTACCAAGGCGCACCGACCGCGGTTACCCTGCTGCTGGGCGGCGCTCCCAAGCTGGCGGCTTTTGCGATCTGCTTCCGCCTGCTGGTGGAAGCACTGCTGCCGCTGGCGGTCGACTGGCAGCAGATGCTGACCGTGCTGGCGGTGCTGTCGATGGCGATCGGTAACATCACCGCGATTGCGCAGACCAACATCAAGCGCATGCTGGCTTACTCGACCATCTCGCACATGGGCTTCATGCTGCTGGGCCTGTTGAGCGGCATCGTCGACAACAATCTGTTCTCGACCTCCAATGCCTACAGCTCGGCCTTGTTCTATGCGATCACCTATGTCATGACCACGCTTGGCACCTTCGGCGTCATCATGCTGCTGTCGCGTGCCGGCTTTGAAGCGGAAAACATGGACGACTTCAAAGGCTTGAACCAGCGCAGCCCTTGGTTCGCCGGCGTGATGCTGGTGCTGATGCTGTCGCTGGCAGGTATTCCGCCATTGATGGGCTTCTACGCCAAGCTGTCGGTGCTGCAGGCCGTGATCGGCACCCAGCAGATCTGGCTGGCAGTGGTGGCCGTGCTGTTCTCGCTGATCGGCGCCTTCTACTACCTGCGCGTGATCAAGATGATGTACTTCGACGAGCCGCAAGACCGTGCGCCTATCGTGGCCCATGCCGATGTGCGCGTCCTGCTGAGCCTGAACGGCATCGCAGTGCTGGTGCTGGGCCTGTGGCCCGGCTTGCTGATGGATGCCAGCAACCTGGCTATCGTCCGCACCCTGGCCGGTTTCATCGCTCGCGTCACCTCGTAACAGCGTGAACGTTTCGCTCTCCAGCCTGTTCGTCATCCTGCTCGCGCTGCTGGCGGCGAACCTGCCGTTCTTTAACGAACGCTTGTTCGCGCTGGTGCCGTTCAAGTTCGGCGGTCAGGCTGCAGCCAAGCCGATCTGGGTGCGCCTGCTGGAGTTGCTCGCCCTGTATGCGCTGGTCGGCCTGCTGGCCCATGTGCTGGAAGCGAATATCGGCAACGCCTTCACGCAAGGCTGGGAATTCTATGCGGTCACCGGCTGCATGTTCCTGGTGCTGGCCTATCCCGGCTACGTGCTGCGCTATCTGAAGAAGCATCGCTGAAGCAGGGCAGGGAGGCATCTTCCTCCTGCATCGACTTATACGGTGCGCAGCACAGCCTGCGCGCTCAGGCATTACAATCCCATATCAGTCCGCTTGTCTCATCTGCCACCATTTCGCCGGAGCGTTTGCATGGATAGTCACCTCAAAGAAACCCAGATCGCCACCGCCGTCGCCTACGACGGTCATTTCCTCAAAGTGCAGCGCGACAAGGTGGAACTGCCGGACGGTAAAGCCACCACCCGCGAATACATCAAGCATCCCGGCGCGGTCGTCATCCTTCCCTTGTTCGAAGACGGCACGGTGCTGCTGGAGCGGCAATACCGCTATCCTCTGGAACGAGTGTTCATTGAGTACCCCGCGGGAAAAATCGACGAAGGCGAAGATCACCTGAGCTGCGCCAAGCGCGAACTGCTGGAAGAAACCGGCTATACCGCCACCGAATGGCAGCACGTCTGCACCATCCACAACGCCATCGCCTATTCCGACGAGCACCTGGAGCTGTTCCTGGCGCGCGGCCTGGTGGCCGGCGAACGCAAGCTCGACGACGGCGAATTCCTGGATGTCTTCAAGGCGCCGCTGACGGATATGCTGGGCTGGGTAAGGGAAGGCAAGGTCACCGACGTCAAAACCGTGATCGGCACTTTCTGGCTTGAAAAAATTGTCGCCGGCGATTGGAGACTGTCTTAAGCATCGTAGGGTGGGCAAGTTTTTTTGCCCACGCGGTAGCGGACCACATCCGCGTGGGCACAGGTGCCCATCCTACGTTGATCTCTCTTAATACAAAGTGCAGATCACCAGTTCTGGATCCGCGTTCAGGCGGATCGGTAAAGTGCTGCATCCTACGCCCCGGCTCACGATCAGGCTGCCATTGTGCTCTATCGCGTGGCGGCCAAAGTGGTACTTCCGGCAAAGCGGTCCGTGTGGCACGAGGACGGGCGTGCCGTCTGCAAAGGCGACCTGGCCGCCATGCGTATGCCCGGCAAAGCTGAGATCGAAGCGCTGGCCGTCCAGCAGCAGCAAGCCGTCGGGCGCGTGCATCAGCAGTATGCGTATTTCCCCGGCATTGCCGACCGTTTGATGTATATCCGGCGTGCCGGTCCAAGGATCGTCCAGGCCGCAGATCGAGACGGCTTCATAGGGCGCCGGCAGCGGACGATTGCGGTTGATCAATACCTCCACGCCGGCTTCGTCCAGAATCGCAGACAGTTGCGCATCGTTCGCCCACAGATCGTGGTTTCCCATGACCGCATATTTCCCGTAGCGGGGCTGGATGGCAGCCAATCCCGCTGTGAGCGCCTGCGCATAATGCGCGTGCCCGGAAACAAAATCCCCGCCTAGCAGCAGTACGTCCGGCTGCTGGCGATCGATTTCATCGAAAAGATCTGCAAATATCCGCGGGCTGGTAGTCGGGCCGGCGTGGAAGTCAGATGCAAATCCTATGCGCAGCGGCGTGGTTAGTCTTTTGTTCGGTTCCAGTTCCACGGCGTAGTGCGATACGCCTAGCTTGCCGTGCAAGCCGAGCCGATAGCTTAACCTGGCGAAGAGGCCATCGAGCAGCAGGAAGTTGAGCGTGCGTTCGCTCAACCTGCGTGCCGGGTAATTGTGTCTGCCGCGCCAGCTTGTCATTGGATAAGTATGAAAAAGGCTGCATGCGCAGCCTTCAAGGTGAAATTACATATTCGGATAATTCGGTCCGCCGCCGCCTTCCGGCGTCACCCACACGATATTTTGCGTCGGATCCTTGATGTCGCAAGTCTTGCAATGCACGCAGTTCTGCGCATTGATCTGCAGGCGTTCGGTATTGTCCCCGTTGGTGACGAATTCATACACGCCGGCTGGGCAGTAGCGTGCTTCCGGTCCGGCATAGTCGCGCAGGTTGACGTTGACCGGGACGTTCGGATCTTTCAGGGTCAGGTGGATGGGCTGGTCTTCGGCGTGGTTGGTGTTGGAAATGAACACCGACGACAGGCGGTCGAAGGTCAGCTTGCCGTCCGGCTTCGGATACTTGATCGGCGTGTAGTTGGCGGCCGGCTTCAGGCACTCGTGATCGGCGTGGGTGTGGCGCAGGGTCCATGGCGCTTTGCCGCCGAACACTACCTGGTCGATGCCGACCATCAGGGTGCCCAGGTACAGGCCCTTGCTCATCCACGGCTTGAAATTGCGCGCCTTGTGCAGTTCTGCATGCAGCCAGGACTGCTCGAATGCCTGGCTGTAGGCGGTCAGCTCATCGAACTGGCGGTTGTTGCCCAGGGCTTCGAATGCGGCGTTGGCGGCCAGCATGCCGGTCTTGATGGCGGCGTGGCTGCCCTTGATGCGGCTGGCGTTGAGGAAGCCGGCATCGCAGCCGATCAGCGCGCCGCCCGGGAAGGTCAGCTTGGGCAGCGATTGCAGGCCGCCGGCGGTAATCGCGCGGGCGCCGTAGGAAATGCGCTTGCCGCCCTGGAAAAATTTGCTGATTTCCGGATGTGTCTTGTAGCGCTGGAATTCTTCGTAAGGCGACAGGTAGGGGTTCTCGTAAGCCAGGCCGACCACGTAGCCGACCGCGACCTGGTTGTTTTCCAGGTGGTACAGGAAGGAGCCGCCATAGGTCTGGGTATCCAGCGGCCAGCCGGCGGTATGCACCACCAGGCCCGGCTGATGCAGCTTGGGATCGATTTCCCACAGCTCCTTGATGCCGATCGCGTAGGTCTGCGGATCCTTGCCTTTGTTGAGGTCGAATTTTGCCATCAGCTGCTTGCCGAGATGGCCACGCGCGCCTTCGGCGAACAGGGTGTACTTGGCGTGCAGTTCCATGCCGAGCTGGAAGGCGTCGGTAGGCTGGCCGTGGCGGTCCACGCCCATGTTGCCGGTGGCGACGCCCTTGACCGAACCATCCTCGTTGTAGAGGACTTCGGCAGCGGGGAAGCCGGGGAAGATTTCGACGCCCAGCAGTTCCGCCTGCTGGCCCAGCCAGCGCACGACATTGGCCAGCGAGATGACGTAATTGCCATGGTTCTGGAAGCAGGCCGGCAGCAGCCAGTTCGGGGTCTTGTAGGCTTTTTTCTCGGTCAGGAACAGGAAGCGGTCTTCACTGACTTCGGTCGTCAGCGGCGCGCCCAGTTCTTTCCAGTTTGGCAGCAGTTCGGTCAGCGCCTGCGGGTCCATCACCGCGCCGGACAGGATGTGGGCGCCGATCTCGCTGCCTTTTTCCAGCACGCAGACGGACACTTCGCGCCCTTGCTCAGCGGCTTGCTGCTTGAGGCGGATCGCCGCGGCCAGGCCGGCGGGGCCGCCGCCGACCACCACCACATCGTATTCCATCGCTTCGCGCGGACCGTATTGTTCTAGGAGATTCTGCTGGTTCTGCCCTGGGGTTGGAGTCATTGTCTCTTTACCTATCATTAATTTTTCGAACGGATGTGCTAATTGTCGGGGATTTTGCGGCAGAATGCTAGGGCCTATTAACCTTTGATTTGGGAGTGCGAACGCGCGGCAGGCGTTACAGGCCTAGGCGCGCCGACGCGCCGTAGCGGTGCTACGGCAAGGAGAAGCAACAACGGCATGTGACGCCTGCAGCCGTTCCCGAAGGGTTCCCGCCAAAACGTGCGCTGGCGGCGTTGCATGGCTTGCTGGGGCTTCAGCCCCAGCTACGCCACGCGCCTTGCCAGCACACGTTTTGGCGGGAACGCATCTCCCAAATCAAAGGTTAATAGGCCCTGGGCTTCCTCAGCGGTTAGTGTTGTTCCTCGCATGTTGAGCAACGCACCGGACCGATGCTGCTTGCAGCCGGCTGAGGCAGATCACGACAGTATTCACGAAAGTTGAAATAATGGAAACCAGAAAACACGTCCACACCACGCGAATCGCGATGCGCTGGGGCGATATGGATGCGCTCGGCCACGTCAACAATACGATTTATTTCCGCTATATGGAACAGGCGCGCATCGAATGGCTGCAAGAACTCGGCAGCGATTTCGATTCCCGCCACGGGCCGGTGCTGGTCAACGCGCAGTGCAGTTTCTTGCGTCAATTGAAATACCCCTGCGAAGTCGAGGTCAAATCCTATATCGGCGCCATCGGCCGCTCCAGCTTCGAGGCCAGCTACGAAATCCGCCGCGCCGACATGCCAGACGTGGTGTTCGCCGAAGGTACGGCAAAAATCGTCTGGGTCGATTTCGACCTGGAAAAATCCATGCCTTTGCCCGATGACCTGCGCCAGTTGCTGACTAGCCCTTCAGCGCCGGCCTGAACGTTCGCTAAACCCGCTCTGCCTGCGTAATGCCGAGCAGGCGGTGCACTAGCTCGCTGGACGTCGACGCGGCAAATTTCTTCATCAGGTTGGCCCTGTGCATTTCCACCGTGCGCGGGCTGAGGCCGATCTGCTTGCCGATCAGCTTGCTGGTCTTGCCCTCTACCAGCAAGGCTGCGATCTCGCGTTCGCGCGGCGACAGCACGGCCGAAGCCCGGCGTTTTTCGCTCAAATCCTCGAAGGTCCAGATCCCAGCCGCGTGGGTGTCTGCCGGCACCAGCGCGTGGCCGGTGACATGGCACCAGAACAACTCGCCGCTGGCGCGCCGCATGATGCGCTCGTCGGAATAAACCCCTTTGGCGTTCATGATCGGCACGATGCGCGCGCCGGTGCGCTCGAACTCGTCCTGGGTCGGGTACAGCAGCTGGAACGACTGACCGTTCAATTCTTCCGGCTGGTAGCCGAACATGCGGGTCAGGGCCAGATTGCACACCTGCATGATGCGGCGTTCGGAAACGCACATGCCTATCGGCGCATGGGCGAAAATGGTCTGGTAATCGATAGCGGAATTGGGCAATGGCACTGGCTGCAGCTTGAGTTCGTAGTTTTACGGTATTGTTGGATGTGTTACTTCATCATATGCTAACAGACCAAGGGCAGAGCAATCAGAGCAATAATAGCTAGTTTACACAAACAGGAGGCAAGGCATGAACAAAGTTTATCCTGACGCGGCAAGCGCGTTGGCCGGCATAGTCAAGGATGGCCAGACCATCGCCGTAGGCGGTTTCGGCCTGTGCGGCATCCCTGAGGCGCTGATCCTGGCGTTGCGCGATTCCGGCGTGAAAGAGCTGACGGCGATTTCCAACAACGCCGGCGTCGATGGCTTCGGCCTCGGACAATTGCTGACCACCCGCCAGATCAAGAAAATGATTGCTTCGTATGTCGGCGAGAACAAGGAATTCGAGCGGCAATACCTGGCCGGCGAACTCGAGCTGGAATTCACGCCGCAGGGCACGCTGGCGGAAAAGCTGCGCGCCGGCGGCGCCGGCATCCCGGCCTTCTTTACCAAGACCGGGGTCGGCACGCTGGTCGCGGAAGGCAAGGAAATCCGCGACTTCGACGGCGCCAAGTATGTGATGGAGCGTTCGCTCGTGGCCGACGTGTCCCTGGTCAAGGCTTACAAGGGGGACCGCAGCGGCAACCTGGTGTTCAACAAGACCGCCCGCAACTTCAACCCGAACGTCGCCATGGCCGGGAAAATCACCGTGGTGGAAGTTGAGCACCTGGTCGAGGTGGGCGAGATCGATCCGGACCAGGTCCATACGCCGGGTATTTTTGTGCACCGCATCGTCGTCAATGCGAGCCCGGAAAAGCGTATCGAACAGCGTACCGTTCGCCCAGCAGAATAAACCAGACCAGGAGAACAAAATGGCATGGACACGTGATGAAATGGCCGCGCGCGCGGCAAAGGAATTGCAAGATGGTTTTTACGTCAACCTCGGCATCGGCTTGCCGACCCTGGTTGCCAACCATGTACCTAAGGAAATCGAAGTCTGGCTGCAGTCGGAAAACGGCTTGCTCGGCATCGGCCCGTTTCCGACCGAAGACAAGGTCGACGCCGACCTGATCAACGCCGGCAAGCAGACCGTGACTTCCTTGCCGGGATCGGCTTATTTCAGTTCCGCCGATTCCTTCGCCATGATACGCGGCGGTAAGATCAATATCGCCATCCTGGGCGCCATGCAGGTGTCCAGGAATGGCGATCTGGCCAACTGGATGATTCCGGGCAAGTTGGTCAAGGGCATGGGCGGTGCGATGGACCTGGTGGCCGGTGTCGGCCGCGTGGTGGTGCTGATGGAGCACGTGGCCAAGGCCAAGGACGGCACCACCTCGCACAAGATCCTGGAAGCCTGCAACCTGCCGCTGACCGGCGTCGGCGTGGTCAACCGCATCATCACCGACCTCGGCGTGCTGGATGTGACGCCGCAAGGCCTGAAGGTGATCGAGCTGGCGCCGGGCGTCAGCCGCGAAGATATCGTCGCGCAAACCGGGACGGAGCTGGACCTGAGCGCATTGCACTAAGATCGGGAAGATGCCGGCCCGGCCGGCGTTCCAGAAAAAGCGGCGTCTGACACATTTGTCAGGCGCCGTTTTTCTTTGCGCGGCGCCGGATGCATCCCTAATGTTCAAGGTAAGGTGCAAGGGAGGGGGCATATGCGATAAGATGTTGTATATCCGCAAAGCAAACGCGCTGCCCGCAGCTGTTTGCCGCCGTCCAGCAAGCCTTAACCGAAACGGGGTACCGATGACCATCGCCGCGCACAAGTCTGTTCAATGCATTTCTCCCGCCGGCCTGCACAAAATGGCCTACCAGGAGTGGGGCGATCCGCATAATCCGAATGTATTGCTGTGCCTGCACGGCGTCACCCGCGTCTCCGACGATTTCGACCAGCTGGCGCGCGCACTATGCGATACCTACCGGGTGATCTGTCCGGACGTGGTGGGGCGCGGCCGTTCCGGCTGGCTGCGCGATCCGCAATACTATGTGCTGCCGCAATACCTGAACGACGTGGTCACCTTGCTGGCCCGGCTCAACGCCGAAACCGTCGACCTGGTCGGCACCTCGATGGGCGGCCTGATCGGCATCGGCCTGGCCTCGCTGCCGGACAATCCCCTGCGCAAGCTGGTGTTGAACGATGTCGGTCCGACCTTGAATGCGGATGCGATGGGGCGCATCGGCGAATACATCGGCGCCGACATGCGCTTCCCTACATTTGACGAAGCGGCGGCCTACGTGCGCGCCATCTCGGCATCGTTCGGCCCGCACACCGACGCCGAGTGGCGCAAGCTGGCGGCCGACGTGCTGCATCAGAACGCCGGCGGCGAATGGACCCGCCACTACGATTTGAAACTGGCCGAGCCTTTCAAGTCGACCACGCCGGAAACCTTCAAGCTGTCGGAAATGCTGCTGTGGAACGCCTACAAGGCGATCAGCTGCCCGACCTTGCTGCTGCGCGGCGCCGAGTCCGATTTGCTGTCGCCTGAGACGGCGCAGCTGATGACGCAATGCGGCCCCAAGGCCAAGCTGGTGGAGCTGGCCGGCGTCGGCCATGCGCCCACCTTGCTGCATACCGACCAGATTGAAATTGTCGCCGATTTTCTGATCGGTTGATTTGCTGTCATTTATTCTTAAAGGAGATGATTCATGACTATCCAGCGCCTGCATGTCGGCAAGAGACTTTCGGAAGTCGCCATCCATAACAGTACCGTGTACCTGGCCGGGCAACTGGCCGAAGACACCACCCAGAACATCGAAGGCCAGACGCGCGAGACGCTCGGCCATATCGACCGCCTGCTGGCCGAAGCCGGCAGCGACAAGCATCACATCCTGTCCTGCCAGATCTACCTGGCCGACGTCAAGGATTTCGATGGCATGAACCTGGTCTGGGATGAGTGGGTCGCCGCCGGCAATGCGCCGCCGCGGGCCACGGTAGAAGCTAAACTCGCGCGTCCTGAAATCCTGATAGAAATTATCGTGGTCGCCGCGCAAAAATAAAGATGCAAGCATGGTTTCGCTCACTGCAACACAACGCGCTACGCAAATCCAGCTGTGCACCGCCGGCCTGAGTGCGGCCGACAGCGCGCGCGTGCTGGACGCGCTGGCGTTCGTCGAGCCGCTGTACGCCGATAACGTCATCACTACCGGCCAGAGCACGCTCGATTTTTCACAAGGCGTGGCCAGCATCCTGGCCTTGCTCGATACCGATGTCGAAACCCGCATCGCCGCCTTGCTGTTCGAGCTGCCCTTGCTGGACGCCAGCTACGCCGACACCATCGAGCAGCGCTTCGGCAAGGAAATATCCGACCTGGTCAGCGGCATCCGCCAGCTGATGCGCCTGCACGGCTTTACCTTCGGCTTGCCGCAGGAAGTCATGCGCGGCAAGAACGCCGCGCAGCAGGCCGCCAGCCAGGTGGAAACCCTGCGCAAGATGCTGCTGGCGATGGCCACCGACATGCGGGTGGTGCTGGTGCGGCTGGCTTCGCGCGTTACCGCGCTGCGCTATTTTTCCGAACAAAAGATGGAAAACGAGCGCACCAGCCAGTATGCGCGCGAGACGCTCGACCTGTATGCGCCGCTGGCCAACCGCCTTGGCATCTGGCAGCTCAAGTGGGAGCTGGAAGACCTGTCGTTCCGCTTCATCGATCCGGTCACCTACAAGCGCATCGCCAAGATGCTGGAAGAGCGCCGCATCGAGCGCGAAGGCTTTGTCGATGCCGCCATCACGCGCCTGCGCAGCGAGCTGGCGGCGGCCGACATCAAGGCCGAAGTCTCGGGCCGGCCCAAGCACATCTTCAGCATCTGGAACAAGATGCAAGGCAAGGACCTGGATTTTTCCGAACTGTACGACGTCCGCGCTTTTCGCGTGATCGTCGACGACGTCAAGACTTGCTATACGGTGCTGGGCATCGTGCACAACATCTGGGTGCCGATCCCGAAAGAGTTCGACGACTACATCTCGCGCCCGAAACAGAACGGCTATCAGTCGCTGCATACGGTGGTGCTGGCCGATGACGACCGCGCCCTCGAAGTGCAGATCCGCACCAATGAAATGCACCATTTCGCCGAATACGGGGTGGCGGCGCACTGGCGCTACAAGGAGTCCGGCAGTTCCAATTTCTCGGCGCAGAAATACGACGAGAAAATCGCCTGGCTGCGCCAGCTGCTGGCCTGGAAAAGCGAAGTGGTGGATGCCGTGGTGGAGCATGAAGACAGCCGCCGCGAGTGGCTGGAAAAACTCAAGCAGGCTACCCTCAACGACCACATCTACGTGCTGACGCCGCAGGCGCGCGTGATCGAATTGCCGAGCGGCGCCACGCCCATCGATTTCGCCTACTACCTGCACACCGACGTCGGCCACCGCTGCCGCGGCGCGCGGGTGGACGGCAGCATGGTGCCGTTGAATACGCCGCTGAAGAATGGCCAGACGGTGGAAATCATCACGGCCAAGAATGCCCCCGGCGGCTCCGGCCCCTCGCGCGACTGGCTCACGCCGGGCTACGCCGCCAGCGCCCGCACCCGTTCCAAGGTGCGCGCCTGGTTCAACGCCATCGAACAGCAGGAGACCCTGGCCACCGGCCGCAGCCTGCTGGACAAGACCCTGCAGCGCGAAGGCAAGACCGCGGTCAACCTGGAAGAGCTGGCGCGCAAGCTGGAATTCGCCAAGCTGGAAGATTTGCTGCTGGCGCTAGGCAAGGATGAATTCAGCCTGCGCCACGTCGAACAGGCGCTGCACGACGACCACGGCATCAAGCCGATCGAGCACGGCAGCGAGTTTGAAGAGGCCGCTATCACTCGCAAGAGCCGCGCCTCCAGCGTAGTGCATGGCGGTAAATCCGGCGTGCTGGTGGTCGGCACCGACGGCCTGATGACGCAGCTGGCCAAGTGCTGCAAGCCGGCGCCGCCCGATCCCGTGGTCGGCTTCATCACGCGCGGCAAGGGCGTATCGATCCATCGCGAAAACTGCAAGAATTTCGCCGAGATGCGCATCAAGGCGCCGGAGCGGGTGATCCAGACCACCTGGGGCGCACAGGAAGCGGAAACCGTCTACCCGGTAGACATCTTCGTGCTGGCCAGCGACCGCCAGGGCCTGCTGCGGGATATCTCGGAAGTGTTCCTGCGCGAGAAAATCAACGTCATCGGCGTCAGCACGCAAAGCGCGAAGGCCCATGCGCGGATGGCGTTCACCGCCGAAATCGCCTCTACCGCCCAGCTGCAGAAGGCGCTGACGGTGATTCGCGAGGTGAAAGGGGTACTCGAAGCCAAGCGCCAATAAGCCTGGCTCAACAGGCGCGGGGAGGGCTGTCAGCTTTGTCTCCGCGCCTGCTTTATTTTCCAGAAAGTTTGTGTCATAATGGCGGCCTCTCCGGGAGGTTAGCTCAGGGGTAGAGCGATCGCCTCACACGCGATAGGTCACAAGTTCGAAACTTGTACTTCCCACCAGAATTCCTGTTTTAAATCAATAAGTTAAGCCAGTCGGGAAAGTATCCGCGATATTTCGATCGATCTGGCTTTCGTCAGAATTTTCCCTCGTTGTCTCGCCCTACGGCCCGGCGCATTCGTGCGGCTGGCGGCCGGCCTCGTTATAGCCGAGGCCATGCATCAGCGTCGGGGCCAGCACTTTGAGAATCTGCACCGTCAGGGCGCTGGTGAATTTGTATTCCCCCGCCTTGGGTCCTGCCACGTATGCCATCACCGTGCCGAAATACCGATCGCCAATGTAGAACACCAGTACCCCCGAACGACTAACCACCCGCTCGGAAATCAGCCCGCCGCCCTTGGCGAAAGTCTTGTATCGATTGTCGCCTGTACCGGTCTTCCCACCTACCGCTATTTGCGTTCCATTTGCTGACTTGAAGGCCCCAGCCAACCTCTTGGCGGTTCCCATCTGGACTACTTCAGCCAGGACCGGGCGCAGCAGCAACGGGATTTCCGGTATCAAGACCCGTTCGCCGCTGCTGGCAGTCCGGGCGAGTGTCGTTTCATATGGCGTGCCGTTGCCGAACTGCAGGCGCTCGATTCGCACCGTTGGCAGGCGCAAACCTTGATTCTCGATAATTCCCATCAATTCCGCCAGCGCGTCCGGGCGATCCGCCGAGGCGCCGATGGCTGTGCCATATGACGGGACCAGCGATTCGAACGGATACCCCAAGCGTGTCCACGCCTTGTGGATTTCCTGGAAGCCTTCTACTTCAAGCAATTGCTTTATGCGTTTGTCCTGCGCATTCTTATGGCGGGTCTTGAACAGCCATTTATAGACCTCCTGTCGCTCGTCGGCGCTAGCGGCGAAAGCCTGCGTGAGTGTGGCATCTGGATATTTTCGCAGGTAGCCGACCACCCATAGTTCCAGCGGGTGTACGCCTGCCAGATAACCGCGATCAGAGAGGTCGAAGCGCTGTGGAGCGGATTCATCGTAGAGCTTGCTCAGCATCTCGTCGCTGAGGCCGACCGCAGGCAGGTAGGTGTTGGCGAATTGAGTGAATTGGGCTGGACTGTCCTGCGGCGCTATGGTCCTGAAAATCATGGCGAGGCGTTTGAGGGTTGGATGTATCCCCTGGATCAGGATGCGCTCCTGGTCTTCAATGCTTTTGTTGCGATATTTGCTGTAGAAGTGCGATATGAATGTGCGTCCTTCGGTATCGGCAAAGCGTTGCAGGTATCCTTTGCGGTCGGGTGTATCAATGTTCTCCAGCAGCTGTGCGCTCGAGCCGGGTACCTGGTACATGTAAAAATGTACGATATCGCGCATCAGTCGTACAAACACCAGATTAACCGAGTGCCGGAACCCTTCGCGCACAGTGAAGTTCTGGCCGTTTTCGAACTTCTCGAAATTTTCGAAATGCTGCATGCCGCCGCCGGTGGAGAACCATTCACCCGGATTGCCAGAGTACTTGCGCTCCAGAGAGGCTTCCAGCATTGCGGTCAAGTTGTGGTCTGGTGCTTGTGCAAGATAATCGAGCGCCCAGCGTCGGATGGGGTCCTGCTGCGCTACGCTTATTTTCTTCAGCTCTTGCCGATCGAGAGCGGCGTATCGGCGGTGCAGGTCGGCGACGATTTCAAGGTAGGTGATTAGCGTGCGTAGCTTGGCTGTAGAGCCGAGATCGAGCTTGATGCCTTTGTTGATGTCGAGCGGCTGGTCGAAATTGTCTGTCTGCACGCGCACGCGATTGCCGCCGGGGGTGCGTTCGAACAGCGTAAAACTGTAGGTCACGCCGCGCGGATCACCTTGCTGGAGCAATTGAGGTTCGATCAAGCCTGCTGTCTTGGCGTTTGCCCGGTCGCGCAATTTATACAGCTCAGCAGTGACCTCCTGTTGCAGCTGAGAGTCCAGCGCGCTGTCGACAACGAGATCCAGGCGATCGAGGTCATACATGCGCGGCACGCTTAGCAGCGATGCCAGATTTCCCCGTACAGCGTTGACCCCTTTGCGTTCAGCAGGCCGCCAGGATGGCCGGGTGTCTTTGCTGTGCGGCTTGAGTGATTGCGCCAACGCCGCATCGCGCAGCGCAGCGGTGATCACTCCCGCATTTGCCAGCAGGCGCAGGTGAGAATCGGTGAGCGCTTCCAGTTCATCGATGTGGGCCTGATAGTAGGAGGGGCTGCGCTGCGAAATCAACAAGCTGAGCACTTCCTTGTAGGCTAGCGCGCGCATCGAAAGAGGGGCTTGGGAATGATCGGCCAGCAACAAATTGACTTGCTTGAAATCGCGGCCATACCATGCCCACAAGCCATCGCCTACGCCGTTGATTTCACCGAAGCCGGCGCGAGCTCCCAATGGGACCGTGTTCACATAATGGGTCACCAATTGGTGGCGTACCTCGGTTGTGTCTTCGCCATAGAGATAGGCGCGCACCGAGGCAGAAATCATCTGGCGCAGTTTTTCCGTGGCGGATCCGGTGCGTCCGTCGGGAGAGTGTCGATATTTCTCGATCTGGGTGGCCAATGTACTGCCGCCTGGCGATTCAGAATTGGCGCGGAACAAGTGCACGGCGCGATCCCATATTGCATGAGAAAAGCGTCCCCATTCGACGGCAGGGTTACGCCGCGGCTGGCTGGTATCCAGCAGGGTCCGGTTTTCAATATACAGGAGAGAACTGGTTAGCAAGGACGGGATGGCGGCAAAACTTGAGTAGATCCGTTCCGGGAAGACCGGGGCATAAATAGGCAGTCCGTTGCAGTCTAAGATTGTCAGGCCGGCCTGATCCTTTTCCAGATAGGGCGCGTACACACCGCGTTTGATCACTTCCCCCATTCGCGGCGACAGGCGAGCTTGTTCAGTCACGGCATACTCAAGCTCATCCAGTCGTTCCTGGAAGGTCTGCAATTGGGTGTAGCCCAGACGTTGATCATAGGGACCCGCGTTCGGGAACAGGATCGATCGACTCGGGCCAGGTCCTACGCGAAAATTTAGCTCATTCCCGAGGCGCGCCAGATAGCTGGCTTGCAGCCTCGAGGTGCGTAGCTCGTCGGCGACGAAATACATCATCACCGCGATCAACAGCAAGATCGTGAGGAGAATAACGAACTTCACAAACCGTGGACGTTTTCTCAGCATGGCTTGGTCCGGTAGACGCTACGCGATGGAAACGGTTAAATCTTCATGTATCCTAACCTAGACTTGATGGATGCCAACTGCATTTTTGCCAGAATGTGCCTGCTCTTCATTATAGCCGCACATTCATTCGTCAATATCCGTCCGCAGCTCATCGCGCTTGTCGCTTTCAGGACATGGCGGATCTCAATAGCAACCGAAATTTCTACCAAAGCATCACGCCTGCGTTTCAAAACCATTATGATCAGAGGGGCTTGACATACAAGCAGTGGCAGATGCGCTGACAGATTCCGGGTAATCGAACGGAATCGCAATGCAGGCAAGGCAGATCAATCGACGAATGGGAACCATGACACAGAAAATCTTTTGGCAAGATCCTTATCTGACCGAGCTGAAAACCGCTGTCGCCGCTGTGCGCGGCGATCAGGTGTATCTGCAGTCAACGATTTTCTTCGCTTTCTCGGGCGGCCAGGAAAGCGATACGGGCACCTTGGGTGGCTATCCGGTCCTGGCTGCAGCGAAGGATGGATTGGATATCGTCTACACGCTGCCGCCCGAACACACCTTGAAAGCAGGCGACCCGGTTGAACTGCGGATTGACTGGGACCGGCGCTATCGCCTGATGCGTCTGCATTTCGCGGCCGAAATGATTCTTCAGCTGGTGTACAAACATTGTCCGGGCATCGAGCGCATCGGCGCCCACATTTCCCAGGACAAGGCGCGCATCGACTTCGCCCGCGATGACAGCATCGCCGTGCTGTTCCCCTTGCTTGAGCAGGAGGCAGGCGCTCTGGTCGCCGCCGGCACGCCGATAGAAACAGATTTTACCGATGAACAGTCTCAACGCCGGTACTGGGAAGTCCAGGGCTTTGCCCGCATGGGTTGCGGCGGCACCCACCCCAGGTCCACCGCCGAAATCGGCACGCTCACGCTAAAACGTAAGCGGCTTGGCAAGGGCAAGGAGCGCATCGAAATCACTTTGTCGTCTCAAGCGAAGGCGGATTTTGATTCGAACGATGTGCGCTAGCGTACATACAGCGGAGGATGCCCTGCGGTAAATTTAAATCTCCAATCGGAGGTTATCATGTTAAATCGCCAGCTTCATCTTTCCTCAACACCCGATATTCTCGCTCGCAAGAGCGTTTGCCTGTCAGCCTTGGCGATGCTCATCCTGGGCATGTCGTTCTCCGCTATGGCGGCAGGAGCTGCAAGCGATTCCGTCGGCGCCAACGCGCGTTATCAGGAAGATCGCGCACGTTGCATCAGCGGCCAGTCGAATCAGGATCGTGCAACTTGCCTGAAAGAGGCCGGGGCTGCATTGCAAGAAGCGAGAAGGGGGCGCCTGCATGACGACAAGGCCGCGGATCAGGCAAATGCATTGTTGCGCTGCAATGCTCTCCCTGTGGACGATCGCGATGCGTGCCAGCGCCGCATGAATGGCGAAGGCACGACCAGCGGCAGCGCGCTGGAAGGCGGCATCAGCCGGGAGCTGACCGTGCCGGACAAAAAATAGGATATGCTGGGCGCAACGTATCCTTACAGAAGAAATGACTATGGTTCAAGCAAAGGGCTTTCCGTATAAGGGACATGCCGTGTTCCCGCGGCCGGAAAAACAGGACAGTGGAAAGTACGCGGCATGTTTTACGATTCAATCAGGAAAAGACGGCGCGGGTGAAATCCGTTACACCCGCGCGGCGCCTAGCAATGAATTCGAAACCGAGGACGAGGCGCTCGCTTACGCCCTGGATTTTGCCGGCGACTGGATTGATCAAAATCCGATCTGATGCCTGGATCTGGCAGACCCTGATCCTTGATCAAGCGCCTCTTTCTTCCAGCAGCATGAAGCCATCCCCGTCCGTTTTGGCGAACATCGTTTCGTAGCCTTTGATGGACGAGTGAGGAGTATCCATCGGATGGAGATGCGTCGCCGTAACGACCATCACCGTAGCGCCTGCCGCCTCGCCGGCAGCAATGCCGACAGGGGCATCTTCGAATATCAGGCAGTCGCCGGCGTCGACGCCCAGCCTGCTGGCCGCCAGCAAGTAGCAATCAGGATGCGGTTTGCCGGCTGCGACATCCTCGGCCGTCACCAGGATGGCCGGGACGGGAATGCCCGCTGCAGTCATACGCCGCGCCGCCAGATCCCTGGGGGCTGACGTCACCACGGCCCACCTGTCCGCCGACAGCGATCTCAGAAAATTTGCGGCGCCGGGCACTTCGACAATTCCTTCTACATCGGCAATTTCGGCCTGCGTAATGCCAATCGCTTCCAGTTCCGGATCGACGCCAGGCAATGCCAGGCGGGCGACCGTGTCAACTGCCCGCGCGCCGTGTATGGTCGGCAGAAAGGACGCAACATCGAGACCGTGACGCGCCGCCCATGCGCCCCGGATGCGTTCTGCCGCAGCGATGGAGTTGAGGATGGTGCCGTCCATGTCGAACAGGAACGCACTGTAACGGCCTTTGGCTACCGATGAATTACTGTCAGACATTTTTTGTTTCCTTGAGGCGCAAATTGGGCTGTCATTATCTCCGATATCGCTAAAACCGGAATTCATTGATCCAGCTTGATGCATGCCGGTTGCGCCGGCATGAAGCGCGGATTGACGCTTGCCACCTGCACCGGCTTGCCCGCCAGCGCGTTCAAGGCTTGCTGCAGCTGCCAATCCTTGGCGCCGCCGAATTCCTTTTGCGGCAGCGCGCTTTTGTTCGGGTCCGGCTTGGCTTTTGCGCGCTGGTCGCGCTGGCGCTGGCGTTCTTTGCGCACATCGGCGAAGGGATCGGGATTGGGCTTGTTGGCATAGGGCGCGCGCGGAATGTCGACTTCGCGGTGAATGAGCAGGACACCCTCCATGTCGGCATCCTTGCGTGGTCCGACGATCCAGTCCGGTACTACGCCGTAGCCTTCCATCGGACAGCCGTTCGGCCGCAGGTTGCGGGCATAGGTCCAGCCCAGGTAAGTGCCGTCGCGCGTGCCGACGCCGGTTTGCGCCATGCCTTTGCCGTAGGTCGGCGTGCCCAGCAACTTGGCGCGGCCGAGGTCTTTCAAGGCGGCTGCCGTGGCTTCGGCGGCCGAGGCGCTCTGGCCGTCGACCAGCACGATCAGCGGCACGCTGCGCCACCAGTCGTCTGCCTCCAGCGGCGCCAGCGGATCCTGGCCTTTCAGCACCGGCAGGTCGTAGTCCGGCCAGTTGGTGCTGATGCGGTGCTGGATCTTGTCGTCGCGTTGCAGCGTGACCATCGCGGTCTTGTTGCGGCCGGTGAAGAGGCCGATGATGCCGATGGAGGCGTTCAAGGCGCCGCCGCCGTTGAGGCGCAGATCGAGGATCACGGCCTTGACCGGCGCGCCATTTTTCCTTGCCGCCTGCACTGTATCGATGTAGTCGCCAATCGCTGGTTCGGGAAAGCTGCTCATGCGCGTGTACAGCACATCGCCCGGCAGCCGCTTGGCGCTTGCCGGCCGTTGCTTGATGATGGCGCGCAGCAGCGTGAATTCAAGCCGCTGCTGCTTGGCGCCGCGCAGCAGCGTCAGCTTGAGCGGCGTGCCGACGTCGCCGCCGGCGTATTTGGCGATGTCGGTAGTGCTGATGCCGGCCATGCTGTTGCCGTCCATCGCTACCACGATGTCGCCGGTGCGCACGCCGGCCTGGGCCGCGGGGGCGTCCGGCGCCACGTCGATGATATGCAGGCCGTCCGCCAGGGTCTCGAAGATGATGCCGATGCCGGGCGTGCCATTGCGGGCGCGCTCGTCCTTCTTCGCTTGCTCCAGCTGTTCCTCGGCATTCATGAATTTGGCATAGGGCAGGGTTTTGACGCCCAGGCGTATGGTTTCGTCGAGAAAGGCGGGGACGTCGATCTCTGTCAGGTGATCTTTCTTGAGTATTTCCACCACCGACTTCAGTTCGCAGATCTGCGGTTCCCAGTCAGGAGGGCAGGGCGACGGCTCGGCGGCATGGGCCGGCGCGGAAAATGCCAGCGCGATGAGCACTGCGGCGAGGGCGGGCCAATGCCGGCCTGAGATGCCGCCGTCGCTGATCTTGCGGCTCATGGCCCGTCCAGAAAATACTGTCATCGGATGTGCATTCCTCGTCTAATAGAGACTGGCCTGCACCCGCGCCGGCAGCTCGCGGTCGTAGGCGTCGGCGTCAAAACCGCCGCTGCTGAGGCGCTTGAGCATGGCGCCGGGACTAGGGAAGCCGGCGGGTTCGACTTGCTGTCCGGGATCCCACAGCTTCGAGCGCACCAGCGCCTTTGAGCAATGGAAGTAGACCGCCTCTATCTTGACGATGATCACCGTGCGCGGCAGCTTGCCGTCGATGGCGAATTTTTCCAGCATCGCCGGTTCGGCGGAGATTTCGGCGCGGCCGTTGACGCGCAAGGTTTCGCCGATGCCCGGTACGATAAACAGCAGTCCGACCCGGGCATCCCTGAGGATATTGCGCAAGGTGTCGATGCGGTTGTTGCCCGGACGATCAGGAATCGCCAGTGTGCGTTCATCCAGGATCTGGACGAAGCCGGGCAGGTCTCCCTTGGGCGAGCAATCCATGCCTTCCGGTCCGGAAGAGGCAAACACGACGAATGGCGAAGCGTTGACGAAAGCCTGGTAATCCTGGTTCAGGTGGTCGATTTCCTTCCACAATGAACGCTCGTGAGGCTTGCCGTAAATTTGTTCCAGTTGCGCGATATCGGTCAGCATTGCTGTCCTCCGATGTTGGATTTGCAGCAATTTTACCGGGAAACCCCGCCGCCCGCCGCTGGCCGGGAAGCGATTGCATGCGCTCCCCGGCCGGGCGATGGACACCAGGCGGAGCTCGCAAGTACACTATCTTGATTTCTGGCGATTTGGCGCCCGACAGCGTCCTGTGCAAGGAGAATCGTAGGCTCGGGCAAAACGGCGTAGGCTGGCAATGCAAAGGCAAGGGGATACCATGCGTCGTTTGGCGGCAATACTTCTATCAAACCTGACTGCGAGCCTGGCGCTGGCAGCACCGGCGCCGCCAGCGGGAGAGGCTGAGCAGCAGGCGCGGCTCGACCAGGACATTCCGCAGCTGCTGGAGCAGAATGCGATTCCCAGCGTTTCCATTGCTCAGATCAGAGGCGGCGCGGTGGTGCTGATCGCCGCCTATGGCGAGCAGGGCGACGGTCTGCCTGCCACGCCTGCCACGCTGTACAACGCGGCCTCGCTGACCAAGCCGCTGACCGCTGAAATCATCTTGCGGCTGGCCTCGAAAGGCGAAATTTCGCTGGACGAGCCGATGGACCGCTACTGGCTGGATCCAGACATCGCCGCCGACCCGCGCCACGCTTTGCTGACGCCGCGCCTGGCGCTCAGCCATCGCACCGGTTTTCCCAACTGGCGCGACAGCAAGGAGGGATTGAAGATCCTGCGCGAACCCGGCCTCAAGTGGGGCTATTCCGGCGAAGGCTATCAATATCTCGCGCATTTTGCCGAAAACAAGACCGGCCAGGATTTCGAAAGCCTGGCGCAGGCTTATCTGTTCAAGCCGATGGCCATGACCGAGACCGCCTATAGCGGCCGGGACTGGTTCAAGGGCCGCATCGCGGTCCCCGCCAACGCCGCCGGCAAGGCCTTGCAGCCGCAGCTTGCCAGCCGTTTCAATGCGGCCGACCTGCTGTACACCACCGCCTATGATTACGGCTTGTTCATGGCCGGCGTGCTGGCCGATCAGGGCCTGAGCTCGGCCATCGCGCGCGAGCGGAGCAAAATCCAGGTCAGCATGATGGATGAAATGTGCCAGGGCAAGCTGGCCGAGAACTGTCCGCCCAATGCCGGCTTTGGACTGGGCTGGCAGATACTGGCATTCAAGGATGAAACGCTGCTGATGCATACCGGGAAGGACGAGGGCGTGTTCACCTTTGCCTATCTGAACCGGACCAGCCGCGACGGCGCGGTCATCCTGACCAATAGCGACAACGGCTACAAGATCGTGCTGCCGGTGCTGGAACGTCTCGACAGCAGTCCCGCTTTCCTGCGCTACCTGCGTGGACAGATACAATAAACGCCACCGCGGCAGAAACTGCGGTATCCCAGGAATTCATGACCGCCAATCGTCAAGGAGTTTTCCGGACGGCTTATACGGTCTTCTCATGCCATGCGACCGGCATGGCGCCGCCGGTGGTGCTCTCGTCACAGGCGGTCGCCGGGACGATTTTTAAAACAACTCGGCCGAGGCGTTCGCCTGCGCGCTGATCCAGGCGCAGGCATCTTGCACATGCGGGTCGCCCTCCCTGGTTTCCGGATACACCAGATAGAAGGCGTAGGTATTGAGCACAGGACCGAACGGTTGCTGCAGGAGGCCGCCGCGCAATTCCGGCTCGATCAGCGAGGTGCTCAGCAACGCCACGCCTTGCCCCGCGATGGCTGCCGAGATGGCGTGGCTTTCGTCGGAAAACACCATGCCGGCGCGGCTGTCCAGTTTGTCGAAGCCGGCGTGGCGAGCCCATGCGCGCCAGGTCGACGGTTTGCGCAGCGTGTTTTGCCATTCGCAATGAATCAGGGTTTGCTTGAGCAGATCCGCAGGTTTCCTTACTTTCAGTCGCGGGCTGCAGACCGGCGCGATGCGGTCGTCGAAAAGTTTTCTGGCGACCAGTCCGGGCCAATTTCCCAGGCCGTAGCGGATGGCGATGTCTGCCGTATGGCCGTCCAGCGGCGAAATTTCCACCGAAGTGTGAATCCGCAGATCCTGTCTGGGATAGGCAGCGCGAAAGACGCCCAGCCTGGGCAGCAGCCAGCGTGCGGCAAATGCCGGGGTGGTCGAGATGGTGAGCGCTCGCGGCCTCTCGCGCTCCTGGATGCGGCTGATGACAGCGGCGAACGCATCGAAGCCGTCGCGCAATGCGGCATACAGCTCGGCGCCGGCGGCAGTCAGATGCAGTTGCCGCGGCTGGCGCTGGAACAGCGCGATGCCGAGCGCATCTTCCAGGCGCCGGACTTGGTGGCTTACTGCCGTCGGCGTTACCGAGAGTTCGGCCGCCGCGGACTTAAGGCTCACATGCCGCGCTGCTGCTTCGAACGCTTTCAGGGCTGCCAGCGGCGGCAGGCGGCGCGCTTTCGAATTATCCATATAGATGAGTTTTATTTTCTGGTTTTCGGTAAAAATTGTCGTTTGTCTGGATCGGTAGCGGGATTTACAGTGGTTCCTGAAATTGGTGCATGAGATTAATTCACATTGATGGAGGATAGCTGAAAATGACCACCTTATTGCATCTGGACGCCAGCGCGCGCAGCGGGCGCTCCGACCAGCAACAGCACGGTTCGCACACGCGCCGGCTGTCGCACCGCTTCGTCGAGCAGTGGCTGCGGCAGCGCCCCGGCGACCGGGTCGTGGTGCGCGATGTCGGCCTGCATCCGCCGTCGCCGGTGAGCGGCGCCTGGATACATGCTGCGTTTACCGCACCGGCGGCGCGCGAGCCGTGGATGGCCGAGGTGCTGGCCGAAAGCGATGGCTTGATCGATGAAATACTGGCCGCCGATATCCTGCTGCTCGGCGTGCCGATGTATAACTTCAACGTGCCGGCGCAATTCAAGTCCTGGATCGACAATATCGTCAGGGTAGGGCGTACCTTCGGCTTCGACCGCAAGCGCGAGGGCGAGCCTTACTGGCCGATGCTGAAAGATGCAGGCAAGCTTGCGGTAGTGCTTTCGTCCAGGGGCGATCATGGCTACGCTGCCGGGCAAAGAATGGCGTCCATGAACCATGTCGAGCCGCGCATTCGCAGCGCGCTTGGCTACATTGGTATCGAGCGCCTGCATAGCATCGCGATCGAATACGACGAGTTCGGCGATGCGCGCCTGGATGAATCGATTGCAGCGGCAGAAGCAGAAGTCAGTGCTTTGGTGAGCAGTTTGAGCGCCGGCTTGCGCTAGCGTCGCCGGCTCAGCTCAGTCAATATGGTTGCCTTGGGGTAAGTATGTCGGGTAGGATTTGCTCTCTACGTCAAGGAATTCAGATGCCATCCACCAAAGCTCGACCCTCTGCCAATCTTCGCCGCTTCGTCTTTGCGCTTGCCTGCTTTTCAGCCACGGCTTTTGCCGAGCCGGCGCAGACCGCGGCGCCGGCCTGCCTTACCGGAGCCTACCGCTCGCCGGCGGGAGAAATCGTCACCCTGACCCAGCGTCCGGGATTTCCGCAGACACTGCTGGCGACCAGTTTCAATGGCCGCAGCGGCGTTTTTGAGGCGGCCGAAGAGGGTGTTTTGAACGCAGCGCCGGTTGCCGATAATCCATCCAGGCTGGCTGGGCGTTTGACTTATGCAGGATGCCAGGCCGCTTCGGTCAGCTTGCAGTTTGCCGGTGCTGACGCGCAACAGTGGTCGCGCTTGCCGCTGCGGATTACGCGGACCCGTTTCATGTCCGGCGCCGTGCCGCTGAACGGCGAATTGATCGAGCCGATCGAGCCGATGGCCGACGGCGACAAGCCGCCGCTGTTCGTGCTGGTGCACGGCTCCGAATCGACCGCCGCGGTCGATTCCAGCAACCACGCATTCCTGATGGCGAGCCAAGGCGTCGCCTCATTCGTGTTCGACAAGCGCGGCACCGGCGCCTCGGGAGGTGTTTATACCCAGGATTTCGAGCTGTTGGCCGATGACGTTGCCGCCGCGGTAGGGGAGGCGCGCAGGCTGAGCGCAGGCCGTGTCGGCCGCATCGGTCTCGCCGGCTTCAGCCAGGGCGGCTGGGTCGCGCCGCTGGCGGCGGTCAAGGCGCAGGTGGATTTCCTGGTGGTCGGGTATGGCGTGATCGGCACGCCGATCGAGCAGGACCAGTGGCAGGTGGATTACCAGTTGCGCCAGCTCGGTTATGGCGAAGATGTGATCGGCAAGGCGCGTACGCTGACTGCGCTGGCCGGCAAAGTCGCGGCATCGGATTTTCAGCGCGGCATGCCGCAGCTGCTGCGGGCCAGGGATAAATACGCGAGCGAGCCCTGGCTGGCGAAAATCGACGGCCAGTACAGCGGCGAACTGCTGCGCGGCGAGGTGGAGCGGGCGCGCAGCGAAAGTCCGCAAGTGATCTGGCATTACGATGCGCTGGCGGTGCTGCGGCAGCTGGCCATTCCGCAACTGTGGGTGTTTGCGCAAGATGATTCGGTGGCGCCCAGTGCGCCGACCATCGCCCGCCTGGAAACCTTGCGCGGCAGCGGCAAGGATATCGAGATTGCGGTTTTCCCGCAGTCGGATCACGGCATCCGTTCCTTTTCCGTGATGCCTGACGGCAGCCGTAA
Organism: Collimonas sp. GW821-FHT02H07; assembly: GCF_059421505.1. Lineage (NCBI taxonomy): Bacteria > Pseudomonadati > Pseudomonadota > Betaproteobacteria > Burkholderiales > Oxalobacteraceae > Collimonas > Collimonas sp. GW821-FHT02H07. The sequence continues at coordinate 436,692 of NZ_JBWKVC010000001.1, forward strand.
ATACCTCGCTTACGCAGCAGGTTACGACCAGCTCTTGGCCAACTGGATGGGGCAGAAGCCTTTGCCGCCGGAGGCGCAGGACAGGATGCTGGCGCGGCCGGCCAGGCCGTGATTTTTTGCTGGCCTCAATGCGCGCGGCCGTCGTCGTTGATGACGCCGATCGCGCCGAGGATCAGGCTTTGAATTTATTCTTGAGTGCGTCCAGCTTCGAACTGGAGGGCGCACTGCTGCTGCTGTCGCCGTGCCAGTCTTCCTGTTCATCCTCGACGAATTCTTCCGCCAGGTTTTTCCAGCCTTTGCTCGCGGCGAAGGCATTGAATTCTTCCGGCGCTTCCAGCACGATCAACTTGTCGTCCTGCAGGCCAAGGTCGCCGTGGCCGAAGTCGGGGCCGACGTAGCCGATCTGGCGCAGCCGTGCGAGGATCTGGCTTATCAGCCGGGTATCCTCGAACAGGCGCTCCTTGCCGATCGCCGCGGCAAAATCGACGTAGACGTCGATAATTCCATAGCCTTCGTCGAAGATGCGGATTGCTTGGATGTCATGCTTGCGGCCGGCCGCGTCGGTGACGCTGAACGGGCCGCTGAGTTGGATGTCGGTTTCGCTGTTCATAGCCGGCAGGATACACCAAATGCCGGCGGATGAGACGACCTTAAAAGGTGACGGTAGCGACCACGGTATCGGTAAACGTGGTGGCCAGGCCGGACTGTCCGGACGGCACGCGCGCATACACGGTCAGCGGCGTCGCCGTGCCGGTGGCGGTGGTGCTGGCCGGCGCGGTGCCCGCAGTATTGCCCCAGGTGGTGGTGCGGCCGGAATCCGAGAACAGCGCATAGTTGAGATAGGTCGGCGAGCCGCCGCCGCTGGACAGGCGGCGCAGCGGGACGCTGTCGGTGGAGCCGGTGTTGGCGTTGGCGCCTTGTCCCAGCGTGATCACGGGCGTGGCGCCCGGCGTGCAAGTGGTGGTGACGCTGGCGGTGACGTCCTGGTTGGTGGTGGCGTTGACCACGACCGGATCGTAGGTGGTGGTGAAGCCGGTGGTGGAGATGATGCAGTCGTTGCCGATGGTGACGGTGTTGGTCATGGTGGCCGTCGCGGTTCCGGCGCAGGCGCTGCCTGCCGCGATCATGCCTGCGAGGGCGGTAATGATCAAAATGCCATGTTGCATAGACTTTTGCATGACGAATCTCCCGATTGCCACTTCTTGTTATTCAAGTCCGCTTCCCTGCCGATGCTTATATCTATAGCACAAAAATTTCCTCATGGAAATGCTATTTTGTTGGTGATTGCCAGTAGTCGTTGGTCATCGCTGGCGGCACGAGGCGCATCGGCAGGCAGCTTGCGCGGCAAATTGCGCAAGCTGCCGCATCGGACTTATAAGGTTGGCAATGTCAAAGTCGATTGCTTAGCCGGGTTGAATTCAAAGCGCACGCCGAAACGCTCGCCCGGATTCACTGGCGAGGCGTACAGGCTGTCGGCAGTGTCCAGCACCACGCCGATATGATGGCCGGCTGGCACGTCATAGGCGGTGGCCGAGAATTCGATAGGGAAATCAACGGTCTGGCCAGGCGTTGCCCAGTGCAGAGTAGTGGCGCCATGGGTAATCAGGATGCCGGTGCCGATGGCGTCGACGTCATACAGATAGGCGACCACCTGCGCCCGCGCCTGCGAAGGCGTGACGCGCAAATTCAGTTTCGGAATCCCTCTGATCTTTTGCGTCGCCGGCAAGGCTGGCGCTTCGTAGCGCACGCCGGCCGCCAGGCTGACCGTCAACAGCGAATTGATTACTGGCAGATTCACGGTTTCGCCCAGGGTCGAGAGAATCGGGATCAGCCCGCTGGTGGCAGTGGTGTCAAAGAAGTTCTGGATCAGGTCGGAATCGGCGGCCTTGTTGGCGGCGGCGGAGATGGTCCCCTTGTCGCCCTTGCCGCAGAAGCAGCTGAGATCGAAGCGCACCGGGCCGCGCGGGCCGAGGTAGTAAGTCTGGTTGGTCAGCTCCGGCGCCGGCCAGTTGGAAAACGATTCGCGACGGTCGGTGAACTTGATTTGCATGGTCACCTTGGGTTCGGTATCGACGCCGTTCTGCTCGCCTTTCAGCCAGCGGTTGAACCAGCGGTGCGCCTGGTCGTAAGGATAGTTGGGGGCGCCCAGCAAGGCGCCGGTCAATTCCGCGGAGGCATGGATGCCGGCGTTGAGCAATATCTTCTTCGGTCCGGTGAGCGCGGAGAACATCGCCAGCGATGAATTCGGCGTGAACATGTCGTCCTGGTAGTTCTTGCTCAGGAATACCGGCGCATTGCGCTTGTTGATGGCGGCGACGTAGCTCGATGGCGAGCGCGGCTTGGCCCAGGCCGTGATGCCGGCGATGGTCGCCGCGCTGCTGTTCGGATCAAGCAGGGCAAGTATGTTCTGGTTCACCTCGGGCGCCGGGCGGCCGGTGACGCTGCCGGCCAGGCCGAGCACGGCGGCCCAGGTCAGGTTGGGCGAACCGGCGGTGTACAGCTGGTCGGCCAGGGTGGCCCAGCCGGACAGCGCCACGGCGGTCTTGAAGCGCGCGTCCTGCCCGAGCGCGATCAGCGACAGGCCGGCGCCATAGGATATGCCGCTGGCGGCGACGTTGTTGATGTCGATTGGCGCATTGGCTTGCAGCCAGTCCAGCACCGAGGAGACATCGCGCACGTCTTCCGGCGCGGCGACGTCTACCTGGCCGCCGGACAGGTAGAAGCCGCGCGCGGTATAGCTCGCCACCACATAGCCGTCCTGCGCCAGTTTTTGCTGCTGGCCGATGTATTCGACACGGCCGGGCGCGGCCCAGCTGGCGATCATGACGATCGCAGGGAATTTCTGGTCGCTGCTGCTACGTTTCGGCAGGAACAGGTTGGCGGCCAGCTTGGTGCCGTCGAAGCTGGTGACGGTCATGGCGGGAATCCAGCAGGTGCCGTCTATCGGCGAGACGATGCCGGGCGACTGCATGGGGCTGGAATAGCTGGCCGCTTCAGCCGCGGTGGCGCTGCGGCACAGTTCGGCGTTGGCGGCTGCCGATGCCAGGCTCAAGCCCAGCGTCAGGGCAATGCCGGGCAAAGATAAGAAAGACGGAATGCGCATGCGACGTTCTCCTAAACATTATTGATTGTTTTGTGCCAAAGTAAGCATGGGTTCAGCATGCTTGCTGGCGCGGGAAACCATGTTGCCGGGATGATGATTGCTGCATTAATTGAAACTGCGGACTGCGGATTGCGGAACAGCGGATGGTAGTGATCGGTCAGTCTTTGGCTGGGCGCCTGCAAGTGCACGTGGGTTGCCGCCAATCTGACTGACGAACTGATTTATAAGTGAACGATCGTTCTTTTATTCTGGATTCATTAACCCACGCATCGCGTTGCAGCATCAATAAAAATTTTAGACGCCGTTGCCTAACTATCGATGTGCACTATGGACTGGGAAAATTAACAGGGAGGTGCTGTGTTAAAACAGGTCGATGCGGGTGTTCTCAATGTTACCTATGACGATGGCGGCGACGCCGCCGGTCTCCCGGTTTTTCTGCTGCACGGCTTTCCCTACGATATCCATGCCTACGACGAAGTGATTGCGCTGCTGGCAGCGCAGGGTTGCCGCGTGATTACTCCCTATCTGCGCGGTTACGGACCGACGCGCTTCTTGTCGGCGGACACGCCGCGCTCTGGCCAGCAGGCGGCGCTTGCTCATGACTTGCTGGCGCTGATGGATGCGCTGGCGATTCCACAGGCGCTGCTGGCCGGCTACGACTGGGGCGGCCGCGCCGCCTGCATCGTTGCCGCCTTGTGGCCGCAGCGCGTGCGCGGCCTGGTGTCGGCCGGCGGCTATAACATCCAGGATATTGCCGGCGCCGCCAGGCCGCAGTCGCCGGAAAATGAATTGCGCTACTGGTATCAGTACTATTTCCACGGCGAGCGCGGCCGCGCCGGGCTGGCGCAGAATCGCTACGAATTCTGCAAATTGCTGTGGCGGTTGTGGTCGCCCAACTGGCAGTTTGATGACGAGGCTTACCGGCGCAGCGCCGCCGCTTTCGACAATCCCGATTTTGTCGAAGTGGTGATTCATTCCTATCGCCACCGTTTCGGACTGGCGCCGGGCGATCCTGCGGTCGAGAGCACGGAGCTGCTGCTGGCCGCGCAGCCTGGGATAGGCGTGCCGACTATCGCACTGGACGGCGGCGGCGACGGCGTCAGCCTGAGCGGCGGGTCGGAGCAGCACACGCGTTTTTTCAGCGGCCCGTATCAGCGCAGGGTGATCCCTGTAGCGGGGCACAATCTGCCTCAGGAGGCGCCTCATGATTTCGCCGCAGCCATATTGGCGCTCCGCTGATTGCTGCAGAAAAGACGACTGAAAGGACTGAACCATGCTGCGTCTGGTATTGCTGCTGCTAGGTGTCGATTATCTGCGCGAGCGTTGGCGCGGGCTGAGGATCATCGGCTGGATCTGGACCATCGCGGGCGTCGCGATTTTTATCGACGCGCTGGACGATGCGCTGTATTTTCCGATCAGCTTCTTTGCCTATTTCCTGCTGGCGGAAGGCGCGGCCACCTTGGCGGTGGCATGGACCGGGGTGGCGGGTCAGCGCATCCTGCGCAACATCAAGGGTCTGTCGTTTATCGCTGCGGCGTTGCTGATCCTGGCCGGCCACCATCACGGCAATTTCATCTTGTCGATGATCTTCGGCACCTTGTTCCTGGCCGATGGCCTGCTGCAATCCATCTCGGCGTCGGTGGTGCGCTATCCGCGCTGGCGGCTGGCGTTCGCCGGTGGCATCCTGGAATGCGCGATTGCGATCTTTTTCTACCAGCCCTATCCGACCCATTACGTCGGCACGGTGCCTTATTGCATCGGGCTCGGGCTGGCTTTCGGCGGCTGGCACATGCTGCTGCTGGCATACCGCGTGCGGCGTCTGCCGGCTGGCGCCACGGTGGCCTCGGTGCTGGAGAATGTTGCCGCCCGCGCACCCCAGCCCGATGCTGCTGGCACGGCCGCCGTTTTTGAATGGGACGGTCCGCCTGCCGCTGGCGAGAAGGCATTGACGGTGCACGTTTGGACGCCGGTCGGTTCATCGAAAATGCCGGCGCAGCGCCTGCCTGTGATCGACCGCTATATTGCCGCGGTCGATTCCGCCGGCGTGATATCGACCGGCCACGCAGCGCTTGAAACGCCAGAAGGCATCTACATCAGCTTGTATCCCGGAGTGGAAATCGACCGCTCGCCGGATGAATTCGGCCGGCTGCTGCGCGCCACGCACGAAAACGATGTGGCCGGCGTGTTCCAGCCCGATTACCGGACGGAGTCGCGCGCCTGGTGCGAGTCTACCGTTCAGGTCAGGATCCGCAACTATAGTCCCGAACGGCTGCGTGTTTTCTGGGAGCGCTACCGGCGCGATAATACCTACAACCTGACCTACCGCAATTGTTCGAGTTCGGTGGCGCGCGCGCTGGAAGCGGCGCTGGAGGGAGCGGTATGCCGGGCGCGCGGGAACGACCGCAGCTGGGCGGCTTTCGTGCGCCTGTTCCTGACGCCGGAGCTGTGGGTCGCGGGACAAATCCGCAAGCGTGCAAAAACCATGGCCTGGACTCCCGGCCTGGCGCTCGATTATGCGCGTGCGATGAGCATGCTGGCGGACCCGAGGCCGTTTGGCTGGCTGAAAATGGCGCGGCTGGCCATGCGCACCATGTCGCGCTCTCGCCGGCAATGGCGGCAGGAGCGCAGAGAGGCGGTGCAGGCGGCGCGGTCCGGAGATGAAAAGATCATGCCGTAGCCGATGTAGCCTCTATTTTCCCCAGCAGCCACTGCAGGCCGGCCAGATGCTGCTGGTCGTGGCTGCACAGATAATGCACCAGGCTGCGCAGCGTCAGAGCGCCGTAGCCTTCGAACTCTGCCTGGCGATCGAATTGCTCCGGCGCCAGGCTGGCGATGAGAGCGACGGTCTTGGCGCGGGCGGCGCGGAACGACGTGAAGACTTCCATCGGATCGGCGCTGGCGTAATTGCGTTCGCTGGCAAGGAGGTCGCTGTCGATGGATGGCAGCAGCGGATTGTGTTCATCGAGGGTGTGCCGGAAACGCAGATGATAGCCGTCGATCTCGATATCGCGCACGTGGCAGATCTGTTCGATGGCGCTGAACGGCTCGCTCGGCACGCCTTCCCAAGAGGCCGGTTTCCAGTGCGCGCAGGCGCTCGGGATGGCGGCGTAATGCTGTTCCAGCTGCAGCGGAAAGGCCGCCAGGGTGTTCAGGGTGATCGGGTTCATGGCAGAGTGGTCGGATGGGTTGATTGCAATCAGGCAATTATATGGCAGGCCGCACAATCCGTTGCGCCGCCTGCCGATTGTCTGCGCCCATCCGCATGCGCGTGTGCGCGCCGGCCGTTTTTCAGGGCGCCTTCTTTCTATCGCCCAAAAACGTCGACAGCAAGTCCATCGGCAACGGGAACACCACCGTGGTGTTCTTGTCGGCGCCGATCACCGTCAGCGTTTCCAGGTAGCGCAACAGGATGGCCTGCGGCTCCTGCGCCAGCACGTGGGCGGCCTGGTAGAGTTTTTCCGATGCTTGCAGCTCGCCTTCCGCATGGATCACCTTGGCGCGCCGTTCGCGTTCCGCTTCGGCCTGCCTGGCGATGGCGCGTATCATCGATTCGGTCAGGTCGACCTGCTTGATTTCGACGTTGGAAACCTTGATGCCCCAGGAGTCGGTTTGGGCGTCGAGCGCTTGCTGGATATCCAGGTTGAGCCTTTCCCGTTCCGCCAGCATGTCGTCTAGCTGGTGCTTGCCCAGCACCGAGCGCAGCATGGTCTGCGACAGCTGGCTGGTGGCGTTGAAGAAATTGGCGACTTCCACGATCGCTTTGCGCGGATCGATCACGCGGAAATAGACCACGGCGTTGACTCTGACGGAGACGTTGTCGCGCGAGATGACATCCTGCGTCGGCACTTCCAGCACTACGGTGCGCAGATCGACTCTGACCAGTTGCTGGATCGCCGGAATCAGCAACACCAGCCCCGGCCCCCTGACGCCGGAAAAACGTCCCAGGGTGAAGACGACGCCGCGTTCATATTCGCGGAAGATGTAAATCGATGCGTTCAGCAGGATGATCGCCACGAAAATCAATGCGACCATTCCGAACCAGGCGAAATTCCAGGGCATTTTGTGCCTCCTTCCTTGTCGAGGATGAGCTGGCGTGTTTTGCCGAAGCGGTGGTTAGCCGGAGTGGGCGAACATCGAGCAGGTCATTCAACCAGTATAGGCGACCGCACGGCACATATACATCTCCGCTGGTATCGGGGTATGCTAAATTGCTGTTTCTTATTGAAAATTTCATAAAATGCGACAAAACCATGACCTGGTTTTCGTCGCGCCTGATACATGCAGCTAACTGGGGTCGGAGTGCATGCCGCAGTATGAGAAAAAATCCGGTCAACACGCTCCATCTCTCTCCGACTCCGACCCCAGATGACTCTTCCTGCGTAGCGCCATGCTTGTCAAAGACGACGATTTTGCCTCCAGGCGAAACCGGGTCCGCCATTATTGCGGACTCTTTACCTATGACGCATTCGCAAGTGCATCTGAATCACGTCATCGTCCATGTCGACGAGCCCGACCAGATCGGCTATCGCGCAATCGGCGTTCTTGATTTAATCTAAATCAAATTAGCAATAAGCAGGAGAAAACAGTTCATGCACCTATCCCACGCCACTCCCATCATCCGCATCTTTTCGGAAGCCAAGGCCAAAGAGTTTTATCTCGACTTCCCCGGCTTCACGCTGGAATGGGAGCACCGCTTCGAGGAAAATTTTCCGCTGTATGCCCAGATAAAGCGCGGTGACCTGACCATTCATCTGAGCGAGCATCATGGCGATGCGACGCCGGGCTCGACCATGTTTGTGCCGGTGCGCGATATCGATGCCTTGCAGCGCGAGCTGCTGGCCAGGAATTACGCGTATGCAAAACCAGGCGTCGAAGATTTGCCTTGGGGGCGCAACATGGAGGTCGCGGATCCGTTCGGCAACCGCATCCGCTTTTGCGAGCTGTCAAAGCAGTAAGCCGATCTGCGTCAGGCCGGCCGTTGCCTGAACCAGCCGGCAAGCGAGATGCGCTCGCGGGTCGCCGGCAGTACTTCGTGCAGCATGTCGGCGGACAGGAACAGCACCAGCCGGCGGCCCAGCGGGGCAATGTCTGCGCTGGCCTGTCCGGCCGGATGCAGGCGCAGGGCGCCGCCTTGTTCCGGCAGCCAGTCTTGGTTCAGGTAGATGACCACCGAGACGGTGCGGCTGTCGTCGTCGCGGAAGCGGTCCAGATGAGGCTGGTAGGACGCGCCTGGCGCGTAACAGGCGAAGTGGCTTTCGTACTCGTCCAGTCCCAGGAATAGGGTGCGGTTCAGCATCACGCGCAAGGTTTCCATGATCAGCAGATAGCGGTCGCATGCCGGCGATTGTCCGGCCTTGAGCCAAAGAATCCGGTCGCCGCGGATATCGCTGCGTACCGCTTGCGCCTCGCCGCGGCCGACGGCGGCACGATGCAGGGCGCCGTCAAGCGCCAGCGCGCGGCATTCCGCGGCCAGTTCCAGGGTCAGGTCTGCCGGCAGGAAAATGTTTTGCTGCGACCAGCCATGCTCTGTCAGGTTGTCGGTCATGTGCAGCTGCAGCGCTTTGCTGAAGCACTCGGGGGATTCTGAAAACATCGTCGCAACTCTTCCTGGAAACGTGCATTCGCTGCGAATCGTCAATATCCCAGAAACGTTGTTTCAACGATGCCGCCATGCATGCAGCAAGTCCGCGGACCCGGGATGCATGGCTGGCAGACCAGTGTAACACTTGCGCCCGGCGAACGTCAGGCAGAGGGGGAGGGATCGGGTTCAGGTCTCGCTCCATTGCCGCATCAGGTTGTGGTAGCAGCCGATCAGGCTGCGCCGCGCGGTTTCGTCGGCATTGGTCTGGTTGAGTTTCTGGATGGCGTTGTCCATTTCGAACAGCATGCTGCGCTGGCCGTCGTCGCGCACCAGGCTTTGCACCCAGAAAAAACAGGCGGTACGCATTCCGCGCGTGATCGGCGTGACCTGGTGCAGGCTGGTGGCGGGGTATAGCACCATGTCGCCGGCCTGCAGCTTGACGGCATGCGTGCCGTAAGTGTCGTCGATCTGCAGTTCGCCGCCGTCATAGGACTCGGGATCGGACAGGAACAGCGTGGCGGAGATGTCGGTGCGCAGCTTGCGGCCGCTATGCGGATCGATGCGCACGCTGCCGTCGACGTGGGCGCCGAAAGTCATGCCCTCGCCGTAGCGGTTGAACATCGGCGGATAGACGGTATTGGGCAGCGCCGCGCTGATGAAGCGCGGGTGGCGCTCCAATGCCGCCAGGATGATCTGCTGGCATTGCCGCGCCACTTCAGAACGTTCATCGATCTGCTGGTTGAACTTGACTGCCGCTCCCTGGTAGCCGGCGGTGACGCGGCCGTCCATCCACGCCGCGCCGGCGTGGTCCAGCAATTGGCGCACAGCTTCCAGCTGCTGTGCATCTAGTACCTTGGGAATGGCAATCAGCATGAACGTTTCTCTATTTTTCTAATTACATACGATAGTTGAGCGACAGCATGGCGGTACGGCCCGTGCCCGGCACCGAGCGGCCGCCGTCGGACTGGATCAACGCATCGTAATACATCTTGTTGGTCAGGTTGAACAGATTCAGACGGATATCGTACTTCGGTTGCGTATATGCCACCGTTGCATCCCAGCGCGTATAGCCGCCGGCCTGCACCGTGTTGGTCGGGTTGGCGTAGCGCGCCGACATATAGCTGGCGCCGCCGCCGACTTCCCAGTGCGGCGCGACCTTGTAGGTGGTCCAGCTGGTCAGCGTATTCTTGGGCGTGTTGACCGGAATCTTGCCCAGCGTGCCGTCGAGGCCGGACGACTGGATCACCTTGGCGTCCAGGTAGGTGTAGCCGAGCGCGACCTGCCAGTCCTTGGTGATGTGGCCGATGGCGCCGGCGCGCGCGCCGTTGACCCTGACCGTGCCGTCCAGCACATAGACGCCGGTGCTGACCAGGCTGCGCGCATTTTCCTTCTTGATCTGGAAGATGGCCGAGTTGAGCGACAGTTTGCCATTGAGCAGATCCCATTTGCCGCCCAGTTCGTAGGAGCGGTTCTTTTCCGGATCGAGGTTTTGCTGGCCGGTGGTGCCGGTCAGCTGTTCCAGCGACGGGTTGAACGAGGTGCCGTAGGACAGGTAGTAAGACTGTTCGCTGCTTGGCTGCCAGATGCCGCCCAGGCGCACGCTGGTGAAGTTGACGGTCTGCTGGGCCGCGGCGAGCGTGGTGTTCTTGGCGGCGGCCGGTGCATTGGTCGAGTTCAGCGAGTTGGTGATGCTGGCGATGTAGCGGTCGAAGCGCAGGCCGCCGACCAGCTTGAACTGATCGGTGAGCGTCGCGGTGTCGTTGAGGTAGGCGGCGACCGTGTTGGCCGAGCCGCCGGCGCGGTTGCCGGCCTGGCTGACGACATTGCTGCCGGCCGTGCTGTAGCTCGGATTGAGCAATGGCACGCAGTCGTTGTAGCCGGCGACCGTTGAAGGCGCATTCAAGGCCACGCCGTTGCAGCTGCCGTTGCGGTAGTAACCCTGGTTGTCATAGCCGTCATGGCCGACTTCAAAGCCTGCCAGCAGCTCATGCCTGACGCTGCCGGTGCTGAGTTTGGCCGACAGTTCGGTCTGGTTGAAAATCGAATAGTCGCGGATGTCGCGGTCATGGCTCTGGCCGCGCACATACAGGCTGCTCAACGGCAGCGAGCTGATTGCCGAAGTCGGCAATGGCGTGAAGCCGGCGGCGGACACCGTGCCGATGGTGTTCGGCGCGGTCTCTACCGCGCTGGTGCGCACATAGTTGAACTGGGTCTGGTTGCGCAGCACGACGTCGGGGGTGATCTTGTGGCGGATGGTGGTGTTGAGCGACGCCACGTCCTGGTTGGTGTGGTCGCTGTTGAGGCCGTAGGCGGTATCGCGGCCGACATTGGCCGGATGGCCGTTGAGCGGCGGCAGGCCGTAGTCGGGCATGTCGTGGTTGTGCTGGATCAGGGCCGACAGGGTGATTTCAGTCGGCGTGCCGATGCCGAACACATAGGAGCCGGCCAGGCCGAAATCCTGCACATCGGTCTGGTCGCGCGTAGTGGCCTTGCCGCTTTGCGCCATGGCCGACAGGCGCAATGCCGAAGTGTCCGACAACGGGTGGTTGTAGTCCGCGGTAGTGCGCACCAGGCCGTTGGTGGTGGCCGACGCCGAGACTTCGGTCGAGGCATGCAGGTTGGCCTTCTTGGTGACCTGGTTGATCACGCCGCCGGTGGAGCCGCGCCCGAACAGCATCGACGACGGCCCCATCAGCACTTCGACTTCATCGATGGCGAAAGTGTCGCGATAATACTGGCCGCGGTCGCGGAAGCCGTCCAGATAGATGTCGGTGCGCGCCGAAAAGCCGTTCAGGTTGATATTGTTGCCGATCTGGCCGCCTTCCGCGCCGCCCAGCGTGATGCCGGCGACGTTGCGCAGTGCATCGGCCAGCGAGCTCGCGCCTTGCGATTGCATCAGCGCCTTGTTGACGACGACGACCGATTGCGGCACGTCATGCAGGTCGGCCGGCAATTTGGCGAGGGAAGTGCCGTTGGCGTTGAAATCGCCGCGGCTGCCTTCCACCACGACTTCCTGCAGCACAGCAGGGCTGGCGTTTGTTTTCGGGCTTGGGGCTTGTTGCGCTTGCGCGGACAGGGGGGCGGCGAACACTGCGACCAGGGCAGCGGCAATCGGGTTGAGGCGGTTCATTTTTATCGTCAGCAAAAGGTTTGGCGGGCCGGCTTGCGCGGCGCGCGGAATTTTTGGCTGGCTAGTACGGCGGATGATCTCGTTTGGCTGGCTGATGGTGTTGCATGTAAATGAGAGTGATTTTGTAATCGATTCTTATTTACCGTTAATTCGCGTTGCAATTATAGATGAGAATTCTGTTGCGTCTATAGTTGGGAATTGTGAAATCGCGCAAAAAAACAACAGCTTGTCAAACTGCTCATTGCTGTCTTTCCGCGGATCGCCGGCGGCGGGGTCTAGGGCCTGTTAACATTTGATTTGGGAGATGCGTTCCCACCAAAACGTGTGCTGGCAAGGCGCGTGGCGTAGCTGGGGCTGGTGCCCCAGCAAGCCATGCAACGCGGTCAGCGCACGTTTTGGCTGGAACCCTCCGGGAACGGCTGCAGGCGTCACATGCCGTCGTTACGACTCCTTGCCGCGCAGTTGGCAAATAAGCCGCTACGTCGCGTCGTCGCGCCTAGGCCTGTAACGCCTGCCGCGCGTTCGCACTCCCAAATCAAATGTTAACAGGCCCTAGCGTTCGTCCAGCAGGAAATTGCGTGAAGACTGCGGCAACTGTCCGCCGGCGGCGCCGGTTTCATCTTTTAACCGGATGCCGGAGAGCTGCCGCTGGCGCGCTTGCGTCAGCAGGTAATGCAGCTTGAACGCCGCTTCTTCATACGACAGGCCGGCGGGCCGCACATTGGAAATGCAATTGCGGCTTTCATCGGTCAGGCCGATGCGCGGCGCCCAGGTCAGGTACAGCCCCATGCTGTCGGGCGAACTCAGGCCAGGGCGTTCTCCGATCAGGATCACCACCAGCCTGGCGCCGAATATTTCGCCGACTTCATCGCCCACCGCGACCCGTCCCTGGCGCACGATGGCGATCGGCGCCAGCGCCCAGTTCTCAGGCGCCAGGCGCTTCATCAGCGCCTCCAGGAAAGGCTGGGCATTCTGTTCGATGGCCAGCGCCGACAAGCCATCGGCAATCACGATGGCGAGGTCGTAGCTGGCCGCCGCCGGCGCATGGCTTTGCCGCAGTTCCTGCAAGACAGTGCGCGAGGCGGCGTCCAGCCGCCGTCCGAGGTCTGGGCGCTGCAGGTAGGTGTCGCGGTTTCCCGCCGCGCTCGATACGGTGACGCAGCGCGTGTTGCCGGCAAAGGACTCGCTCAGACGGCTGCTCAGCGCCTTGGCGTCCAGCGCCAGGTGCACTGCGTCGCGCGCCTGCGCATGCGCCAGCTGGAACGCCAGCTGGGCTGAGGTCGGCAGGCTGACGCCGCTGCGTCCGAGCGCAATGCGGGCGGCGGTAAACTGCCGCAATGCTTGCCACGGATTGTTGACGACGGTGGGGTTCGGTTTAGTCATGCAGGCAGCCTCAGGATAGGCGCAGCAGCGCTTGTTTGAATATCGATGGCAAGGCCGTACCCAGCTTGACCTGCTCGCCTTCGCTGAAGATCTGCATGTTCTTCAGCCAGGCCTCGAATTCCGGCGCCGGCTTCGATCCCAGCAAGCGTCGCACGTACAAGGCATCGTGGAAGGAGGTGGTCTGGTAGTTGAGCATGATGTCGTCCGAGCCCGGAATCCCCATGACGAAGGTGCAGCCGGCGGCGCCGAGCAGGGTCAGCAGCACGTCCATGTCGTTCTGGTCGGCCTCGGCGTGGTTGGTGTAGCAGACATCACAGCCCATCGGCAGGCCCAGCAGCTTGGCGCAGAAATGATCTTCCAGGCCGGCGCGGATGATCTGCTTGCCGTCGTACAGATACTCGGGGCCGATAAAGCCGACCACCGAATTCACCAGCAGCGGCTGGAACTTGCGCGCCACCGCATAGGCCCGCGCTTCGCAGGTCTGCTGATCGATGCCATGGTGAGCATTGGCCGACAGCGCGCTGCCCTGGCCGGTTTCGAAATACATGACGTTGTCGCCGACCGTGCCGCGCTGCAGCGACAAAGCCGCTTCACGCGCTTCCGCCAGCAGCGCCAGGTCGATGCCGAAGCTGAGGTTGGCGGCCTCGGTGCCGGCAATCGACTGGAACACCAGGTCCACCGGCGCGCCGCGGTTGATGGCTTCAATGGTGTTGGTGACGTGGGTCAGCACGCAGGACTGGGTCGGAATCTGGTAGCGCTGGATGATGTCGTCGAGCATGCTGACGATCTTGATCACTTGCGGCACGTTGTCGGTGGCCGGATTGATGCCGATCACCGCATCTCCGCTGCCGTATAAAAGGCCATCGAGGATGCTGGCGGCGATGCCGCTGGCGTCGTCGGTCGGATGGTTGGGCTGCAGGCGGGTGGAGAAGCTGCCGGCCAGGCCGATGGTGTTGCGGAAGCGGGTCACTACCCGGCATTTCTTGGCGACCAGGATCAGGTCCTGCACCCGCATGATCTTGGATACGGCGGCCGCCATTTCTGGCGTGATGCCGGGCGCCACGGCAGTCAGCATCTGTTCGTCAACCGCATCGCTCAGCAGCCAGTTGCGAAAATCGCCCACGGTCAAATGGCTGACGCGGGCAAAGGCGGCGGCGTCGTGATCGTCGACGATCAGGCGGCTGATTTCATCCTGTTCGTAAGGGATCAGCAAATTGCTGAGGAAGGTGGCCAGCGGCACGGCGGCCAGGGTCATCTGCGCCGCCACCCGTTCTTCCGCGCTGGCGGCGGCTAGGCCCGCCAGGCAGTCGCCGGAGCGCAGCGGCGTGGCCTTGGCCATCAGGTCCTTGAGGTCGCGGAAAATATAGCTTCTGGTTCCGACCATATGGCTGAACGGATGCTTGCTGTTGCCCACTGATGCGGTCCTCCATGCAGTTTGTCGGATTGGCTTACGCCACAGCGCTGGGTTCCAGTGTACGACTATTCTTGGTCATCAGGAACACCACATAGCCGCAGGCCAGGAAGGCCGCGAACACGCCGAAGATCAGCAGGTTGTAATAAATCATGGTGGCCATGCAGACGCAGGCGCCAGCCAGTGCGAACGCGGGCAGCCACGGATACAGCGGCGCGCGGAACGGCCGCAGCATGTCGGGCGCGCTGCGGCGCAGGCGGAACAGAGCCAGCATGCTGATGATGTACATGGTGATGGCGCCGAACACCGACATGGTGACGATGTTGGCGGTCAGGGTCTGGCCGCCGAGCGTGATCAGTTCATCGCTGTAGATGGCGGCGATGCCGATCGCGCCGCCGGCCAGGATCGCCCGGTGCGGCGTGTTGAAGCGCGCATGGATCTTGGCGAAATAGCCGGGCAGGTAGCCATCCCGCGCCAGCGCGAATATCTGCCGCGAATAGCCGAGGATGATGCCGTGGAAGGAGGCGATCAGGCCGAACAGGCCCAGCCACACCAGCATGTGCAGCCAGCCGCTGTGTTCGCCGACGATCAGTTTCATGGCTTGCGGCAGCGGATCGTTGATGTTGGCCAGCTTGGTCCAGTCGCCGGCGCCGCCGGCAAACACCATGACGCCGATCGCCAGCAGCACCAGCGTGATGATGCCGGTGATGTAGGCGATCGGGATGGAGCGCTGCGGATTCTTGGCTTCCTCGGCCGCCATTGCCACTCCTTCGATAGCCAGGAAAAACCAGATGGCGAAGGGAATGGCCGCAAACATGCCGGGAATCGAGGCCAGGCTGAAATGGTCCTGGCCGGACCAGCCGCCCTTGGCGAAATGCGCAATCGAAAAGCCCGGCGAGACCACGCCCATGAACACCAGCAGCTCGAAAATCGCCAGCAAAGTCACGCACAGTTCAAACGTGGCGGCGATCTGCACGCCGACGATATTGAGCGTCATGAACACCAGGTAGGCGCCGACTGCAGCGGTTTTGGGATCGAGCGAGGGAAACTGTACATTCAGATAGGCGCCGATCGCCAGTGCAATCGCCGGCGGCGCAAACACGAATTCGATCAGGGTGGCGGCGCCGGCGATATAGCCGCCCAGCGGCCCGAAGGCTTTCTTGCTGTAGGCGAAAGGGCCGCCGGCATGCGGGATCGAGGTAGTCAATTCCGTGAAGCTGAAGATGAAGGCGGTGTACATGGCGGCGATGAACAGCGCCGTCACGGTAAAGCCCAGGGTGCCGGCCGAGGCCCAGCCATAGCTCCAGCCGAAGTACTCGCCCGATATGACCAGGCCGACCGCAATGCCCCACAACTGTATCGTGCCCAGGGTTTGTTTCAGGGCTGGGGCGCCGGTATTTGCATTCATGATTCTTCTCCACGAAATGGTTTCAGCTGCACGAAAATACAAAGAAAAATCTATTGCCCGATTGCGGCGCGCCGCCGCGCCGCCTTGGTTCGCCGGCGCAATAAAGCGGTGCAAGAAAGCGGTGCAATGGCGCGAGCAAGTTTCCACTAGTCCGATCTTGAATGCTGAAAAGCAAAATGCGTGCCCTTGTGGTGCACAATGCGTCGGCGGCTGCTCGCAAAGCAAGTCGTCAAGATGGCATGAAACTGATTCCAGGAAAACGCTCTACGCGAAAGATTGGTAAATTACTGAAATATGTGGGAGGGTATGGGCAGACGCCGCAATAGACTGTGCTCCATGCGACCGAATTTCAGCGCATGACGACATGCGACAGATAACCATCTTCAGGAACTATTCATGCAAAACAAGATAATCACGCTGGCCCTGCAGGGCGGCGGTTCGCACGGTGCGTTTACCTGGGGCGCGCTGGACCGCCTGCTGGAAGAACCGCGCATCGATATCGAAGGCATCAGCGGCGCCAGCGCCGGCGCCATGAATGCCGTGGTGATGAGCTACGGCCTGGCGACCGGCGGGCGCGACGGCGCACGCCAGGCGCTGGCCGATTTCTGGGACAGCGTCAGCACCCGCGACCTGTACAGCTTCATGCGGCCGGACGCCTTGAGCGAAGCGGGCATTGCCTCGCAGGCGACGTCCTCGGCGCTGCTCAAGCATATGTTTTCGGTGACCCGCATGTTCTCGCCTTACCAGCTCAATCCCTTCGACCTGAATCCCTTGCGCGACATCCTTGAAAAGCAGGTCGATTTCGAACGCCTGCGGGTAGAGGGCAAGATCAAGCTGTTCATCGCCGCCACCCAGGTCAGCACCGGCCGCTTGCGCATCTTCCGCAATGAGGACCTGACGCAAGACGCCTTGCTGGCTTCGGCCTGCCTGCCGTCGATGCACCATGCGGTCGAGATCGACGGCGAAGCCTACTGGGATGGCGGCCTGACCGCCAATCCTCCGATTTTCCCCCTGCTGCACCTGTGCGCCTCGCCGGATGTGCTGGCGGTGCTGCTGCATCCGTTCCGGCGGCCGCTGACCCCGACCAGCACCGAAGAGATCGGCCAGCGCCTGAGCGAAATCAGTTTCAGTTCGACTTTTTTCACCGAGCTGGGCGGGCTGGCGCTGGCCAAGCGCGAAACCGAGGCCGATCCCGACGCACGCGGAAAAATGCATGACCGCCTGATGGAACTGCAGATTCACGTGATCGATTCCGATGCCCTGATGAGCCAGCTGAGCGTGGCCAGCAAGCTCAACACCAAAGCGTCCTTCATCCATGCCTTGCGCGATGCCGGACGGACGCGTGCGGAGCACTGGCTGCGGGAAGAATTTTCCGGCGGCGAGCTGAAGTCCAACTTTGATCTCGGCCAGTTCCTGGCATAGCACGCATCTACATCTAACTACGCAAACTCTACAAGTCCCATGCCGATGAAATTATCCCGCTCAGAATTCATTCCCTTGCGCGGCTTGCGCTATCACGTGCGCCACTGGGGCCGCGCCGGCGCCCCGAAAATCTTCATGATGCACGGCTGGATGGATGTCTCCGCCTCGTTCCAGTTCGTGGTGGACTGCCTGCAGCGCGACTGGCATGTGATCGCCCCGGACTGGCGCGGCTTCGGCTTGACCGAGGGGCCGCCGGTGGACAGCTACTGGTTTCCCGATTACCTGGCCGACCTCGACGCCATCCTGCAGCACTATGCGGCGGATGAAGCGGTCAACCTGCTCGGCCACAGCATGGGCGGCTACGCCGTCGGCTTGTATGCGGGCACGCGGCCGCGGCGGATCAAGGCACTGATCAACCTGGAAGGTTTCGGCGGCGCCCATTTGGCGGCTGACCTGGCGCCGACACGTTACGCCAAATGGCTGGATCAGCTGATCGAATCGGCGTCCCTGCAAAGTTATCCGGACCTGGCGGCGGTGGCAGCTCGCCTGCAGAAAACCAATCCGCGCCTGAGCGACAGCCGGGCGGCCTTCCTGGCGCAGCACTGGGCACGCCAGAACGATCTCGGCCGCTGGGAAATCCTGGCCGATCCGGCGCACAAGATCATCAATCCGGTATTGCCGCGGGTCGAGGAAATGCTGGCCTGCTGGCGCAGCACAACGGCGCCGGTGCTGTGCGTGGAAGCCGCGGAAACCAATATGTGGCAATGGATGGGCGGCCAGGAAACCATGCGCGAGGAAGTCGACCGCCGCATCGCCAGCCTGCCGCATGCCAGGATGGCGTTCATTGCCGAAGCCGGCCATATGCTGCATCACGACCAGCCGCAGGCGCTGGCGCAACTGATCGAGGAATTCCTGCAGGAGCAGGGCGCAGCTTGAGGATGCGCTGCAGCGGGGGAAATGTGCGCTTGCAGCATATGCCGCCCAAGAGGCGTACAATCCTGATATGAGGCTGCTGCCAGGCGGCGAGCCGGCTTTTCACCGTACTTCCCCCTGTAGGACTAATGATGTTGAATGTTGATCTCCATTGCCACTCCAATGTTTCCGACGGTACGCTGACGCCGATGGCGGTGGCGGGGCGCGCCAAGGCGAATGGAGTGGACATGTGGGCGCTGACCGATCACGACGAAATCGACGGTATCGCCGAAGCCCGGGCGGCTGCGGCGGCGCTGGACCTGCCGTATGTCGCCGGCGTGGAAATTTCGATTACCTGGGCGAACCACACCATTCATATCGTCGGCTTGCAAATCGACGAAACCAATCCGCAGCTGGTGCAGGGCCTGGCGACCACCCGCGGCGGCCGCGAGCGGCGCGCGCATGAAATGGCGGCGCAGCTGGCAACGGTGGGCATTCCCGACGCTTTCGAAGGCGCCTTGAAGCATGTCGGCAATCCCGACCTGATCTCGCGCACCCATTTCGCCCGCTACCTGGTGGAGATCGGCCGTTGCGCCGACACCAGCGAAGTATTCCGCAATTACCTCACCGAAGGCAATCCGGGCTATGTGCCGCACCGCTGGGCCTCGCTGGCGCAATCGGTGCAATGGATACGCGACGCCGGCGGCATCGCCGTGGTGGCGCATCCGGGGCGCTACAAGCTGAGCGACCTGGCCTTTGACGCTTTCTTCAGCGAATTCAAGCAGCTGGGCGGCGCCGCGATCGAAGTCATGACCGGCAGCCACACGCCGGATCAATATGACTATTACGCCAAGGTTGCCGCCAGGTACGGTTTCCTGGCTTCGCGCGGTTCCGATTTCCACAGCCCTGCCGAATCGCGGGTCGACCTCGGCGCCTTGCCGCCTTTGCCTGATAGCGTTACCCCGGTCTGGCATAACTGGTGACAAATTGCCAGCTGGTCGCTGACCGGCCTGGCTGCTGCGTCGCAGCATAGTTACTGCCTTTGCATGTCTATGATTCTGTACTACTCTGAAAGAGAACCCGGCGCGGCGTCTGCGCGGCGGGCCGGCGCCGCTGCTATTGTTGCGGTGGCGTAGCTGCTTGTCATCGCTTTCAGGAGATCATCATGGAACTTCACATGCATTCGCATCACTTGGAGCGTCGCCTGCCGGACTGGCCGGCGGCAGCTGTCTCCGGTTTTGCCGCCGGTGCGGTCGTGATGGTGCTGGAACTGCTGTGGTCGTCCATCTTTCAGGACACCAGCCCTTGGGCCACATCGCACATGATTGCCGCCATCGTGATGGGGCCGGATTCCTTGCAATCAACCACCTTCGACATCGGCGTGGTCGCCGTGGCCCTGGGCACCCATTATGTGCTGGGGATTGTACTGGCCCTGATCCTGGCCGCCATCATTGCGCCTTTCCACTTTGATTCCAGCGTCGGCATGGTCTTGCTGACCGGCGCTGTGTTCGGCCTGGTTGTCTATCTGTTCAATTTTTATGGCATGGTCCGCTTCTTCTCGTGGTTTGCTGATATGCGCGGCTGGGCGACGCTGGCCGCCCACCTGGTATTCGGTATGTCGGCGGCGATCATCTACTGGAAGCTGGAACGGCCTTTGGAACAATAGCGGCGCGCGCTTAGCTTTCCGCTTAACCATCATTTGCCGTGAGTGCCGACGGATCAGGAGTTCAACCCTGATCCGTTCGCGTGCCGGTCCGCATTAACACGGTATGCCGGAGCATGGTTGCGGCTGTCGTTGCAAGCATTCAGAGAGTACTTCATTGCATTTGCATCACTTCCGCGGAGCGCTCCGCAGGAAAGAGGGTAGCTATGGCCATGGCAGTCGCACTCATTCTGATCGTCGTCGCTTCGGTGCTGTTTCATTTCTTCAGCCCGTGGTGGGCAACCCCGCTGGCATCGAACTGGCGGCAAATGGACGATACGCTGACCATTACCCTGATCATCACCGGCATCTTCTTCGTCGTCATCAATCTGTTCATCGTGTATACCCTGCTGCGTTTTCGCCACCGCGAAGGCCGCCAGGCCGCCTATCGGCCGGAGAATCTCAAGCTGGAACGCTGGCTGATCGTCGGCACCAGCATTGCCATCATGGGCTTGCTGGCGCCGGGACTGTTCGTGTATGCCGCCTACGTCACCGTGCCGGCGAATGCGCGTGATGTCGAAGTGGTCGGCCAGCAATGGCAATGGCGTTTCCGTTATCCAGGCCCGAGCGGCAAACTGGGACGTTCCAGCGTGGCGTTGATCAGCGCCGCCAATCCTTTCGGGCTGGATCCGGCCGATCCGGCCGGCCAGGACAATATCCTTATCAATAACAATGAGCTGCATTTGCAGGTCGGCCAGCCGGTGCGGATGCTGCTGCGGTCGATGGATGTGCTGCACGATTTCTACGTGCCGCCGTTCCGCGCCCGCATGAACATGGTGCCGGGCATGGTGACGTCGTTCTGGTTCACGCCGGACAAGATCGGCCGCTATGAAGTCTTGTGCGCGCAGCTATGCGGCGTCGGCCATGCCGGCATGCGCGGCTATGTGGTGGTGGAAGACGCCGCCAGCTACCAGAAGTGGCTGAAGGCGCAGCCGACCTTTGCCCAGAGCATGGCGCCGCCGGCCGCGGCAACTGTCGGCGTTGCCGCTGGTGCTGCCGTAGCTGCAGCCGGCGATGTGCTGGCGCTGCAGGGCAAGGCGCTGGCGGAATCCAAGGCCTGCGTGGCTTGCCATACGGTGGACGGCACGCCGCGCGTCGGCCCGACCTGGAAAGGCTTGTACGGCAAAACCGAAACCATGGAAAACGGCGCCACGGCGCTGGTGGACGAGGCTTATCTGAAGGCCTTTATCCGCGATCCGCAGGCGCGCGTGGTGAAAGGCTTCGCGCCGATGATGCCGAAAATCGACATGAGCGACGCCGAGCTGGAGGCCTTGGTGGCCTACATCAAATCGGTAGGCGCGGCGCCGGCGGCCGCACCGAAACAGCAGGCGCAGCAATAAACATCATCCGCTAAGCAAGGAAAGCCATGGCCTACACCGACGACCGTATGCATCAAGACCTGCATCAAGACCCGCATGAAGATCATTTGCCGCAAGGTTTCTTCCGCAAATACGTCTGGAGCCAGGATCACAAGGTGATCGCGATCCAGTATGCCAGCGTCGCCATCCTGGCCGGGCTGGTGGGGGTAGGGCTGTCGAATCTGATGCGCCTGCAGCTGGGATTTCCCGGCAAGTTCGCCTTCATCGATGCGGCGCACTATTACCAGTTCATGACCATGCACGGCATGATCATGGTGATCTATCTCTTGACAGCGCTGTTCCTCGGCGGCTTCGGCAATTACCTGATTCCGCTGATGGTGGGCGCGCGCGACATGGTGTTCCCTTACCTGAACATGCTCAGTTTCTGGGTCTACCTGCTGTCGGTGATCGTGCTGATGGCAAGTTTCTTCGTGCCGGGCGGGCCGACCGGCGCCGGCTGGACGCTGTACCCGCCGCAGGCGATCCTGCCGGGGACGCCGGGCTATGAGTGGGGCATCATCCTGATGCTGGTGTCGCTGCTGATCTTCATCGTCGCCGCCACCATGGGCGGCTTGAACTATGTCACCACGGTGCTGCAGGCGCGCACCGAGGGCATGACCCTGCTGCGCATGCCGCTGACGGTGTGGGGCATTTTCGTCGCCACCATCCTGGCCTTGATGGCGTTTCCGGCGCTGTTCGTGAGCGGCGTCATGATGCTGCTGGACCGCACCCTGGGCACCAGCTTCTTCATGCCGGCGCTGGTGTCGATGGGGCAGATCAGCGGCTACAAGGGCGGCAGTCCCTTGCTGTTCCAGCACCTGTTCTGGTTTTTCGGCCATCCCGAGGTGTATATCGTGGCCTTGCCGGCGTTCGGCATCGTCTCCGACCTGATCAGCGTGCATGCGCGCAAGAGTATCTTCGGCTACCGCACCATGGTGTGGGCGATCATTGCGATTGGCGTGCTCAGCGTGGTGGTGTGGGCGCATCATATGTTCGTCAGCGGCATGAATCCGTATTTCGGCTTTTTCTTCGCCACCACCACCCTGGTCATCGCCGTTCCCACCGCCCTCAAGGTGTATAACTGGGTGCTGACATTATGGAAGGGCGATATCCATCTGTCTGTGCCGATGCTGTTTGCGCTGGCCTTCGTCAGCACCTTCCTGATCGGCGGCCTGACCGGCCTGTTCCTCGGCAATGTCAGCGTCGATATTCCGCTCTCCAACACCTATTTCGTGGTGGCGCATTTTCATATGGTGATGGGGGTGTCGCCGCTGCTGGTGATTTTCGGCGCCATCTATCACTGGTATCCCAAGATCAGCGGCCGCATGCTGCACGACGGCCTCGGGAAGCTGCATTTCTGGGTAACTTTCCTCGGCACGTATGCCATCTTTTTTCCCATGCATTACCTCGGCATCCTCGGCATGCCGCGCCGCTACTATGCTTTCGAAGGCTATAAGTTCATTCCCGATTCGGCCCAGAGCATGAACGCCTTCATTACCGTAGTCGCCCTGATCGTGGCGACGGCGCAGCTGATCTTCATCTTCAATATGGTGTGGAGCGTTTTTTACGGCAAGCGCGCCAGCGCCAATCCTTGGCGCGCGGCATCGCTGGAATGGCAGACGCCGCAAACGCCGCCCCGCCACGGCAACTGGGGACCGCATCTGCCGGTGGTGTACCGCGGCGCCTACACGTATAGCGTGCCCGGCGCGCAGGAAGATTTCATCGCCCAGAACGCGCCGCCGGTTCCCGGCGACGCCGAGTCGCGCCTGGCGGTCGATAGGGAGGTGCTGGCATGAGCTACGCGGCCATCTTGAAATCATCTGGCGGCGGCTACGGCAAGCCGGCCGCGGACAACCCGCTTGAGCGCCGCTACGCCGCCATCAGCGTCGCCCTGTGGCTGTTCATGGCGGTCGCCAGCGCCTTGTTCCTGCTGTTCATCGCGGCCTGCATCATGCGCATGGATGCCGCCGACTGGTCGCCGCTGGCGATGCCTTGGCAGCTCTGGCTGAGCACCTCGATACTGGTGATCGCCAGCGTTATTTTGCAGCTTGCTGTCGCCGCCGCCAACCATCATCACATGGAGCGCGCCCGCAGCCTGCTGTTGCTGGCGGGCGTCTGCAGCATGGCCTTCCTCGCCGCCCAGCTATGGGGATGGCAGGCGTTGCGGGCGATGCACGTGACGGCCACCGGCAATCCGGCCGGCAGTTTCTTTTACTTGCTGACCGCCATGCACGCCCTGCATGTGATGGGCGGCCTGGCTGGCTGGGGCATGGCTGCCGCCGGCTCCTGGCGCCGGCAGCCGCGCCGGCTGGCCTGGCGTATCCGCCTGTGCGCGCGTTACTGGCACTTCCTGCTGGCGGTCTGGCTGTTGCTGTTTGCCGCGCTGGGCTGGCTGACGCCGGACTTTGTGCGCATGGTGTGCGGTACCCGTTGAAGGGGGATATATGAGCGTCGCAACTCCGCCGGCAAGCACGGCAGAAGCATCCGGCCACGGCCGCTGGCGCCAGCTGGTGGCGGACTGGTCGTCGGACCAGCGCGCGTTCCAGGTGTCCTGGGGCAAGGCGATGATGTGGATCTTCCTGCTGTCCGACACCTTCATCTTCAGCTGCTTCCTGACCGGCTACATGACGGTGCGCATTTCCAGCACCATTCCGTGGCCCAATCCGAGCCTGGTGTTCGGCCTGAAGATCGGCGCCGCCGAGGTGCCGCTGCTGCTGATCGCCATCATGACTTTCGTCCTCATCAGCAGCAGCGGCACCATGGCGATGGCGGTCAATTTCGCCTATCGCCGCGAGCGCGTGCGGGCGGCGGTCCTGATGTTTGTCACCGCCGCTTTTGGCGTCTGTTTCGTCAGCATGCAGGTGTTCGAATGGAGCAAGCTGATTTTGCAGGAAGGCGTGCGGCCGTGGGGCAATCCGATGGGCGCGCCGCAGTTCGGCTCGACCTTTTTCATGATCACCGGCTTCCACGGCTTGCACGTGAGCGCCGGCGTGATTTACCTGATTACAGTCGCGGTACGCTTGCTGAAAGGCCGTTATGACGGTCCCGGCGGCAAGGGTGGCACGGGCGGCAATTACCAGATCGTTGAAATCGCCGGCCTGTACTGGCACTTCGTCGACCTGGTCTGGGTTTTCATTTTTGCCTTGTTCTATCTCTGGTAGGTGCGCTCATGACTTCCGCCACAGGACAACAACATCCGATCAGCCTCTATCTCAAGATCTGGGGCCTGCTGTTTGTGCTCAGCACGCTGTCTTATCTGGTCGACTACTTCAATTTCCACAGCTATCTGCGCTGGACCCTGATCATCGTCCTGATGCTGATGAAGGCAGGGTTGATCATCGCTTTTTTCATGCACATGGCGTGGGAACGACTGGCGCTGGTGTTCGCCATCCTGGTGCCGCCGCTTTGCCTGCTGGTGCTGGTGGGCCTGATGGCGACCGAGGCCGACTATACGTTCCTGACCAGGCTGCTGTTCTTCCGCTGAGGGCTACAGTTTGATGTGCCAGCGCCGCCTGTCCATCACGTAGACGATCAGCCACCACAGGACCACGAAGGCCGCGGCAAACGCCAGCGAAGCGAGCTGCGGTCCGGCCAGCGGCGCGATCCATCCGGCGAACAAGTGCTGATAAAGCGGCTCTTGCCAACCGAGGCCGGGCAGCAGGATCTGCATCAGTTCCGATCCCGCATAAGCGGCGATCGCATTGATGCCGAAACGGCGCCCCAGCGCCGGCCAGCCGCGCCGGTCGATCAGCCGGTGCAACAGCAGCATCGCCAGCATGGCCCAGCCGGCGCACCAGAGCACGAACGACGGCGTCCACAGATTCTTGTTGAACGGCAGCACGAGCGACCACAGTGCGCCCAAGGCCAGCGCGGCGATGGCCGCGATGAGCAACGGTTTCAGCTGGTCTGCGCGCAGCCAGCGGCCGGCGCACAAGCCGAGCAGGCAGGTGGCCAGAGACGGCAGCGTGGCAAGCAAGCCTTCCGGATCGTGGCCGCGGCCGCTGAGCGGATCGAATTGATACACCAGTTTGCCGAAGATGGCGCTATCGCTGCGGCTGATCAGGTTGACCCAGGGCTCCAGCGAACCGCCCAGCGCCAGCAAGCCCCAGTAACCGAGCAGGATGGCGACGATCGCGCCCCATTGCGTGCGCGGCCGGGTGTGGATCGCAAACAGTGCGGTAGCGGCAAAGCACAGCCCGATCCGCTGCAGCACCCCTGGCACGCGCAAATGCACGCCAGGCATGATCAGCCAGGCCAGCAGGTTGATCGCCAGGCCCAGCGCCACGATCCGCAAGGCCCGCAGCAAGGCCGCCCGCGTCAGCGCCGCGCGATCGCCGCCTTGCGTCGCGCGCGCTTCGATGCCGAGGGCGGTGGAGAGGCCGACCATGAACAGGAAAAACGGAAACACCAGATCGGTCGGCGTGCAGCCGTGCCAGGCAGAATGCTCCAGCGGAGCGTAGACGTGGCCCCAGTCGCCCGGGTCGTTCACCAGCAGCATCGCTGCGACTGTACAGCCGCGCAAGGCATCGACCGACGCCAGGCGGCGCGTCATGGATGATCGGCCGCATGCGTGACGGGCGGCGGTGTTGAACAATGCATAGGGGCTCCAATAATTTCCGTGCGGCAAAGATAGCAGAATTCAGCGTATCTTCACGCGGCCGCCGCGCGAATAACGGCGCGGCCGCACCTGTGTTATTTTATTGGCATTATTTTTCACGGGTTGATTGATTTGAAGCCGATTTTATTTACCTTTCGCCGCTGCCCGTACGCCATCCGCGCGCGCCTCGCTGTCAAGATCAGCGGCGTCGAGGTCGAGATGCATGAGGTCAGCCTGAGGAACAAGCCGCAAGCCATGCTGGACTGTTCGCCCAAGGGCACGGTGCCGGTGTTGGCGTTGCCTGGCGGCGCCGTGCTTGAGCAAAGCCTCGACATCATGCACTGGGCGCTGGCGCAGAACGACCCGGAGCAATGGCTGAGCACGGACTCCGAACTGGTGCGGCAGACGCAGGAACTGATCGCGCAAAACGATGGCGCTTTCAAGGGTTTCCTGGACCGCTATAAATACGCGGAGCGCTTTCCGGAGCAACCTGCCGCCTATTACCGTATGCAGGGAGAAGCTATCCTGGCGCAGCTGGATGCACGCATTGCCACCCACGGTTTCCTGAGCGGGAACAAGAGGGGGCTGGCCGACATGGCGATTTTCCCGTTCGTACGGCAATTCGTGGCGGTCGACCCGGAGTGGTTTTATGCCAGCCCGCACCAGAGCCTGGCCGGCTGGCTGGACGGCTTGCTTGCATCGCCGCTATTCCAGTCCGTGATGCAAAAGTGATTTTGCGGGCGGACTGGGCGATACAAACGAGGACGGGATCGCTGCCGGCAAGAGCAGGTGCGTCAAGCAGCCGTGCAGGAACGGCCGGCAGATTTTGTGGAAGAATGGGAGGGATAACGGAGTTCGGTGGCGTCAGGCGTGAATATTGGCGTGAATATTGTTTAATTGCTTTGTTTTCTGCTGCAGGCAGTCTGGCATAATTGGCCGCCGCACTCTTGAAATTTGGGTCGGCGACCTTATTTTAAAGACACTTCTTTCCCCATTTTGGAGTTTTCCACATGAAACGTATTTTCTTGTTCCTTGCCACCAATATCGCAGTGATGCTTGTCATGAGCGTCGTGCTGTCGCTGTTGGGCGTGGACCGTTTCCTGACTCGCGCCGGCCTCAACCTGCCGATGCTGATGGTGTTTTCGCTGGTGGTCGGCTTCACCGGATCGATTTTCTCGCTGCTGATCAGCAAGCAGATGGCGAAATGGTCGACCGGCGCCCGTGTGATTGCCTCGCCGTCCAATTCGACCGAGATGTGGCTGGTGGATACGGTCGGCAAGCTGGCGCAGCGTGCCGGCATCGGCATGCCTGAAGTGGCCGTGTATCAGGGCGACGCCAATGCCTTCGCTACCGGCGCGTTCAAGAATTCGGCGCTGGTCGCGGTATCGACCGGTCTGCTGGAAAGCATGACCAAGGAAGAAGTCGAAGCGGTACTGGGCCATGAAATCGCCCACATCGCCAATGGCGACATGGTGACCATGACCCTGATCCAGGGCGTGGTGAACACTTTTGTGGTGTTCCTGTCGCGCGTCATCGGTTATGCTGTCGACCGCGCCTTGTCGCGTGGCAATAACGATGGTCCCGGCATCGGCTATATGGCGACGGTGCTGGTATCGCAGATTGTGCTGGGCATAGGCGCGTCGCTGATCGTGGCCTGGTTCTCGCGCCATCGCGAATTCCGCGCCGACGCCGGCTCCGCCAAGCTGCTGGGCAGCGCCTTGCCGATGCAGAATGCGCTGGCGCGCCTGGGCGGGATTGAGCCCGCGACCCTGCCGGAATCGATGGCAGCGCTGGGCATCAACGACAAGCCGGGCTTCATGGCGCTGTTTTCCAGCCATCCGCCGATCGAACAACGCATCGCAGCCTTGCGTAATCCGCAAGTCACTGCCCTGTAATTTTTCTTGATTCGACGGCGCTGACCTTCGGGTTAGCGCCGTTTTTCATTTTTAGAGCCGAACAGCCATGAGCCAGTTTTTCCAGATCCATCCGGACAATCCGCAACTGCGCCTGATCAAGCAGGCAGTGCAAATCATCCAGGCCGGCGGCATCGTCGCCTTGCCTACCGATTGCTGCTATGCGCTGGTCTGCCAGCTGGACAACAAGGACGCGGTGGACCGGGTCAGGCGCATCCGCGGCGTCGACGACAAGCACCACCTGACTATGCTGTGCCGCGACCTGAGCGAAATCTCGCTGTACGCCAAGGTCGACAACCGCCAGTTCCGGCTGCTGAAAAGCGCGACGCCAGGCGCTTATACCTTCATTCTCGAAGCCACCAAGGAAGTGCCGCGCCGCCTCAGCCATCCGGCGCGCAAGACTATCGGCCTGCGCGTGCCGCAGCACAGTATCGTCAGCGCGGTGCTGGAAGAGCTGGGCCAGCCGCTGATCGGCACCACCTTGATTTTGCCGGGAGCGGAGCAGGCGTTGACCGATCCGGAAGAAGTGCGCGACCAGCTGGAGAAGCAGATCGAACTGGTGATCGACGGCGGCGCCTGCAGCCTGGAGCCGACCACCGTGATCGACCTCAGCGGCGACGAGCCGGAGCTGATACGCCAGGGTCGCGGCGACGCCGGCTTGTTTGGATTCTGACCCCGGCGGCGAGGGCGCCGCTTGCGGCGTCCATATTGTCTTTTTGTAATTCCCTATGGCCCAAGCCATCCCGGGCGCCGATCTTTTACGGTTCCCCGCACCGGATGCCAACGCTGCTCTGATAGAATCCCGCCCATGAATGATCTTATCCAAACCGTCGCAGTGTATGCGCTGCCCGTGTTGTTCGCCATTACGCTGCACGAAGCCGCGCATGCCTACGCCGCCAAGTATTTCGGCGACCCCACCGCCTACATGCTGGGCCGCATGAGCCTCAATCCGATCAAGCACATCGATCCGTTCGGAACCATCCTGATTCCAATAGCGCTGTATTTGTCGACCGGCGGCGCCTTCTTGTTTGGTTACGCCAAGCCGGTGCCGATCAATTTCGGTCAGCTGCGCAAGCCTAGGCGCGATTCGGCCTGGGTGGCGTTGGCCGGGCCCGCGGCGAATCTCTTCATGGCGCTGATGTGGCTTGTGCTGTACCAGGTGCTGGGGCAATTTTTCGGAGCGCAAGAATTTTTTATGCTGATGGCCAGAGCCGGTATTCTGGTCAATCTGGCGTTGTTTGCTTTTAATCTGTTTCCGGTTCCGCCACTGGATGGCGGGCGCATCCTGACAAGTTTGCTGCCGACCAGGTATGCCTATCAGTTTGCGAAAATCGAACCCTACGGTTTCTTTGTTGTGCTGGCATTCCTTTTCATTAAAATTGGCGATGTGCCGTTGCTGTATTTTTGGGTCGGGCCTGTTCGTTCATTTGCGCTAGACGTGCTGCAGTTCATTACCTTGCCGCTTTCCTTTTTATTACGATAACCAAATCAACCATGTATCCTGATCGTGTTGTCTCTGGCATGCGCCCGACCGGCGCCTTGCATCTTGGCCATTATCACGGCGCGCTGAAAAACTGGGTGAGGCTGCAATCCGAATTGCCTTGCCTGTTTTTCGTCGCCGACTGGCATGCGCTGACCACGCATTACGACGATCCTAGCGTGATCGAAACCAGCGTCTGGGATATGCTGATCGACTGGCTCGCGGCTGGGGTCGATCCCTCGCAGGCGACCTTGTTCATCCAGTCCAAGGTGCCGGAACACGCCGAATTGCATCTGCTGCTGTCGATGGCCACGCCGCTGGGCTGGCTGGAGCGGGTGCCGACCTACAAGGACCAGCAGGAAAAACTGGCCGACCGCGATTTGGCCACCTACGGTTTCCTCGGCTATCCGCTGCTGCAGGCGGCCGACGTCCTGATCTATCGCGCCAGCCAGGTGCCGGTGGGCGACGACCAGGTGCCGCATATAGAAATGATGCGCGAAATCGCGCGCCGCTTCAATCATCTGTACGGCAAGGAAAAGGGCTTTGAGGAAAAGGCCCAGGAAGCGGTCAAGAAGCTCGGCAGCAAGCGCGCCAAGCTGTACAACGAGCTGCGCACCCAGTTCCAGCAGCAAGGCAGCGAGAGCGCGCTGGAGCAGGCCAAGGCCATGCTGGACGATGCCCAGAACCTGTCCATGATAGACCGCGAGCGTCTGTTCGGTTTCCTCGAAGGCAGCCGCAAGCTGATCCTGTCGGAGCCGCAGGCGCTGCTGACCGAGTCGTCGCGCCTGCCAGGGCTGGATGGCCAGAAGATGTCCAAGAGCTATGGCAACGCCATCGCCTTGCGCGAGGACAAGGATGTGGTCAGCAAGAAAGTGCGCACCATGCCGACCGACCCGGCGCGCGTGCGCCGCACCGATCCGGGCGATCCCGACAAATGCCCGGTATGGCAGTTCCACGTCGTATATTCCGACGACGCCACCCGCGAGTGGGCTGCGAAGGGCTGCCGCAGCGCCGGCATCGGCTGTCTTGAATGCAAGCAGCCGGTGATCGACGCCATCATCCGCGAGCAGGAGCCGATGCGCGAGCGGGCCCAGCAATACCTCGACGATCCTTCGCTGGTGCGGGCGATCGTGGCGGATGGCTGCGACCATGCGCGCAAGCTGGCGCAGGACACGATGCGCGACGTGCGCGAAGCCATGGGCTTGGGCTATAGCTGATTCTCCTATGAGCGCTGCAACCAGTCCTGCATCGAATCCTGTCTCGCCGTGGATCAGCCGCTTCGGCCGCCTGATCCCGGCCGGCGCGGTATTGGATCTGGCCTGCGGCAGCGGCCGCCACGCCTTGTGGCTGGCCAGCCTGAGCCAGAACCTCAGCGTGCTGGCGGTCGATCGCGATCCGGCTGCGCTGGCTG
The DNA here is from genome assembly GCF_059421505.1 of Collimonas sp. GW821-FHT02H07. Lineage (NCBI taxonomy): Bacteria > Pseudomonadati > Pseudomonadota > Betaproteobacteria > Burkholderiales > Oxalobacteraceae > Collimonas > Collimonas sp. GW821-FHT02H07. The sequence goes on from NZ_JBWKVC010000001.1 coordinate 467,503, forward strand.
AAATAGATGCGGTTGGCGTCGCCACCCGCCAGGTCGAGCTGGAAAACGGCGATGCCGAGGCGCTGGCGCAGCTGTTCCGGCCCCATCGGTTTAGCGGCGTCGTGGTCACCAATTACCTGCATCGCCCCTTGTTTCCGTTGATCCTGGACAGCATCGCGGCCCAAGGTGTTTTGCTCTACGAAACATTTGCAGCTGGCAATGAACACTTTGGCAAGCCTTCCAATCCCGATTTCCTGCTGCAGCCGGGCGAATTGCTGGCCTTGCTGGCGGCAGATCACGCCAGCCGCTGGCATGTGCTGGCCTTCGAGGACGGCTACGTGGAGCAGCCGAAGGCGGCCATGGTGCAGCGGCTGTGCGCCATCAAGCAGCCTGGCGGCGTAGCGTCGACGCGGCGCATCGCCTGAAAACATGGTTGGCGCCGCTGATGGAGTTGCTTCAAGGTAATTGTATTTGTACCTTGTTTTACAAGCGGAAATGCCCCACAGCCACTGCGATCCGCTACAATCAGTCTTTTATTTTTTCGCATTCACGATCATGATCAAGGGCAGCATTGTTGCAATCGTTACTCCCATGCATACCGACGGCAGTCTCGACTTGCCGGGTTTGCGCAAACTGATTGACTGGCACATTGCCGAAGGCACCGATGCGATCGTCATCGTCGGCACTTCAGGCGAGTCGCCGACCGTCACGGTTGAAGAGCATTGCGCCCTGATCAAGCTGGCGGTCGATCACGCCGCCAAGCGCATCCCTATCATCGCCGGCAGCGGCGGCAATTCCACCGCGGAAGCGATCCAGCTGACCCGCTTCGCCAAGGAAGCCGGCGCCGACGCATCGCTGCAGGTCGTGCCTTACTACAACCGGCCGACGCAAGAGGGCATGTACCAGCATTTCAAGAAGATCGCGGAGTCGGTCGATCTGCCTGTCATCCTGTACAACGTCCCTGGCCGCACCGTTGCCGACATGAGCAACGAAACCATCTTGCGCCTGGCGCAGGTGCCGGGGATTATCGGCGTCAAGGACGCTACCGGCAATATCGGCCGCGGTTCCGACCTGATTCGCCTGGCGCCGCCTGAATTTGCTGTCTATTCCGGCGACGACGCCACTGCGATGGCGCTCATGTTCTGCGGCGGCAAGGGCAATATTTCCGTGACCGCCAACGTCGCGCCGCGCGACATGCACCTGCTGTGCCTGGCCGCAATGAACGGAAACGTGGCGGAAGCTGTCAAATTGAACAACAAGCTTTTGCCTCTGCATAACAAGCTGTTTGTGGAGCCGAATCCCTTGCCCGTGAAATGGGCGCTCACCGAGATGGGCATGATGGCGGACGGCATCCGTCTGCCGCTGGTGCCGCTGGCAGCCGAGTACCATGAAACCGTCCGCGCGGCGTTGCGTGAAGCGGGTGTATTACAATAAGCGGCGCTGACAGGCGTTTTCTCTAGTGTAGAGTTTCATGATGTGCGAAACACTACACTAAAATTTCCTTCGTCTTTTTGATCCTGTATCCACATGACTATTCGCAAGAACATTCCATCGACTCAATTCAGTCTCCCACAACGTGGCATTGTTATCGCTTTGGCGCTGGCCGGTCTGGCAGGATGCTCTTCGATCAATTCGGTGCTTGAGCCGGATCGTATCGATTACAAAAGCGCAGGCAAGGTAACGGCGCCGAAGCTGGACATCCCGCCCGACCTGACCCAGCTGCAGCGTGAAAATCGTTATGCCATTCCTGAGGCGAATGCAGGTACAGCCACTGCCTCCGGCTACAATCTGGAGCAGGGTGCGCGCCCGGCGGCAGCGGCAGCGGCGGTCGCGCCGAATGCTGCGCCTGACATGCACATCGAACGCGATGGTTCGCAGCGCTGGCTGGTAGTCAGCTCAACGCCTGAAAACCTGTGGCCGAAGGTGAAGGATTTCTGGCAGGATTCAGGCTTCCTGATCAATATCGAAAATCCGGAAACCGGCGTGATGGAAACCGACTGGGCTGAAAATCGCGCCAAGATCCCGCAAGATTTCGTCCGCAACACCTTGGGCAAGGTATTCGATTCGCTGTATTCGACAGGTGAGCGCGACAAGTTCCGCACCCGTCTGGAGCGCGGTCCGAACGGCACTACCGAAATCTACATCAGCCACCGCGGCGCCGAAGAAGTCTTGTCCGGCGCGCAAAAAGAATCCAGCATCTGGACCGCGCGTCCTGCCGATCCGCAGCTGGAAGCAGAATTCCTGTCGCGCCTGATGGGCCGCCTGGGCGCCGATGAAGTGAAGGCCAAGGCCGCCGTGGCCAATACGCCGTCGCTGCAGGCGCGTTCCAAGCTGGTCAAGAATGCCGCCGGCGACTTCGTCCAGATAGATGAAGGCTTCGACCGCGCATGGCGCCGCGTCGGCCTGGCACTGGACCGTGTCGGCTTTACCGTGGAAGACCGTGACCGTACGCAAGGCGTGTACTTCGTGCGCTATGTTGACCAGGATGCGGATGCCAAGGACAAGAAATCGGACAAGGGTTTCTTCGCCAAGATATTCAGCAGCTCGGACAGCGACAAGGCAAAGAATGCAGCCAGCTATCGCATTGCCGTCAAGGGGTCGGATGCCGGCAGCCAGGTCACTGTGCTGAACAAGGATGGCAAGCCTGAACTGTCGAAAACTTCCGACAAGATCCTGGCATTGCTGAATGAGCAGCTGAAATAAACTCGTTCGTCTGTCACGGCAGTGAGACTGCAGTGCGTTTCTTGAGCTATGGAATCTATCCTTGAAATTCGCCAGCTTGGGTAGTGGTAGTGAAGGCAACGCACTGCTGATATCGGCCACTTCTGCCGGCTGCACGACCAATGTGATGCTTGACTGCGGTTTCGGCATACGCGAAACCGAAAGGCGCCTGGCCCGCCTGGGCCTGGATGGCGCCTCCCTCTCTGCAATTGTCGTCACCCACGAACATCAAGACCACATCGGCGGCGTTTTCAAATTCGCCCGCCGACATCGCTTGCCGGTCTGGCTTACCTACGGCACCTTCCAGGCGCTGCGCCAGGACTGCTCCGGCGTGACGGTCGGCTTTTGCCGCGACGGCGAAGCCCTCGCCATCGGCGATCTGCAATTAACTCCCTATACAGTCCCGCATGATGCGCGCGAGCCGGTGCAGTACGTCGTCACCGATGGCAAGCATAAGCTGGGCGTGCTGACCGATGCCGGCAAGCTGACCGATCACCTGGTGCAAGCCTTGGGCGGTAGCGATGCGCTGGTGCTGGAGTGTAACCATGATCGAGAAATGCTGCGCAACTCGGCCTATCCGCCGTCGCTCAAGCGCCGTATCGGCGGCGAGTACGGCCATTTATCGAACCAGGCGGCGTGTGAGATTCTGAAGGCGCTGGACCAGTCGAGATTGCGCAAGGTGGTGGGCGCACATCTGAGTGCCCGCAATAACTTGCCGGAGTTGGCTTACGCGGCATTGTCCGATGCCCGTCGCAACGAATTGGTGGAGATCACGATCGCCTGCCAGGAAGAAGGTTTCAGCTGGATCGAGATTTGAGCTGTTGCGGATGCGGGAAGATAAGGCGAGAAGGGTGGCCTGGGGTTAAAACGCAGGCAATAAAAAAGCCGACCAGAGGTCGGCTTTTTCTACGCAACCAATGATTACTTGGAAGCAGCAGGTGCGGCAGCAGCTTTAGCAGCGTCAGCAGCAGCGTCAACAGCTGTGTGAGCAGCATCAGCAGCAGCGGAGCCAGCAGCAGCAGCGGCAGTACCGGCAGCAGTTGCAGCGTCAGCAGCAGCGGAACCAGCGGCAGTTGCAGCAGCAGCAGCGTCGGATGCAGCGGAAGCAGCAGCGTCAGCAGCAGCAGGTGCTGGAGCAGCCATTGGTGCTGGAGCCGAAGCGTCAGCAGCAGGAGCTTCGTCTTTTTTGCCGCAAGCAGCCAGAGTCAGAGCCAACAGGGATGCGATCAACAGTGTTTTTTTCATGAATGTTCCTTCAGTAGTAATCAAAATTTTTGCGATGAATAATTACCGGTAATTATCGCTCTACAGGATGTTTTCGCAGTGCTTTGCCGGGACTGCGCATCGCGATGCAACAAAAACTTTCCAGCTCAGGATTATAGCCGGAATTTGTTAAATATGACATTGACGGTTTGCTATTTGGTAAGAATTTGTATCAACGCAACAGCGCTTTTCCATCTTATGGAAGCCGCTTCAATTTTATGGATGATGCGTGAGTACTGACGGCTGTCAGAATGACTGATAAAAAGTGCAGGGCGATTGCCGTTGAAACAGTGCGATGGCAGGCATCGTTGACTGTTGGATTGGCTTTGAATTTGTTAAATACTGTCAATCGTGAATAATATTTAAGCAAGCCGGCGGTAAATATTAATTCGACGTTTGTTTTATTATTAATTACATTTAACGAATTTCTATTTGTTTTATGCACGGTTTTTATGCAGAAAGTGTTTCAATCTTTAGCAGATATTCAAATATCGTAAGCAGATAATAAAATCGCCACTTTACTTTTCGGAGCGAGAGGCGGATGTTCCCGGAAAGTTCACCATTCCAAAAACATCCCGCCACAATCAGCCGAGCGTAACCCAGCCGTCTTCATACCAGGTGTACAGCGCGTCCAGCACGTCGGTCGATACTTTTGCGGCTGCTGCGCTGTCCAGGCGGCGTTCGTTGGCCAGCAAGGTCAGTGACGCCTTGTCGGCGCGGCCGATGGAAAACGATTCGCCATTGATGAATACGTGCTTGCCGCGATACAGCATCTGGGTCTTGCGCGACAGCGCTATGCCGCGCTTGCCGAGTGCGGCGGTAAAGCGCGCCAGCGTCAAGGGTTTGGCCGGCGAGTCGAAGAATACGCTGGCCTTTGGCTCCGACAAGTATTGGCCAACGAAGATGGCGATATCGTCGTCGGTGAAGCGCACTTTATTCAGCTCATCTGCAATCTGCGTCAGCATGCTGGCGCTGATTTCCGCCGGATGCTTGCTGACTTCCAGTTGCGGATCGGCATAGCGGCCGGGCAGGTCGATCGAGTCGGCCATGAATTGCAGGAAGGCTTCGCCCAATTCCTGGAACGGCGGCGCGCGGAAGCCGATCGAATAAGTCATGCATTCGCCGACGGCGACGCCGTCGTGCGCATATTGCGGCGGCAGGTAGAGCATGTCGCCGGGTTCGAGCACGAACTCGTCTTCGGGCTTGAAATTCTTGAGGATCTTCAAGGCGCTGCCTTCCACCAGGGTCAGGTCCTGGGTGGCGCCGATTTTCCAGCGGCGCTGGCCATGCGCCTGCAGCAGGAATACATCGTAGGAATCGAAGTGCGGACCGACGCCGCCGGTGTCGGTAGCGTAGCTGATCATCAGGTCGTCCAGGCGGGCGTCGGGAATGAAGCGGAACTGGCGCAGCAGGGCGTCGGCGTTGTCGTCATGCAGGTTGACGCCTTGGACCAGCAAGGTCCAGTCTTTCTGCGCGGTCGTCGGCAAATCGGTGACCGGGCCGTTGCTGACTTGCCATTGCTGCTTGAAATGCGTGACCAGCCGCGATTCGACATCGTCGCGCCGGGCCAATTCAAACAGCGCCTCGGGCGACAGCAGCGGTTTGAAGCCGGGTAAGGCTTGACGAATCAACAGCGGCTTTTTATGCCAGTAGTCGCGCAGGAATTGTGCGGGCGTCATTCCGCCCAGGAGTGTGGAATTTTTCATGCGCGTATTATATCGGGTTGCATGCCGTAAAATTAGGCAAGGACTGCTGATTCCATGCGCTACCGGTATTTTGCATGCGGCTTATCGCATCGGCGCGAGTAAATTTTGCGTTCTCGGCAAGGCGGGGCCATTCCGGCGGGTATAATCCCAACGCATGTTAAATGAAAGGAATGATCATGAAGATTGCCAAAAATACGGTAGTGACTGTACGCTACAAATTGTCAGATGCCCAAGGCAATCTGATCGAAGAAAGCAGCGAGCCGATGGTGTATTTGCACGGCGGCTATGAAAACACGTTGCCGAAAATCGAAGAAGCACTGGATGGCAAGGAAACCGGTTATCACACCGAGCTGCAGGTCGAGCCGGACGACGCCTTTGGCGAATACGATTCGAATCTGGTCAAGATAGAGCCGCGCAACCGTTTGCCGACACCGCTGGAAGTCGGCATGCAGTTTGAAGGCACGCCAGACAATGAAGATGAAGAAGAGCAAGCCCTGATTTTCACGGTGACCGATATTGCCGACGACAAGGTCGTGCTCGACGGGAATCATCCGCTGGCCGGCATCGCCTTGCGTTTCGACCTGAACGTGACGGAAGTCCGCGCCGCGACAGAAGAAGAAATCGCGCATCAGCATGTCCACGGCGCCCACGGTCATCACCACGACGACCAGGATGAAGACGGCGCGGACGATCATTTCCGCAGTCATCCTATCCACTAAATCGCAGGGCGGTTGCTGCCTCCCATGCGATGCCGTTCCCGGAAAATGCCGTGGCCCGTAGCCGGACCCTAGACGAACAGGGCTTGTACTTCGCGCCGCATTTCCGGGGTCAGCTGGCCAGCCTCCCTGGCCAGGTTGACTTGCTTGGCAGCCTTTGCCACGGCAACCATCCTTTGTTCCAATTGATAGCCGCCTTTCCATGCTAGCCATGTAAAGACATCGGCCAGATGCCAGATGGCGACATTGCCGTCGTGAATCGGGGCCGGAAAACTGGCATTGTTAACCATCAGCTTGCGCATATTCTGGCGACTCACGCCCAGCAGCTCCGCCACGTCGGTCAGTCCCACAAAATCGGGCGTCGCCTCGATCAGGCTGGCGCCGGGAATGGCGCGCTTGACGTCTGCCAGCGCACTCAGCAGCGCGGCTTCGGCAGTTGCGGATTCGCGGGTGAATGCGAGGGTGATGCGGCGCACCTGGCCGACGCCGACCAAGGCGTCATCGCAATCGGCTGCGCCGAGACGTTCGACCAGCTGATCATGGTCGCCGTCCGCGGCAGAGAGCTGGTACTTCAGGGTGAAGGTGTATTCCATGATGGTATTACTCCGTTTTTTTGTTGCTATCTGCTATCTGCTGTCTGCTGTCTGCTGCCTGTGCGTCGTGCAGTTGTCCACTACGCGTTTTAATGCACGAGCATGATTGCCCGGATTCCTGGGTGTGCTCCAGACGCAGGTGATGCAGAATTCACCGCAACGGCATTCCGCATCGTTATAAGAGCAATAGATCTTGCCCCAGGCATGACTGCCGCCGATTTTCACTCTCCAGCCGCAGCTTTCCGCATGCTTAAGGGACTCTTCGATTTCCTTTTGCGGATGAGAGGGGCGAGTCATGAACGTCTCCAGTGTAGATGGTCGCCCATCAGGGTGTCAAGTGACAACCTTGTGTTTTTTGATATACGCATGTGCAGCAGCCAGTTTCGCAAAAGAGCGCACTGAAAAATAGATGTTTTATCAACTGATGCGAAACTTAGGCGCGTCCTTAGAACGCAGGTTCTCAGGCGGGGAGATGAGGTACTTAGCGGCGCGTCAGCTTTGCCTGGTCGGCGTTCTTGCCAAGATCGAACAGCTTGGGATTGGCCGGGTCGAAGTTGACTTTCAGCCAGCTGCCGCTGACTTCCAGGTCGCCCAGGTTGCGTTGCCAGACGATAGCGGTCGAGGCGGGCGTGTCGGCGCCATGCGGGCCGTGGATGATCAGCACCTTGCCGCCGAACTGGCTGGCGTGGACGCTGATGCGCTGGCGGATCTCGGCGAAGCCGTCGCGCTTGACGTTGAAATCGAAGACTCGATGACGCTGGGTCGCCAGCGGATCGCCATCGCAAAACAAGACGACCGCATCCGATTTTTTTTGCGCCGCATTCAGGAAAATCCGCTGCAGCCATTCGCGGTTGGCGATCTGCCGGTCTTCGAATTCGCTGTTGCGGCCGCCTTCCGCCAGATAGTGGTTGTTGCTGGCCGGCAGATTGATGGTGGCGAACACCACGTTGCCGATCTCCCACCTGGCGTTTTCCACATAGCTGTGGAATTTTGGCGAGGTCGATTGCCTGATCAGGGGGATCTTGCTGTCGCCGAAAGAGAATTCGTCGGAGAAAAACAGATCGCGCACCCGGTTCAGGCGCTCGATCGCAGCCGAGCGGTCGGCCGCGGTGCGGCAGGTCACCCAGTCGCTGGCCGAGAGCGACACGATCAAGCCGTTTTTGGCGCTGCTTAACAAAGCCTTGCGCTGGCTGTACAACTTGTCCGAGCAAGGCTCGCTGCTGGCTTTGATGCCGTTCGCCACCACAAACGCCAGGTTGTCGGCATCGGTTTCGGCGATGGCGTTACGCAGCGTGGTTTCGTCGGAGTTGCTGCGAAATGCGTGGGCGATCACGGCAAAGCTGAAGCTGGTGGTGTCGGCCAGCGCCGCGCCGCAATTGACCGTCAGCGCCGCCGCCAGGCTGAGCAGAAGCATCAGTCTCGACGGCAAGGCTGCCGATGGTTTGCGTAGCAGCGCGGCGTTCATCAGTTTTTTTGCGCCGTCGTCAGATGCTTCAGGCGATACAGCTGTTCCAGCGCTTCGCGCGGCGTCAGGGCGTCGGGGTCGATGCCGTCCAGGGTTATGATCAGCTCGTTGCCCAAGGCGTCGCTGCCATCGGCGGCATCGGCTTCCTCATGCGCATCCATGCTGGCTGCTTGTGCAAACAGATCGAACTGCGGCGTCGCCTGCATCGATTGCGACTCCAGCAGGGCCAGGTGCTTGCGCGCGGCGCGGATCACCGGCGACGGCACGCCAGCCAGCTGCGCCACCTGCAAGCCATAGCTTTGCGACGCGGGACCGGCCTGGACCGCGTGCAGGAAAACGATGCTGTCCTTATGCTCGACCGCCGACAGATGCACGTTGGCGGCCGACGGATGCAGGTCCGGCAGCTGGGTCAGTTCAAAGTAGTGCGTGGCAAACAGGGTGAAGCTGCGGCTGACGTCGATCAGGTGGCGGGCGATCGCCCAGGCCAGCGCCAGGCCGTCGAAGGTTGAAGTGCCGCGGCCCACTTCATCCATCAGCACCAGCGAGTTTTCAGTGGCGCCGTTAAGAATGGCGGCCGATTCGGTCATCTCCACCATGAAGGTGGAGCGGCCGCCGGCGAGGTCGTCGGCGGCGCCGATGCGGGTGAAGATGCGGTCGATCGGCCCCAGCACCGCGCTGTCGGCCGGTACATAGCTGCCGACGTAGGCCAGCAGGGTGATCAGCGCGACTTGCCGCATGAAGGTCGATTTACCGCCCATGTTGGGGCCGGTGATCAGCAGCAGCTTGCGTTCGGTCGAGAGCTGGCAGTCGTTGGCGATGAAGCGTTCGATCTGCTTTTCAACCACCGGATGGCGGCCTTGCACGATCTGGATCGCCGGTTCCGTCACCAGCTGCGGCAGGCACCAGTCATGGCGCGCGGCGTGGTCCGCCAGCGCCACCAGGGTATCGAGCTGGGCCAGCGCGTGGGCGATGTTTTGCAGGGTGCCGATATGCGGCGCCAGGTCTTGCAGGATCTGGTCGTACAGCATTTTTTCGCGCACCAGGGCGCGCTCCTGCGCCGACAGCGCCTTGTCTTCAAACGCCTTCAGTTCCGGCGTGATGTAGCGCTCTGCGTTCTTCAGCGTCTGGCGGCGGCGGTAGTCGTCCGGCACCTTGTCGGTCTGGCCGTGCGTGACTTCGATGTAGAAGCCATGCACCTTGTTGTATTCGACCCGCAGGTTGGCGATGCCGGTGCGGGCCCGTTCGCGCGTCTCCAGGTCGACCAGGAACTGGCCGGCGTTTTCCGACAGTCCGCGCAGTTCGTCCAGTTCGGCGTCGAAGCCGGCGGCGATGACGCCGCCGTCGCGCACCATGGTCGACGGTTCCGCGGCAATCGCGCTTTGCAGCAGCTGCAGGCAGTCGATCGGCGTTGCCAGCGCCGTTTGCAGCTCGCGCAGCAAGGGCGCCTGATTTTCGGCTTGATTCTCGCTGCCGCACATGGCGATGTCGGCGCGCAGCGCATCCAGTTGCTGCAAGCCGTCGCGCAAACCGGCCAGGTCGCGCGGCCGGGCCGAGAGCAGGGCGATGCGGGCGGTGATGCGTTCGATATCCGGCACCGCGCTGAGGGTGCTGGAAATGGCACTGCCGGCATCCGCCGCCATCAAGGCGCCGATCGCGGCGTGGCGGCCGCGCGCCACCGTCTGGTCGCGCTTGGCGTGATGCAGCCAGTGGCGCAGCAGGCGCGAACCCATCGCGGTGCGGCAGTGGTCCAGCAGCGAGAACAGGGTCGGCGCGCCGGATGCGGCATCCTGGCCGCGGATGGTTTCCGTCAGTTCCAGGTTGCGGCGGGTGGCGGCGTCCAGGCCGATGAATTCATTTTCGGTTTCAACCGTGAGCGTGCGTACGTGCTGCAAGCCCTTGCCCTGGGTCGACTGAGCGTAGCGCAGCAAGGCGCCGGCCGCGCCGATGGCGGCGCTCAGGCCCTCGGCGCCGAAGCCGCTCAGGGTGCTGACGGCGAGCTGGTCGAGCAGCGCTTTCTGGCCGTGGGTAATGTCGAAATGCCATTCCGGCACATTGGTGGCCTTGTCGACCACGCCCTTGGCCAACATGGCGTCCACCATGTCGGCGACCAGCACTTCAGCCGGTGCGATGCGTTCCAGTTCCTGCTTCAGCAGGGTGTCCAGGGTCGCCGCTTCGCAAGCGAATTCCATCATCTTCAGCGCGCCGCTGGCGAGCGACAGCCAGGCCATGCCGACCTTGAGCGTCTTGCGCTGCTGGGTGACGAACAGGGCCAGCAGCGGCTGGTCGGATTTTTCCGGCAGCAGGTTGGAATCGGTCAGGGTGCCGGGCGTGATCACGCGCAGCACTTTGCGGTCGACCGGCCCCTTGCTGGTGGCCGGGTCGCCGATCTGTTCGCACAGCGCGACCGATTCACCCAGCTTGATCAGCTTGGCCAGGTACTGGTCGGCCGAATGGAAAGGCACGCCGCACATCTTGATCGGCGCGTTGTTGTAGGTGCCGCGCGAGGTCAGCGTGATGCCGAGCAGGCGCGTGGCCTTTTCCGCATCTTCGAAAAACAGTTCGTAGAAATCGCCCATCCGATAGAACACGAGCGTGTCCGGATAGTCGGCCTTGATACCGAGATATTGCTGCATGCCGGGTGAGATTTTTTGCGCCGCTACCGTCATTGGGCGGCTCGCTGATAAGAAACTGAGTGCATTAAATGGGTTCTTTCTCAGGCGCCGCTGGCGCCTGATTACTGGAGTATTCGGGTCTGATGCAGCCGATATTGTAAGCGGAAGCCGGCCCAGCCGCCATTTCTTTGCGGTTTCGGCAATCCACGGAAAAGCGCCGCGGGCGGCGCCTGGCCGCCCCGGCTGTCAGCGCGGCGGGGCGCTGTCCTGGTAGAACATTTCCCGCATCAGGAACTGCTGCAGTTCGTCCGTATCCTTCAGGCGCGCGCTGAGGGTGATCACGCGTCCCAGGCGTTGCGAGCGCCAGGGGATGTCGGTCTGGGTTTTCTTGCGGATCATGTCGATCATCTTGTTGACGATGGCCGCTTCGATGCTGATTTCGCCGCCGCGCTCGACCGGGATGTATTGCGTCGCGCTGCGGTTGTTGTCCGTGCTCCAGCCATGGAACACCAGGTTGGCGCGGAACGGCGTCTTGTCGCGCACCTCGAAGATGCCGCCGTTTTTCGCCTTGTCTATGCCCATCCAGCCGCGTTGCGCCTGGATGTTGGCCTTGGCGATGTCGTTCGGCGACTGCGGCGCTTCCTCGCTGGGCGAATCTTCGCCCGCCAGGGCGCGTTCCTGCGCCTGGGCGGCTTCGCGCTGTTCACGCCGCGCCTGCAGCTGCGTGGAAAAATCTTCCTGTACCGATTGCGCGTACTTGGGGGCGTCCGGCTGCGGCGTGACCACAGTGCGCGGCGCCTCCGGCGTGACCGGCATGCGTTCCTGCGCGACCTTGGGGGGAGTGCGGCGCGGCTTGGCCGGCGCCAGCGCGGTCTTGGGCTTGGCCGGCGGAGCCGGGGTCTTGACCGCCGGTTTCGGTGTGCTGGTGGGCGCCGGCGCCAGAGTGATGCTGACCGCGCCCATGTTGCCTTGCGCCGGCGACTGGATTTCGACCGGCAGCTGAGTCAGCAGATACCAGATGCCAGCAACGTGGAGCAGGATGGAAATCAGCACGCCGACGATCTTGGGGATGCGTTGCTGATTGGCGCGTCGTTTGTCTATCCACGACAATTTGCCCGGTTTTACACTCCCTTCCTTCATCGGTTCAGCCTTGTTTGGTCGACTTGCATGCAAGTCTGCTGGCGGCGCCGTGCGCAGCCGCGTGGTTCATGAGTAAAGCGCCTGTACGTAAATTGCTCATTTTACGGTAACCAGTTCAAAACGCCACGGCCGGCGGTCCGGCCGGAAGCCAGGCAGGCGGTCAGCAGATAGCCGCCGGTGGGGGCTTCCCAGTCAAGCATTTCACCGGCGCAAAACACGCCGGGCAAGGCGTTCAGCATCAGTTGCCCGTTCAAGCCGTCAAACGCCACGCCGCCGGCGCTGCTGATGGCTTCATCGATAGGGCGCGGCGCCAGCAAGGTCAGCGGCAGCGCCTTGATGGCATGCGCCAGCCGCAGCGGATCGATAAAATCTGCAGGCGGCACCAGTTCCCGCAGCAAGCCGGTCTTGACGCCTTTCAGTCCCAGCCGGCTTTGCAGGTGGCTGGACCAGGAGCGGGCGCCGCGCGGCCGCGCTACTTCATCGATCACTCTTTGCAGCGGCCAGTCCGGCAGCAGGTCGATCCGGATCGTCGCGCCTTCGCCGCTGTCGGCGATGCGGTCGCGCAACCCGGCCGACAGGGCATAGATCAGGCTGCCTTCGACGCCATGGGCGGTGACGACAAATTCTCCCTGCTTGCGCGCCGGCGGCTGAGCGTCGTCGGCGCCGGTCAGGATGGCTACCGACTTCAGGTGCTGGCCGGCAAAGCGGTCGCGGAAATATTCGCTCCAGCCGACGTCGAAGCCGCAATTGGATGGCCGCAACGGCGCCACCGGCACCGCGCGTTGCGTCAGCAGCGGCAGCCATCTGGCGTCGGAGCCGAGCCGCGCCCAGCTGCCGCCGCCGAGCGCCAGCACTACCGCATCGGCCTTGACGGCGATGTTGCCTTGCGGCGTCTCGAAACTGAGGGCGTCGTGCTGGTCCCAGCCCAGCCAGCGATGGCGCATGTGGAACCGTACGCCGGCCTGGCGCAGGCGATGCAGCCAGGCGCGCAGCAGCGGCGCGGCTTTCATGTCGGTCGGGAACACGCGGCCGGAAGAGCCGACGAAAGTGGCGATGCCCAGCTCCTGCACCCATGCGCGCAGCGCATCCGGGCCGAACTGCTCAAGCATGGGCGAGATCTGCGCGCGGCGCGTGCCGTAGCGCGAGAGAAAGGCTTCGTAGGGTTCGGAATGCGTCAGGTTCATGCCGCCTTTGCCGGCCAGCAGAAATTTGCGGCCGACCGACGGCATGGCGTCGTAGACGTCGACCTGGACGCCGTCGGCGGCCAGCACTTCGGCCGCCATCAATCCGGCAGGGCCGCCGCCGATAATGACGGCATGCCTGGTAGCGCGCGTTGCTGCTGTTTGTATTTCGGGATTATTCAACGAAGTCATCTATAGCCGGGAAACCGCCGGACGCAAAGCCGGTCCGGCAGGGTTTGCAACTTTACCATATGGAGGGCCTGGTTTAGGCAGGGCGCGAGCGCGGGATGTAGCGCGACGATGGGTTTTCAGCACGGGATTCGTGGAAGTCTTTGTCTGCGGAAAGCGCGGAAAACACCAAAAAAAGCATCGGCAGCCGTCGATCTCCGGCTTTTTTCGCGGATTTCGTGTTTTTCGTAGACATGTTTTTTCAGAACGATAACAAATCAAGGCAAAAAAAGGAGGCCCGTTTGCACTGGCCTCCTTTACAGAGAGTTACATTTTTCTTGCCAGATAAACGCTAGGAAACAATAGCGAATATCGCGCCGGGCTTAACGCTTCAGCTGGCTGATATCGCGCACCGCGCCGCGGTCGGCCGAGGTCGCCATGGCGGCATAGGCTTGCAATGCCTGCGACACGTAGCGTTGGCGATTGACCGGCTTCCAGCCATCCTTGCCCTTGGCATCCATCGCCGCGCGCCGCTGCGCCAGTTCGCTGTCGCTGATTTTCAGGTGCATGCGGCGTTCAGGGATATCGATTTCGATGATGTCGCCTTCTTCCACCAGGCCGATGGCGCCGCCTTCCGCAGCTTCCGGCGAGGCGTGGCCGATCACCAGGCCGGACGAGCCGCCGGAGAAGCGGCCGTCGGTGAACAGCGCGCAGGATTTTCCCAGGCCCTTGGATTTGATGTACGAAGTCGGATACAGCATTTCCTGCATGCCGGGGCCGCCCTTAGGTCCTTCGTAGCGGATGATGACGACGTCGCCGGCATGGACCGTATCGCCGAGGATCGCTTCCACCGCGTCGTCCTGGCTTTCAAAGACGCGCGCGCGGCCGCTGAATTTGAGGATGCTTTCATCGACGCCGGCGGTTTTGACGATGCAGCCGTTTTCCGCCAGGTTGCCGTACAAGACCGCCAGCCCGCCGTCTTGCGAATAAGCGTGCGCCTTGTTGCGGATGCAGCCGTTGTCGCGGTCGGTGTCGAGGCTGGTGAAACGCTTTTCCTGGGAAAACGCGACCTGGGTCGGCACGCCGCCGGGCGCCGCGCTGAACAGCTTGTGCACCGCCGGGTCCTGGGTTTGCGTGATGTCGTTGTTGGCGATCGCGTCGCCCAATGTTTTGGCGTGGATGGTCGGGCGGCTGGTGTCGAGCAAGCCGGCGCGCGCCAGTTCGCCCAGGATGCTGACGATGCCGCCGGCGCGATGGACGTCTTCGATATGGTATTTGTCGGTCATCGGCGCGACCTTGCACAGGCAAGGCACATGGCGCGAGATGCGGTCGATATCGGCCATCTTGAAATCGACTTCGGCTTCCTGCGCCGCCGCCAGCAAGTGCAGCACGGTGTTGGTCGAGCCGCCCATGGCGACGTCCAGCGTCATGGCGTTTTCAAACGAGGCCTTGGTGGCGATGGAGCGTGGCAGCACCGAGTAATCGTCTTGCTCGTAATGGCGCTTGGCCAGTTCCACGATCAGGCGTCCGGCGCGCAGGAACAGTTCCTTGCGGTCGGCGTGGGTGGCGAGGATGGTGCCGTTGCCGGGCAGGGCCAGGCCCAGCGCTTCGGTCAGGCAGTTCATCGAGTTGGCGGTAAACATGCCGGAGCAGGAGCCGCAGGTCGGGCAGGCCGAGCGTTCGATTTCAGCGATGTCGGCATCGCTGACCGAGGCGTCGCCCGCCTTGATCATGGCGTCGACCAGGTCGATCTTGAAAATCTTCTGGTCGATGACGGCAACGCCCGGCAGCTTTTCCACCACCTTGCCGGCTTCCATCGGACCGCCGGAAACGAATACTACCGGGATGTTCAGGCGCATGGCGGCCATCAGCATGCCCGGAGTGATCTTGTCGCAATTGGAGATGCAGACCATGGCATCGGCGCAGTGGGCGTTGACCATGTATTCGACCGAATCGGCGATCAGTTCGCGCGACGGCAGCGAATACAGCATGCCGCCATGGCCCATGGCAATGCCGTCATCGACCGCGATGGTATTGAATTCCTTGGCGACGCCGCCGGCCGCTTCGATCTCGCGCGCGACCATCTGGCCCAGGTCCTTCAGGTGGACATGGCCGGGGACGAACTGGGTAAAGGAGTTGACCACCGCAATGATCGGCTTGTCGAAATCGCCGTCTTTCATGCCGGTGGCGCGCCACAGTGCGCGGGCGCCGGCCATGTTGCGGCCGTGGGTGGTGGTGCGGGAACGATATTGCGGCATGATGTGCTTCTCCGGGAAAGTGGCTTCAGGGCTAGCGTTAGAGTGCCTTGCCCATAAGGCTGTGTCAAATATATGATTTATGCTCTATTAATATAATTTGCATATATATCGAGGCAGGGGTATTTATCGATTATTTACTATATAAAGATATTATTTTGTTTTTATTTTCTTATGATTCAATAAATAATAGAAAATTATTCTAATAAAATCTATTTATGAGCAATTTGTTGCAATAATTTTCCACGCTCACACTCCTACAATAGACACAGGTAATCACGCCGTACAGTCATTTTTTGGAGGCCCTATGTCTAACCATCCTACTTCCAGTTCCCCGGCCACGCATGTCGATACGCAGCTGGTCCATTGCGGCCGCGAGCCTGCGCGCTTTGCGGGGATGGTGAACACGCCGGTGTTCCGCGGCTCGACCATCATCGCCAACAACCTGGAAGACTGGGAAGCCAGTCGCCAGATCGACAATCCGATGTCCAACTACGGCCGCTTCGGCACGCCGACCACGCGCTCCTTCGAGCAAGCGATCGTGACGCTGGAAGGCGGTCATAACTGCCTGGTGTTCCCGTCCGGCCTGTCGGCCTGCACCCATAGCATCCTGGCTTTCGTCAAAAGCGGCGACCATATCCTGATCACCGACAGCGTGTACGGCCCGACCCGCACCTTCGCCGACCGCGTGCTGCGCCGCATGGGCGTCGAGGTGGAATATTTCGATCCGCTGATCGGCGGCGACATCCGCCAGCTGATGCGGCCGAACACCAGCGTGGTGTTTGTCGAATCGCCCGGCTCCTGGACTTTCGAGGTGCAAGACATCCCGGCCATCGCGGAAGAAGCGCACAAGGCAGGCGCCTACGTCCTGCTCGACAATACCTGGGCTACCCCCTTGTTCTTCAAGCCCTTCGAGCATGGCGTCGATGTTTCCATCCACGCCGCCACCAAGTACATCGTCGGCCATTCCGATGCTTTGCTGGGCGTGGCCAGCGCCAATGAGCGCGCCTGGAACATTCTCAAGAACGGCGCCCACGATTTCGGCCAGACCGCCGGACCCGACGATATCTACCTGGCCTTGCGCGGCATGCGCAGCATGGCGGTGCGCCTGCGCCAGCACTCGGAGAGCGGCATCCAGCTGGCCGAGTATCTGCAGAGCCAGCCGCTGGTGGAGCGGGTGCTGCATCCGGCCTTGCCGTCCGATCCGGGCCACAAGCTGTGGCAGCGCGATTTCCTTGGCGCCAGCGGTTTGTTTACGATGGCGTTGAAGGAAGTCGGCCGTCCGGCGCTGTCCAAATTCTTCGACGGCTTGCAGTTGTTCGGCATCGGCTTGTCCTGGGGCGGCTTTGAAAGCCTGGCTTTGCCGCTGGATAAACCGCCGACCCGGGTGGCGTCGAAGATCACTTACCCGAATCCGCTGGTGCGGATTCACGTCGGGCTGGAGAATGTCGACGACCTGATCGCCGACATGGGCTTGGCGTTCAAGCGCATGGAACAAGCGCTGTAGAGTTAATCCAGTCCGGCGTAGTCAAGCGGCAGCGCCGTGGTGTGCTTGATCTGCTCCATGGCGAAGCTGGCGTTGACGTCGAACAGAGCGTTGGACTGCGTCAGCTTCTGGTACACCGCATCGTAGGCGGCGATGTTCGGCACCACTACCCGCAGCAGATAATCGATATTGCCGCTCATGCGGTAGAACTCGACCACTTCCGGAATCAGTTTGACGGTATTGCTGAATTGCGCATACCAGCCGGCGTTGTGCTGGCTGGTCTTGATCGAGACGAATACCGTCACGCCGACATTCAGCTTGTCGGCGTCCAGCAGCGCCACGCGGCGCAATATCACGCCGTCTTCTTCCAGCTTCTGGATGCGGCGCCAGCATGGCGTCGACGACAGATTGACCTTCTCGGCGATTTCCGCCACCGGCGTGCTGGCGTCTTCCTGCAGGATGGCGAGAATCTGTTTATCTATTTTATCCATGGTCGGCTTGAGTAAGGAGAGGGGCTGGCCGCTGCTGCTGTGGCAGCGGCGCGCCGGCAGCAACGAGTGTAGCGCCAGTCGTGCCGCCGGTGTGATTTTCGAGTGTTTTGCCTATGTACTTGATTGACTTTGCCGGCCGGGTGGCCGATATTAAGGGCGCAAATCTATAAATACAAGAAGGAGACATAATTGCGCATATCTTTACCCAAATCATTCCGCCTGAGCCCGATGTCGCGGGTACTGACCGTGGCAAGCCGTACCGCTGCACTGATCGGCGCCGGCTTCATTATCAGTGCGCCGGCCGGCGCCGCGAATTTTTCCCAGATGGTGTTCTTCGGCGATTCGCTGACCGACAGCGGCTATTTTACCGGCGTCGGCCAGCAGCGCTCGTTCACCACCAATCCCGATCCGGTCTGGGCGCAACTGCTGGCGCATAAATACGGCACCACCGCCAATCCCGCAGCCGTCCTGACGCCGAGCGGGGTGCAGGCTGCCGGCGGCAGCGACTATGCGGTCGGCGGCGCTCGCGTCACCGCGCAGAACGGCTGGCCCGATGCGGCGACAGCGCCTCTGGTGCCGACCGTCACCAGCCAGGTCAACGGCTACCTGGCGGCCAATCCGCGGCTCGACGGCAAGGGTTTGTATGCGGTCTGGGCCGGCGCCAATGACGTTTTCGGCTACACCAGCAGCAACGCCGGCGCTTTGCTTAATCCGGCGACGCAAGCCGCCACCGCTGCCCAGGTGATCCAGCTGGTGACCGGCGAGGCTACCAACGTAGTGGGACTGGTGCGGCAGTTGCAGCAGGCCGGCGCCGGCACCGTGATCGTGGTCAATCTGCCGGATGTCGGCAAGACGCCGGAAGGTTCGGCGATTCCCGCGTTGGCCACTTTGTGGACGGCTTCCTCCAGCAGCTTCAACACTGCGCTGAACAACGGCTTGGGCGGACTGGGCGGCAATATCGTGGCGATCAACGCCTTCGGTTTGCTGCGTGAGGTGATCGCCAATCCGGGCCTGTACGGTTTCACCAACGTCACCACGCCAGCTTGCACCACCTCGTCTTCGGGCAACTGCACGGCGTCGACCCTGGTCGCTCCGGGTGCTAATCAAACCTATCTGTTTGCCGACGGCGTCCACCCGACCGGCGCCGGCCATGCCGTCCTGGCGCAATACATTGAATCGGTATTGCAGGCGCCAGGCCAGATCGGCCTGCTGGCGGAAGCGCCGCTGGCCAGCGCCCAAAGCTTCACCCGCGCCATCGATGACCGCCTGCGCCTGACGCCGCGCGCCGGCCAGGTCGAAGCCTATGCAGCCTACGACAATACCCATCAAAGCCTGGACCACAATGGCAACAACCCTGGCCTGGACGGTTCGGCCAACAGCCTGACGGTGGGCGCCGACTATGCAGTCAACCAGAATGTGACGGTCGGCGGCGCTTTCGGCTTTGCCCATAACCGGGCGAATTTCGGCAATGACACAGGGGGCTTCAAGCTGGACCAGGCCATGCTGTCGGCATACACCCAGTACCGCGACGGCGCCTGGGCGCTCAACGCCATCGGCATGGTCGGCTCGCTGCAGTACAAGGACGTTACCCGCAACATCGTGCTGGGTGCGGCTACCCGCAATGAAAGCGGCAACGCCAATGGCCATCAGTTCCTGTTCCGTGTCGGCGGCCAGTATGACTTCGACCTCGGCGCGGCGACGCTCAGCCCGGTCGCCAACCTGACCTGGCAGCAAGTCAATGTCGGCGGCTATACGGAAAACGGCAATGACAGCAGCGCCATGAACTTCAACTCGCAGCGGCGCAATTCGCTGGTTTCCAGCCTGGGCGCGCAAGTCAGCAGCAAGCTGGCGCTGGGCAGCTATTCGGTGCAGCCGTTTGCCAAGCTGGCCTGGGAAAAAGAGTTTGAAGACAGCGAGCGCGATGTCCGCGCCAACCTGGTCGGCATGGCCGGCAGCTTCGGCCTGCCTGCCTACCAGGGGCCGAGCAACAGCGCCAGGCTGGAACTCGGCGCCAGCATTGCTCTGGCGACGGATTTTACTGCCTACGCCAGCTATAACGGCCAGTTTGCCGGCGGGAACAAGACCAATTCCTTCCAGGTGGGCTTGAAAAAGGTGTTCTAAGCTGTCTTCCACGGCGGCGTATCATTTCTCCGCCCGATAAAAAAGCCGCTGGCGCAATACGCACCGGCGGCTTTTTTCATTGCAGCGGCAGGCTTTATTCCTGCTCGGCTTTTACCGCCGGTTTGGTCGGCAATGCCGGCTTGTCGTCGAAATCCGCCACCGGCAAGCCGCTGTCGAGGCCGAGGTAGTGTTCGATCAGGCCGAAGAAGCGGTCGTAGAACAGGCCGGCGGGAATCGTCTCGCTGGCGACCTTGACCAGCGAGTCGGAGGTGCTGCCGATCGGCAGCGACACCGATCCCAGTACGCTCAGGCCGACGCTGGCGGAATTGTTGGTTTTCTTTAGCGCGTAGCGGTCCTGGGTGGCGCTGACGAACAAGGTGCTGCTCTTGTCGTCCTTGCCGTTGGGCGCGCACACCACATGGAATTCGATTTCGACATGCGTGTCCGGATCGGGCTGGAAATGCTTGTGGCCGTCCACCAGGGCGGCCTTGGCCTGCTTGATGATATAGCCCTGGCTCAGCAAGGTGCGGCGCGCCGCTTCGCAGGTGGCCGAGCTGGAGGTGGCGAAATCGTGGGAAAAGGTGCTGGTGTCGCTGAACTCCTCGCCCTGGTAGACGTTAGGCTTGGTGGTCGAGCAGCCGGCAACGGCGCCAGCCAGCAGGGCCAGCAGCAGGGCAGGCGATAAGCGGAACATCCTGGACATGAACGAAAACTCCTTGAATCGGCGAAATGAATGCGGCGGATCGCATTTTAGTCTATCCGACAGAAGCGGCGGAGTTTCGTTGCATTCGCGCAGGAGAAGTTTGCCTACGCGCCTTTCAAGCCGCGCACGATGCTGTACTGGGCGGCGTTGGCGGCCAGCCATTGCTCCGCCAGTTCACGGTTGTCATGCTGCCATGGATGAAAGTCGCGTTTCAGGTAGTTGAGCAATGGCCGGGTGCTGAGCCAGACCAGGCCGTGGCGGCCGAAAAAGAAGCTGGCCGCATCGAACCAGGTGCTGGGCTTGAACAAGACGCGGTCATGCCACAGATTGTTGACGGTTTGCTTGGTGGCCATCACGGTAAAGCGCAGCATGGCGAACATAAACCAGCGCACCCGCGTCTTGTGGCTGCCGTCCAGGGTCCGGAACAGATCGAAGGCGACTGCCTTGTGCTCGGTTTCTTCCACCGCGTGCCAGCGCCACAGCGTCTGCAGCATCGGATCGGCGTCTTGCAGGATTTCCGGGTGGCGCAGCGTCAGGTCGGCCAGCACCGCGGTGTAGTGCTCGAAGGCGGCGGTAATCGCCAGCCTGCTGATGGGCGGCACGCCACGCTTGCGCCCCAATTCGATCAGGTCGGCCGCCCAGTATTGCCAGTGATTGACCAGGCCTTGTTTTTCCAGCTCGGCGTTATACAGCGCATGAATCCGGCGGTGGGTCGCTTCCTGGCCGATGAAATCGCGTATCGTCGCCTGCAGTTGCGCGTGTTCGGCGCTGTCCGGCAAGGCTAGCGCGGCTTCGCGCACGGAATCGATGAAATCTTGCTCGCCGACCGGGAAGCTCATCGACAAGGCATTGAAAAACTGGGTGCGGAAGGCTTTGCCTGCCAGCCAGTGGCGGGGAAAGCCGTGCGACAGGTCGATCAGTAGTTTTCTTACCAACAAGGGACTGGATGTATTCACTGGCTTGCCTCTGGCGATTGACGACAGAATCAGTATACTGAGCATTATTCAGTTTTTAAACTCGCAACTTGCTCAGTTTTTCAAAGGCGCCAACATGGCCAAGAAAATTCCCGGTTCCTCCTCTGAAACAATGCGAAAATTGCCGACCCAGGAGCGGGCGCAGCGCACCATCGAAACCATTTTCGAGACCACTGCTCAGATTTTGGAAAGCGAGGGCGCGGCCGGCCTGACCACCAACAAGGTGGCGGAAAAAGCCGGTTTTTCGATCGGCACCCTGTATCAGTATTTTCCCAGCAAGGATGCCATCCTGTCGGCCTTGATCGCCCGCGAGCGGCGGCGCGTCATGGATGAGCTGGACGCCTTGATGGAAAGCGCCGAGACCCAGATCGGCCAGCTCGACCCGAAGGCCTTCCTGCGGCAGTTCATCCGCATCAATATCGAGGGCCTGGGCAGCGGCAGGAGCGCCAAGCGGGCGATGATCCGCTTTGCCTGGCAGCACGATCATCACGAAGACATCACCCAGGCCTTGCGCGAGACGGCGGAACGGATCGCCATCAGCATGCAGCGCATCCATCACCCCAACCTGCGGCAGCCGACGCCGGCCATGATGTTCGTGGTGACGCGCGCGGTGATCGGCGCCATCCGCAGCGCCTCGCTGGAGAAGTCGCCGCTGCTGGGCAGCATCGAATTTGAAGACGAACTGGTGCAGCTGGCCTGGGGCATGCTGGCGCGCGCGCCCGATTTTTAAGCAGATTGCCGGACTGCCCGCGAAATACCGGATAATGACGGTTCCGGTGTGGCCCCAACCAACAGAAACGTACATGAAATACCCCGCATTGGCCGGGCAGGTCGAGCCGCTGGTTGATGAGCTGTTGCTGAAGCACCATGATCCGGCCTATGCGCAATCGATCAAGCGCAATTTCGGCCAGTTCTCGACGGCGCAGATACTCGATCTGGCGGATATTTCACCAGAGGCTTTTTTGCAGGCTGCAAGGCAGTTGCATCAAGATAAATAACCGGGCGGCCAGGCGCTTGCCGGCCGCTAACCGACGCTTGTTCCAGGCGACTTTTACCCCCAGGAATCGTATGTCAGATCTCTCCGCAAACAGCATCAAACTCACTTCCTTTTCCCATGGCGGCGGCTGCGGCTGCAAGATCGCGCCCGGCGTGCTGGCGCAGATCCTCAAGGGCTCCAGCGGTTTTCCGGTGCCCAAGGAATTGCTGGTCGGGATTGAAACCGCCGACGATGCCGCCGTTTACCTGCTGAACGACGAGCAGGCGCTGATCGCCACCACCGATTTCTTCATGCCCATCGTCGACGATCCTTTCGACTTCGGCCGCATCGCCGCCACCAATGCCATTTCCGATGTCTACGCCATGGGCGGCACGCCGATCATGGCGCTGGCGCTGGTCGGCATGCCGGTCAACAAGCTGCCGCTGGAAGTGATCGCCAGCATCCTCAAGGGTGGCGAGTCGATTTGCGCGGAGGCCGGGATTCCGATTGCCGGCGGCCACACCATCGATTCGGTCGAGCCGATCTACGGCCTGGTAGTGCTGGGCCTGGTCCATCCATCCAAGGTCAAGCGCAATGCCGGCGCCAAGGCCGGCGACAAGCTGATCCTGGGCAAGCCGATCGGCGTCGGCGTGCTCTCCGCCGCCTTGAAAAAAGAAGCGCTGGACGCCGCCGGTTATGCGGCGCTGATAGACAACACCACCAAGCTGAACAAGCCAGGCAAGCTGCTGGCGGAGATGGCCGCGGTGCACGCGCTGACCGACGTCACCGGCTTCGGCCTGCTCGGCCACACCTTGGAACTGGCGCGCGCGGCCAAGCTGTGCGCCCGCCTCAGCATGGGCGCAGTGCCCTTGCTGCCGGGAGTGCAGCAGCTGGCGGAGCAAGGCTACGTCACCGGCGCCTCGCCGCGCAACTGGGATGGCTATGGCCATGAAGTGACGCTGGCCTCGGCCATTACAGATGTCCAGCGCAGCCTGTTGACCGATCCGCAAACCTCGGGCGGCCTGCTGGTGTCTTGCGACGCCGGCGCGGTCGAGGCGGTGCTGGCGCTATTTCGGCGTGAAGGCTTTGCCGACGCTGCTGTCATCGGCGAGATGACGGCGGGCGTGGCCGGCGTCGAAGTGACTGCCTGATGCAGCTCAGGCCCGTTTCCTGAAAAACAGCGTGTCGCCCAGCCATACCGCGATCATGCTCACACCCATCAGCGGGAACAGGATACCGAGCAGCGCCATGTAGCTTTTCCAGCGCACGATGGATGGCGGCGGCTGCGATACGCGTTTCGGCGCGCCTAGCGAATCTTGCGGGCGGCGCAGCCACCACATCACGAAGCCGGTGACAGCCATGCCCAGCAGCGCCAGCGAAACCGCAGCGCACAGCAACTGATTGGCCAGGCCGAAATATTCTCCCATGTGCAGCGCCACCCCCAGCGTCACCAGCTTCGAGACCGGGTTGTAGTCGCTAAAGCGCAGGTCCTTGACGATCTTGCCGTTGTACTGGTCGATATGCAGGGTGCGCTGGCTGTCCAGGTCGGAACGCACAAACTCGCCGGCGCCGGGCGCATAGGACGCCGTGAACACGCCGGAACTCTTGCCCGGCAGCGCCAGCTGATAAGTCGCCATGCCATTGCGCGCGGCGATTTCCACTATCTGATCGGTGCCCAGGGCTTGCCGCGGCATGTGGTGCGATTGCGGCACTGTCGTTGCGCCTACCGCCCAGGGAACGTTCGCCAGCGGCAGATCCTGCATCGTCATCGACGGCATATCTGCCATCGCCTCCATATCATGCGCCTGGGGTGTTTTGACGGCCGCCTTCGGCGCGCTGGCGCCGGCCCAGGTCACCACGGCCTGGAAATTCTTGCCCCAGAAGCTGGACCATGGCAAGCCGCTCAGGATGAAAAACAGCGCGCCTATCGACACCCAGATGCCGGCCACCAGATGGAGTTCGCGCCAGACTGCGCGGCCGCGCAAGCCGAGCCGCGGCAGCAGGGCGCCCCACACGGAAAACCGCTTGCGCGGCCACCACAATGCGATCCCGGTGCCGACCATGATCAAGGTCCAGCAGGCAGCCAGCTCCATCAGCCAGCCGCCCCAGCGTCCCAGCAGCAGGTCGCGATGGATTTGCCGCACCTGCTTCATCAGCCGGTGCTCGACGCTGAGCGTGCCGAGCAGCCGGCCGCTGTACGGATCGAGGTAGACGCTGGTGCTGTCGCCGGATGGCAGGCGGAACACTGCTTCGGTGCTGCGCGACGGATCGGCGCTGACTGATACCGAAGTTGGCGTGGCGTCACCGGGCAGGGCGCCGGCGGCAATTCCGAGCAGCTTGCCGTAGGCCAGCCGCGGCTGGCCGCTGGCGGCGACGTGCAGCATGTCGCGGTACAGGAGGTTTTCGATTTGCGGCTTGAAGACATAGATGGCTCCGGTGATCGCCAGCACCATCAGGAAGGGCATGACGAACAGGCCGGCATAGAAATGCCAGCGCCACAGGATGCGATAGTTGCGCGATGCGACGGAAGTGCCGTCGTCTGGCATTGCTGACGGAGAGGCGATTTGCATGGTTTTTCCTTACTAGAAATAGGGTGCTCGAACAAACGAAAGGCTCACAGGCTGACCTTGGCTTCCAGGTAGAAGGTCCTGCCCGGGTAGGGGTAGTAGACGTAGTAGCGGCGGTCGGTCAGGTTGTCGACGCCGATGCCGAGCTCGGTATTCCTGGTCGGCCTGAACGTCAGCTTGCTGTCGAACACCAGGAAGGAGCTGGTGCCGCCGAAAGTGTCCGGGTTGACGTCGGTATTGGTCAAAGTGTTGTACTGGCGGCCGGAATAACGCCCGGCCAGCGTCGCCGTGGCCTGGTCGCCGATGCGGTAGCTGCCCACCAGGTTGGCGCGCCACAAGGGGATGCGGTAAAAGTTTTTGCCGACCGTCGCCGGATTTTTGCTGTTCTCCAGGATGATGGAACGGGTATAGCCGACGCTGGCGCTGAGGTCGAGGCCGCGCAGCAAAACATCCTCGGCGGCATAGCTGAGCTCGATGCCGCGCGACCTGACGCGGTCGATATTCTGGATGCTGCTCACGTTGGGAAACACCGTGGTGTTGGTCTGGCTGAACAAGGTGTTCTTGACGTCGTCTTCAAACAGCGACATGCGCAGCAGGCCGTTGAAATGCGCCCACTCCGCGCTCAGTTCTTTCGCCAGGTCGTTTTCCGGCTTCAAGTTGGGATCGTTGTTGACCAGCGTCGAGCCAGTCAGGCTGCCCTGGAACAGTTCGCTGACGGTCGGAAAACGATAGGCGCGGCCGCTTGAAAAGCGCAGGGTCAGGTCGGGACTGGCCTTGTAAGAGATCGCTGCCTTGGGCGACCAGTAAGAGAGATTGCGGTCGGCGTAGCGCTGGGCCGAGCCGGTGATGGCGCGGGCGCCGTCGTAGGCGCGCCAGTCTTCGTAGCGCAGGCCGTAAGTCAGTTTCCACAACCGGCTCAGCTGCCAGGCATCCTGGGCGAACAGCGCCTGTGTTTCTGTCTTGCCGGCGAAGGCGTTATTGAAGCTACTGCGGTCGCTGCTGCGCCAGTTGCTCAGGTTGTAGGTGGTGTTTTCCAGAAAATAATTATCGTAGTGATAGCCGAAGGTCGGCCAATGGCTGCCGACGGCGCCTGTCGCCGGTTTGTAGTCAGCTGCCAGGTCCAGCGTTTTCCAGCCGGAACCGTCGCCGAAGGTGGCCACGCCGCTGGGATTGCCGGCCGGCCCGCTGCCGGCGGAGCGCGAGATGCTTTTTGAAATGTCGAACCAGGACGCTATCGCCGAATAGTTCCAGCCGCTGGCGTTGCGGCTTTTCAGCGTCAGCCCGTACAGCTGGTTCTCGCTCTCGCTGGCCGCCGGGGCAAAGAACGACTCCGGCAGCTTGTATTGGTAGCCGCCGATATTCACCAGTCCCGAGTAGACCGGATTGCCCTTGGCGTCGCAAAGGAAGGTCTGAGTATTGTTGCTGACCTGCTGGCGCCAGTAGCCGAAGGTGAAGCCGGCTTGCAAGGCGGGGGTGATGTCGTAGGCAGCCTTGAACTTGAACTGGTCCTGTACCGCGCGCTCGGCGCCTTCCGCATTGACGCCGAAGATGGTGGCCGGAGCGCCGTTCGGGTCGGTATAGGAATAAGCCCCGGTGACCGGCACGGCGGCCGCGCCGGCAGTCTGCGTCGAACGCGGCTGGCTGGCATAGACGAAGGGCTGGCCGGCGTTGCTCAGGTGATCTATGCCGAGCAGGAAAGAGAGGTCGCCGACCTTGTTGCCGATCGCTGCGGTGCTCTTGTTGCCGTCGAAATGGCCGTCGACGCCGAACAGCTTGAACTGCTGGCTGAACACCTGGCTCTTGAACATGGCTTCCAGCTTGCTTGGCATCTTGGTAGTGATGGCGGCAGTCGCACCCATCGAATTACCCGGATACAGGGCCGAAAACGGTCCATAGATCACATCCACCTGGGCGATATCTTCCGGAAAAACCATAGACCAGCGCGGTGGAAAGCTGTGGGTATTGCCGAGCAGGTTGCTGAGCAACAGGCCGTCGGCGTAGACCAGTCCGCGCGCGGTCTGCGAAGTGCCGTTGCCGCGCACCGATATGGTGGCGTTTTCATCGCCGATGAAACGCTTGCGTATCGCCATGTTCGGCATGTATTTCAAGGCGTCTTCAGTGTTGACGACGTTCAGGTTTTGCAACTGCTCGGCCGTGATGCGCTCGCTGCTGGCGGGCAGGTTGGGGTCGAGCACCCGCTTTTCGCGGGCGCCGGTGACGAATACTTCCGGCACCGCGTGCACATCGTCGTCGGCGCAGGCGCTTTGCGCAAATATGGGCAGGCTGAATGACAGCGGCAGCAACGCTGCCGATAGTGCGCATGAGCGGCGGAAGGAAAAAGACGGCGGCGACTGGCGAGGGCGCGACAAGGCGCCCTCAGTTTGCGTGAGCAAATCAAGCATAAAACTCCCCTGGACTTCAATGGATAAGCATCCCCGTATTGCCGCGGCAACAGGGGATTCGCAGCAGCTCAGCTGCCGCCAAACGGCTGCTCAGGAGAAGACAGGAGGCGGGTCGAGCGGATGGGTGCGGCCGCGAAACGGCCGTGGCGGGATGTAGTCGTACAGCAGCGGACTGGCGTGCGCCAGCGCCGCCGAAGTCGCCAGCAGAAGATCGAAAGACGCCGCCGGCGGCGGGCTGTTGGCCAGCAGCGAGCAGTAGCCGCAGGCATTCCAGTGGTCGCCGGCGGGCATGGACGATTTGCCGCTGCCGCCATTGTCCTGGACCAGTCCGGCCGAGGTGCAAATCTCGTTGTATATCTGGTTGTATGCCTGGATCGCCCCGCTCGCCTTGAGCGACTGCGAAACTGTCGGCATCAGGATGCCTAGCCAGATGGCGAACAGGCAGCTCCAGACAACAATTTTTTGGCGGCGGATGCGGAACATGGATAGTTAACGAAGGCTTGCGGGTAGATGCTGTGCGGCAAAGCCTGCCGATTATAGGATGAGGCCCGGGCGAGCACAAGACCGTAAGCCGTGACGGCGGCCGTGCGGAGAGATTGATGTGTTGCCGGTGCGGGCGCTGCGCCGGTACTGGCCCGGGCCGACTCCGAAGCAGCGCTTGAATACGCGGTTGAAAGCCGCCTCCGACTGATAGCCGACCGCCTCGCCGATGTCGCCCACTGCACGTTTTCCTTGCGCCAGCCATAAAGCCGCTTGCGCCATGCGCATCTGCATCAGCATGGCGGCCGGCGTGATGCCGGCAACCCGATGGAACAGACGGGCGGAGCAAGCTGCACTGTTCCGCCTCGTGGCCTGCATCGCCATGGCTGCGCTGATGCAGCTGTCCGCCGTTCAGTTATAGGTGTACTGCGGCTCCGGCATCGCAGTCAGCTGCTGCAGCGAAGCTATCAAGTCGGCGAAGCGCTGCCCTTGCACCGTGACGTGCTGGCGCAGCAGGTCGGCGGTTTGCTCGCTGTTGCCGGCGATGATGGCTTGCACCACGCCGTCGTGCTCCTGATAGGAGACGTTCAGGCGGTCGCGCACCCGCAGCTGCAGCCGCCGATAGGGACGCAGGCGGCGCTGCAGCGAGCGCGCCTGGGTCGCCAGGAAGGCATTGTGGCTGCCTTCATAGATGGCGTCGTGGAAGGCTTCATTCTTGTAAAAATAGCTGTCCGAATCGTGCGCATCGCGCGCTTCCATGCATGCCTGGTGCGCCGCCAGCAGGTGCGCATGCTCCTCGCCGGACATCCTGCGCGCCGCCAGGCGTCCGCACATCGCTTCCAGCTCCGCCATCACCTCGAACATTTCCACCAGCTGGCGCGGACCGATTTCGGCGACCACGGTGCCGCGTCGCGGCCGCGTCACTACGATGCCCATGGAAGCCAGCTGGATCAAGGCTTCGCGCACCGGCGTGCGGGACACGCCGAACTTGATGGCCAGGTCGGTTTCATCAAGATGCTGGCCTGGGCGAAACTCACCAACCGCGATCATCTCTTCGATGGTTTCGCGTAGCGATTCCGAGCGATTTTTTGTCGTGAGCATAATTTGGCCGTTTCTGGGATAAAGGCCCCGTCAGGGAGTAAGTTGAACATTTGTGCTGGCCGTAGCAGGCGCGCTGCTGCGTTGCCCGCCGCTTGCAGTGCTCGCACTGCGGCGCGACGTGCGCCTTGCATCGCATCCAGCTACGGCCGCCCAAATGCCCAACTTACTCCCTAACGGCGCCGTGTATTCGAGATTTGATTGTAAGGCGTATTTATTCGTTGACATAAAAATGTTTTATGGAATATTGTGTATACAAGGAAATTAAATAAGAATACACGGCATCTATCTTCAGCAATAACCGCATGAAAAGTAGCTAAAATTGTATCGGTAGTTTTTCCACCAGAGGAGAGGGGATATGTCTTTAGTCAGCAGAAGAACCGTGCTGGGCGCGCTTGCGAGCACACCGTTCTGGTCCATGTCGTCAGTCTGGGCGCAATCCAGCGCTCTTAAGATATCCCATCAGTTTCCCGGCGGCAGCATCAGCGAAGGCGACTTCCGCGACCGCCTGACCCGCATGTTTGCCGCGGAAGTCGGCAAGCGCACCAACGGCAGCCTGAAATTCGAGATTTATCCGGGCTCCTCCCTGATGAAAACCAATTCCCAGTTCTCCGCGCTGCGCAAGGGCGCGCTGGATTTTTCGCTGGTGCCGCTCAACTACGCCGGCGGCGAAGTGCCGGAAGTGAACATCGGCCTGATGCCTGGCCTGGTGACGTCCTACGAGCAAGGCGCGGCCTGGAAGAATGCGGAAGTCGGCAAGGAATTGTCGCGCATCCTGCTGGACAAGGGCGTGATCATCGTCAGCTGGATCTGGCAAGCCGGCGGCGTTGCTTCCCGCACCAAGCCGATCGTCGATCCTGCCGACGCCAAGGGCTTGAAAATACGCGGCGGTTCGCGCGAGATGGACCTGATCCTGAAGGAAGCCGGCGCCGCCGTGGTGACGCTGCCGTCCAATGAAATCTATGCAGCGATGCAGACCGGCGCGATGGACGCCGCCATGACGTCGTCGACCTCGCTGATTTCCTTTCGCCTGGAAGAAGTATCGAAGAGCCTGACCAGCGGCCGCGACAAGGCCTACTGGTACATGCTGGAACCGCTGATGATCTCGAAAGCTACCTTCGACCGCCTGACCAAGGAGCAGCAGGCGGCGGTGATGGCGGTCGGCGCCGACATGGAAAAATTCGCCGAAAGCGCGGCGCGGCTGGACGATTCCGGCGTCGCCGCGGTGTACATGAAGGCCGGCGCCAAGGTGGTCGACCTGAATGCCGCCACCGTCAGGAAATGGCAGGACATTGCGCGCAACACCGCCTGGAAAGACTATGCGGCCAAGAACGAGAATTGCGCCAAGCTGCTGAAACTGGCTGAGAAACTCCTATGAGCCACGGCTTCGACGCGAAGCCGACCGCTGCCGACCTGCCTGCCATGCCGGATAATCCGGTAGTGGCGGTGCTGGTTGGCGCACTTGCACGCTTCAATAAACTTGCCTTGTACCTGTCGATGGTAGCGCTAATGCTGACGGCGCTGATCATGACCTATTCCGTGGTGGCGCGCTATTTCTTCCACGTGCCGACCGACTGGCAGGACGACGCCACCGTTTTCATGCTGGTCGGCGTGATCTTCCTGTGCGCCGGCTATGCGCAATCGTATCGCGGCCATATCGGCATCGAAGCCTTGTCTTCGATCCTGCCGGCCGCGGTCAACGCAATGCGCCTGCTGCTGGTCGATGTGGTCTCTTTTCTGTTCTGCGGTTTCTTTTCGTGGAAGTCATGGACCTTGTTCCATGAGGCCTGGTCCGAAGGCCAGACGACCTCGTCCACGTTTGCGCCGCCGCTGTGGATCCCTTATTCCTTGATGGCGCTCGGCATGACCGTGCTGACCTTGCAGATCCTGGCGCAGGTGCTGACGCGCCTGACCGATCGCGGCGCCAATCAACCAACCGTCACGGGAGTGTAATGAGTCCGCTTGCCCTTGGTGCCCTGTATGGCATCGTCACGATTGTCGTGATGTGTTCCGGCATGCCGATTGCCTTTGCGCTTGGCGTGGTTGCGACCAGCTTCATGTATTTCTTCATGCCGGCTTCCTCGCTGGATACCGTCACCCAAAACGTCTACGAGGAAATCGCCTCCGTCACCTTGCTCTCCATTCCACTGTTCATCTTGAAGGGGGCGGCCATCGGCAAATCGCCGGCGGGGCGCGACCTGTACTCGGCGATCCACGCCTGGCTGAGCCGGGTTCCGGGCGGCCTCGGCATCGCCAACGTCTTTGCCTGCGCCTTGTTTGCGGCGATGGCAGGCTCCTCGCCGGCGACCTGTTCGGCGATCGGTTCCGCCGGCATTCCGGAGATGCGGCGGCGCGGCTACTCGCCGGGATTCGCGGCCGGCATCATCGCCGCCGGCGGCACGCTGGGGATCCTGCTGCCGCCGTCGATCACCATGATCCTGTACGCGGTGGCCTCGGAACAATCGCTGGGACGCCTGTTCCTGGCCGGCATCGGCCCCGGCGTCCTGCTGGTAGTCATGTTCGCCGGCTATGCCGTCTACCGCGCCCGCAAGGAATACCGGCTGGCGCACGAAATCTATCGCCAGGGCGGCGTCAAGTCGGCCTACCTGGATGACGAACATTTCACGCTTGCCCAGAAGGTCGAAATGCTGCCGCGCGTGCTGCCGTTCCTGATCCTGCTGATCGGCGTCATGATTGCCTTGTACGGCGGCTTCGCCACGCCGTCCGAGACTGCCGGCCTCGGCGCCTTGCTGGCGATCGTACTGATCGCCGTGGTCTACCGCATGTGGCGGCCGCGCGACCTGATGCCGTTTTTGAACTCGACCATCAAGGAATCCTGCATGCTGCTGCTGATCATCGGCATGTCGCTGCTGTATTCGTATGTGATGAGCTATCTGCACATCAGCCAGTCGGCGGCGCAATGGGTGGTTGCCCTGCATCTGTCGAAATGGCTGCTGCTGGCAGTGATCCTGCTGATGGTGATCGTGCTCGGTTTCTTCCTGCCGCCGGTGTCGATCATCCTGATGACCGCGCCGATCATCCTGCCGCCGTTGCGCGAAGCCGGTTTCGACCTGATCTGGTTCGGCGTGGTGATGACGGTGGTGATGGAAATGGGCCTGATCCATCCGCCGGTCGGCCTCAACCTGTTCGTGATCAAGAACATCGCGCCCGACATTCCGCTGTCCGATGTGATCAAGGGCACGCTGCCGTTCCTGCTGCTGATGTTTGCGGCGATCATTCTGCTGTGCCTGTTTCCGGGCATCGTCACCGGCCTGCCGGATGTCTTGATGGGAGCCAGATAACATGGAAGGCCGCCGCTGGGACTTGCGCAACGCCAATCGCGAGCAACGCCTGCGGCGCGCCGCGGAGACGCTCGGCAGCGGTTGCCAGGGCAAGGTAGTGGAAGCCGGGCGCATCCAGGACCTGCTGTACAGCGTGCTGGAAGCGGGCGATAAAGTCTGCCTGGAAGGGAATAACCAGAAGCAGGCCGACTTCCTCGCCAAGGCGCTGGCCAAACTTGATCCGGCGCGCATCAACGGCCTGCACATGCTGCTGTCGGTGCTGGCGTTGCCGGAACATCTGGACATCTTTGAAAGCGGCGTCGCCGCGCGCCTGGACTTTTCTTTCTCCGGCCCGCAGGCGGGGCGCCTGGCCGGGCTGGTCGCGGCCGGCAAGCTGAATATCGGCGCCATCCATACCTATCTTGAACTGTTCGGCCGCTACTTCGTCGACCTGACGCCGCGCGTGGCGCTGGTGGCGGCGCAGGCGGCGGACCGCCACGGCAACCTGTACACCGGGCCGAATACCGAAGACACGCCGGCGATCGTCGAAGCCACCGCCTTCAGCGGCGGCATCGTGATCGCCCAGGTCAATGAAATCGTCGATGTCTTGCCGCGCGTCGATATCCCGGCGGACTGGGTCGGCTTTGTGGTGCAGGCGCCGACGCCGCACTATATCGAGCCGCTCTTCACGCGCGACCCGGCGCAGATCTCCGACATCCAGGTATTGATGGCGATGATGGCGATCAAGGGCATCTACGCCGAGTATGAAATCCAGCGCCTCAACCACGGCATCGGATTCGACACCGCCGCCATCGAGCTGCTGCTGCCGACCTACGCGGCATCGCTGGGATTGAAGGGCAAGATCTGCCAGCATTGGGCGCTCAATCCGCATCCGGCGCTGATCCCGGCGATCGAGGCCGGCTTTGTCGAGTCCATCCATTCCTTCGGTTCCGAGCTCGGCATGGAAGACTACATCCGGGCCCGCTCCGACGTATTTTTCGTCGGCGCCGACGGCTCGATGCGCAGCAACCGCGCCTTCAGCCAGATGGCCGGCCACTACGCCTGCGACATGTTCATCGGCTCCACCTTGCAGATCGATTTGCAGGGCAACTCGTCTACCGCCACCGCTGGCCGCATTGCCGGTTTCGGCGGCGCGCCCAACATGGGCGCCGATGCGCGCGGGCGGCGCCACGCCAGCCCGGCCTGGCTGAAAGCCGGCCAGCAGGCGCGCGACGGCAGGAATCTGATCCCGCGCGGGCAAAAGCTGGTGGTGCAGATAGTCGAAACCTTCCGCGAACACATGCAACCGGCTTTCGTCGAGAAACTGGATGCCTGGGAACTGGCCGAGCAGGCCGGCATGGCGATTCCGCCGGTGATGATCTACGGTGAAGATGTCAGCCATATCCTGACCGAAGAAGGGCTGGCCAACCTGCTGCTGTGCCGC
Source organism: Collimonas sp. GW821-FHT02H07 (assembly GCF_059421505.1). NCBI lineage: Bacteria > Pseudomonadati > Pseudomonadota > Betaproteobacteria > Burkholderiales > Oxalobacteraceae > Collimonas > Collimonas sp. GW821-FHT02H07. The sequence continues at coordinate 501,325 of NZ_JBWKVC010000001.1, forward strand.
AGCGACGAAGAACGCGAGCAGGCCGTGCGCGGCGTCGCGGGCTATACCGCCATCGGCCTGGGACGCGACAAGCGCATGGTCGAAAACCTGCGCGACCGCGGCATCATCCGGCGCCCGGAAGACCTGGGCATCGACAAGCGGCTGGCCACGCGCGACTTGCTGGCGGCCAAGAGCATGAAAGACCTGATGCGCGCCTCGGGCGGCTTGTACCAGCCGCCGAAGCGTTTCAGGAACTGGTGAACCGAACTGGCAAAGGTGATAGGGCGTTGCGATGGAAACCTTGAATTTTCGTTTTGAACACGGCCAGCGCCAGCTGCCGACCACGGCGCAGCTGTCGGGTGTGGTCAGCTCGGGCAACCTGGAAGTGCTGATCGAGTCGGCGCCGCTGAACGGCGCTTGCACGATTGAAATCAGGACCGCCGCGCGCGGCTTCGGCAAGATCTGGCAAGCGGTGCTGGGCGATTTTCAGCAACGCTGGCAACTGGCCGATACGCGCATCGCCATCAACGACATGGGGGCGACCCCGGCAGTGGTCAGCCTGCGCCTGGACCAGGCGGTGGAGGCGGCGCTGGGAGGGCAGCCATGAACAGCTATCTGGAAGCGCATGCGCGCGAGCGCCTGGATGCGGTGCTCGATGCCGGCAGTTTCAGTGAATTCCTGCCGCCATCGCTGCGCATCGTCAGCCCGCATCTGGGCCAGCTGGATGCGCCGGTGTCGTTCGACGACGGCGTCGCCATCGGCGCCGGGCGGCTGTTCGGCGAGCCGATACTGGTGGCGGCGCAAGAGGGCGGCTTCATGGGCGGCGCCGTGGGCGAGGTGCACGGCGCCAAGCTGACCGGCCTGCTGCAGCGCGCGCTGCTGGAGCGTCCGTATGCGGTACTGCTGCTGCTGGAAAGCGGCGGCGTGCGCCTGCACGAAGCCAATGCCGGCCTGATTGCCGTCTCCGAAGTGATGCGCGCCTTGCTGGAGGTGCGCGCCGCCGGCATTCCGGTGATCGTGCTGGTGGGCGGTTCCAACGGCTGTTTCGGCGGCATGGGCATCGTCGCCTGCTGCGCCAATGCGATCGTGATGTCGGAAGAAGGGCGGCTGGCGATGTCGGGGCCGGAAGTGATAGAAACCGCCAACGGCGTCGAAGAATTCGATGCCCGCGACCGCGCGCTGGTCTGGCGCACCACCGGCGGCAAGCACCGCTATCTGCTGGGCGATTGCCAGATGCTGGTGGCCGACGACAGCGCCGCGTTCCGGCAGGCGGCCTTTGCCTTGATGCAGGAATGCCATGCCGGCGTTGGCGCGATCGCCTTGACGCTGGAGGCGCTGGAAGCCGAACAGCAGTTTTTGCAGGACCGCATCGATGCCTTCGGCGCCGCCGTCGACCCGCTCGACATCTGGCAAAAAATCGGCGTCGCCGATGCTGTCAATCTACCCGTGCTGGAAGCCGACGCCTTTGTCGCCGCCACAGCGCAACTGCGACGGAGGCCGTGAATGGATTGGATTTCCTTAGCCGCGCAGCTTTTCCCGCAAGGCCACACCATCGTCGAGCAGGATAATTTCCTGACCGGCACCGCGCAAGTCGACGGCGCCACGGTGAACGTGATCGGCAGCAGCGGCCATGCGCCGATCGGCGTCGAAATCGCCTTGCTGCAGGCGCAGGCGGTGCTGGCCACGGTGCGCAACTTCCCGCAGCGGCCTATCGTCATCCTGGTCGATACCCAAGGCCAGCGCCTGCGCCATCGCGATGAAATGCTGGGCATTAACAGCTATATGGCGCATCTTGGAAAATGCATCGCGCTGGCGCGCAGCCAGGGACACAAGATCATCGGCCTGGTGTACGACCAGGCGCTGTCGGGCGGCTTCATCACCAGCGGCCTGATGGCCGACGCCTGTTTTGCCCTGCCGCAGGCGACCATCCGCGTGATGGGCTTGCCGGCCATGGCGCGCATCACCAAGGTGCCGCTGGAGCGCCTGACGGAACTGGCCAAGAGCAATCCGGTGTTTGCGCCGGGACCGGTGAATTACCTGCATATGGGCGGCATCGAAGCGATCTGGGATGGCGATCTCGCCCTGCAAATGGCGCAGGCCCTGCGCGACGCCAGCCCGCAGGACCGGCGCAGTGCCGCAGGCTTGCAGCGCGGCGGCCGCAGCCAGGCTTTTCCAGTAGCACAGGCGGTGCTGAGTGCTAGTGTAGTGTTTCGCACATAATGACACTTAATAAACGGCGCCTTTTCGCGCCATGCGTCGTTGCAAATCCTCGCGATAGCTCGCTATCGCTCCGGTTTGTGCCTAGCCTGACACGAAAATACACCATTTCTTAAGCGCCATTACATGCGAAACACTACACTAACGCGCCATAGCCTGGTCTGGCTCAGCGCCGACGGCTGGCAGCGGGCGGCGCTGACAGTGGCGGCGGATTGCCGCGCGACGCTGGAACGCTGGCAGCAGGAGGATTGGCCGCTGGTGCTGCGGCGGCGCGAAGCGGATACGCCGGAACATGAGTTGTGCCTGGGATTGGCGCTGCCGCCGGACGGCAACGGCGACAAGCTTAGGATTCCGCTGCGGGCGCAACTGGCAGATATCGAACGGATTGAAGAGCCGCTGACGCTGCGCCAAGCGCTGGCGCACATGCCGGCCGGCTGGAGCGGCCCGCTGCGCGCGTTTGCCGGCGATTGCCTGCATAGCGGCATCGCGCTGCGCTTGTACGGTTCCTGGGCCTGGCAAATCCTGACCCGGCAAAATTATGTCACCGCCGCTTCGGATATCGACCTGTTGTTTGCGCCTACGGGCGCGCCGGAATTTTCGCGCGGCATGGCCTTGCTGGCGCAGCACGCGGCACGCTTGCCGCTGGATGGCGAAGTGATCTTTCCGGACGGCCGGGCCGTGGCCTGGAAGGAGTGCTGGCAGGCCATGCCGGCCGGCGCGGAAGGCGGCACTGCAGCGCGCGTGCTGGTGAAGACGGCAGCCTCGGTACAGCTGAACACGCTGGCCAGCCTGATCTCCAGCCTGGAACCGGCATGAGAATCGGCATGAGAATCGACGTAAGAACCGACGTAAGAACCGACGCGACAGGCGCAGCCTGCCATCCCGCTCCGCGTCCGCCGGCCTCGCCGCAGTTGCGCCGGCACGGCCTGCCGCAACAAAGCGCGCGCCAGCAGCAAGCCTTCTGCCAGCAAGTCGCGCGGCTCACCCTGCGCAGCCTGTATCGCGAATTGCAGCTGTATCCGAAGCCCGGCCTGGTGTCCCTGGTGGATAGCGGCAGCCACAGCGACATGGATGCCGGCACATTCATGCGCAGCCTGTTTTCGCTGCGTCATTATTTCGTTCGCATCACGCAGGCTGGCATGGCAGGCAAGGAATTCGCCGTATTGCGGCAACTTGGCATTAGCGCCGAACAGACCATGCTGAAGGCGACCGCGGGCGTCAACACCCACCGCGGCGCGATTTTTTGCCTCGGCCTGCTGTGCGCGGCGGCCGGCTATTGCCATGGCCGCGGCATGTCCTTGTCGGCGCCGGCCATCCGCGCCACATTGCTGATACAGTGGGGCGATGCCTTGACCCGGCATATGCAGGAAAGGGCGGTCAGCGCGCATTGCGCCGAACCTTCGCATGGACGGCTGGCGGCGGAAAAATATGCGGTCAGCGGCGCCAGCGAAGAAGCGGCGCTGGGATTTCCATCGCTGTTCGAGGCGGCTTTGCCGCGCTTCCTGTCGACGCTGGGAGCAGGCCGTGGCTACGACGCCGCCGCAGTGGATGCCTTGTTCGTCCTCATGACCAGCATCAGCGACACCAATCTCTACCACCGGGGCGGTCCGGCGGCGGTCGACAAGGTAAAAACATGCGCGCGGGCTTTCCTGGAAATGGGAGGCAGTGCGACAAAAGATTGGCGTGAACAAGCAATTAGTTGCCATAAAGTATTTATTCAGGATAAGCTGTCGCCCGGTGGCGCTGCCGATTTATTGGCAGCCACCTATTTGCTGCATGGATTAAGCTACCTGCGCTGAGAACCTGCCCACGATCTTACCGCGTCCCCGTCAGCGTAGTTTGCTGAGGTTACAGATCGTGAACTGGTTCAGCGCGGCCGGCCTCCCATGCAGATACTGCGTCGACGAATATCTCTGGAGAACAAATGAAAGTGCATCAGAAGTTGTCTTTGGCTGTCAGCATCAGCGCATTGGGCCTGTTTGGCTTGCTTGCGGCTGGTAGCGCTATCGCGGAACCGGGCATCACCAGCAACACCATCGTGATCGGCCAGTCTGCCGGTTTTACCGGCACCACGGCGGAAGAAGTGAAGCAAGCCACTGCCGGCGCCCAGCTGTATTTCGATATCGTCAACAAGCAAGGCGGCGTGTTTGGCCGCAAGATCGTGCTGGAATCGCTGGACGACGGTTTTGAGCCGAAGCGCACCGTCGAAAATACCCGCAAGCTGCTCAATGAAAAGAATGCGTTCGCGCTGTTCCTGTATCGCGGCACGCCGACCACCGAATCCATCCTGGGCGCCATCAACGATGCCAAGGTGCCGCTGATTGCGCCAGTCAGCGGCGCGACTTCGCTGCACGAGCCCATGCAGCACTATCTGTTCAATGTGCGTTCCAAATACCGCGACGAAGTCGGCACCGCGATCGAGCAGCTGTCGGGCATGGGCCTGCAGCGCTATGCGGTGCTGGTGTCCAACGATTCCTTCGGCAATGACGCGCTGGAAGGCTTGAAGCAGGCGATCAAGAAGAATAAATTGCCGGAGCCGGTAGTCGCCAACTATGAACGCAACACCGTGGCGGTGGAAGGCGCGGTCAAGAAGATTTTCGACGCCAAGCCGCAGGCAGTCCTGATGATTTGCACCGCCAAGCCGTGCGCCGCCTTCATCAAGCAGTATCGCGAAGCCGGCGGCCAGCAGCAGCTGATCACCTTGTCCAACGTCAGCTCGCAGGTGTTCCTGCAAGGCCTGGGGAAAGACGCGCGCGGCCTGGGCATGACGCAAGTGTTTCCGAATCCGAGAAGCTCCAGCACGCAGATTTCCAAGGAATTCATGACTGCGCTGAAGACTCGCAGCGAATTGTCCGACTCCTACCCGACGCTGGAAGGCTTCATCTCGGCCAAGGTGCTGGTGGAAGGCTTGCGCCGCGCCGGCAACAAGCCGACCCGCGACAGCCTGGTCAGCGGCCTGGAAAGCATGGGCGGTTACGATATCGGCGGCATGGCCCTCAAATATGGCCCGAACAGCCGCGACGGCCTGAATTTCATCGAGTTGACCGTGATCGGCAAGGATGGCTACGTACTGCGCTAAGCCGCAATCGCAGCAAACCGCGGCGAGTCAGTCATGACGCCGCGGCTGGCGCTGCTATGCTCAGGACAGGGCGGCCAGCATGCGTCTATGTTCGAGTTGGCGTGCAGCGATCCCGCTAGCGCGCGGTTGCTGGCGCAGTTGCTGGATCCGTGGCTGGCGGCGGTAACACCCGGCCGGTCGCTGCCGGCGGTCCTGTCGGACCAGGATCTGCTGTTCTCCAACCGCCTGGCGCAGCCGCTGATCGTGGCTGCGACGGCCGCCATCTGGTCCGCATTGCAGGCGCAATTGCCGCCCCCTGAACTGGTGGCCGGATACAGCATAGGCGAGCTGGCGGCCTGGCATGTCGCCGGCGCCATGTCCGCGCCGCAGGCGATCGCCCTGGCGCAGGCGCGGGCGCAGCTGATGGACGCGTGCCTGCTGCCGGGATCGCCGCAAGTCTTGTTCGCCGTCAGCGGCATCGCCTTGCGGCCGCTGGCAGCCTTGCTGGCGGCGCGGCAGCTGTACGTGGCGATAGAGACCGATGCCGACAGCTGCATCGTGGGCGGCCTGCAGCAGGATTTGCCGGGCGCTGCCGCCGACATCGAAAGACAGGGCGGAAAAATAACGCTGCTGCCGGTGACGGTGGCTTCGCATACTCCCTTGATGGCAGCCGCGGTCGCGCCGTTTGCGCAGCAGCTCAAGCAGCAATTGTCATGCGATCCTTTGCTGCCGCTGCTATCCGGCCTTGATGCCCGTATCCTGACAAGAAAAGAACAAGCGGAGGAGACCCTGTCGCGACAGATGGCGCACACCATCCGCTGGAGCGCTTGCATGGATGCCTGCGCCGAGCGCGGCATCACGGCGGCGCTGGAACTGGGACCGGGGGCAGCGCTGTCGCGCATGCTGGCGGCGCGCCATCCGCATATCGCATGCCGCTCGGTGAGTGAATTCCGTTCGTTGCAGGGTATCGTCAACTGGCTGCAGCGCTTGTGACGGCCAGGCCGCTCAGGCCTGCTCCGCATGCGGCATCAACTGCAAGAATGCGGCGATGAATGCGGCCACCATGGGTGCGGCGTCGCGCCGGTAAATCACGGCAACGTCGGATTGCGCATCCTGCGGCGGCAGTTGCAGGAAACGGATTCCGGCCGGCGCGATCTCTTGCATGCTTTCCGGCACGATCGCAATCCCCAGGTTGGCCTCAATCAGATTCAGCAGCGAGGCCTTGCGCGAGGTAGCGCGCGAAGCCTTGGGGAAAAAGTCGTGCCGCATGCACAGCGCCGCCACCAGGTAGCTGAGGCCGCCGCGATCCTTGTGCGGTACCGACACAAAGTGTTCGTCGCATAGCTCGGCGATGCCGATTGTGCTTCTGTGCGCAAAGCGATGGTCCTTGGACAGCGCTACCACCAGCTTTTCAGAAAACACTTTCTTGATCTGGATATTCGGCAGCTGGCGCAATATCGGCAGCCGCACCAGGCCGAAATCGGCGCGGCCTTCGTCGATGTCCAGCGCCTGGTGTTCGGAGGGCGCGCGGGAAAAATCCAGCGATACACCGGGAAACTGCGTCAGCAGCGTATTGAAAATGTTGCCCATGGCGGCGGACAAGGTGACCGAACTCGAATGCAGCACGCGGATGCGTCCCTGTTCGCCCTTGCCGACCTGATGCGCCTGGACAATGGCGTCTTCGATATCTTCCAGGATCCGTTTGCTTCTTTCATAGAACAGCTGTCCCGCCTCGGTCAGCTCGATATGGCGCGAATCGCGCTGCAGCAGGCTGACCTGCATGTCGGTTTCCAGTTCCTTCATCTGCCGGCTCAAGGCCGACTGCGCGATGAACAGGTGCTCGGCGGCGCGGGTATAGCTGCCGGCGTCGACAATTTCGACGAAATACTTGAGCTGTCTGAGTGAAATCATTGCTATGCCGTTTCGAGATAGATGCACGCCATATTCGGTATTGGCGCTGGCCTTGCCTGTAACGCTACAGTGAAGGCATGCGGTGCTTGCCGATATCGTGTTCGGCGCATTGCCGCCAAGCTGTTTTACCTTGGCTTTTCGAGGTGGTCAACACAAAAATCGCTGGTGCTTTCACCAGGACGATAAGGGGAATCTATGTCCGAAATTTTACTCATCGTGATTGGCGCGAGCGGCGTCGCGATCAGCATTGTCGCCAATTTGGCATTTGCGCGGCGGAGCGGCTCTACCGAGGTCCCGTCAGCAACGGACGGATCGAAGCGGCGCGAGCCTTGATCGTGGTCAAAGCGCTTGCTGCTGACGCCGGCATGCCTTCAGCGACTGCACCGCAAGTCGCATGCAAGCCTGCCTGCGCAACTGGTAATATTTGCGTATAGGGTATCAGTACATACAGGTCTGTATATGGCTGTGCGGCGGCAGGAAATAAATTTCACGAACTTGCTGGCCTCCACCTTGAATACCTCGCGTTCTTTGCATATATTGTCATACGACAACAAATTTTTACCCGTTTCACCACTTCCTTTCAGTCCGTAAAAATACAACTTGCATATGCATGACTGACTCAGGCCCCGGTCCTGTGTCGATGTCGAATTCCCGTGACCAGCATCAGCCGCTTGTCACAGGTGGGATTTTTATTGTTTGCCGCCGGCAGCATCGGTGAATACAACTTGCGAGGACTACATGTCGATTAAACGAAAACTACTGTTTGGCCTGGCCGTTTCCCTACAATTATGCGCGCTGGCATTTGCCGCCCATCAGGCGCTGGCGCAGGAGACGCTGCAAAGCGAGGCGGCAGCGGCGCGGCCGCCAGCCGACCAGCCCTATAACGACAAGACGCTGTATGGCTTCGGCGCCGGTGATGCGCTCGCTGCCGCGCAGGTGACGGAAAACGCCGCGGTCACCCACAGCAGCATTTCGATCAACGGCAGGACCATCCACTACACGGCGACCGCAGGCCATCTGACTGCGGCCGATCCGAAAACCGGCAAGCCGGAGGCCTCGATTTTCTACGTTGCCTATACCGCTGACAAACAGGACGCCGGCAAGCGGCCGGTCACCTTTTTCTATAATGGCGGCCCGGGCTCGTCGTCGGTATGGCTGCACCTCGGCTCCTTCAGCCCCAAGCGCATCGTCACCGGCGATCCAGCCACCACGGAGCCGCTGCCTTTCCCGTTTGTCGACAACAAGCAAAGCCTGATCGATACCACCGACATGGTGTTCGTCGATGCGGTCGGCACCGGTTTTTCCGAAGCCATCAGCCCCAACACCAACCAGACTTTCTGGGGTGTGGACAGCGATGCGGCGGTGTTCCGGGATTTCGTCACGCGCTACCTCAATGCCAATCACCGGCTGGAATCGCCCAAGTACCTGTTTGGCGAATCGTATGGCACGCCGCGCACCGACGTCCTCGCCAACCTGCTGGAAATGGCCGGCACCAAGCTGACCGGCGTGGTGCTGCAATCGGCGATCCTGAACTACAACTCGAACGCCGACTTTAACGGCGGCTCGTATGGACCGTACTTCCCAGGCTATGCCGCAGTGGGAGCCTATTTCAACCTGGTGACGCCGCCGCCGACCAATCTCACCAAGTTCGCCAAACAGATGCGCACCTTCGTGGCCGGCAGCTATGAGCCTGCTGTGGATGCCTTCCTGGCTTCGAATACGCAACCCTCGGCCGACCTGCTGAACCAGCTGTTCTTCAACAGCGGTTATACGGTGCCGCAATGGAAGGCCGATTTCAACCTGGATGAAACCACTTTCCGCGCCAACCTGATTCCAGGTTCCGTGATCGGCCGCTATGACGGCCGGGTGGTGGCGGTCAACGGCAGCCCGCTGGCGGCCGATGGCGATCCTTCCAGCACCCTGATCACGCAGCCGTTCACCGACCGAATGAATGACTATCTGCCGCACGGTTTGAAATACACCGCGGTCTCGGCCTACAATATAGAGAACGGCGACACCATCCAGAACTGGGTCTGGACCCACGATGGCCTGCCTCTGCCGGATACGATTCCCGACCTGGCGGCAGCCATCTACCAGAATCCCAAGCTCAAGGTATTGTCGGCCAATGGCTACCATGACCTCGCCACGCCTTTCTACAATACGGAACTGGACCTGGGCCGTCTCGGTCCGATTTCCGGCTTGCAGATCACGCACTATCGCGGCGGCCACATGATTTACCTGTTCGATCCGTCGCGCCTGATGATGAAAAGCGATCTGGTGCGGTATTACGGCAGCCGCTCGTGATGCACGCGGATATTTCGCACATCCTGCTGGCCATTCAATCTGATAGGTACTGGAGCTGATATGAAATCATTCCTGACACTCTTGGCAGTCTCGTCTCTCGCCATCATCCTGCCTGCCGCGGCGCTGGCGCAAAGCACCGTCAACGCCACCACCACGCCGGCACGCCAAGGCATGGCGCAACTGGGCGATCCCTACGTGCCGGCGCACGTCAAGGCCGCCGCCCGCATCGCCGCCAAGCCGGCCGTGGCCGGCGCCTCGCTGCAAGAACGGGCCTTGCAGAAACTGCAAGCGAAGTTCAGCGAAGCCGACAGCAGCAACAGCGGTTCCGTCACCAAGGCCCAGGCGCAGCAGGCGGGCTTCGGCTTTGTCGCCAACAATTTCGAGCAGATCGATGTCAATCACGCCGGCAGGGTCACTTTCGACAACGTCAAGGCTTATATGCGCGCCAATGGGGCGAACTTCTAGGTATTGACGAATCACCGCGGCGGCGGGTTTGAGCAAGTGCAAATCCTGCCGCCGGCTGCGACCGGATATTACCAGCCGATTGTCGCCGCCATGCGTCCCGCTGCCTGAGCTGCCCACCCGCTGCATCGAGACTACGCAGCCGCTGCCGGCCGCGCCGGCAGCAATATCTCCACCGCATGCTCGCGCTTGTCGTCCACCAGCGCAACCGCGGCCTCCGTCTGTATCGCGCCGTCGACCTTGATGTAGCTGGCGACGCCATCGGCGACACCCTGGTGCAGCACAATCTGATAGATGGTGTCGCGATAGCGGTAGGCCAGGCGGCAGGATGTCCAGTTGTCCGGCAGGCAGGGCGCTATGTGCAGCTTGTCGCCGGCCAGGCGCAGGCCGAGCAGCGATTCGACGATCAGGCGATACATCCATCCGGCCGATCCGGTATACCAGGTCCAGCCGCCGCGGCCGACGTGCGGTGCGCCGGCGTAGACATCGGCGGCAACCACGTAGGGTTCGACCTTGTACCTGGCGATCTTGCTTGCCGTCTTGCCGTGGCCGAGCGGATTGATCAGCCGCATCAGTTCCCAGGCGCGTTTCTGGTCGCCCAGCTTGGCGAAGGCCATCACGGTCCAGATCGCCGCGTGGGTGTACTGGCCGCCATTTTCGCGCACGCCGGGGACGTAGCCGCGGATGTAGCCGGGATTCTGGTCGGATTTGTCGAACGGCGGATCGAGCAGCTGGATGATGCCGTCCTTGCGCCGCACCAGGCGCTCGTCTACCGCCTGCATCGCCATCAGGCTGCGCTGCGGATCGCCGCCGCCTGACAGCACCGACCAGCTTTGCGAAATCGAATCGATCTGGCATTCGACATTCTTGGCCGAGCCGAGCGGCGTGCCGTCGTCGAAATAGGCGCGCCGGTACCAGGCGCCGTCCCAGCCGTTGGCGGCGATGTTTTTCTTCAGCTTCGCGGCTTCAGCCCGGCAGCGCTCGGCGAAGGCCTGGTCCTGGCGGCCGGCGGCGATTTCGGTAAAGCTGGTCAGTACCTCGTACAGGAAGAAGCTGAGCCAGACGCTTTCGCCTTTGCCCTTTTCGCCGACCTTGTCCATGCCGTCGTTCCAGTCGCATGAACCCATCAGCGATAGCCCGTGCACGCCGAAGCGCAGGCCGTGTTCGATGGCGCGCACGCAATGGGCGTACAGCGTCGCCACTTCGCTGGAGCGGCCCGGCAGGTCGTAGTAGGAATCTTCATCCGGGTTCACCGCCCGTCCTTCAAGGAAGTGCGCGGTTTCGTCCAGCACGGTAGTGTCGCCGGTGCTGCTGACATAGCGATGCACCGCCAGCGGCAGCCACAGGAAATCGTCGGAACAATGGGTGCGGACGCCGCGGTCGGTGGGCGGATGCCACCAGTGCTGGGCATCGCCTTCGATGAACTGGTGGGCGGCGCACAGCAGCAGATGCTCGCGCAGCAGCTGCGGCTGGCTGTGCACCAGGGCCATGGCGTCCTGCAGCTGGTCGCGGAAGCCGAACGCGCCGCCCGACTGGTAGTAGCCGCTGCGCGCCCACATGCGGCAAGAAATCACCTGATACATCAGCCAGCCGTTGGCCAGCAGGTTCAGCGCCGGGTCCGGCGTCTCTATCTGTATTGCGCCCAGGGTGCGCTCCCAGAACGCATGGACCGCTTGCAATGCCGTTTGCGCCGCAGCTGCGCCGCGGTGACGCTGCAGCAGCTCGCCCAGGTTGCTGTGGCGGCTATCGGCGACCCCGAGCATGAACACGATATCGCGCTGCTGGCCGGGACTGAGCTCGAACTGCTGCTGGATCGCGGCGCACGGATCGAGCCCGGCGCCGACCTTGCCCGACAAGCGTATCCGTTCCATCGCCGCCGGACTTTGCAGGGAACCGTTGCGGCCGATGAATTCGTAGCGGTCGCCGCTGACGCTGCGGGTGGCGGCGTCGACATCGAAGAAGGCGGTGCGCTCGGGGAATTCGGTGTTGTAGGGATTGCGCGCGAGCAGGGCGCCGCTGGCAGGGTCGATTTCGGTGACGATATGCATCACCGACTTGGGGCGCAACTCGCCCAGCACCCACTCGGCATAGCCGGTAGCGGACAGCTTGCGCACCCCATCCGATTCGTTGCGCACGCACAGCACCGAATATTTGACCGGGGCATCGATAGCGACATAGACCGTCAGTTCAGAGACGATGCCTTCCTCGATATGTTCGAAGACGCTGTAGCCGAAACCGTGGCGCGTCACATACTCGCCGGCGCCGCGGCGCGGCAATGGCGCCGGCGACCAATAGTGGCCGCTTTCTTCGTCGCGCAGGTAGAAGGCTTCGCCGCCGCTATCGCTGACCGGATCGTTGGCCCATGGAGTCAGGCGGAATTCGTGGGCGTTCTCGCCCCAGGTGTAGGCTTGTCCGCTTTCGGAAATCACGGTGCCGAACTGCGGATTGGCGATCACGTTGCTCCATGGCGCCGGCGTGGTTTGCGTGGCCGAGGTGGCGATGACATATTCGCGGCCGTCGGCGCTGAAGCCGCCGAGGCCGTTTGCCATGAGCAATGGGCGGTTGGCCAGCGCCAGCCCGTCGGGCACGTTGAGCGCTTGCGGCCTGAGTGTCGGCGTCAGGCGCGGCACCCGGATTTCCATCAGGTCGCGGCGGCTGATCTGTTCGGCCAGCGTGCCGCGGCTGTCGGTCAGGACCACCCGCGCCACGGCCTGGAACAGAATCCGGTCTTCGTCGGAAATCTGGTCCACCAGCCGCAGGAAAATGCCGCCTGGGCGGTCGATCGCATTGGCGCCGGTGACCGAGGAAATCAAGCCCATGATCTGTTCCTGCAGCAGCTGGCGGTAGCCGGCATGGTCTTCGTTCCAGATCACCAGGTCGACCGCCAGTCCTTTCGAGCGCCAGTAGGCATGGGCTTGCACCAGCTGCCGCACCAGTTCGATATTTTCCTGGCTCTTGATCTGCACCAGCACGATCGGCAGGTCGCCGGAAATGGCGTAGCCCCACAGGCCGGACTGGCCGCGATGATTGCGGATCAGCACGCTGGCGTCGGCGCGCAGCAGCGGATTGACAAAGATCACCGAATTCGCCAGGCGGCCATACAGCTGGGCATCGGCCTCGCTGGCGTTGAGCTGGCGCAGCACCACCTGGCTATGCGGCCAGGACAGTTCGACCACGCGGTCGGCCAGATGGCGGTCCTGGTATTTTTCGATCAGGCCGAGGCAGATATCGCGCGAGTCGCCGATGCCGGTCACCATGTCGACGGTGACCACCTGTTCCGGCTCCAGCGTGATCTGGCAGCGGATCGCCACGATCGGATCGAGCACCGGCCCGGCGCTGCCGCCCAGGGGGCCGGGCTTGCGCATGGCTTGCGGCGCCGTGACGGTGCTGCCGCGGCCGATGAATGCCATGCGGTCGGTCTCGTACGATACCGCATCCAGTTCCGCGCCGTGGATCGCCATCAGGTGGAACATCCAGGGCATTTTCTCGTTCATGGAACGCGGCCGGCGGGTGCACAGGATGGCGCGTTGCGGACCGAGGATCTCGGTCTGCACGAACAGGTTGCTGAAGGCCGGGTGGGTGGCGTCGGCCGGCGCAGGCGCCAGCACCACCTCGGCATAGCTGGTGATGTCGAGGGTTCTCTGTGTGCGCGAGCGGTTGATGATGCGGGTCCGGCGCAACTCGATATCGTCTTCCTGCGACACCACGATCTCGGTGTGCATGTCGAGATTGTTGTCGCGCCGGCGGAATTCCGCCCGGCCTTCGGAAAAGATCACCTCGTAATTCCTGGGCGGCGCCAGCGTCGGCTGGTAAGCGGTCGACCAGAAGTAGGCGCTGTCTTCGTTGCTGCTTTCGTCGACGTCGCGCACGTAGCAGAAGGCGCCCCAGTTGTCGCGCGTGCTGTCTTCGCGCCAGCGGGTGACCGCCAGGTCGTTCCAGCGGCTGCGGCTGCCGCCGGCGCTGGTGACCATCACATGGTAGCGGCCGTTCGACAGCAGCTGGATTTCCGGCGTGCGCGGATCGGGACGCTGCAAGACGCGCATCTGTATGCCCTGGTCGCCGCCCGCGGTGCGGATATCGGCCAGGTCGGAGGTGTTGGAATAAGTCGCGCTGGCTTTGGGCACGCGTTCGTGCAGCAGGGACATGGTGGCCTGGAACAGGGGATCGGATTCGAAGCGCTTTTGCATGGGGCGGTCGAGCAGCAGGTAGGCCAGCGCCAGGAATCCCATGCCCTGGTGATGCGCCATGAAGGAGCGGATCACGGCATTGTTCTGTCCGCGCGGCAGGCGCGATGGCGTGTAGTCGATGGCTTCAAAGAAGCCGTACTCGCCTTCGAACCCTTCCGCCGCCAGTTGCTGCAGGTTGCTGCAGGCCTGTTCCGGCGCCACCATCAGCGCCATCATCGAGGCGTAGGGAGCGATCACCAGGTCGTCGCCCAGGCCGCGCTTGAAGCCCAGGCCCGGCACGCCGAACGCGCGGTATTGATAGTTGAGGCTGGCATCGAAGGTGTGGTAGCCCGATTCCGAAATGCCCCACGGCACGTTGCGCTGGGCGCCGTATTCGATCTGGCGCTTGATGGCGGAGTCGTAGGTCTGGTCCAGCAGGGTATTGGCGAAAGTCGGCATCACCAGCAGCGGCATCAGGTATTCGAACATCGAACCGCTCCACGACAGCAGGATCGGCTCGCCGCCGGCGATGGTCAGCTGGCGGCCGAGGGCGAACCAGCTTTCCTGCGGCAGCTGGCCCTGGGCGATGGCGATGAAGGTCGTCATGCGGGCTTCCGAGGCCAGCAGGTCGTAGAAGCTGAGGTCGCGCCGGCGTTCGCTGACGTTGTAGCCGATCGCCAGCAGATGGGTGGCGGGATCGTACAGGAAACCGTACTCCATCCTGGCGAACTCTTCGGCCTGGGTCGCCAGCTGCTCGATCAGCAGGATGTTTTCACTGGCGCGCCGGCTGCCTTCGGCCAGCAGGCGCTGCAGCGCGGACAGGCGTTCGATCTGCAGCGCGTTGCCGTGCTCGGCCAGCTTTCTTTCAAATTTCCCGGTCAGCTCCGTATGCATGCGCGCCAGCTGGCGCAGGGTCGGGATCTGGTCGAGCTCGGGAAAGTCGTCCAGCCACTCCGCCGGCGCCAGCATCCGGCTCCATGGCGCCAGCTGATCGAGTTCTTCCTGCGCTTCCCGGCACTGGCTGGCGAGTGCGCGCGCCCAGACGTTGAGCTGGGTATCGGGCACGGTGTCGAGCCCGGCAACAAAACTGGTCGCGCAATGGCTCAGGCGTTGCAGGAAATCGTGGGCCACGGTCAAGGTGGCAGGAGTGGACTGGCAGGCCGAATCGAGATCCTTTTCGAACTGGACCAGCTTGGCCAGCGGACCGCCGCCGGCGGTGTCGCGCAGGATTTCATACGTATCGCGCAAGCCCGGAAAGACGCGCGCGCCGATGATCGCGCTGTCCAGCAAGCCTTCCAGGCCGGGGCGCAGCGTCAGCAGATGCCCGGCCAGATTGCCGCTGTCCACAGTCGAGACATAGATGGGATGCAGCGGTCTCAGGTATTGGGTGTCGTACCAGTTGTAGAAATGGCCTTGGTAGCGCTCCAGGGCGGCGAGGGTCTGAAAGGTGTTCTGGGTGCGTATGATCAGCTGTCCCGCCGGGATGTAGCCAAAGTCGTAGGCTGCCAGGTTGGCCAGCAGCGACAGGCCGATATTGGTCGGCGAGGTGCGCCGCGCCACCACGGCGACCGGGTGTTCCTGGACATTGTCCAGCGGCAGCCAGTTGTCTTCCGGGCCGACATAGGTTTCAAAGAAAAGCCATATCTTGCGCGACAGCGAGCGCAGGAATTGCGTTTGCTCGCTAGTCAGCTGCGCCTGGCGGCGGCCGACAGGCTGGCTGATCCACCAGGCGATGAAGGGCGACGCCAGCCATAGCAGCAGGATAGGAGCGGCGGCTGGCAGCGCCAGCGGCCGGGCCACGCTCAGGTAGACGCCCGCCGCCGCGGCGATGGCGGGGGCGATCCACATGTCGCGATAATAGGACAGCAGGCCGTTGCCGGACTGGCGGCTGGTTTCGCTGGAGGGTTGCCATTCCAGCAGTTTCCTGTGCGAGACCAGTATCCGCCACTGGGTGCGGATCACGGCGTCGAGATTGACGGCGGCTTCATAGGGCAGAAAAATCAGCGTTAGCGCCGCATGGCTGAAATGCTGACCGGCGGCTTTCAGGGTGGCGGAGAAATGCTGGCGCAGCAAGACGTCGGCAGGCTTGCGCAGCAGGCTGATGATGCTGGCGCAGATCGATGGAATCAGGATGATCGCCAGCACCGCGCAGCTCCAGAACCAGGCCGATGGCAGCAGCCAGCCGGCCAGCAGCAAGGCCGTCAGCGCAAACGGCACCATGCTGCGGCGCAGATTGTCGAACAGCTTCCAGCGCGACAAGGCGGACAGCGGATTGCGGTGGCGCAGGATCCTGCCGCTCGCCGCATCGCGCGCGCCCGGCACGCTGGGCAGCAGCCAGGAGGCGATCTGCCAGTCGCCGCGTATCCAGCGATGGCGGCGGCGGACGTCGGCGCTGTAGCGGGACGGATATTGCTCATACAGCTGGACGTCGCTCAGCAGGCCGGCGCGGGCATAGCAGCCTTCCAGCAGATCGTGGCTGAGTACGCGGTTTTCCGGCATGCGGTTGCCCAGCACCTGCTCGAAGGCGTCGATGTCGTAGATCCCCTTGCCGACGAAAGAGCCTTCGCCGAACACATCCTGGTAGACATCCGATACGGTGCGGGTGTAGGGATCGATGCCGATCTCGCCGCCGCACAGCAGTTCATAGCGCGACGCCGAGGCGCTCGGCAGGCTGACCGCCACCCGCGGCTGCAGGATGCCGTAGCCGTCGACCACCCGTTCGCGGCTGGCGTCGTACAGCGGCCGGTTCAGCGGATGGGCCATGGTGGCGACGAACTGCCTGGCGGCGTCGCGCGGCAATTCCGTATCGGTATCCAGCGTGATGACGTAGCGGACGTTGCTGAGGCCGTCGGTATCGCCGGCAATCAGCGAATAGGTATCTGCTTCGCCGCCGCGCAGGAAGGCGTTCAGGTCGGCCAGCTTGCCGCGTTTGCGTTCATAGCCCATCCATGTCTTTTCCTGCGGGTTCCAGCGCCGCGGACGATGCAGCAGCAGGAAGCGGTCGTCATGGGCTTTGCTATATTCCTTGTTGTATTCCTTGCTATATTCCTGGCGGTATTTCTGATTCAGCTCGGTAATATTGTTATTGATATGTTCCAGCAGGCTGTCTTCGCCCGCCAGATTTTCGCTGTCGGCATCGGCGAAATCGGTGAGCAGGCAAAAGCGCAGGTTGTCATCGCGATTGGCGAGGTAGCGCACTTCCAGCGTTTCGGTCAGCTCGTCGATGTTTTGCCGGGTGAACAGCATGGTGGGCACCACCACCAGCGTACGCGACTCACGCGGTATGCCTTCCGAGAAATCCATGCGCGGCAGCGGCCGCGGCACCGTGATCAGCGTGGCGAGCCAGTTGACCATGGCCAGCGCCAGCTGGCTGGCGGCGAGCAGCGAGATGATCGCCAGCCCTGCCAGCAGCCAGTCGCCGGCGCCGTCGGTATAAGCCTTGGCAAGCACCAGGCCAGCCACCAGCAGGCTCAGCAGCAGGATGCTGGCGAGGTACGCCGCCAGCGGCGAATCGCGGCCGGCGCCGCGCAGCCGTTCCGGCAACGGTGGCCGGTAAGCGGCTGCCGCCTCTAGCTGCGGCAAGCCTTTGTCAATCAGATAATAGCCGACATGGCTGCTGCGCGTTTCGCTGTCGCCGGGCTGCATATTGGCTGCCGCCAGCTGCAACGCCTGCTGCGCTACTTCGATTTCGGACATGCGGCTGTGCTTGGCGAGCTTTTCAACCACATGGCGGTAGCAGTCGCGCGTGGCGAAATCCATGCGAGCATAAATATCGCCCGGATCCTTGCGCAAGATATGGTCGACCACGCTCATGGTTTCGACGAATTCGCGCCAGTCCATGGCGCTCAGGAAGCGCAGGCTGCCGATGCTGTTGCTGATCGAGACCTGGTCGGCGGCCTGATGCTGGGTTTCGGATTGGACCAGCTGTTCAATGGTGTGGCCGGATTCGTTCAGGCGCTGCGACAGCCAGGTCATGGGCAGCGTCAGCGCCGGGCTTTGCCCTTGCAGGCGCCGCACCAGCTCGGCTACGAATGAGCTGTCGAGCGGCGGATTGGAGCGCGCCATGTCGGCCACCAGCAGGATCAGGTTGCCGGGATCGTTCTCGGCGCTTTCCGCCATCGCGTCGGCCCAGGATTCTGCCAGATTGCGGTTGAGGCGGGTCTGCGCCAGGTGGGTGGCGACCCGCCGCAGGTTCTCGATCAAGGCCAGGCGCAGCATGATGGGAATCGCCCACAGCTCGCCCAGCGTCAGCGGCGTCACCTGCTGGTAGGCGGCGACGAAGCGGCTCAGGTTTTCCGGATCGACGCGGCCGTCGCCATGCGAAATGGTTTCCAGCGCGATATCGTACACGCGCGGGCGGCCGGCGGAGTTGCCGCGCAGCAGGCGTGGCAATTCGCGGCT
Source organism: Collimonas sp. GW821-FHT02H07 (assembly GCF_059421505.1). NCBI lineage: Bacteria > Pseudomonadati > Pseudomonadota > Betaproteobacteria > Burkholderiales > Oxalobacteraceae > Collimonas > Collimonas sp. GW821-FHT02H07. The sequence continues at coordinate 519,823 of NZ_JBWKVC010000001.1, forward strand.
GTAGTTTTTCGGCAGGTGCCGTTTTGCGGTGCGGATCTGTTCTTCGATCAGATAGAAATTGTCGAGCAGCCATTCCGCCGCCGGCGTCACCTGGCGGCTGCTCTTGATGGCCTCGGTCAGTTGGCTGCAGGCATCGATGATGACGGTTTCGTTCTCGGCCAGGCGCGCCAGCAACTGGTCGCGGCCGCGTTCAGGGCTGAGCTTGTGCGCATTGGCCAGGATCCGGCCGTGCTGCTCCATTTGCAAGGCGCTGAACAATTCGGCGCGCAAGGGCAGTTCGTCATCGTCCCGGCCGCCGCCATTATCCGAGCGCAGCGCGGTTTTAACCCCGAGCAGGTAATCGAATACGGATTTGTGGTCTGTTTTCAATTTGGATATTTCTATTTTTATAACGAAAGGGAACCGGATCGCAGGGCGCGGAAGAGTTTGCAGTGATCTGGTTCTGGCCCTGCTGGATATCGCTTCTGGCAAGCGGCAGGGCGCCGCGTCAGGAGAAGACGTTCGACAGGGGGCGGTAGAGATTTGGCCCGTGGGAGATATGCGTAAGTACTGGCTGTTGCAGCGCGGATTGCTGACCTGCGGACCGTCCTACGTTTTACAGATTAGCAGATTCTCGGACGAAGCTCCAAGCAAGCGCCTGGAGTTCGCCCGGAAGCGGTTAGCGGGCCGGCACCACCACCACGGTTTCGCCACTGCCCTTGGCGCCGGTGCTGCCTCGGGCTCCTGTGCTGCCGGTTGCACCGGTATAGCCGGTAGCGCCTGTGTCGCCGGTCGCGCCGGTATCGCCTGTGGCCCCAGTGCCGCCGGTGGCGCCGGTATGGCCGGTTTGCCCGGTGTAGCCGGTAGCGCCGGTATATCCGGTGGCGCCGGTTGCTCCCGGAGGACCGGCAGGACCTGCCGGCATGGTAAAGCAGCCCGCTAATGCGAACGTCGACAGGGCGGCGATAAAGTATGCTGGATATTTCATGATGATTTCCTTTGTGTAGCCTATCGAAACTACCCACGGTATTGTGTGCAGTGATCCAGATTTGATCAGTCTCTGGCGACCAGGATCGCGTCGGCGGATCAAGCCAGCGCTACTGCAAGACCGCATTTCTGCCGACCTGCACGCATAGCCCCGGGAAAGTTTCCGGCGCACTATGTATGTCGGTCAGGCTACGGCAGTTGGCCTGGCGTTTCGGTGCGCTGGGACACATAGCGCCGTCGTCTGGTGTATTGCGGACACGGCAAGACTATTTGCAGACGAGCAGCTGCTTGTGTGCGCTGCCGTACTGAATGCGGGCATTTGCGGGCCTATCCTGCATATAGCCGAGCATGATTCGGCATCAGGCGCAAGAATATTGAGCCGTCGCAATTTACTGGAGCCCAGCATGAAAACGAAAACAGTTGTCTCCGCCGTCATGGCAATGTCGCTGCTCGCGGGCGGCCTGGCGTTCGGCCAGGAACGTGACAGGCCGGCGCAGCGCTACGATCAGCAGCAGCGCAACGATGACCAGCAGCGTAACGATCAGGGCCGGCAGCCGGATCGCCGCGATTACAACGATCAGCGCCGCCAGCCGGATCGTGGCAATTACAACGATCAGCGTCGTCAGCCGGATCGCCGCGATTACGGTGAGCAGCGCCGCGACGAGCGCGGGGCCGGTCCCGACCACGCTTTCTATCGCGGCCAGCGGCTGCCGCCGGAATACCGCGACCGCCAGTACGTGGTCGACGACTGGCGCGCTCACCACCTGAATGCGCCGCCGCGCGGCTATCATTGGGTGCAGACCGGCGGCGACTATGTGCTGGTGGCGATATCCACCGGCATCATCTTGCAGATGTTGTTGGGTAACTGACAAATACAGCAACGCGCTTTTCAGCAGCAGCCCCGAGAAAATCCCCCGCACGCATTTGAGCGCGGGGGATTTTGCTTTATGCCGCCGCTGCATAGAGGAGTCGCGTTATTGTTCAAGTGTCATGAACATGGTCAGCACACACAGCTTGCCGATGTCTGGCCGTTACCCTGAATCAAGGTTAAAACCAGTGCTATGTGCGTCAGCGTACCGATCTTGCAGCGCATAAGTCATATAAATCTACTGTAGAGCTTTGTACTCCCATCCAGAATCGCCGAACGTATCGTGCAGCTCAGCGGCCATCATGGACAAGGAAGAAGAACACGCTGACGATATGCGTGACCTGTTGGGTTGAAATGCAGACGGCCCTGTTCATCATCAATTTCAAGGAGTTCATCTTGTTAGAGAAAAATCTGAAAGCGGTCAATCGCGATGTAAAGGTGCTGGTCCAGGATGCGCAAGCCTTGTTTCAGGCGGCCGCGGCATTGACCGGCGATAAGGCCGAGGAGCTGCGCGCACGCGCCATGCGCCTGCTGGACAGTGCTCTGGTCGCCGCGCAGGAAGCGCAAACCGTCGCTGTCGACGCCAGCAAGGAAATGGCGGATTCGGCGGAGCAGTATGTCAAGGAAAATCCGTGGCAGGCATTGGCTGCGGCGGCGGGCGTGGGATTTCTGGTCGGCGTGATCATGACGAAGAAATGATCAGGTAAACAGGTGTAAGAAAACGTGGCGCCGGTAATATATGGCGCCACGTTTTTCATTGCTGCCGGCAGCAGGCCGAGGTCATAGATGGCCGGTGAGCAGCATCACTATCAGGATGACGACGATCAGGCCGGAGATGCCGCTTGGCCCATAGCCCCAGCTGCGGCTATGCGGCCAGGTCGGCAAGGCGCCGATGAGGATGAGGATCAGGATGATCAGTAAGATGGTGCCCATGCTGTGCTCCTTGTAGAAATAATAGTTTAGAAGTTCGAAAAAGGCAGGCATCGTCTTGATGCATGTGCTTGGAATGGATAGTCCGGATTTCCGTGTATTTTCACCTTAAGGCAAAAAAACGGCGGAGTCTGTGCGCTGCCGCACTGAGTGGCAACGCCTGCGCCGACTTCATATACACTGGCCGAGGAGCAAAGGAATTTTATGGAAGATCGGCGCGCGGGTTCGCTTTTCCTGCTTTCAAATGCGAGGTTGTCGGACACGCGATTGCGCTGCAACTGTTTACAGTGGTGAAGACTGGAAAAACGTGATCTGATCGGAAGCACTTTGGCGTTTATCTGCCGCCCGGATTTTCCCTGCTACCGTCTGGAGACTGCCATGCATTCAGAAACAATTGGTGAGTACGAAATAGAATGTTCCGGGCTGCCATTGCCTGACAGCGAAGGCTGGGTCGCCAACCTGGTGATCTACGCGCCTTCCTGCAATCCCATGCATAGAAACGATATCTTCCCGTCGCAGCGGGTGGCGGTCGACACCGTCTTCGCCAGCGAGCAGGAAGCGGAAGCCGAGGCCCGCGCCTGCGCCATCGCGCTGATAGAAAAAGGCCGCAAGAAGGAAGTCCACTAAGCAAGGACAACGCAATAATCGACCGAATAAAAGACATAATAAAAGACATAAAAAACGGCAGCGGGTAACATGGCTGTCGTTGTCATATTTATTCAGCGAGGAGAGCAGGATGCAACTTGGCATGATTGGATTGGGGCGCATGGGCGCCAATATGGTCAGGCGCCTGACCAAAGGTGATCACCAGTGCGTGGTCTATGACTTGCACCCGGACGCCGTCAAGGCTGCGGTGCATCCGGGTGCGACCGGCGCTTCATCCCTGCAGGACCTGGTCAGCCAGCTGCGCGCGCCGCGCGTGCTGTGGCTGATGCTGCCGGCTGCGGTGGTGGATGAAAACCTGGCGCTGCTGCTGCCTTTGCTGGAAGCCGGCGACATCGTGATCGATGGCGGCAACTCCTATTACCACGACGACATCCGCCGCGGCGCCGAACTGAAAGCGCGCCGGCTGCATTACGTCGATGTCGGCACCAGCGGCGGCGTCGCCGGCTTTGACCGCGGCTATTGCCTGATGATAGGCGGGGAAAAGGAAGTGGTGGACCATCTGGCGCCGATTTTCGCTACGCTCGCGCCCGGCGCCGGCGCGGCGGCGCCGACTCCCGGCCGCACCGCAAGCGGCAGCAGCGCCGAGCAAGGCTATCTGCATTGCGGTCCGCATGGCGCCGGGCATTTCGTCAAGATGGTTCACAACGGCATCGAATACGGCATCATGGGTGCTTACGCCGAAGGCTTGAATATCCTGCGCCACGCCAATGTCGGCAAGCAGGGCAGCGCGGCTGACGCCGAAACCATGCCGCTGCGCCATCCTGAGCACTATCAGTACGACCTCGATCTGCCGGAGATTGCCGAGCTGTGGCGGCGCGGCAGCGTGATCGGTTCGTGGCTGCTGGATCTGACCGCCGGCGCGCTGCAGAAAGATCCGACGCTGGAAAACTACGCCGGCCATGTCGCCGATTCGGGCGAGGGCAGGTGGACCATCAATGCAGCGGTCGACGAAGCGGTCCCGGTGCCCATCCTGAGCGCCGCCTTGTTTGCGCGCTTCAGTTCGCGCGGCGAGGACGATTTTTCCAACAAAGTGCTGTCGGCCATGCGGCAAGGATTCGGCGGCCATGTAGAAAAGCCGGTCAAGCCGCAGGGCGATTAATTACAGCGCGCGGCAACCCTCAGGTTGCGCTGCGCTGTCCGACCCGCCAGGAGCCCTATCATGAAAATCAGTCCTCTGGCCGGCCAGCCGGCGCCATCGGCATTGCTGGTGGATGTGCCGAAGCTGGTCTCGGCCTACTACAGCAATATCCCCGATCCGGAGGTGGCCGAGCAGCGCGTGGCGTTCGGCACCTCGGGTCATCGCGGTTCATCCTTCGACTGCAGTTTCAACGAAGCGCATGTGCTGGCCATCAGCCAGGCGATTTGCGCTTACCGCGGCAAGCAGGGCATCAGCGGGCCGCTGTTCATCGGCATCGATACCCATGCCCTGTCGGTGCCTGCCTGCGCCAGCGCGGTCGAAGTGCTGGCGGCCAACGGCGTCGGCATCATGCTGGCCGAAGGCGATGAGTACACGCCGACGCCGGCGGTATCGCATGCGATCGTCAAATACAACCGCGGCCGCAAGAGCGGCCTGGCGGACGGCATCGTCATCACGCCTTCGCACAATCCGCCGGAAGACGGCGGCTTCAAGTACAACCCGCCGAATGGTGGCGCAGCGGATACCGATGTCACCGGCTGGATCGAGGCCGCTGCCAACGCGCTGCTGCGCGGCGGCCTCAAGGACGTCAAGAGAATGCCGCTGCAGAAGGCTTTGCGGCTGGACAGCACGCACCGTTATGACTATCTGAATACCTACGTCGACGAGCTCGACCAGGTGATCGATATGGCGCTGATCCGCGACGCCGGCATCCACCTCGGCGTCGATCCGCTGGGCGGCGCCGGAGTGCACTACTGGCAGCGCATCGGCGAGCGCTACCAGCTGAACCTGAGCGTGGTCAGTGAAGAGGTCGATCCGACCTTCCGCTTCATGACGGCCGACTGGGATGGCCGCATCCGCATGGATCCCTCATCGTCCTACGCCATGCAGCGCCTGCTCGGAATGAAAGATCGTTACGACATCGCCTTTGCCTGCGACACCGATCACGACCGCCACGGCATCGTCACGCGGAGCGCCGGCCTGCTGCCGGCCAATCACTACCTGGCGGTAGCCATCGATTATCTGTTCCAGCACCGCGGCCAGTGGCCGCAGGCGGCTGGCGTCGGCAAGACCGTGGTCAGCAGCCAGATCATCGACCGCATCGCCGCCAGGCTCAAGCGCCGGCTGTACGAAGTGCCGGCCGGCTTCAAATGGTTTGCGCCGGGCCTGAGCGACGGTTCACTCGGCTTCGGCGGCGAGGAGAGCGCCGGCGCTGCCTTCCTGCGCCTGGACGGCGCGGTCTGGACTACCGACAAGGATGGCCTGGCGCCGGCTTTGCTGGCAGCCGAGATCACCGCTCGCGGCGGCCGCGATCCTGGCGAGGTGTATCGCCAACTGGCCGGCGAGCTGGGCGATCCGCTGGCGACCCGGGTGGAAGCCAGCGCCACGCCGGCGCAAAAGAAGCTGCTGGCCGCCTTGTCGCCGCAGCAGATCCAAAGCACCGAGCTGGCCGGAGAAAAAATCCGCAGCATCATCAGCAAGGCGCCCGGCAACGATGCGCCCATCGGCGGCGTACGGGTGGCGACGGACGGCGGCTGGTTTGCGGCGCGGCCCTCCGGCACGGAAGACATCTACAAGATCTACGCCGAGAGTTTTCAGGGCGCTGAACACCTGCAGCGCATCGTGCAAGAGGCGCAGGCGATCGTCGACGCTGCCCTGGCAGCTACGCCGCAATCGCCTGCCGCAAAATGAGTCGCAGAGCGCTGAGCGAAACGGCTGAACTGGACCTGCTGCAACGCGAGTCGTTCAGCTACTTCATGCATGAAACCAATCCGCACAACGGCTTGGTGATCGATAAGACCGCGCCCGGCTGGCCGGCCAGCATCGCCGCCGTGGGGTTGGCGCTGGCAGCTTATCCGGTGGCGATAGAGCGCGGTTTCATCACGCGCGCTGCGGCGCTCAAGCGGGTGCTGGCTGCCTTGCGGTTTTTCTGGAACAGCCCGCAAGGGCCGGAACCGGATGCCAGCGGCTATCAGGGTTTCTACTATCATTTCCTCGACATGCAAAGCGGGCGCCGCGCCTGGCAGTGCGAACTATCCACCATCGACACCACGTTTTTCCTGGCCGGCGCGCTGACCGCCGGCTGCTATTTCGATGGAGCGGGCGCCGACGAGGTCGAGTGCCGCCGGCTGGCCGACGCCTTGTACCTGCGCGTCGACTGGGCTTGGGCGCAGGATGGCGGCGGCGCGGTCTCCATGGGCTGGAAACCGGAATCCGGCTTCTTGCCGAATCGCTGGAATGGTTACGACGAGGCCTTGCTGCTGTATGTGCTGGGACTGGGTTCGCCTTCGCATCCGCTGGCGCAGGATAGCTATGGCGACTGGGCCGCGGCCTACCAATGGCAGCAGAGCTACGGCATCGAATACGTCTACGCCGGCTCGCTGTTCACCCACCAGCTGTCGCATATCTGGGTCGATTTCCGCGGTATCCAGGACAGTGCCATGCGCGCCAAGGGCATCGACTATTTCGAGAACAGCCGCCGCGCCACCCTGGTGCAGCAGCGATATGCGATAGACAATCCCCGCGGTTTCGCCGGCTACAGCGAACTGTGCTGGGGCATCACCGCCAGCGACGGACCGGGACCGGCCGTGCTTGAGGTCAACGGCAGCCAGCGCGAGTTCTACGACTATGTGGCGCGCGGCGTGCCGCTTGGCCCTGACGACGGCACCATCGCGCCGTGGGTGGTGGTGTCGTCGCTGCCGTTTGCGCCGGAAATCGTGCTGCCGACCATCGATTTCTTTATCCATCAGGTCGCGCTGAAGGCAGGCAATCCGTATGGCTTCAAGTCCACCTTCAATCCGAGTTTCCCCTGCAACTGCGATAACCCTTACGGCTGGGTCTCTCCCTGGCATTTCGGCATCGACCAGGGGCCGATCATTTTAATGATCGAGAATTATCGCAGCGAAATGCTGTGGCGCTTGATGCGCAATTGCCCGTATATCGTCAACGGCCTGAAGTGCGCAGGTTTTACCGGCGGCTGGCTGGCGGCTGGCTAGCGGCTCAGCAGCGCGGAGCTATGTCCCGCCGAGAGGATGACGCGATCGCGGTCGAATCGGTACGGGTTGGCGGAATGAAGCTTGAGAAAGCGTGTCCACGATATGTAAGCCCCAGGCGCGACGCCCAGGGGCAGCTCCGGATGCCTGCTGCCGGCCTGTTGTACTGCATCTGCCTTTCGTTGTTCTCAGGATTGCGCCCGATACAGCGCCAGTTCTTCGGCCAATGCTTTCGCCATGCTCGGGCGCTGCAGCTGCCGGCCATAGTATTCCTTGACCCGCGGCCATTGCGCCAGATCGATGCCGCCATACGCAGCCCAGTTGAGCACGGTAGCCAGATAAGCATCGGCCACGCTGAAGCGCTCCAGCAGGAATTCGTGGCTGGCGAAATGCTTTTCCAGAAGACCGAGGCGCAAGGCCGCCTTGTCGCGCGCATAGGCTTTTACCGCATCGGCGGCGTGCGCATCGAGCAGCGGCACGAACAGGGCCTTGTGCAGTTCCGTGCTGACGAAGCCCAGCCATTGCTGCATCCTGGCGCGCTGCGGACGGTCCGTTGGCGCCAGCTGCGCTTGCGGGAACAGGTCCGCAACATAGGGCAGGATGGCCGTGTTTTCAGTGAGCAGATAACCATCGTCGGTATGCAGTACCGGCACTTGTCCCAACGCGCTGACAGGGTAGAAATCGGAACCATCCGGCAATTTTTTCGACTTGGTGTCGACCTGGATATAGTCAGCCTTGGCGCCGGCTTCGTACAGGGCGATGCGGGTGGCGAGCGAACAGGCCAGCGGGGAAAAGTACAGTTTCATCTGGAATCTCCATGGGTGGTTTGTTTTTGTACTATAATGCACAAAAATACCTTGGTCAATATTTTTATACTGTATGGAACAAAAAGAAAACAAGCGTGCCCGCGGCCGGCCGCGCGCCTATGATCCGGAACAGGCGCTGGACAATGCGCGCGACGTGTTCTGGCAGCTGGGCTATGGCGGCAGCTCGCTGGACGACCTCAGCGCGGCCACCGGCATGAACCGGCCCAGCCTGTATGCCGCCTTCGGCGACAAGCATGCGCTCTACCTGCAAACGCTGGAGCGCTACATCGAGCTTGGCCGTCGCGGGATGATCGAGGCGATGGCCGGCGATCTGCCGCTGGCGCAGGCGCTGCTGCGGGTATACCAGCTGGCGCTGGGCATGTATCTGCCGTCCGGCAGCGCTGCGCGCGGCTGCCTGCTGATCGGCACCGCTGCCACCCAGGCGGTCGTGGATGCCGAGGTGCGCGAGCGCCTGAGCGACGGCTTGCGCTGTTTCGACCAGGTTTTCGAAGCGCGTTTCCAGCGTGCGCTGGAGCAGGGCGAAGCGGTTGCCGCCATGGAGCCGGCGCTGCTGGCAAAGGTGGCGTCGGCGGTCCTGCATACCCTGGCGCTGCGTTCGCGCGCGGGCGACAGCCGCGCCTCGCTGGAGGCGACCGCCGCCGCCGGCATCCGGCTGATTTGCGGCCAGGCGCGCTAGGCGCAGCCGGTATCAATACCACTCCGGGGCTGCGCCAGCTCCGCCGCGGCGTCCTGCCTCCAAATTCAAAACCACTTGCAATTTGATCCGTATTATCCCAATGTTGCTCTCTGCCGCCTGACAGCAGAGAGCGGCAACAGCGTGATTGAAAATGCCAACCGGCGCGCGGCATAGGGAGACGAGTCATGGCGCAAGCGAAGCAGAGTGCAAGCATCATCATCAACGACGACTGGCGCCGCTGGATCGGCGAAAACCTGGCGCTCGACGCCACGCCGCAAGACCTGTTCAACGTCCTGGTCGCGCAAGGCGTCTCTGCAGGCGAGGCGCAGCGCGAAGTGCAGGCTGCGCTGGCCAGTCCCTACCTGCTGGGCGCGCGCCAGGCCGGCCAGCGCCTCAAGAACCGCCTGAAGAAGCATGACTGGGTGCTCGACATCTATCGCACCCTGAACCGGCAGACTGCCGGCAGCGGCGTGATTGAACGCCGCCACCGCCTGTCGCGCGAGGAGTTCTATCGTCAGTATTATCTGTTGAACAAGCCAGTGATCATCACTGGCATGCTGGATGACTGGCCGGCGCTGACGAAATGGAATTTCGATTTCCTGCGCGCCCATTTCGGCGCGCGCGAAGTCGAAGTGCAGATGGGGCGTTCGCAGGACGCCAACTATGAAATCAATTCCAGCCAGCACAAGCGCAAGATGCCGCTGGCAAGCTATCTGGACATGATCGAGGGCGCCCAGGAGAGCAACGATTTCTACATGACGGCGAATAATTCGTCGTCCAATCGCCAGGCGTTGGCGGAGTTGTGGCAGGACATCGGCCGTCTGCCGGAATACCTGAACCCGGATTCGGTGGACGACGGTTTTCTCTGGCTGGGGCCGAAAGGCACGCGTACGCCGTTTCACCACGACCTGACCAATAACTTCATGGCGCAGGTGGCCGGCCGCAAGCGCGTCAGGCTGATTCCCGCTTGCGAACTGGCGTACGTCTATAACCACCATCATTGCTATTCGCCGGTCGACGGCGCCGCCATCGACTACGAGCGCTTTCCGCTGATGCGCAATGCGCAGCTGCTCGAATGCGAACTGGCCGCAGGCGAACTGCTGTTCCTGCCGGTCGGCTGCTGGCACTACGTGGAAGGATTGGAGGCAAGCATCACCGTGTCGCTGATCAACTTCCAGCCGGATAATAATTTCGGCGCTTTCTATTCGACCTACGACGAGCTCTAGGGCCTGTCCCCATTTGATTTGGGAGTGCGAACGCGCGGCCGGCATGTGATGCCGGCAGCCGTTCCCGGAGGGTTCAAGCCAAAACGTGCGCTGGCCGCGTTGCATGGCTTGCTGGGGCTTCAGCCCCAGCTACGCCACGCGCCTTGCCAGCACACATTTTGGCTTGAACGCATCTCCCAAATCAAATGGGGACAGGCCCTAGCGTCGTCTCATGTATCGCTTTTGCGGGGAAAAAGGCGAACATGGCGTTTGCCTATCTAAGACCACATGCATACATCTGAAAAAGTGGTATCGCAGCTGCTGTCACACTTTTTTGCACCGCTTTGCCGGCGTCGCCGCAAAGCCCCTTTTCCATATGAGAAAAGCGAGGATCTTTAGAAGATTTGCATTGCTGTACGGAATCAAAATGCAGATGGAATTTTCTTTTCGATTTTGAAAAGCGATAGAATTTTCCGATTGAAAATTCCAGGTTGTTTGCAAGTGGTATGGTATATACGGTAATACTTTTAAACCACTTGACGCTGATTTTTCAGACCTCCATCCTCAGCCCAGCTGCCAGTTAAACATATAACGGACTCAGCTTAGGGAGTGCGCAGGCGCCGGTCGCAACGACCTGCTTCTCGCACATTGTCATTTGATAGAGGAGGAGTGGCGCATGAGAACAACTGTATGCAATACCTTGTTGATGGGATTGATAGGCGGCCTGCTGGCGGGCTGTAGCGATGGCGGTTCGTCGGGAGCAGCGACGGCGACCAGCCTGAAGCAGGTTTCAGCCACCGTGAAATCCAGCGTGCCGGTCTGCGCTCCCGCCTGGAGCGCTTCCGCCGTCTACACCGTCGGCAACCAGGCCAGCTACAGCAGCGTGAACTACACGGCCAACTGGTGGACTCAGGGGAACAATCCCTCCACCAACAATGGCGGCAGCGGCAGCGGACAGCCGTGGACTTCGAACGGCGCCTGCAGCCCAACGCCGACTCCTACGCCAACCCCGACTCCGACTCCCACACCGACCCCGACCCCGACCCCGACACCAACTCCGACGCCTACCCCAACACCGACTCCGACGCCAACGCCAGGTTTTGTGTTCAGCGCATACAAGGACGTCACGGCCGACGCCAACTGGAACACCGGCGCCATGCAAAGCACGATTACCGGCACTTCGCAGCCAGTCACCACCGCCATGCCTGCACATAACAGCACGCTGACCTGGGCCTTCGCCACCGGCGGCTGCGGTGCCGAGACCTGGGCCGGCATCACGCCGGCGATGATCGCCACCAATGTGCAAGCCTTTGTCGCCGCCGGCAAGAAATACATTGTCTCGACCGGCGGCGCGGCAGGCTCATTCACCTGTACCTCGGATGCCGGTTTCGATACCTTCATCAATACGTACAGTTCCGCCAACCTGGTCGGCATCGATTTCGATATCGAAGACGGCCAGAGCCAGTCCGACATCAACAACCTGGTGGCGCGGGTGCAGGCGGCCCAGGTCAAGTATCCGAACCTGCGCTTCAGCTTCACCATCGCCACGCTGGCGACCAGCCAGAGCGGTTCCTCGGTGGCGGTGGACATGGGCTCGGCTTCGCCTAATCCACTCGGTTCGATGGGGATAGCGGTGATGCAGGCGATCCAGTCGGCCGGCCTGAAGAACTACTACGTCAACCTGATGACGATGGACTACGGTTCGGCCACGGCGGTCAACTGCGTGCTTAGCGGCGGCGTCTGTCAGATGGGGCAGTCGGCGATCCAGGCAGCGATGGACTTCCGCGGTTTCTACAAGGTGCCGTATAGCCAGATCGAGCTGACGCCGATGATAGGCGCCAACGATACCCCGGGCGAAACCTTTACCCTGGCCGATACCGACACCTTGTCGGCCTGGGCCAAAGCCAACGGCCTGGCCGGCCTGCACCACTGGTCGTTCGACCGCGACACCGGCGTGACTTACACCAACCGCTTCATCTCGGATCTCGGCCTCTGATCCGCTGCTGATTGCCTTGTCGTCAAGCCGGCTCGCAAGAGCCGGCTTTTTTCATGGCGCCGGCCGGCGCGATCCGCAATGCCTTGCATGGCAGGCGTCAGGCGTATCTGATGCTTGCCTATTTTGTTGTATACATGGGATTGGACTTGCGACATCATATTCCTCACGCCGCACGGCGGGCGCGGCGCGAAACGCCGTTGTCCGCTGAAGCCGATGCGCCAGGAAAAGCCATGTTCAATTTCGATCCCAATCACTATCCCTATGCCTCCCGCCGCAGCGCGGTCTACGCCAGGCGCGGCATGGTGGCGACCTCGCAGCCGCTGGCGGCGCAAGCCGGGCTGGCAGTGCTGCAGGCCGGCGGCAACGCCATCGATGCGGCGATCGCTACCGCCGCCGCGCTGACCGTGGTCGAGCCGACCGCCAACGGCATCGGCGGCGACGCTTTTGCGCTGATCTGGCGCCAAGGCAAGCTGCATGGCTTGAACGCCAGCGGCGCCGCGCCGCAGGCGATCTCGATCGCCAAGCTCAGCGCCGCCGGCCATCAAAGCATGCCGAAGTACGGTCCGCTGCCGGTCACCGTGCCTGGCGCGCCGGGCGCATGGGCCAACATGGCCGAGCGCTTCGGCAGCTTGCCCTTGCCGCAGTCCATGGCCGGCGCGATTGCGCTGGCGCAGGACGGCTATCCGCTGTCGCCGATGGTCGCCTTTGCCTGGCAGCAGGCCCACGCCTTGTTCCGGCGGGAGTTCAAGGAGCCGCACTTTCAATCCTGGTTCGACACTTTCAGCATCGAGGGCAGGGCGCCGCGCGCCGGCGAAATCTGGCGCTCGCAGGGACATGCCGATACGCTGCGCGCCATCGCGGCTGACGGCGCCGCCGGCTTTTACCGCGGCGCCCTGGCGGACAAGACCGCGGCCTTCGTGCGCGCGGCCGGCGGCTGCCTCGATGCCGCCGACCTGGCGGCGTACCGGCCGCAGTGGGTCGATCCCATCAGCTGCAACTATCGCGGCTACGATGTCTGGGAAATTCCGCCCAACGGCCATGGCCTGGTGGCTTTGCTGGCCTTGAATATCCTGCAAGGCTTCGACTTCAGCCAGCGCGACAGCTTGCTGACTTACCACCGCCAGATCGAAGCGATCAAGCTGGCTTATGCCGACGGCCTGGCGCATATCGCCGACAGCGGCCACATGCGGGTGTCGGTGCAGGACTTGCTGTCGGCAGCCTATGCCGACGAACGGCGCAAGCTGATCGGCGCGCGGGCGGCATGGCCGCAGGCCGGGCAGCCGTCGCGCGGCGGCACCGTCTACCTCAGCACTGCCGACGACCAGGGCAATATGGTGTCCTTCATCCAGAGCAACTACATGGGCTTCGGTTCGGGCCTGGTGGTGCCGGGAACCGGCATTGCGCTGCATAACCGCGGCAACAATTTCACGCTGGATGCATCCCATCCCAACTGCCTGGCGCCGGGCAAGCGGCCGTATCACACGATCATTCCGGGATTCCTGACCAGGGATGGCGAGGCGGTCGGGCCGTTTGGCGTGATGGGCGGCTTCATGCAGCCGCAAGGGCACGTGCAGATGGTCATGAACACGGTGGATTTCGGACTCAATCCGCAATCGTCGCTGGATGCGCCGCGCTGGGAATGGGAGAGCGGCAATAACGTCAGCATCGAGCATTCCACCGCCGAGCATCTGCTGCGCGGCTTGCGCGGCCTCGGGCACGAGGCGTCGTGGTCGGCCAATCAGCTCGGTTTCGGCCGCGGCCAGATCATCTGGCGCGACCGCCACGGCGTACTGTGCGGCGGCACCGAGCCGCGCACCGACGGCTGCATCGCGGCCTGGTAGCGCCTGCCGCCGCGCCGCCTTGCTACAATCGCGCGTCTGCCGGTTTGCACCACACACCTATCAAGAAGGAAAGAAAAATGCCTGAAGCAGTAGACCTTACCCGTATCTGTCCGGTGATCATGACGCCTAGCCATGACGGAAAATTTTTCCGCAACTATGTGATGTCTCTATTGAATTTTACGGTGGAGGCCGAACGCTGCGGCATGCCGATGCAGGTGGTCATGCACCAGGGCGAAAGCCTGGTGACGCGGGCGCGCAACAACTGCGTCGCCGATTTTCTCGCCAACCCGCAATGGACGCATCTGTTCTGGATCGACGCCGACATCGGTTTTTCCGCCGAGGCGGCGTTCCGCTTGCTGCGTTCAGGCTACGACATCGCCGCCGGCGTCTATCCGCTCAAGCACGAAACCTGGCCTGAGGAAGGTCTGCCGCAGGGCACGACCCGGCAGCAATTCGAAGCGACCTATGCCCGTTACACCGTCAACGCCAAGGTTGCCGACGGCAGCAAGCAGGTCAGGCTGGAAGTGCAGGCCGACGGTTTCATGCGCATGGAAGAAGCGCCGACCGGCTTCATGGTGATCAAGCGCAGCGTGTTCGAGCGGCTGATCGCTAGCTACCCTGAGCTCAACTATGTGCCCGACAGCATCGGTGTTCCCGACCGCGGGCTGCACTACCGCTTCTTCGACGTCATGGTCGATCCGGAGACGCGCCGCTATCTGTCGGAAGATTATGGTTTCTGCCGGCTATGGTCAGGGCTGGGCGAGTCCATCTATATCGATGCCAATTCCAACCTGAGCCACCAGGGCTCCAAGCTGTACACGGGCGACTTCGCCAATTCCCTGCGGACTTCCTTGCCTTACGCGATAGGCGCGCCGGAAGGCACGCAGATGCAGCTCACCGGGCTGGAATATCTGCGTTCCAATCCCTTGTTCTGAGCAAAATCGTAACCTGGTTTTCGTCGCGCTTAAGCTACATAGCTAACTGGGGTCAGGAGCTAACTGGGGTCAGAGTGAACTTTCTGCGCGCTTTTTGCAGAAACTTCACTCTGACCCCACTTAGCGGGCCACGGAGTGCATGCCTCGTTGTTAGAAAATGCAATGATGAATGCTCCCCTTCTTTCTCTGAATCCGTCATGCGGGGTCGGAGTCAAGTTTCGCGATAAAGCACCGCGAAAGTTGACTCCGACCCCACATGACTCTGCCCGGCGGCTGTGCTTCCCAACGACTACAACTGGGAATTGGTGGTGGCGCTGAACTTGGTGTTCAGATTGGTTTCCAGGTTGCCGATGGCTTTTTCCAGGATGCTGAAGATCTGCGCCCGGTCGGCGGCGGTGCTCAAGTCCAGCGTGGCGCTGGCGGTCACGCCGGCGCTGGCCAGGGCGCTGTTGAACGCGGTTTGCGCCTGCGCGGCCGAAATGTAGACTGAAGTCCCGGTGCTGTTGACATACGCCAGCGTCTGGAACACGTTCGAGAACACGGTTTCCAGCGCCGGCATGCTGAAGGCGACATGGTTGGCCGGCGTCGTGAAGGTCGTGGCGCTGGTGGTCGGGATCGGGTTGCCGTACAGCTGGTCGAGGTAATAGCGCACCTGATACGGATATTGCTGATAGGTGTCGGTCGCGCCCCACACCGAGCTGTAGGCGTTGACGCTGCTGACCGTCGCTGCGGTCGCCGTGGCTCCCAGTTTGCTGTAGCTGGTCATCAGGGTGCCGTAGTAACCCTGGTTGTAGGCGACATTCAGCAAGACGTCGAGGAAATTGCCAGGCAGCTTGGTGAAGTTGGCCAGCGTATTGTCATAGTAAGGCTGCCATGGCGTCGTCCAGCCGCCGGCGCCCTTGCCGGTGAGGATCAGGGCGACAAAGTCGTTGTAATGGAAATATGCGGTCAGCATCGGACCGTAGTATTTATTGTTGAACGAAGGCGGCGTCACCTTGGTGTATTGCTGGGCCGCGGTGGCCATGGTGTAGCCGATGTTTTTCTGGATGGCGACGTAGTTGATCAGCGAATGGCCGGCCGGCGCATAGGAGCCGGAAACCATGTCGGCGGCGTAGTTGTTGATCTGGTAGGGGCCGCCCTGGCCGGCGCCCATCACGGCTTGCTGGTCCGGCGACGGATCGATCAGGCTGCCGCTGCTGGCGTACAGCCCGGTCTCGATATTTTCCTGCAGCAGCTGGCCCATGATCGAGCCGTACATGTAGTCCTTCTGGAACTGCATGCCCGGGTAGTACTGCTGCACCAGGTGGCCATACATGACGCCGGCGATGATGTTCGACATGATCAGGTCATTGTAGTTGCCGCCATCCAGGACCAGCTGGTCCTGGGCGCTGCCGGCGCCCAGCAGCAGGTGATAGTTGATGGTGCCGGTGGTGCTGCCAGGCGTGGTTGGCGGCGGATTCACCGGAGGCGGCGTGACTGGCGGCGGGGTGGGCGTGCCGCTGCCGCATACGCCGGTGGAAGTCCATGGTTTGCCGCTGCCGCTGCCGCCGCTGTCGGTAACCGGGTCGTTGCCCTGGGTCCACCAGTTGGCAGTGTAGTTGGTGCTGTTGGCGCTGGCGCTGTTGCCGCCGACATAGATGGTGCTGGCGTTCCAGGCGGGGGCGCAGGCGGCTGTACTGGCTGATGCGCTGGCTGATGCGCTGGCCTTGCCGGTGGCGGCAATCTGCTTCTGGCTGGCGCCGCCGGCATCGCTCGAGCCGCCGTCGCCGCAGCCTGCCAGCATGCTGCCGATCGCGGTGCACAGCACGGTGCTGACTATTCTTGTTTTCATGCATGTCTCCTGTGTCGAATGGGGAAGTGCGTGAAACCAGATAGTTTCCGCACGCCAACTAATCCGGGCCGAGGATGAGGGCAGTGAAATTGCGCGTCAAGTGGTTTGCACGGGTTTTTACAGTGACCATACCAGTTGCAAAGCGGTATTGACTTTCATTCGTGGCGGGTGTCGATTTAAGTCACAAATGGCATGCTGGGCGAGGTAAAATTATTTCTATTCGGCAATGAATGGGTTTTTGTGAAGATATCTTCTTGATAATCTTTCGATGGATTTCCTTACCGCTGGAGAAAGCGCGCGCTTGTTTGGCGACAGACAGGTGTAATACCACTTTTTCATTTTTTTGCTTGTGGTCTTAGGGCTTTTGCAGAGGATCCTTGCCGGGCAGGCGATGCCAGTCATGAAAACAATCCGCCAATGACGGAGTGTGGCAATATGCCGGATATTTCCCTGTCGACATATTTCTCAATCGGCTCGTTTACGCGGCAGGGCTGAGCCTATCGTCTTACAGAACAGAAGGTTTCTTTCATGCGAGCAGCATCTTTTCTCCGCAATCTCCTTGGCGCGCTGTTCCTGCTCGCTTGCGCAGCAGCGTCGGCGCAAAGCACTTACCGCACCGCCGGCAACTGCGACGGCTTTCCGCGTCTCGACCTCAAGGTCGCCAAGGGCATGTGCATGGGGCTGGTCGCCGATCACCTCGGCTTTGTGCGCGGGGTGGCCGCGATCGCTCAGGATATCTATGTGCTGGACATGGGCGGCTGGGCCAGCAAGCGCGGCCGCCTGCTGCACCTGAACCTGAAGCAGAAGGGCCAGCCGGAAGTGCTGCTGAGCCAGCTTGACATGCCGAATGGGATCGTCGCTACCCCGGACAAGAAGCTGCTGATCGGCATGCACGGCCGCATCGTCCGCATCGACCCTGCCGCCAGGAATCTGCTTGGCAGCGCCCAGGATATCGTCGTCAACCTGCCAACCACCGGCCGCCATCCGCTGACGGCGATGGCGCTCGGCGCCGACGGTGCGCTGTACATCAATGTCGGTTCCGCCACCGACAATTGCGAAAGCCGGCCCGACCAGCCCGGCAAGTCGGATTCGCCTTGCCCCGAGATCAAGGAGACGCCGCCGCGCGCCAGCGTGCTGCGCGCCAGCCTGACAAACGCCCATCTGCCGCTGGATGCGCGCGCGCTGCCGGTGCACGCGCGCGGCTTGCGCAACAGCATGGCGCTGGCGCTCACCGCCAACGGCACGCTGGTGGCCGCCACCAATTCGCGCGACAACATCACTGTCGCCGATCCCAAGCTATCCGACGCCGAGCTGCCGCACGACACCCTCAGCTGGCTCAGCGCCGGCGCCGATTACGGCTGGCCCTATTGCTTCGACAAGCTCAGGACCAGCCCGGAATATCCAGGATTCGACTGCCGCGCCAAGACGCCGCCCGGCCGCCTTCTGCCGCCCCATGCGGCGCCGCTGGGCATGCTGATCTACAACGGCAAAAGCCTGCCGGCGCTGAACGGCCACCTGATCATCGGCTATCACGGCTACCGCGCCGCCGGCCACCGGCTGGTCAGCCTGGCTCTCGATGCGGCTTATCAGCCGGTGGGCGAGCCGCGCGATCTGGTGGCGGGATGGAACTACCGGCACGGCGGCTATCCGATGGGCGCGCCGGTGGCGCTGGCCACGCTGGAAGATGGGAGCCTGGTGATCACCGAGGACAGGAACGGGACGTTGTTGCGCTTGGCGCCTGACTGACCCAGCAGTGACATCTGCTTTAATCGAAGGCAAGTTCCTGAGCCTTTAACCACAAACCGCTGTCCTAGATAAGAGAGCAACAGCCATGGCACATTCCACCATTGAACGCTGGCACGAGATTGTCAGGTCGCGCGACATCACTGCCTTGAAAGCATTGCTCGCCGATGATGTGGTCTTCGAATCACCGGTTGTTCACACGCCCCAAAACGGCAATGCGATCACAATCAAATACCTTGCCGCCGGCTTGCATGTCTTGAATAACGGCAGCTTCGAATATTTGAATGAATGGCTCGGACCGCATTCCGCGGTGCTGGAGTTCCAGTCAAGCTGCGACGGCATCCTGATCAACGGTGTGGACATGATCACGTGGAACGACGAGGGCCTGATTACACACTTTAAGGTGATGATCCGCCCGCTAAAGGCTGTCAACAAAATCCACGAATTGATGGGCAGAATGCTCCAGCCTGAAGCAGCACAACAACGGTAAGCAACAACGGCCGACCTGCTGTGGCGGCTTATTCCGGCACGGCTCGAACCGGCCCGGTGCAGAGTTATCTGGACGGTTGTCGAAGATAACGAGCTACACAAAGCAACGAAAGCATTCCTTATCGAGCGTGGCCAAGTTGTGGAAGCCGTGGATTGAACATGGCTTGTAGCTTGGTGACGACAAAACCCACGATGGATGATCAACTTACCCCGAGAAGGAATACGGCATGAAAGATATATTCAAATCACTCATCTGCACCCCATTGATTTTTCGCGCTTCAGCGATGCCTCAGTCCGCATCGGCTGTCGAGACGAACTCTGCCGAGGACGTCGTCCAGAAACAGCTCGATGCCTACAATGCGCGCGACATAGATGCCTTCCTTGCCACGTATGCGGACGAGGTCGAGCTTTTTGGATTTCCGAACACACCGTCGGCGAAGGGAAAGGAGGAAATGCGCAAGCGCTATACGATACGGTTCAGCGACACGCTTTTGCATTGCCTCATCGTAAAGCGCATTGTCATGGGGAATACCGTCATCGACCACGAGCGCGTTCGCGTCACGCTGCCTGAAGGACCGGGCGTCATGGAGGCGATTGCAATTTATGAAGTTCACGATGGAAAAATCGCCAAAGTAACATTTATTTCCGGGGAAAAAACACCAGGCGCCAAGTTGTAAGCTGATGAATGGCCGACGCATCGCGGCCAGAAGCGGCCGGTCGCAAGTCCTCGCTCAATATTGAAAAATCATGACTACTCTCGAAACGAAGCGGTTGAAGCTGATCCCACTTTCCGACGAACACCTTGCTGGCTTAACAGCGATGAATGGGACCTGCTGCCGGCGGACGGTGCGCGCCGGGTATCCTCTTAGTTCCGATACGGGAAAACACTGAGCTTACGTACTGATATGAGCGACGTTCATAGGGAAGCGCTACGCTCAGGTCCAGCGGCCAATACATTGCACACATCCCTCTCGAAATCACCTGCCACGGGGAGGTAGATTCCAGTCGGGGGGGGCGAGCACGATTTCGGTAGTCAACGTTAGTCCGGTCGACCTCTTTGGCGTAGGTCCTGGCTTCTTCGCTTTGGGTTAAGCCCGCAGCCAATGCTTGAGTGCGGACGGCTACTTCCGCTTTTGGCCGCATATTTGTTGAAAGACTAGCGTCGCCACGCACCGGCGACGCTAGCGCAGCAGGCCTTGTCTGTCCTTGAGCCAGACAAGGCCGCAGCCGGCATTACGCGAGATCGAAGCGGTCCGCGTTCATGACCTTGACCCAAGCCGCGACGAAGTCCTTGGCGAACTTCTCCTTGGCATCCACAGCTGCATAGACCTCGGCATAAGCCCGCAGCACCGAGTTGGAACCGAAGATCAGATCGTTGCGCGTGCCTGTGTACTTGACCGCGCCGGTCTTGCGGTCGCGTCCTTCGAACAATTCGGCCTCGCTGTCGACGGCTTTCCACTCCAGGTCCATGTCCAGAAGATTGACGAAGAAGTCGTTGCTGAGTACGCCGACCTTGTCGGTGAACACACCGTGCTTGCTACCATCAAAGTTGGCGCCAAGTACCCGCAGGCCACCGACCAGCGCGGTGAGCTCCGGTGCAGTCAGCGTCAGCAACTGGGCCCGGTCGACCAGCAACGCTTCGGTCGCAGCACTGGACTTGCCTGTATTGTAGTTGCGGAAACCATCGGCGAGCGGTTCCAGCACGGCAAAGGCCTCGACATCCGTCTGTTCCTGCTTGGCGTCGGTGCGGCCGGGTGCGAAGGGCACCTCGATCGAGATCCCGCCCGCCTTGGCCGCCTGTTCAACACCAACGCCGCCGGCGAGCACAATCACGTCAGCCAGCGAGGCCTTGCCCGACGCCTTCTGAATGTCGGCCAGCTTTGGCAACACACGCACTGCCGTCGCGTTGACTGCCCAATCCTTCTGAGGAGCCAGAGCCAGGCGCGCGCCATTGGCGCCGCCGCGTTTGTCGCCGCCACGGTAGGTGGAGGCGGAAGCCCAGGCCACCGACACCAACTCGGCTACCGATAGACCAGAGGCTGCGATCTTGGCCTTGATATCGGCAATGTCGGCCGCTGATGGCTGGTGCGTCGCAGCCGGCAACGGGTCTTGCCAGATCAGATCTTCCTGCGGCACTTCGGGGCCGAGGTAACGTGCCTTTGGGCCCATGTCACGGTGGGTCAGCTTGAACCAGGCGCGCGCAAACGCGTCAGCGAAGGCTTGTGGGTCTTCGTAAAAACGTTTGGAAATCTTGCCGAATTCCGGGTCGAAGCGCAGGGTCAGGTCGGTGGTCAGCATGGTGGGCTTGTGGAACTTGCCTTGCACATGCGCGTCGGGAATGATGTCCTCGGCATTCTTGGCCACCCACTGTTTGGCGCCGGCCGGCGAATGGGTGAGTTCCCAGTCGTACTTGAACAGGTTTTCGAAGAAGTTGTTGCTCCACAATGCCGGGGTTTTGGTCCAGGTCACTTCCAGGCCGCTGGACACGGCGTCTTTGCCGTGGCCGCTGCCAAAGTTGCTGTTCCAGCCCAGGCCCTGGGCTTCGATGCCTGCGCCTTCCGGTTCGGGGCCCTTGTGCGATTCGGGCGCGGCGCCGTGCGCCTTGCCGAAGGTGTGTCCACCTGCGATCAAGGCGACAATTTCCTCATCGTCCATGGCCATGCGGTTGAAGGTGGCGCGGATGTCCTTGGCCGCAGCCATGTAGTCGCCGCTGGCGTTCGGACCTTCCGGGTTCACGTAGATCAGGCCCATGTGGGTGGCCGCAAGGTTGCTGTCCAGTTCGCGATCGCCGTGGAAACGCTTGTCGGTCCCCAGCCAGGTGGTCTCGGCGCCCCAGTTCACATCCAGGTCCGGTTCCCACACGTCTTCACGGCCGCCGGCAAAGCCAAAGGTGCGGAAGCCCATGGACTCCAGCGCCACATTGCCGGCCAGGATGAAAAGGTCGGCCCAGGAGATTTTCTGGCCATATTTTTGCTTGATCGGCCACAGCAGGCGGCGCGATTTATCAATATTGACGTTGTCCGGCCACGAATTGAGCGGTGCGAAACGCTGTTGTCCACGACCACCGCCGCCTCGACCGTCGAGGGTGCGATAGGTACCGGCCGAATGCCAGGCCATGCGGATGAACTGCGGACCATAGTGACCAAAATCGGCCGGCCACCAGCTCTGGCTGTCGGTCATGAGTTTGATCAGATCTGCCTTGAGCGCCTTGTAGTCGAGTTTCTTGAACTCTTCAGCGTAGTCAAACTTCTCGCCCAAGGGATTGGACTTGTTGGAATGCTGGTTCAGCACATCAACGCGCAGCTGGTTCGGCCACCAGTCTTTGTTCGTTGTGCCGCCACCGGCGGGGTGGAAAGGGCATTTGGCTTCAGTTGACATGGGGATCTCCTTTGTCGTGGGTAAGTTAGGTGACTACAACATCTCTTTGATCAGGCCGTTCGGGCCAACAGTTTGTAAACGTTGATTATGGCCTATTGCTGCGTCTTTATCCCGAGTGGGATCTGCTGCAATGCTTGGACCGCTGCCAATAGCAATGGCCGCCACCGCGATGGCCGCTAGACATAAAGCTGGCAGCCCGATATGGCGCCCGGGAAGTGAAATATTTTTCATGCGGCGTCTCCTGATTATCGAATAGCGCATTCATAGTAATTTCAATTCGATGATATATGAAATTAATTATTTTCATTAAATTGATAGCTATATGTAATCAATCGCTCGACTTAGGCTGAAGTAGTCCGAGTCATTCGACCATCGGCATCTGATCGCCTCTGGCTACAATCAGATCAAGTGCAGCGCGCCCCGCCTGCCGGGGCGCGTTGTGTTGTGACACTCACTTCAGTCGCAGCGCCGAAGCTGCGATCGCCACAAACGACTCGAAGCACGAGACGAGTTTGTCGCAGCGGGTCCTTCACACTTAAAATAAATCCCCTCGCCAACGGCCGCTTTTCTGGATCGTCTGGATGTGTATCTTAAAAACCTTCAATCTGTGGAGACGAAAAGTGCAGGAAAGAAAAAATAACGCGGCGAACAATGCTGATGCCAGCGACCGCGAAATCATCATGTCGCGTTTGATAGACGCGCCGCGCGAATTGGTATGGGAGGCGATGACCAAACCTGAACATGTCGTGCATTGGTGGGGTCCGAATGGGTTTACTAACACGCTGGAGAAACTGGATTTTCGCGTGGGAGGCGAGTGGCACCATGTCATGCACGGGCCGGATGGACGAGATTACCCCAGCCGCAGCGTCTATACCGCGATCGACAAACCTCACCACATCGAGTTTTGCACCGGCGGCACATACAAGGGCGACCCGAAGGCCATGTTTGAGGCGATGTGGACGTTCGAGGCAGTGGGCGGACAAACCAAAGTGACGATCCGTCTGTTTTTTCCTACTGCGCAGGCACGCAATATGGCGGTAGAGCGAATTGGTGCGATTGAAGGCGGCAACCAAACTCTGGCGCGGCTTGCCGGCTATGTAATCAAAACTTGAACACGGAGAAAATCATGAGAAAAATCGTTTCGTTTGTACATGTGTCACTGGATGGTTTTGTTGCTTCCACTGCGAAGGGCCCGGCGGGCCTCGGCTGGATAAGTATAAGCACCGATTTGTTTGAATACGTGGAGCAGCGGATTAAGCAGACCGACACAGCATTATACGGGCGTACCACCTTCGAGATGATGGAGTCGTACTGGCCAACTGCTGCCGATAAGCCTGACGCCAGCCCGCATGACCATGAACATTCACGCTGGTATAAATCCGCACGCAAAGTGGTGTTGTCGAAAACTTTGTCGGAAAAAAGTCACGTTAATACGCA
Source organism: Collimonas sp. GW821-FHT02H07 (assembly GCF_059421505.1). Classification (NCBI taxonomy): domain Bacteria; kingdom Pseudomonadati; phylum Pseudomonadota; class Betaproteobacteria; order Burkholderiales; family Oxalobacteraceae; genus Collimonas; species Collimonas sp. GW821-FHT02H07. Next base: position 543,739 of record NZ_JBWKVC010000001.1, read on the forward strand.
AATCATCAGTAGCAATGTAAGCGATGAAATCAACAAGCTCAAGCACAGCTCGGGCAGCGAGATCTTGATGTTTGGCAGCCCCTCCGCCACTCACGCGCTGATGACGGAAAACCTCATCGACGAGTACTGGCTATTCGTCAATCCGATACTGCTGGGGCAAGGTATTCCCTTGTTCAAAAATATCAAGGACAAAACCGCACTCATGCTGGTAAATAGTAAAATTTTTCCGTCGGGCGTCGTATGCCTGCAATACGAGGTGAAACGAAATTAATAGTGTAAAGTTGTGATATTCCGTGGCGGTGTAATGGCTATTCGGTTGAATTTTCGCTTAGTGATCACCCCGATTGGCACTCAACTATGGTCCTTTCGGTACCCGACTCGAAGCATGGGCGATGATGAAATAGACCTCAATTAAAAGTCGTTGCTTACTTTGAATGGCCGGTTTGGAGCACGTTGATTGGCCGTAGTGGGTGGCCGAGAGATAGTCGGTACGGGCGGTGCGGACATCCGATTTCGATGCATCCAATTTTTTTGCGGGCGATTCAGAGTTGCGGCTTCGAGGATTGAACTGTCGGTGGCGCCTGAAACGGCTATGTCCGCTTGCCCGTGCAAACCTGACCTACACACTTTTTTGGTCGACGGCCGGGTTTGGGGCGATAACGGCCATCAGTCAAACACAACCACCTGCCGCACCGCCTCTCCAGTATGCAGGCGGTCAAAACCCGCATTGATATCTTCCAGCCGCAAACGGTGGGACAGCAGCAGGTTGACCGGCAGCCGTCCGCCGCGATACAGGCTGATGTATCGCGGCAGATCCCGCACCGGTACGCAGCTGCCGATATAGCTGCCCTTGACCGTGCGTTCCTCCGCCACCAGGCTGACCAGCGGCAGCCCGAACCGGGCGGCGGCGGGCGGCAGGCCGGCGGTGGTGGTGGTGCCGCCGCGGCGCGTGATGCGGTAGGCGGTTTCGAAGGCCTGGATGGAACCGGCGAATTCGAATACATGGTCGGCGCCGCCGCCGGTGGCGTCCCTGACCGCCTCCACGCAGTTCGGGGCGCCGCCGTCAAAGCTCATGGTTGCGCCTAGTCGGGTGGCGAGTTCGCGCTTGCTTGCGGCGAGGTCGATGGCGATCACTTCGCGTGCGCCGGCGGCCAGCGCGCCTATCACTGCGGCCAGGCCGACGCCTCCCAGGCCGACTACCGCGACCGACTGGCCGGCTCGGACCTGGGCTGTGTTGACTACCGCGCCGACGCCGGTCAGGACCGCGCAGCCGAACAGCGCGGCTTCGTCAAACGGCAGAGCAGGGTCGATTTTGACGAGTGAATGGCGTGAAACGACGGCGTATTCGGCGAACGCTGAGCAGCCAAGGTGATGATTGACCGCTTCGCCATGCGCGCTTTCAAGCAGGCGCGCGCCGGACAGCAAGGTGCCGTTGCCGTTGGCCTGGGCGCCGGGCTCGCACAGGGCGGGGCGGCCTTCGCAGCAGGGCGGGCAATGGCCGCAGCTGGGGACGAACACCAGCGCCACGTGATCGCCGAGCTGCAGGTCGGCGACGCCGTCTCCCAGCGCCGCGACTTCGCCGGCGGCTTCGTGGCCGAGCGCCATCGGCAGCGGGCGCGGGCGGTCGCCATTGATGACCGACAGGTCGGAGTGGCACAGGCCGGCGGCGCGGATGCGCACCAGTACTTCGTCGCGCCCGGGCGGCGCCAGTTCGAGTTCTTCGATCGCCAGCGGCTTGGATTCCCGGTAGGGATGCGGCAAGCCGGTCTGGCGCAGTACGGCGGCGCGGATTTTCATATGGTTTCCTCTGTTCCGGCGCTTGCCTCACGCAGCGGCACCCGCAGATATGCCGTTGCGCGCAAGGATCCGGAAATGATGACGTCAATTGAAGAGCTGCAATCAGGCGCCTATTTTAGCCGGGGATAGTGGGATGAACACGGTGACGCACAATCCTGACTGTGTTTTCCGGTCGGCATGCGCGAGCGTGACGCGGGCGCCGATGCGGCTGGCGATAGTCTGGACGATGGACAGGCCCAGTCCCGATCCGGTGGCGTCGTTGCCGAGTACGCGGTAGAAGGGATCGAACACGCGTGCTTGTTCTTCCGGCGCGATGCCGGGTCCTGTATCGTCCACTTGCAAGCTGACGCCGCCGGCGCTGCCGTGCATGGACAGGTTGATGCGTCCGCCTGATGGCGTATAGCGGATGGCGTTGTCGACCAGGTTCCTCACGATGGTAATGAGGTCGACTTCGGCCACCGGCACCCGCAGGCCGGCTTCGCCTTCGACGCCGATGTCGATCTGTTTGGCGTCGGCCAGCGGCATCAGGTCTTCCAGCACGCGCCGATAGACCTGCATGACGGCTACCGTGTCGCTGGGCGCCAGCGGCGCGGACTGCGCCCGCGCCAGCGCCAGCAGCTGGTCCAGCAAGCGCCGTCCGCGTTCAATCCCTTGCCGCAGCGTCGCCAGCCGCTGGCGCGCGGCGTCCGGCATCTCGGCATCGGCCAGCCGCTCGGCCTGCAGCGACAGCGCGGTGAGCGGCGAACGCAATTCGTGGGCAGCATCGGCGACGAAGCGGCGCTGTGCTTCCATGGCTTGCGCCACGCGCTCCAGCAAGCGGTTGATGGCGACCACGAACGGCCGCACTTCGACCGGCAGCGGTTCCGCTGCCAGCGCATGCAGTTCTTGTTCGTTGCGGCCGTCGATCTCGGCCGACAGCCTGGCGATAGGCTGGAACATCTTGCGCACCAGGTGGGCCACCAGCACCAGCAGCAGGGGTATCAGGATCAGGAAGGGCATCAGCGTGCGCAAGCCGCTGTCGCGGGCGATTTCATCCCGTACCGCGGTTTCCTGGGCGACGGCGATGCGCTGCTGCGACGCCAGGGTTTTTACCAGCACCCGGTAGCGATGATGGCCTGAGTGCAAAGTCTGCATGCCGTCCGGCAGCGTCGCCGGCAGCTTCAGTCCTTTCGCCCGGGATGCGCTCGGGCTGCCGTTGCCGTCGCCCAGATACTGCACGATGACGCGCGCTTCCTCGTCGCCGATGGCGACCTTGGCGGCATCCTGCCGCGGCGGAACCGGAATATGCTCCTGGTCGAACAAAGCGGCCACCTGGCGCAGCATGTCGTCCTGGAATTCATGCGCTTCGTCGAAACCGGAGATAAAGGCGAACACCCCGGCCAGCAGGGCTACTGCCAGGATCGCCAGCGACAGCCAGAGCGACAGGCGGAAGAACTGGATCGAATTTTTCAACTTCCTTTGGAAACCATCCATCCCACGCCCCTGACATTTTTGATGGCTGCGCTGCCCAGTTTCTTGCGCAGGGCATGGATCAGGAATTCGACGGCGTTGCTTTCCACTTCCTCGCCCCAGCCGTAGATCCGTTCCTCCAGCTCGCTGCGCGACAGGATCGCTCCCGGCCTCAGCATCAGCGCCTGCAGCAAGGCGAATTCGCGGTTCGACAGTTGCTGGGGCGGCTGGTCCTGGCTGCTGGCGAGGCGCGTGGACGGGTCGAGCGAGAGGACGCCGTTGCTCAGCAATGGCGTGGCGCTGCCGCCTTTGCGGCGCAGCACGGCGCGTGCCCGCGCCAGCAGTTCGGCCATGTCGAACGGTTTCAGGATATAGTCGTCGGCGCCGCCATCCAGTCCGCGCAGGCGGTGCTCCAGGCCGTCGCGCGCCGTGATGATGAGCAAGGGCAGGGGATTGTCCTGGCGCCGGATGGCATCCATCACCTCGAAGCCGTCTTTCCCGGGCAAGCCGAGATCGAGCAGCAGCAAGTCATAGTGCTGGCACGACAGCGTATCCAGCGCCGTCTTGCCGTTCCTCACCCAGTCGACGGCGTAGGAGGCGTCTTTCAACGCCGCCTGGATGGCCTCTCCGATCATCGGATCGTCTTCAGCCAGCAATACCCGCATGCATCCTCCGTTATTACGCTATTGATTGATGGTTTCGGGCCTGCGCTCCACCCGTATACTCTCACGCTTCAAGGCTTGCGCCGCCTGCTGGCGGAACAGCAGGATGCAGGCAACGATAAAGAACAGCAGCGCCGCCGACGCCGAATAGCGGCTCAACGCCAGGCCGCCGGCGTTGAGCGGCTTGTCGAGGAAGTCGCCGACCACGGCGCCCAGCGGGCGGGTCAGGATGAATGCGGCCCAGAACAGCAGCGTTCTGGACAGCTTGGTGCGGTAATAGGCCAGCGCCACCAGCCCCAGCAGGGCGCCGAACAGGATGGCGCCGCCGCCATAGCCAAGGCCGGCGGTATCGGCCGCCCAGTCGCCCAGCGCGGTGCCCAGCGTTTGCGAAAACATGATCGTGACCCAGTAGAACATTTCCGCTGCCGGTGAATGGACGCTGTCGACGGCCACCGATCCCATGGTCCGGTACCAGACAAACAGGGAAATCAGCAACAGCGCAAACAGCAGCGATGCGCCGCCCGGATAGCCGATGCCGAGCGAACGGTCGGCAAAGTCGGCCAGCGTGGTGCCGACGGTGGTGGTGGCGATCACGGTGGTCCAGTAGAGGAAGGGCCTGAAGCGGGTGGCGCGGATCTGGGCGGCGACCGCGACCAGGAAGATCACGCCGAAGATGACGCTGCCAACCAGGTAGCCCAGGTTCATCGACATGGAAACCGCATCGCCGCCGGTTTCGCCAAGGGTGGTGGCGGCGATCTTGATGATCCAGAACATCAGGGTGACTTCAGGCACCTTGCTTACCGCCAGCTGTATTGTTTTATTCATCATTGTTTCCTATTTCATCAGGCGCTTAGCGCCGTCAAACGTTTTTGAGTAAAGGAGAGATAACTGACCAGGCTCACGATCACTGCCAAAAACAGGGCGCTGGTCGCTATCGTACCAAAGCCGAGGCCGCCGTTGCCGGCCGGCTGGGACAGCAGGTCGCCGCAGGAGGCGCCGAAAGGGCGCGTCAATACGTAGGCAATCCAGAAGCAGGCAGTGGCGTTGATCTTGAATGCATAGCGGGCCACGGCGACCAGCGCGATCAGGCCGCCGAACAGCAGGGCCGAATTGGCGTAGCCCAGGCTCAGGCCTTCCGCGACCCAGTCGCCGGCGGCGGTGCCGAGCGCAAAGGTGAACAGGATCACGGTCCAGTAGAACAGCTCGCGCCTGGGGCTGTCGATGGCTGCGATCGACAATGTCTTTTCGCGGGCATGCCAGGCGGCGAATGTGGCAATCATGGCAATGCTGAAGGCCGCGGTCGAGAATGCCAGCGGCGCGCCCGCCAGGTCGCTCAGCATGTCGGTGACCAGGGTGCCGAAGATGCTCACCAGCACCACGCAGATCCAGTACAGCGCCGGCAGGTAGTGCCTGGCGCGCAGCTGGAACAGCAAGGCGCAAGCCAGCAGCAGCCCGGTCGTGAGCGAAGTGCCGACCAGGCCGAAATGCAGGTCGGTCGCCAGGTAATCGGCGCCAGTCTCGCCCACCGTGGTGGACATCATCTTGATGATCCAGAACAGGAGCGTGGCCTCAGGCACCTTGTTGATCCAGCCGTGGCCGGCTCTGACAGTTGCAATAGTCATAAAAACTCCTATGCGTGAATTTGATGGAGAGCCCCTTTCCAAAGGGGAAAAGAGCGGGAAGGCGCAACACTATCCTTGGGTCAGGGGGAAGCTTACCCAGGCAAACTTAGCTGTCACTGAGCGCTATTCCGATCGTCTAATGAAAACGCCCTGACGGGCGTCAGGGCGTTGCAGGGACGGGATGCGGAGATATCGCTTATCGGCGCTTATTTTTCTGCAACCGGCTCCGGGCCGAGCTCCAGCACGCTGCGCAGCTCGTCGCGGGCTGCGATGAAGCCGGTGTTGAAGTCGTCGCGGGTCTGCAGCCTGGCGGCGATCACGGTGCCGGTGATGCGGCCGGTTTCGATGTCAGAGCGGTAGTGGACGCCGCCTATGATGCGGTTGTTGGCGTACTCGGCGGCGCGCGCCATGATTTCTGCCCGCTTTTCCGGCACCATGTTGGAGAGCACGATGCCCATCAGCGTGCCCGCGGTCGCGTGGCCGGAAGGATAGGCGCCGGAGCGCGACAGTTTCACCACCGGCTTGACCATGTCGCTTGCCATGAATGGACGCGGACGTTTCCAGACATCCTTGTAGGTGTCGACCACCGCGCCTTCGGAATCCACCACGCGCTGGAAGAACTTGGCGAAGACCGGCAGCTGCTCGCGCTTGAATTTCACGCCCATGACATCGGCGAAGCGCCAGATTTCTTCGCTGGCGTCGGCTTGCGAGCGCGCCACCATTTCCGGCGTGCGCGCCGCCTGCAGCGCCAGGATTTCGCTCAGCTCCGCCTTGGTCTGCAGCGAATCGTTGGCCGGTGGCGGCGGCAGCAGCTTGACCAGGTCGATTTCCTTGGAAGTGATGAAGGGATGTTCTTCGCGCGCCTGCACGGATGCGCCGGCGGCCAGGAAGGACATGACGATTAAAGGAGCGATGAATTTGCGCATGGGTTTCACTTTCATATTGGGCTGATCAAGATAAAGGTTGTGGCCGGCCTTAGAAATCGAGGCTGACGGTCAGCGACAAGGCGCGCGCCGGCAGCAGCGTCAGCACATCGCCCGCGGCTGGCGCCGAAGTGGCGGTGCTGGCCGGATTGACGCCGACAATGCTGTGCTTGTCGAACAGATTGTTGACGCCGAACTGGATCTTGGCTTTCTTCACAAATTGCAGAGGATGGCGGATGGTGTAGTTGACGAACAGGTTGGAGATCGTGAACGGCGCGATCTTGACCGCCTGGTGGACGCTGCCGTTGTCGTTGTACATGGTGCCGACGCGCTTGTTCAGCCAGCCGATGTCCCAGCCGCCGCGGTTGTAGTTCAGGCCCAGCGTTTCGGTATCGCTGGGCGCGCTGGCGACCCACTGGCCGTTGCCGTATTTGGCGGTGCCATAGGTGGCGTTGGCGTACAGGCTGAAGCCGGCGCCCAGCACCAGGTTGCCTTCCGCTTCGATGCCCTGGGTAGTAGAGCTGCCGTTCGAGAAGAAGGTGGTGTTGCCGGCATTGTCGGTGAACGAAGAATAGGCGTTGTCGAACTTGATGTGGTAAGCATCGATATCGAAGGTGAAGCGGTCCGATTTCCATACCGAGCCGATCTGGAAGGTCTTGCTCTTGATCGACGACGGCAGGGCAGTCACGTTGGCGTTCTTGACATCGAACACGCTGGTCGGCGGAATTTCGTCGCCGGTGGCGTACTGGCCGTATACCGACCAGTTAGGCTGCAGCATGTAATGCACGTCGAGCGACGGCAGCACGCTGTTGTAGGTGACTGCATGCCCGATGCTAGGCAGGCCGCCCAGGTTGCCGACGGTCTTGCCGTTATCCGCATATTGCGTCAGCGACTGGCGATACGAGGAGTACTTCACGCCTGGTGTGATCTTCAGGTCGCTGGCGACCTGGAATTCGTATTCAACGAACGGTTGCAGGGTGGTGGTCTTGAAGCGTTCGTGGAAATTCGGCAGGACGGCGTCTACCCAGGTGCGCGGGTCGGACGGGATCTGGTAGCGGTTGGTGTCGGCGTTTTCCGCCCACAGGCCGGTGCGCAGGATGCCGAGACTGGATTCCTGGCTCAGGCGCAGCAGGTTGCCGTAGGTGCGGTAGCTGTTGAGCTTGTCGGTGGCGCTGGTGGCGGTGATGGTGCTGCCGTTGTAGTTCTGCTGGTTATGGTAGGCGTAGGTGTAGAGCTTGTCGTCCAGTTTCCAGCCGTTGCCGAGGTTGGATGTCAGGCCGGCATATTCGAAATCCGAGGTGACGTGGTAAAAATTGTAGCCATAGTAGTTGGCTTGCTTGGGGTCGTTGCTCAGCAGGTAGCTGTCTCCGAACTGGGCGATCTGGGCCCGGGTCGCTCCCTTGGTGTTCGGGGTATTGGCTTTCAGGTCGATATACGAACCGAACAAGGTCAGGGCGGTGCTGTCGGTGAGGTTGAACTGGTATTTGAGCGACACCGCATCGCGCGCCTGCTTGTTGTAGCTCTGGTAGCCGTTCGAAGTCATCTGGTGCGCATTCAGCAACAGGTTCTGGGCGCCGTTGGCGCCGAACTGGCCGCTCTCGAATTCGGCGCCGTAGATCTTGGTGTTGAACGAACCGTAGGAGTCGAAGACGCTGGTGCGCTGCTCGTTTTCCAGAATGCGCGACAGCAGGTTGACCGAACCGCCGAAATTGGCCGGGCCGATGGTTGCCGCCGATCCCGGGCTGCGGTCGACTACCGCGCCGCCCAGGAACTGGCTGGGGAAAAATGCCCAGGTGTGATGCGAGGGGCTGTTGGTGTCCTGGAACGGGATGCCGTCGAAGCTGACCGTGTAGTCGCCGTCGGCGAACCCGCGGAAATAGGTCTTGGTGTCGCCCAGGCCGACGCCGTTCGGGCTGTAGCTGTACATGCCTGGCGTCATTTGCAGCACTTGGCTGAAATCGGCCACCGGCGAAGTCAGGTTGCGGATGAATTCGTCGCTGACGATCGATTGCGCGGAACGGGCCGACAACGAGCTTTGCGCCGGTGCGCTGCGGCTGGCGCTGACGGCGCTGCCGACCACTTCGACGGTGTTGATTGCCTCGGCCGCGCTGGAGGCTGCCAGGTCGGCAGCTTGCTGGGCGTGGCTGAGCTGCGGCGCGGCTACGCACATGACGGCCAGGGCGTGCAGGACATGCAGGGTGGCGGGTTTCAAACTTGGGCGCTTCATTGCTGGTTTTCCTTTTTTCGAATCGTGTTTATAAAAATCGGTGAAAAATATCCGGCAGCCCTGCTCCGGCCGCTCGCCTGCTGGGTTGCGCCGTGCTTGGCGCGAGTTCGGGGCGAAGCATAAGCTTTGAAAATTAAGCGAAAATGAGCTGTGCGCAATCTGTCTGATTTATGCCAATCGCGGCTTGATTTCACGCGCTCGTCATAATCGGCTGCTATTTTGTAAGGTCGACTAAACCGGGCTTCCGCCGCGATGCGCATACTGTTGATTGAAGACGACTACATGCTGGGCAACAGCATCCGCAAAGGGTTCTATCCCTATGGCTTCACGGTCGACTGGACCCAGGACGGCATCGCCGCCGAAGCGGCGCTGGCCGCAGAGTCGTATTCGGCAGTCTTGCTGGATCTCGGATTGCCGCGCAAGTCGGGACTGGAAGTGCTGAAGAAAATGCGTGCCGACAGCAACAGCACGCCGGTGATCATCCTGTCCGCCAGCGACCGCGTGCTGAACCGTATCGAAGGGCTGGACGCCGGCGCCGACGATTACCTGAACAAGCCTTTCGACCTGGATGAACTGGCGGCGCGGGTGCGCGCCTTGCTGCGCCGTAGCGGCGGCCGCACCAGCCCGCAGCTGGTGCACGGCGATATCCAGTTCGACCCGGCCAGCAATACCGTTGCCTACAAGGGCAAGCATATCGGCCTCAGCAGCCGCGAGCTGATGGTGCTGGCGGCGCTGATCGAGAAACCGGGCGCAGTGCTGTCGCGCGCGCAGCTGGTCGACAAGGTGTATGGCTGGAACGATGAAGTGGAAAGCAACACCATCGAAGTGCATATCCATGCATTGCGCAAAAAGCTTGCGCCCGGCGTGATCCGCAACATTCGCGGCCTGGGCTATATGCTGTCCAGCGCCGACAGCTTGTGCGTCGGTTAGGGGCTATTGACAGTGTCGATCAGGAATCGCCTGCTGTTCTGGTTGCTGTCCGGCCTCGCCTTCCTCGGCGTGTGCTTCATGGTCGCCGACTATCTGATCGATCGCGCCTTGCTGGCCGATATCTATGACGACCAGATGAACCAGATCGCCTTCGCCATCCCCGCCAATTTCAGCGGCGGCGACCTGGAAAAGAACACGCCGGCGCTGAAATACGACGGCGACGACAGCATCCTGCAGATCTGGGATAAAAGCGGCAGGCAGACTTACCGTTCCCATCCGGACATCGCCTTGCCGCCGTTTCCTGTGCCCGGATACAGTGAAGTGCGATGGCATGGCAACGAGTGGAAGCTGTTCGTGCGCAAGACCGACCAGAACCTGATCCAGGTGGCGCAGTCGCTGGACGGCCGGCGCAATATCGCCCTCGACCATGCGCTGCGCTCGCTCGTGCCGCTGCTGATTTTCCTGCTGATCATGGGCTTGCTGATCCACTGGAGCGTCGGCACCGGCCTGCAGTCCTTGACGCGCCTGTCGCAAGAGTTGGCCAAGCGCACGCCCGACAAGCTGGAAAGGCTGACCTCCAAGGGCCAGCCGCTGGAAATCCAGCCCGTGACGCAAGCCATCGATACCTTGCTGCAGCGTCTCGGCGTGGCGCTCGAAAGCCAGAAAAAATTCATCGCGGATGCCTCGCACGAGCTGCGCACGCCGCTGGCGACCCTGCAAATCCAGGTCCAGCTGGTGGAGCAATCGCTAGGCAGTGGCCGCGAAGCCGGCGCGCTGGCCGATCTGAAAGCAGGGGTGAAACGCAGCAGCCACCTGGTCGAACAGCTGCTGATGGCCTCGCGCCTGGAGTTCGGCGGCATGCACGATCCGCACGTGCCGCTGCAGCTGCATGAAATCGTGCGCCAGGTGACCATCGATTTCATCCCCTACGCCAACAGCCGAAAAATCAATCTCGGGGTAGAGCAGCTGGATGCGGGAATCATCATGGGATCGGAATATCACATCCCCATCCTGGTCCGCAATCTGATCGATAATGCGATCCGCTACACGCCCAGCGGCGGCCAGGTGGACGTCGCCATCCGCGCCGGCAATCAAAAAATCGTCCTGGAAATCGAAGACAGCGGGCCCGGCATTCCGCCGGAAGAGCGGCAGCGCGTGTTCGACCGTTTCTACCGCTGCCTGGTGCCGCAGGCGGCCGGCAGCGGCCTCGGGCTGGCGATCGTCAAGCAAGTCACGGAACAGCATCAGGCCGAAGTCTGCCTGGAACGCGCCGGCCGCTTGCCCGGCCTGAAGGCCAGCGTCCGGTTCAATGCGCTGGTTTCTGTCTGATACAAAAAGCGGCGCCGGCAGGCAATATTCCCGACCCGCGTTGGCGGTCTCTGGCGGCGTGCTGAAGAAGGGGGATATAAAGCAGTCTGGCGGAGGAAACGGCGTTGCCGCCGCTTCCTCGCCCGGGCGCAGCTGCGCGCCCGTTCAAGCATGGATGTTTCTAGCTATGTTGCCGAATCTTGCTCAATCGTTGGCAATCAGCGTGACGCCGCTGAAGGTTGCATAGGAATTGAGCAGCAGGTAATAGGTGCCTGCTTTCGGATTGCGGATAGTGATGGATTCCGCAGTTGTCGAGCCATCCGACACATACTGGTAAGAGCTGGTGGTCGGTGCGGAGCCGAAACTGACATAGATATCAGCATCGCCTCTGCCGCCGGAAGTCTTGAAGCTCAGGCTGGTGCGGCCGGCAGGAACCACGATAGTGTAGACCTTGCTGGAACCGGTAGGCAGGCCCAGGCCTGTCACTGGCACGCCGCTCTTCAGGACATTGCCTGGCGGCGGTGGTGGTGGCGTGGTGCCGGAACCGACGACTGCGGCAAAGTTGGCGACATTCAGGCTGCCGTAGCCGCTGGCGTAATCCCAGCCGGCCTTGGCTGCGTAGCCTTGGTTACCCGAAGTGATGTCGTGGAACATGCTTGGGTTGGCTGCGGCTTTCTGATAGATCGCTGCTGCAGGGAATGGCAGGCTGTTGTTGTTAGCCGATTGCACGCGGGCCCAGAAGCCGGTGAACAACGGCGCCGCCAGGCTGGTGCCGCCGATTTGGGTAGGGGAGCCGTTGATCAGGACCAAGGCGCCGCTCGAAGGATCCGCGTCCAGCGAAATGTCAGGCACGCCGCGTTGGCTCGATGAACCGAGAACGCCGGAACTGACTTGCCAGCTAGGTGCTGCCTCAGTCAGGCTAGGACCGCCGCCGGCGCCGCCGCTTGCGCTTTGCTGGCAGCTCTGCCAGTCAGTGCAGGACCATACGGATTCCGAGGACCAGCCGTTGCTGGAGTCAGTGCTGACCAGTGTGCCGCCCAAAGACATCACGTACGGAGAAACCGCCGGAAAGCTCTGTGCAGTGGTGCTGGTGTTGCATTCATAAGCGCCGGAGTCGCCCGACGATACCGAGAACATCTGTCCCTGGGCAACGGCAGTCTGGAAGATCTGGTCGTTACTGGCTTCGATACCGGATGATTGCGCGTCGTTTTCACATTCGCCCAGCGAGACGTTGATGGCTTGCGCCTTGTTGTCCGTCACCGCCTGGTTGTAGGCCGAGGTCAAGTCGGCATCGCTCAGGGTGTTGGCGACATACAGGATCATTTGCTTGACGGTGCCGCCTGCGGCTGCCAGCGAACTTTGCGTATCCATGTTCCATTCATCGACACCGGCAGTATCGCTGCTGGCGCCGTTGATCACCACGGTGGAGACATTGGTTTGCGGATAGCCGGAGTTGGACGTGAAAGTGTTCAGGTCCGCGATAGTCTGCGTCACGTCGCCCTGGGCGATGATGCCGATGGTGGCGTTGGTGGCGCTAGGCAGGCTGCTGGCGTTGTAGATGGTCGGGAAATCGGTCGGGTTGTGGCCGACTGCCGACATGGTTGTTGTGGCCACGCGCGCATCCTGTTTCTTCAGCATGGTGTGATGCAGGTGCACGGTTTGCAGGCCATGCACGGCCAGCACGATGCCGCCCAGTGTCTGCGGCACCGAAGCGTCGCTGATGTTGGCGTAGGCGTTGCGGCCGTTCACGCTATAGGTATGCAGCTCGGTATTGAAAGCGGTCTTCACCGAACCGGCGGAACCGTTGGCGCTGATCAGCAGGTTGTTGGCGGACACCGTGATATTGGTGAAACCGCTTTTAGTCAGATGGCTGACGACAGCTTGCACCTGCTCCTTGGTTGGAGCATACAGACGCATGAAGTCGGCGCTGGACAAGGTTTTGTGCGAGCGGCCGGACATCAGGTCGGCAGTGAGCTGATCCAGTTCAGGCTTGTTGCGCAGTTTCAGCGCCACCACCACGTGGGTCAGTGCGCCGGACTGCATTGCCGAAATATGCGTCACAGCGGTTCGCGCCGTGCTTGCGACAGCAGTTGCCTTGGTCGCGGTTGGCGCCCAAGTCTCCGCCTGGGAGGTCGTGGCAAACGCAGCAAGGGTCAAGCCCGCGAGCGCCAGCAGTTTAAAGTTGGATCTGAATGTCATTACTTTACTCCGGTTTTTAAGGGATAAAGTGATCCCGTCGACGGTGGTCGGCTGGATCTGCTCAGTGGATGCATTCCCGTGAAATGTGAAGCTCTCAAGGGAAGTCGCAATTTCCCGCAACGCCCAACTGCAGGCGCTGTGGAGAAATGCCTTGTTGCCTGCCGCGCGGAAGCAGCGGACATGGCGCAAACACCCGGCGGCGAATTGCTGGCTGCCTGGCTTGACAAAAAATCGGCGAACAGAAAGACTGCATGCGCGCTGGCTGCGGGCGCATGAACTGGTGCTACATCAAGGTTGGATCAGTGACGCGGTGCTACGCCCTTCAGCTGGGCGAGGGCAGCATGGTCTCGACGGATGCCGGCAAGCGGCAGGCGCAGAGGCCGGAGCTGCGAGCGGAATCGTCGGCCGACAATTCCGGGAGAAACAGGATGGCTGATTCGAATCCAGGGCAAGGCATAAGGCGCTCCTCTTGAGGATCATCCGCAGCTAAGGCTTTCGTCATGGCGCCGGCAACATGCGCGGGAAAACATCGCTGCTGCAACTGTTATGCACAATGTTTCTAAAATTTTCTTCAGTCTTCTCTGGAATTCAGACTAAAGGAATTATTTCTGCGTGGCAATATGTGCTGCTCTTTATTTTGTAACTAATGTTACGAGTTGTAACTGAAAACAGAAAGATCTGTCTGTTTTTTAAGCGACTGTTTTTGGCGCTCTAAAACGCTTTCCAGAAACGTGCGATCAAGCCGGATCGCCAGGCTGCTAGCGGGTTTCAACGGCTTTTGAAAATTCCGGCGTTGAACGAATTGGCCAATGGTCCAGCCATTTTCCCGAGAGACTTCATGTCGGCGGAATCCGCCAAATCGCACGCCAGTTGCTTACCTTTGATTGTCGCCGCCACCTTCTCATCGAGTACCTGGACACCACCTTCATCGACACCGCCTTGCCGCGGATGGCGCGTGATTTCCATGCAGGCCCGGATCGGCGTACTTGGCCATGAGGGCTTGCATCTTGCGCATTTACGGTCTCGTGGCGGCAGGCAGGGCGCTGAGTGACAAAAACGCTACAGAGTGCCTGAATTGCATAGGAATATCGCGCGATATTGCAATTTGCCAACTTGTTTCATTTACAATCGACGGTTGATCGCCGGCGCCGGTTTTTTGTTGGAATCGGATCTGGCCCAAGGGAGCGTGACAGCAGCAGCGATTACAAAACACAAAACTAGAATCGAACAATGATGATTATTGGCATAGATCTCGGCACCACCAACAGCCTGGTGTCAGTTTGGCGCGATGGACAATCCCATATCATTCCCAACGCCTTGGGTGAAAACCTGACGCCGTCTTGCGTCAGCATCGACGAAGATGGCAGCGTGCTGGTCGGCAGGGCGGCGCAGGAGCGCTTGCAAACGCATCCCAACCGCAGCGCGGCCCTGTTCAAGCGCTATATGGGCAGTGAAAAGAAAATTCGCCTGGCCGGCAAGGAGTTTCGTCCCGAAGAATTGTCGTCCATGGTGTTGCGCTCCCTGAAGGCGGACGCCGAGAATTTCCTCGGCGAAGCCGTGGAAGAAGCGATCATCACCGTCCCTGCTTATTTCAGCGATGCCCAGCGCAAGGCTACTCGCGTCGCCGGCCAGCTGGCAGGCTTGAAGGTAGAGCGGCTGCTGAACGAACCGACTGCGGCGGCGCTGGCATATGGCATGCAGGATGTCGCTGCCGAAAGCAAGTTCCTGGTGTTCGATTTGGGCGGCGGCACTTTCGATATCTCGATCCTGGAAATGTTCGAAGGCGTCATGGAGGTCAGGGCATCGGCGGGAGATAATTTCCTCGGCGGCGAAGATTTCGCCACCTTGCTGTCTGAAGCCTTTGTAGAAAAAAGCGGCTTGCGGGCATCGATGGACGGCATGCTGCGCACGCCCCAGCAAGACCAGCGCCTGCGCGACGAGGCCGAGAAGGTCAAGCGCCAGCTTTCGGATGCTTCCAGCGTCACCATGCGCATGCAGTACGGCGAGCAGGAATATAAATGGCTCGTCGATGAAGAAGCCTTCACCAGGCTGGCGGAGCCGTTGCTGGCGCGCTTGCGCGCCCCGATCGAACGCGCCCTGCGCGATGCCCGCATCCGCGCCGCGACGCTGGACAAGATCGTGCTGGCCGGCGGCGCCACACGGATGCCGATGGTGCGCAAGCTGGTGTCGCGCATGTTCGGCCGCTTCCCGCTGGTGCATTTCAATCCCGATGAGGTGGTGGCGCTGGGCGCGGCGGTGCAGGCCGGCCTGAAGATGCGCGATTCGGCGCTCGATGAAGTCGTCATGACCGACGTTTCGCCTTATTCGCTGGGGATCGCGATTTCGCGCCAGGTCGGCCCGAACCAATACATCCCTGGCCATTACCTGCCGATCATCGAGCGCAATATGGTGGTGCCGGTGTCGCGCGTCGAAAACATCACCACCATCCAGGATAACCAGAAAGAACTGCATGTGGCGATTTACCAGGGCGAGTCGCGCCTGGTGAAAGACAACGTCTACCTTGGAACGATCCAGTTCCCGGTGCCGCCGAAGAAGGCGGGGCAGATCGCGGTCGATGTGCGCTTCACCTACGACCTGAACGGCATCCTGGAAGCCGAAGCCACCGTGACAGGGACCGATCAGGTGCACAAGCTGGTGATTGCGGAAAATCCCGGCGTCATGTCGCCCGAGCAGATCGAACAGCGTTTCCAGGAGCTGGAGCACCTCAAGATCCACCCGCGCAGCCAGGCCGAGAACCGGGCCTTGATGGCGCGCGCGGAGCGTCTGTATGAACAGTCGCTCGGGGATGTAAGGACATTTCTTTCGCATCGCATCGCGTCGTTTCAGGCGCTGCTTGAATCGCAGAAGATGGATGAGATCCGGCATGCGCGCGCAGAGTTGAAGAAGCATCTCGACCACGTCGAAAATGAAAGCTATATCTGATGCACTCTGAATGGAACCAGTGGATCTGGAGCGCCCTTGATATCCCGCCCTCCGACGATGAACGCACCGTCAAGCGCGCTTACGCCAAGCGCCTGAAGGTGGTGCGTCCGGACGACGATCCGGAAAAATTCCAAGCCTTGAGGCAGGCGTATGAGCGCGCCTTGACGCTGATCCAGCATTCGTTTGCCCGCAAGGATGAAGAGCTGGGGCCGCCAGCCGTCGCGCAAGACGGAGCTGCGGCAGGCGAGACGGCAGCGCACGCGGAAGCGGAAGTGGAAATGGAAACCGCGGCGCTTTCCCAGCCCGCTGCCGGCAAGCGCGCCGTGGCCTTGCATCAAGACCAGGCAAGCTTGCTGGAGGCCGTGCAGCCGGCGTTTGATGCGGCGGCAGCGGCGGACTCCCTGTGGCAGGCCTTGATGCTGAAGATGACGCCAGGGCAGTTGCGCTATACCTCGGCGATCCTGGCAAATTTCGTGAAGACCGAGGATTTCGAGAATTTCGACGTCCGCGACGCCTTCGAATTCCACGCAATGCAATACTGCGCCAGCCAGAATACCGACCAGACGGCGCGCGCCGCCATGGTCGAGCACTTCGGCTGGGTCGACAATGCGCAGCATCTGTTCCAGCACAATCCGGAACTGGCGCGGACGGCGCTGGCCCGCTACCAGGCGGACCAGGGATACAAGTGGCTGGAAAATTCCGCCATCGTCGGCTCGAAGGCTGCGCTGGCATTGATCCAGACCGAGGCTCCCAAGCGTTCGATGCGATTGTACGACCGCAAATTCGTGGCTGAAATGAAGGAGCTGCTGCAGAGAATCCGCTGGCATTCCTCTGAACTGCTGGCGTATCGCCTCAATGCAGAGGTCTTCTCATGGTGGGAGCGGCAAGTGCAGACGCCGCGGCTGAGCGTGCATTCGGGTGTGGTTGCCTTGCTGTGCGGCGCGCTGGTGTTCGGTTTGCTCAGGGCCTTGTGCGCCAGCTTGATTCCGGAAAAACTGCAGGATGCGGTCGCGCTGGCAGGCTTCGCCGTGATCGAAGCAGGCGCGCTCTGGCTGGGTTACCTGGCGGTCAAGCGCGGCATCCTGCAGCGCATAATGCAGTGGCTGTACGCCAGGCATTTGACGAAACGGGTGCAGGTCGGCTGGATGCCTTTGTTCCTGCTGTGCTCGACCGCCGCCATGTTCGATCTCCGCAGCGAGTGGGCGCATGGCCTGATCGATGCAGGCTTGTTCGTATGCCTGCTGCTTTCCTCGTTTGCGGCGTGGCGCTTTCTCAATGTCGTCGGCTTCATTATCGTTATCCTGCTGGCCAGTGTCTTAGGAGGAATAGGCGGACTCGGATTCTCCATTTTTCCGGGATTCGGATTTTGGGAGTGCAGCCTGATCGCGCTGCCTATCGCGACCATGCTGGTGCGGGGCGGGGAGTACTACTATGGCTTGTCGAATTTTTCCGACAGTTCTCTCTGGAAGATTCGCCTAGCCTGGCTTGGCATCGCCGGGCTGGTATTTTACCTGGGGACCCTAGCCACGCCAGAGCACTATATTGTGCCTGCCGTGGCGGCCTGGATCTGGTCTTTGCTGAGTTTTCCGATTGCCAACGTGTATCTCGGCAGCGGCGCTACCGGCATGAGAGTGTATGCCTTTGGCCTGGTGACCCTGGTAGCCAGCGCCGTGCTGGAAAAATCGATTCCTTCTATCCATCTGACGTCGACCATGCTGCTCGTCATGGCCCTGTTCATCGGCTGCAATATCCAGGTATGCAGAGATAGCGGCCGCAAATTCTCTTGAGAGTGATTTCCATCATTTTTATTAAATATAGTTGTCGCGATCCCATGTAATTAGTTGTAGAATCGCAACAAAAAAATTGCAACAAGATTAATGGCGCAAAACTGCAGGGCCAGCCTGCAAAGGGCTGGTTTTGCGTTGCGCCTATTCGGGGCAGAAGTTTTTATCCGCCTAAATACAGCGTTAAGACAGGACGACGAAATGATTGTGATCTGGAAGGGGTGGGGCGTGTTGGTGATAGCCATCACGACATTGATAGTAGTATTGACGACGGTGCTTTTTGAAAAAGCCGGCTTATCGGTAGCCTATGGCGCTGTGCTCGGGATGTTCCTTTCCGCAGGCGCGATCTGGCAGGTCGGAAACAAGTTCAATTCGCCGCTGAAGAACCGGGTGTTGCTCGACAAGCAGACTGGCGCCGAGGTGATTTTGAAGCCGGACCATTCTTTGTTCTTCATCAAGATGCAGTACTGGGCCTTCATTGCCGGCGCGATCGGCCTGTTCATGCTGGTCAATCTGCTTGCGGGCCGTTCGTCCTGAGGCAGTCGGTTTTAAAAATAGAGCGGCGCAGCGCACAGCAAGCTGCCGTTTTCATGTTTTCCTAGTCTGAGGACGTCCATGCGACAAGCAATCGAGCGTAAAACAGCAAGCAACAGCGCCATGAAATTTCCGGGGCTGTTTTTTTTCGCCCGCAGCTTCCTGCGAGCGAGCGGCCGGCTTATCCTTGCGCTGCTCGCAGCCATGCTGTTCAGCCAGATGGCGCATGCCGCCAGCATCAACAGCTTTTCTCCGCAGGGCGACATCACCCAGGTGCGCCAGGTGCGCGTCAATTTTTCGGAGGCGGCCGTCAAGTTTGGCGATCCGAAGGCGCCGATGCCTTTCGACATCAGCTGCGCCGAAGCCGGCAGCGGCCGCTGGGCCGATGAGCGCAACTGGATCTACGATTTCGTCAAGGATATAGGGCCGGGCACGCGCTGCAGCTTCACGCTCAAGCCGGGCTTCAAGTTATTGTCCGGCGCCGTGGTGTCCGGTAAAACCAGCTTTCAATTCAATACCGGCGGTCCTGCCGTGATCAATGTCATGCCATCGGGAGAGCGCATCGAGGAAGAGCAGATCTTCATCCTGGTGCAGAACGGCGCGGCGACCAGCGAAAGCATCTTGCAGCATGTGTATTGCGAAGCGGAAGGCGTGCATGAACGGATCCCGGTAAAACTGATCGCCGGCACGGTGCGCAAGGACCTGCTCGAGCATTTTGCCGAAAAAATCAATCCAGAGCGTGTCAGCACGCTGCAGTGCCAGCAGCGCCTGCCTAACGACAGCGCGGTCAGCCTGACCTGGGACAAGGGCGTGGCGACTCCCTCCGGCATCGCCAGCCGACAGCCGCAGGTGTTCAAGTTCAAGGTGCGGCCGAGCTTCACCGCCAGCTTCAGCTGCGAGCGCGAAAATGCCAATGCGGCCTGCGCGCCGATTCTGCCTGTGCGCCTGGTGTTTACCTCGCCGGTGCCGCGCAAGCTGGCGGAGAATGTCACGCTGAGCGGCGCCAACGGCAAGCTCAAGCCTTTCTTTGACAAGACCGACACTGAAGATACGGTCACGCAGCTGACCTTCAATCCGCCTTTCGCGGAAAAGTCGGAACTCAGCATCGAGCTGCCGAAAGACTTCCAGGATGAAAACGGCCGTCCCTTGTCGAACGCTGCCGCCTTCCCGATGAAAACCCGCATGGCGGATTATCCGCCGCTGGCGAAATTCCCCTCGGCGCCGTTCGGCATCATCGAACTCAACGCCGACGCCACCTTGCCGGTCACCCTGCGCAACGTCGAGGCCAGCATGGTGGCGCGCAGCGCCGACGGCAAGATCCATCCGGGTAATGTCAGCAACCTCAAAGTGACGGACGACCAGAGCATCATCGCCTGGCTGACCAAGCTCAACCGCTATCACGAGAGCACCATCACCATCAACAAGAAGCCGGTGGAAACGCGCAGCATCGGCATCCTGGCCAAGCAGGCCGGGGTCAAGACCCTGGCGCTGCCGCAGTCGCCGGAAAACAAGGACGGCATCCGGCCGTTTGAAGTGATCGGCATTCCGCTCAAGGATCCCGGTTTCTATGTGGTCGAACTGCAATCGCAAAAGCTGGGTGCGGCACTGCTGGGCAAGGCCGCGCCGATGTTCGTGCGCACCAGCGCGCTGGTGACGAATTTGTCGGTGCATGTCAAGATCGGCCGCCAGAACGGCGCGGTGTGGGTCACCACGCTCGATAACGCCAAGCCGGTGAGCGATGCCGATGTGCGGATTTCCGATTGCACCGGCACCGAACTGTGGCGCGGCAAGACCGACAAGACCGGCATCGTCATGGTGCCGGAATTTCCGGACGACGTCTGCCGCAACGGCGGCGACGGCGAATCGGGGAAAATCTCCGGCTTCTTTGTCAGCGCCCGCAAGACCGATGAAAAGGGCCGCGCCGACATGGCGTTTGCCTTGACTTCCTGGAACAACGGCATCGAATCCTGGCGCTTCAACCTGCCGACCGATACCGACAAGGCGTCTACCGTGCGAGCCCATACCGTGTTCGACCGCACCCTGTTCCGCGCTGGCGAAACGGTGTCGATGAAGCACGTGATCCGCAGCGAGACCATGCAGGGTTTCGGCCTGCTGGCGAAAGACAAGCTGCCGACCCGGGTGCGCATCATCCATCAGGGCAGCGGCCAGGAGTACCAGTTTGCCTTGACCTGGCGCGGCCAGAAAAATGCGGAAACCGTGTTCGAGATCCCGAAAGAAGCCAAGCTCGGCAGTTATGAAGTGATGCTCGACAGCGGCACGCCGAAAAACGTCGCCGAGGCCGGCAGTGCGAATGGCGACAGCGAGAGTACCGACGAGGGCGATGACGAAGGCCACGGCCGCCGCAGTTACAGCACCGGCAGCTTCCGGGTCGAAGAATTCCGCCTGCCGTTGCTGCAAGGCCGGATCACGCCGCCGAAGAGCCTGGTGGCGCCGAAGGAAGTGCCGCTCGATGTGCAGTTGAACTACCTGAACGGCGGCGGCGCTTCCGGCCAATCGGTGCACGTCACCAGCCTGCTGCGCAGCAAGGGCGTGAGCTTTTCCGCCTACGACGGCTATTCCTTTTCCGCCGCGCGCAACGAGGGAGACAGCAGCGCCGACGACCAGAAGATCGTCGCCGACAAATTGCCGGTGACGCTGGACAAGAACGGCGGCGGCAAGACCGTGGTGAAGGATTTGCCGGCGATCACGGCGCCCAAGGAATTGCTGACGGAAATGACTTTCGCCGATCCGAATGGCGAAATCCAGACCGTGTCGAGCGTTACCCCGGTCTGGCCGGCGGCGGTGGTGGTCGGCATCAAGGCCGGGGAGTGGGTCTCGGTCAAGAAGAAGCTGACCTTGACTGCGGTCGCCCTGAATGCCGCGGGCCAGCCGCAAAGCGGCGTGCCGATTGAGATCAGCGGTTCGTCCAAGGTCACCAACTCGCATCGCAAGCGCATGGTCGGCGGTTTCTACGCCTATGAAAACACCAGCACCGGCACCGACCTGGGTTCATTGTGCTCGGGTAAAACCGACGCCCGCGGCTTGATGATCTGCACCGTGGAATTGTCGGAGCCGGGCAACATCGAACTGACGGCCAAGGGCAAGGACGACAGCGGCAAGGTGTCGGTCGCCGCCAGCTCGGTATGGGTGACCAAGCAGGGCGAGCTGTGGTTCGATGGCGAAAACCAGGACCGCATCGACATCCTGCCGGAGAAGAAGAGTTACCAGCCGGGCGAAACCGCCAAATTCCAGGTGCGCATGCCGTTCCGCTATGCCACCGTGCTGGTGGCGGTGGAACGCGAAGGCGTGGTCGAAACCCAGGTGCTGCAGCTGAATGGCCAGGACCCGACCTTCAGCCTGCCGGTCAAGGCCGGCTATGCACCGAACATCTTCGTTTCGGTGCTGGCGGTGCGCGGGCGCATGCGCGACGTGCCGTGGTATTCCTTCTTTACCTGGGGCTGGAAAGAGCCCTTGAACTGGTGGCATGAGTTCAAGGAATACCAGGCTCCAAGCGCCACCGTCGACCTGGCCAAGCCGGCCTACAAGTTCGGCATCGCTGAAATCTCGGTCGGCAGCGCCGCCAACCAGCTGGCGGTGACGGTCAAGGCCGACCAGCCCAGCTACGCCATCCGCACGACGGCCAAGGTGAACATCCAGGTCAACCTGCCGAGCGGCAAGCCGGCCGCCGGCGCTGAAATCGCCCTGGCGGCGGTGGATGAAGCCTTGCTCGAACTGGAGCCGAACAAGAGCTGGGACTTGCTGCAGGCCATGCTGCAACGGCGCAGCTACGGCGTGGAAACCTCAACCGCGCAGATGCAGGTGGTGGGCAAGCGCCATTACGGCCGCAAGGCGATACCGGCCGGCGGCGGCGGCGGCAAGTCGCCGACCCGCGAACTGTTCGATACCTTGCTGCTGTGGAAGCCGGTCATCGTGCTGGACGCCAATGGCCGCGCGCAGGTCGATGTGCCGCTCAACGACGCCCTGACCAGCTTCAAGATCGTCGCCGTGGCGCAGAGCGGCGACAGCCTGTTCGGCACCGGCGCCGTCAGCATCCGTTCCACCCAGGACCTGCAGCTGATCTCCGGCTTGCCGCCGCTGGTGCGCGAGGGTGACGATTTCAGCGCCATGGTGACGGTGCGTAACACCACCACCCGCGTCATGCAGGTCAACGCCACCGCGCAGGCTGCCGGCCTGACGGCGCCTCTGCCCGCCAAGGATGTAAGCATCCCGGCTGGCGAATCGCGCGAGCTGGTGTGGGCGGTGGCCGTACCGGCCGACGCCAAGCAGCTGGTGTGGGAAATCAATGCGCAGGAGCAGGGTGGGCCCAAGGTCAAGGACGCCATCAAGTTCACCCAGCGCGTGGTGCCGGCAGTGCCGGTGACGGTGCAGCAAGCCACCATGTTCCAGCTCGACAAACCGTTCAGCATGGCGGTGGCGCCGCCGGCAGACGGCCTGCCGGGTCGCGGCGGCCTGGCGGTATCGCTGGCGTCTTCGCTGGCCGGCAACAGCGAGGGCTTGCGGCGCTATTTCGTCAACTATCCGTTCTCCTGCCTGGAGCAAAAGACCTCGCGCGCGATCGGCTTGCGCGACGACGTCGCCTGGCAAAAGGTGGCCAACGACCTGCCGACCTATCTCGACAGCGACGGCCTGGCTTACTACTATCCGCCTAGCGCCAGCAATGCCAGGCGCGGCAGCGATACCCTGACCGCCTATCTGCTGGCAGTCACGCAAGAGTCCGGCTTTGCGATACCGCAGCAAAGCCGCGACAAGATGCTGGACGGCCTGGCTGCCTTCGTCGAAGGCAAGATCACACGCGATTTCTGGTCGCCGAAGAAAGATCTGGATGTGCGCAAGCTGGCCGCGCTGGAAGCGCTGTCGCGCTATGACCGGGTGCGCCCGGCCATGCTCGATTCGATCCAGCTCTCGCCCAACCTGTGGCCAACCTCCGCTGTGCTGGACTGGATCAATATCCTGCAGCGGGTCACCAGCATCCCGGACCGCGCCAAGCGCCTGGCCGAAGCCGACCAGATCATCCGCGCCCGCCTGAACTACCAAGGCACGCGCATGGGCTTCTCCACCGAGACCGACGACTACTGGTGGTGGCTGATGGCCAGCGCCGACGTCAACGCCACCCGCCTGGTGCTGACCATGCTCGACAATCCGGCCTGGAAGGAAGACATGCCGAAGCTGATCAACGGCGCCATCCAGCGGCAGTCGCGCGGCCACTGGGCGACTACCACAGCCAACGTCTGGGGCAGCCTGGCCATGCAAAAATTCGGCCAGAAGTTCGAGGCTGAAAAAGTCGCCGGCGTGACCAAGGCCTCGCTGGAGCAGGGCGCCGCCGTGGCCAACAGCCAAAGCTTCAGCTGGCCGACGGCTACGGCGGAAGGCGGCAAGCTGCAACTGCCATGGCCTGCTACTGCCGCTCCGGCGGAGCTCAAGCTGAGCCACGCCGGCAGCGGTGCGCCATGGGTGACCGTGCAAAGCCTGGCGGCAGTGGTTTTGAAGAAACCGTTCTCCAGCGGTTACCGGATCACCAAGAACATCGTGCCGGTCGAACAAAAGGAAAAGGGCAAGTACAGCCGCGGCGATATCTACCGGGTCGACCTGGAAATCGACGCCCAGACCGACATGACCTGGGTGGTGGCGACCGATCCGATTCCGTCTGGCGCCACCTTGCTGGGCTCCGGCCTGGGCCGCGATTCGGCCATCGCCACCAGCAGCGAACGGCCCAGCGGCAGCGCCTGGCTGGCGTATGAAGAGCGCAGCTTCGAGTCTTTCCGCAGCTACTATGAATACGTGCCTAAGGGGAAATTCACCATGACCTATACCTTCCGCCTCAACAATCCGGGCGAGTTCAGCTTGCCGCCGACCCGGGTGGAGGCGATGTATGCGCCGGAAATGTTTGGCGAATTCCCTAATCCGAAATGGACGGTGAAGTGAAATTGAAGCGAAGCACGGTTCCTGGCGCGCGCAGCAAAAACATCGCGGCGCCTGGGAGCCGGGGCCGTCTGCCATCTCTGAAAGGCTGGCCGCTTGCGGCGATGCTGTTGCTTTCCTTGAGCGCCGCGCCGGCGCACGCGCTGCAAAAATTCGCCGACGTCCAGCAGGAATTCCGTTCCTCCGAAGCCAGCCTGTATGACCGCAAGGGTCAGCTGCTGCAGCAGATCCGCCTGAATCCGCATGAGCGGCGCTTGTCCTGGGTGGCGCTGGAAGACGTCTCGCCCGCCTTGCGCAACGCCCTGGTGGCCTCGGAAGACCGGCGCTTCTACCAGCACAGCGGGGTCGACTGGAATGCGGTAGCGGCCGCGGCCTGGGGCAATCTGTGGAACAGCCGCACCCGCGGCGCCTCGACCATCACCATGCAGCTGGCCGGTTTGCTGGACGACGACCTGCGGCGGCGCAATTCGCCGCGCTCCTTCAGCCAGAAGCTGTCGCAGGTGATGGTGGCGCAGCTGTTGGAGCGCAACTGGCGCAAGGACCAGATCCTGGAAGCCTATCTGAACCTGGTCAGCTTTCGCGGCGAACTGGTCGGCATCCATGCCTTGTCGCGGGTCTTGTTCGGCAAGCATCCGGGCGGCCTGAGCCGGCGCGAAGCGGCGATCGCCGTGGCCCTGATCCGCGGCCCCAACGCCACCCCGGCCCGGGTCACCGAACGCGCTTGCCGCATCCTGCAGGAACAGCAGGCCGGCCAGGAGTGCAAGGACCTGGAAAGCTTCACCTTGCTGGCCTTGGCGCGCACCGGCTCCAATTCCGAAGTGGTGGTCACCACCACCGCGCCGCAGCTGGCGCCGCATTTGGCGCGCAAGCTGCTGCGCACGCCGGGACAGTCGCTGCGCTCGACGCTGGACGGCGGCGTGCAACGCGTCGCCACCGACGCCCTGCAGCGGCAGCTGGCGGCGCTGACCGACCGCAACATCCAGGACGGCGCCATCCTCGCCATCGACAACGCCAGCGGCGACGTGCTGGCCTGGGTCGGCTCCAGCAGCACCTTTTCCAGTGCCGCCGAGGTCGACGGCGTGGTGGCCTTGCGCCAGGCCGGCTCGACCCTGAAGCCCTTTCTGTACGAGATGGCGATCGAAAAGAAATGGATGACGGCCGCCTCGCTGCTCAACGATGCCGCCATCAACCTGCCGACCGCCAGCGGCCTGTACATCCCGCAAAACTACGACAAGCAGTTCAAGGGCCTGGTCAGCGTGCGCACCGCGCTCGGTTCATCGCTGAATATTCCCGCGGTGCGCACCCTGGTGACGGTGACGCCGACGGCTTTTTTCCAGCGCCTGCAAAGCCTCGGCTTCCAGCTGCGCGAATCCGGCGACTACTACGGCTACAGCCTGGCGCTGGGCAGCGCCGACGTCAGCCTGCTGGCGCTCACCAACGCCTATCGCGCGCTGGCCAACCAGGGCCGCTACAGCGGCATACGGACCTCGCTGAGCGACCCGCCCGTAAAAATGAGCAAGGCGATGGACCCCGGCGCCGCCTTCATCATCGGCGACATCCTGTCCGACCGCAGCGCCCGCAGCCGCACCTTCGGCCTTGAGAATGCGTTGTCGACGCGGGTCTGGACCGCAGTCAAGACCGGTACTTCGAAAGACATGCGCGACAACTGGGCGGTCGGCTATTCAGACCGCTATACCGTCGGCGTCTGGGTCGGCAACGCCTCTGGCCTGCCAATGTGGGACGTCTCCGGCGTCACCGGCGCCGCGCCGATCTGGCAGGAAGTCATGCAATACCTGCACACACGCGACCAGCAGCGCCAGACCATTCCGCAAAAGCCGGATGGCGTGGTAGCGCAGGAGATCAGCTACCAAGACAAGCTGGAAGCGCCGCGCCAGGAATATTTCCTGGCCGGCACCGAGCAGGCGCTGATCAGGACAGCGAAGTCCGACGACATCGGCATTGCGATACGCTATCCGACGGCAGGCATGCTGGTGGCGCTTGACCCCGATATCCCGCCAGAGCGGCAGCGCATACGGTTTGAAGCAGGCGGCGTGCCCAATGCCATCTGGCGGCTGGACGGCAAGCTGCTGGCCATGCCGGAAGAGGCGCTTAAAGGCGGCAAGAAAAAGAATGGCCGGCAGGCGCATACGCCAAACCCGCAGCTTGCATTCGACTGGATGCCATGGCCGGGGCGGCATGTGCTGGAATTATTGGATGACAAGCAGACGGTGCTGGACCAGGTCCGGTTTGAGGTGCGTGGCGCCGTTGAACGAGAAGCGGCTCCGAAAGCTGGGCGTCGCGTGAAAAAGTAATTGATACAGGCGTTCGGCAACGCCATTCGGATTGCTGACGTTGAATTGTATTGGATTAAATTCGAGCTGACATTTTTTGTATGTGATAGCGTCTGGAAACGACCCAAACCCCACCGAGAGGCCGCCACAATGCGGTCATTCAACGGTGGCTGCCAGACTCACCGTCGAGTCGATGAGCTGCAAACTAGCGAATGGTTGCGATCTCAGCGTAGGGGAAATTACTCGCGTCTAAAACTGAGAATAGCCCTTCCTATTGGATTTCCTGATACTAACGGATTCGGCATCCAGGCGAATGTGAGAAGGGAGAAGCCGCCACGTTGTTTCCGTGACGGCTGGGCTTGGAGCTGGTGGATCAATACAAGCGAATCAGTGATTGAGCGTTTTGACCGTGCAGTTTTGCGCCAGCACGGCGACCTTGACGGCCGGGATGTCGGGGCTGCTTCCGAGGCGAATGAGTTGACAGTTCATCGATCCGGCCAGGTGTCCTTGGAAAGAGGCAAGCGCCATCAGCTTGGCTTCCGGTACCGAGTGGTCGAATACCACATAGGCCGGTATTTCCTGGCCCTTGAAGTCTTTGGTTGTGCCGACGATGCCGTTAAGAGTCGTTGCCTGGCCGAGGGCTGCGACCATGCCATGGTCCACGTTCACGATTGCATTTTTCTTTTCTTCCGTAGCGTTGACGCGAAAAGAGGTTTGCTGCGCATTTGCCATGCTGGAGTTGAAAACGCCGACCATAGCCAGGCAGAGCAAGCTGAATTTATATGAGTGCATTTCGAGAGTCATTTTGGTTAAAAAAGGGGATAGCGTGACGATGCCATATGGCAGGGAATATGGCATCGTTATCGGAACAGGCTAATTATTGTTTGGCCAGTTCCACGCGGCGATTCTTGGCACGGCCATCGTCGCTGCTATTGTCGGCAATCGGCTTGTCTGCTCCCAGGCCGATGGCGCTCAGGCGATCTTTGGCGATGCCCTTGGACAGCAAGGTCGTTACGACCGCTTCTGCGCGCTGCTGCGAAAGAGTTTTGTTATGTTGAGCATTGCCGCTGTTGTCGGTATGCCCCTCTACCGACAACTTGAGGGTTGGAGCTTGCGTCAGCAGCTTCCCGATCTCGTCCACCGCCGTCAATCCGTCTGGCTTGATCACAGCCTTGTCGGTGTCGAAATTGATATAGAGGGCGATATGGCCCTTGGCATTCAATTCGCTTTGCATGGCGTCGGCTGTCGCAAAGGCGACCTGCTGCTGCATTGCCTTCTCTTCGATTGCGGTGATCTGGGTTGAATTGCTACTGGTTGTCACCGTAATCCATACATTTTTCCCTGGTGTCCTGATCAGGTAAGCCTCATAGGCATTGACATAGTCCTTGAGGCCCAGCTTGTTGACGATAAGGTCGCCGAGATCGCCGCCATTCGCTGCGACCAGGGCTGGATCGCTTGGCAGCACAGTGTTTACCTTGACGCCGCCGAGAGCCTTGATGGCTGTTTCATAGTTGCGCTGCGACGCCAGCGGGGTCAATTGCGCGTCGGCGTCTGAGAAGTGGCGGCTTTCTATGCGTCCTTCCACGGCGCGCAGCTGATCGCCGGCAACCACATAAGTCCGGTCGAAATCAGATTTGTCGCTGAAACGCCCGCCTTCGGCAAGATTCTGCGGCCAGTCGAGGTAAGGAAATGGCGGCAGCGGGATGCTGGAAAGCGGGACACTGTCGAGGCTGAATCCGGCTTTGGCGACACCAGTGTCCACCGGTGTATCGACTGTATGTGACGGCGCTATGGTGGCGGCATTTGCCGCTCCGGCCTGCGGGGCATTCTCTTTGCGTTTGCATCCAAACAAGGAAACGGAGAGGCACAAGGAGAGGGCGAAGGCGATTTTTAAATTTGAAGGCATTTTCGTATTGATAACAGTAATTGCAGAAATTTGATAGCCAGCGTTGCTGTTTTGCAACAAATAACAGGCTGATATTTTATGTTTTTTGCTAACTATTTTGTTAAGAAGTTACCTTAATGTTCAGAGTGAAAAACAATGATCGACTGACTAAAAATACCCGGAAAAGTTTCCTGTAAACATGTTTTTTTATGTAAGAAAATGTAAACGTATGTAATGACTACGCAAAAAATGATTGCTAAAATGCATTTGCTGTCGCAGGGAAACTTTTTTTTAAGCAACTTTATTGTAGTTCAAAATCAAGGGGAAATTATGCAACAACGCAAATTGCTGTCGCGTCAGCTGGGCCAAGGTATGACTGAGTACATCATTATCGTTGCACTGATTGCAATCGCCGCCATCGGCGTTTATCAAGCATTCGGTGGTGTCGTTCGCGGTCAGACTGCCGCTGCAGCTCAAACCCTGGCAGGCGGTTCTGCTGCCGGAGTGCGTACTACCGTGACAACTGCAGGTACTACCGCTCAAAACGAAGGTAGCAAGACGAAAGATCTGAAGTCCTTCGAGAAGTAATCCCCCCCGTAGTGAAACCGGTGCGGCCAGCAGCTCAGGCTGCATCGGTTTATTTGCGTTCTTGTCAATTGAAAAAAAGGCATTGAATCATGCGCATCAGGATTTTTTTGCAACGCGGACAGACGCTGGTGCTGTTTCTTGGCTTTGCCGCAGCCCTGGTCAGCGTGCTTCTGGTCGCTTTCAATAGCGGACAAACCACCAACGCCAAAATGCGCGCCATGAACGCTGCCGATGCCGCTGCCTATAGCGGCGCAGTATGGCAAGCGCGTACCCTGAATTTCCAGGCTTATACGAACCGGGCCATGGTCGCCAATGAAGTGGCGATTGCGCAGTCTGTCAGCCTGCGGTCGTGGGTTTCTTACGTTAATAATTTCATCAATAACGGGCCGGCAGCCCTGCTGAAGCTGGTGCCATATCTAGGTGCCGCGGTCAATGCAGTCGGCAATGTGATCAAAAGTGTGAATCAAGCCGTGCAGTCCAGTTTGCCTTTGGCAGAGACGTTGTTGCGTGGTATTAACCAGGTTTATTATCCGGCGCAAGTTGCGATGAACGCCTCGGGGACATTGGTGGCGCAGGATCTTGCGAGAAACGTCGCCCTGAAAAACGGTGCGCAAGTGAGCAATGCAGAGATTGAGCTGTTCGCTAAAAATACCTTGGCGTGGACCGCATTGACCGATAGCTATATCGGTACGCGCGGCGGCAGAGTCAACACCGACAGGCGCACGCGCTTGCGCGAAGTAACGCTGGCGTCGCGCGACGGGTTTACCCAGTCGCGCGACTGGGGCACAGGATTTCCGTTTATCTTCGAGTTTCGCAAGCAGGGCGGTACCGATCTGATTGATTTTGATGCTTGGAAGGGACTCGATTCGTCGCGCTTGCAAACAGGATGGACGCCCAAGGGCTGGCTGGCTACCGTGCCGATGGGATGGGGAGGGGCGCAGGGCTACAACCCGAATAAGGTTAGCAAGATTGGCGCGCACGGTACAACCAACGACTGGAATTCGATTGATGGACGGCTTGCGCAAGCCGAAGCCAATGGCAAGAATGCAAAAAATATCCAAAGCCCCTTTCCCAATTATCGGGATATCAAGAATCCAAAGGTGAAGGATGCCGATTTGCATGTGCCTTTCGTGGTAGAGGTCGTCGTCAACAAAGCACAAATAAAAACTTCCGATGATCCAGCTATCCAGGGCAAGGCAATCTTGCATGACGGCAGGATTGTCGATCCAGCCCCTAATTTTGCGGGTGGGAATACTGGCGTATATGCGCTTTCTACCGCTTGTGTGCGCTTTTCCCGTCCCTATGGCGCAGACCGCCCGGGCGGCGTCGAGTATCCAAGTCTATTCAATCCTTACTGGCGAGCATCGCTGGCGACAAATAGCGCGCTGTCGCGGGGCATCGTCGACGGTCTGAAAGGTTTGGCGCCGGTGGCAGCAATTGTCGATGGGAGTGGTTCATGCAGTTAAGCGAAAAAACCAAATGGCCTTGGCCACATCTGAGCGCATCCATGCTGGTTGCTGCACTGGTTCTGGGTGGCTGCGGACAAAGCGCGTCATCCGCCGGAGAACCTGTGATAGCGGCTGGCAGTGCTTATGAGCTGGTGCAGCTGGAGCGGCCGGAACCGCCAGATGGTCCGTTCCAGGTAGTCAAGGAAACAGCGTACAAATTATGCGCCACGATAGCTGAACTGCAGCATATTCCGGTCAAGCCTTTTCCCAAGACCCCGGCCGATTATGCAACACAGAGAATTACCGTCGTCACTGACGGCAAATCATTCATGCGGAAAACCGAAGCTCTTTATAGCGCCGACACCTCGACGATCACGCCGGAACGGGGTTGCGAATACCGTATTACGCCGAGCAAGGCTTATAACGTCACGCTTGTGCACGACGGCAAGCAGACAGATATCAATGTTGGCGAGGATGGCAAGACGACTGTCGATACAACAGGCGCAGGTGGTTTTGCTGCGGCTTCTTCGGCGTCTGGCGAGACGTCGCAGTTCAGCGAGCGTCGCACCGTGAACGGCGTCAACCTGCGCTGCTGGCCAAAATCCCATCCGATGCTGGCTGACGGCTCCCTGCTGGAGATGTGTGTCTATGAAAAGGATGGCGTGCTGACCGAAGCGGATCGGCAAGCCATCACGCTGTATTCAAAAGCGCGTCCGGCTGGCAATGATCCGCGCTTTCAGTATGTCGTGATCACGGAACCGGTGTCGGTGCGCAAACTGACGGAGGGGATTTCCAAACGCTTTAAGGCGGAAAGCTACACACAATGAAAACGCGGAGCCGAAACGGCCAGCGAGGCCAGGCGATGGTAGAGATGGTCGTTGTGTCAGGAGTCATGATTGCCTTGTTTTTGGGCATCTGGTACCTGGGCAAGTTTCACGATATCCAGGCATCGACCATTCAAGCCGCACGCTATGCGGCGTGGGAGCGTACTGTTCATCCACCTGGCTATGCTGACGCCAGGATAGAGCAACAGACTCGCGCCCGTCTTTTTAGCTGGAATCGCAATGCATATAAAGCCACTGACGGTCTGGCGGACAATGCCGCCTGGCAGAGCCAAAGCTCGGAATGGCTTGACCATCGTAATCAAAGCCGGCTGATTGCCCGGCCGGGCGACGTTTCGGTCAGCACCTCTCAGGGACCTCTCCCCGGCAAGGCGGCATCGACCATCGACAGCGTGCTCAATTCGCTGACCGGCGCAATCGGTTCCCTGACCGGCGGCGAAAAACTGAATACAGGAGGTTTTTATACCAGTCAGGTAAGTGTCAAGCTGGCCGATGTCAGTTCGCTTCCTGCCCCCCTGAATACACTCAACCTGACCTTGCGCGAATCGAATGCCCTGGTCACGGATAGCTGGGACGCAAGCGGTCCCCAGCAGGCGGCCATGCGGACACGCAGTTTCGCCCCGACTGCCATATTTGAAAAAATCAAGCC
Organism: Collimonas sp. GW821-FHT02H07; assembly: GCF_059421505.1. Taxonomy (NCBI): domain Bacteria; kingdom Pseudomonadati; phylum Pseudomonadota; class Betaproteobacteria; order Burkholderiales; family Oxalobacteraceae; genus Collimonas; species Collimonas sp. GW821-FHT02H07. The sequence continues at coordinate 575,760 of NZ_JBWKVC010000001.1, forward strand.
AGTGCTTGACCCGCTTAAATGGGCACTCTCGATCATCGAGCCTAGCTTCAATAAATTCGATCCAGGAGAGATTTGCCCGGATATCGTCCCGGCCGATCGCTTGGGGCCAGGCGCCCGCAATATACCGATGTATCAATCGACCGCCGGTTGCTTTTAATTCGATCATGAAAAATCATTTACTGCGTTGCTGCTTTTGTCTGCTGCTGTGCTGCAGCTCGGCACATGCCGGATGGCTGGATTCGCCCGATAGTCTGCAATTGCAAAGCGTCGGCTCGGAAATGCGGCTGAACGGCATTCCGATGAATATCCGTTACTTCATCACCACGCAGCCGGCCGAGCAGTTGCTCAAGCAATTTCAAGACGCCTGGGAGCGCAATCCTGGCGGCGCCAACGTAAAAAGGAGCACGCTGGGCACATGGACTGTACTGAACCAGGGGCTGGGCGATGAGCACCGCAGCGTCCAGGTGCGCAATGCCGGTGATGGTCAGATTGAGGGCTACCTTGCGCTGACCTCGCCGCAGCGCATGCGTGAGCCGGTGCTGCAGCTGCGCCTGCCGAGCGGGCTGCAGACTCTTTCGGTGCTTGAATCGACGGACTCCGAGATGAAGTCGCAGCAGGTGACGGCAGTATCGAAACGCTCGGTAGACGCCACCGCCAGCGTGCTGGAGAACACCTTGCGCGCCAATGGCTGGAAAGTCCAGGAACGCCGTAAAACGGCGTCCGGCACGCGCCTGGCGGCCGACAAGGGCAACCAGGATTTCGATGCGGCGCTGACGCCGGATGAGGGTGGCGCTGTCGTCATGATGAATACCGTCACCATGTCAAAGCGCTGAACGCAGGCGGCTTGGCCGGCATGGTTTCCGATAGACCGATGAGCGACGCCGCGAGGCGGTTGCACTGCTGTTTTTTATTGGACTGGAAATGAAATTTCATAAATGTTGCTCGCCGCGGGCGCAAGGCGGGCAGGCGATCATGGAGTACATATTGATTGTCACCGTGGTAGCGATAGTGATGTTCATTCCGATGCCAGATGTCGGCGTGCCCCAATTCGTGGGCAAGACGCCGGCCGAAGTTCTAGCTTTTGCTTTTAGAAATTTTTTTCGCGGTTTCAGTTTCCTGACTTCCGTCCTTTAATTTTTTTATTGAAAAGAAGTTGCTTCCTTGAAGATATCAAAAAACACTATGCTGCTCGGCGGTGCGGTCGCTCTCGGAGTTTTATGCTTCGTCGGCGCTCAGTACTATTTACGTAACTATCTGGCCCAGGCAGAACAGAAACTGGCGGGGCAATATGAAACCAAGCAGGTGATCGTCGCTGCGGTCGATATCGCGCCCGGCAGCGTACTGTCGTCGGACAATCTTGCCGTGCGCAAGATCCCGGTGCGCTATCTGTCGAGCAATGTGCTGCAGCCGAACGACCTGGACCTGGTCAGCGGACAGAGAGTGGTGACCGCGCTGCAGCCGGGCGACCCGGTGGACCGTGGTTCCCTGGAACGCTCTGACCGCCCGCCGTTGTCCACCACCGTGGCGAAAGGCGAACGCGCGATCACTTTTCCGGTGGATGAAATCAGTTCGATCTCGGGCATGGTGGTGCCGGGCGACATCATTGACCTGATCTTCACAGGGAAGGGACTGACCGAAAACTCATACCAGCCGCAAACCTCATCGGCCAGCGCTGGCGCTGCACCCGGTGCCGAATCCGGCCCCAAGGAGCTGACACATGTCAGGCCGCTGCTGCAGGCGGTGCCGGTGCTGGCTACAGGGAAGATGACCAAGAAGCGCATCGTGAAAACGGAAGATGGCAAGGAACGTGAAGAGAATCAGGACTTCACGACCGTAACCCTCAAGGTAAGCCCGGACCAGGCGGAAAAAGTCTTGATTGCCCAGAAACTCGGCAACCTGACGGCTGTACTGCGCAATGCCGACGATACCGCTTCCTTTTCATCTACTCCGCTGGATGAGGTGACTTTCAAGAAAGTGGCGGACCAGCCGATCGCGGGGCGCGGCAATTTCGTTGAAATCATTACCGGCGGAACCGGCAATGGCATCCAGAAAACGCAGGCGGAAGCGTTCGGCCAAAGCATGCTGGCAGCCGCTACCAGTCCAACCACCGCGTCGACTGGCGGCAGCGGCCGATCCTATGATGTAAGGAGCCGCCTTGGCATCGCGCCGGTTCCTGAAGCTTCGTCAAACAAATCTACAAAACTATTTCCTCGATAAGAACGAAAGACCGACGTGATCAGATTTCTTGTATGTTTTCTTTGCGCGCTTGCGCCCGTATTCTCAGTTGCTGCCGTCAAAGGCGTGTTGCCAGCCGATCTGGAAATGTTTGCAGGGGAGGCCAAGGTATTTCCTATTGACGTGAGCCGGATCGCCATCGGCAACGGCAGCGTCATCTCGGTCACCACCATGGACAACAAGCAGTTGCTGGTGATCGCCGAAAAGGAAGGCTCGTCCACCCTGCACCTGTGGCTGAAGGATGGCAGCGAACAGGTCAGTACCTTCAACGTGATCGATTCCAGCATGAAAAAGAAGCTGGACGACATCAACAAACTGCTGACCCATGTCGACAATGTCACGGCTCGGATCGCCGGCAACAAGATTGTGCTGGAAGGCGACATGGTGAGCGACGCCAATCAGGAACGGGTCAAGGCAATTGCCGATATGTACAAGGAAGTGGTGAATTTTGTCGGCAAGGTCGGTTGGGAAAAGATGATCTATCTCGAATTCAAGGTGCTTGAATTGACCAACAAAGGGTCAAGCTCGCTGGGCATCGCCTGGGATTCCAAGATAAACGGTCCGGCTGCAGGCGTGATTGCCGATCCGATAGGCAATTCGCTGTTCCGTTACACCCCCGATCCGGGCACCACCGGTGTTTCCTTGGGCGAAAATTTCCCGTTGAAAGTGTGGCCGCCGAAGGGATTCGTTTCCATGGCCTCAGTGATTACGTCGAAAATCAACGTACTTGTCCAGGATGGCGAAGCAACGATGCTGGCAGCGCCGAATCTGACGACGCGTAGCGGCAGTACGGCAAAATTCATCGCCGGTGGTGAGATACCGCTGCCAGTGATAGGGACATTTGGCCAGGCCACGGTGGAATTCAAGGAGTATGGAATCATTGCAGAGGTAACCCCGGTTGCGGATAGCTCCGGCGTTATTTATGCCAAAGTTGATGTCGAGGTAAGCAGCATTGATCGGTCGGTGACGATTCGCGACATTCCAGGCCTTCTGAAACGTAAGACCACGGCAGAGTTCAATGCCCGGGAGGGCGAGACAGTGGTGCTCAATGGCTTGTATTCGTACCAGACGTCGAAGGACACGCAGAAGGTGCCGCTGCTGGGCGACGTGCCGTTGCTTGGGGGCTTGTTCCGCAACAAGAATGACGACAAACAAACGCGTGAAGTAGCCATCATCATCACGCCGCGGTTGATCACGCCGACGCCGGCGCGCGTGCCTGGTCCGAAGGATTTGAATTCGGAAAACCTGTACCAGTTCGACAAGAAGTTGCGCGACAACGCGCCGATGCCGAACCTGCCTGCCAAATTAACCGTGACGGATTGAATTATGCTGGTCATCGAATCGAAAAATCCAGATGGGCGCGTCCTGGATCATATCGTCAGCGCCACGGTCATTCTGAGCGGCCAAGGCGATTCGCTGATTCCGCTGCCAGCTGCGGCGGGGCGCAAGGCGGCGAAGATCGCTTTCGACGGCGACGGTCCTGTCAGCGTGATTGACATGGGCTGCGCTTCCGGCGTGTTTGTCAATGGCGAACGCATCGTGCGCTATGGGCCGCTGAGAGTCGACGACTCGATCAGCATCTGCGGCCAGATCTTGCGCGTCAAATCGCTGGGTGCGATAAAACATGGCGACGGCGGCGTGCACAAATCGCTACCGGCTATGGAAATGCCGGCCGCGGCAGGCGGGGCCGCAGTTGCGGAGGCGCCGCCTCCCGCGACGCCAAAAACGATACGCCCGGCTGCGGCCGCTCATCAGCCTGCGGCCTTTGGCGCGCTTGATCCGCAGCATGATGCTGAGCCCGTCAGTACGGCACAATCAAGGGCGCTTGAAGAGGATCGCAGTTACCAGCTGGCGCTGTCGAAACAAGCCGGCCTGCTGCATAACGAACTGATCCAGACGCTGGATTTGCGGCGCCAGGACGTGACGCGGATGGCCGACCTCGAGCTGAGGACGATGGCCAGCAAGCTGATCTGGGAATTGATGGAGAAGGTTGCCTTGCCGGCCGGGACCAATAAAAAGGAACTGGCGGAATTCGTCCTGAATGAAGCGGTCGGCCTGGGTGTTCTTGAAAGCCTGTTGTCAGATGATTCTGTGACAGAAATCATGGTCAACAGCGCACAGGACATTTTCATCGAACGCTCCGGCCAGACGCGCCGTTCGGATATCGCCTTCAGCAGCGAAAAGGCGTTGATGGGTGTGATCGAGCGGATTGTTTCGCCGATCGGACGGCGAGTCGATGAATCCTCGCCGCTCTGCGATGCCCGTCTAAAAGATGGCTCGCGGGTGAATATCGTGATTCCGCCGATTGCGCTCAAGGGACCGTCGATTTCGATTCGTAAATTCGCCAAGCGCCGTTTGCAGATCGAAGATCTGGTCAAATACGATTCGGTGGATGCGACCATGGTTGAGTTCCTGAAGATCTGCGTGGAACAGAAAAAGAATATCGTTATCTCCGGCGGCACCGGTTCCGGCAAGACCACGCTGCTGAACGTGATTTCCAATCTCATCCCGCCATTCGAACGGATCGTGACGATCGAGGATGCCGCCGAACTGAAGCTTTATCACGACAATCTTGTCACGCTGGAAGCGCGCCCGGCCAACGTCGAGGGCCGCGGCCAGGTTTCGATTCGCGAGCTGGTAAAAAACGCGCTGCGGATGCGGCCGGACCGGATTATCGTCGGCGAGTGCCGGGGCGGCGAAGCGTTGGACATGCTGCAGGCGATGAACACCGGGCATGACGGCTCGCTGACTACCGGCCATGCCAACTCTCCGCGCGACATGCTGTCGCGTCTTGAGGTGATGGTGCTGATGGCCGGCATGGATTTGCCGATCACGGCGATCCGGGAGCAGATGGCTTCCGCCGTGCAAATCATCGTGCAGCAGACCCGATTCGCATGCGGCACCCGCAAGGTCACCAGCATTACCGAGGTGACGGGCATGGAACGCGGCATGATACAGATGCAGGAAATTTTCCGTTATCAGCGCCTGGGCTTCGATGAAAACGGCAAGGTCAGAGGATATTTCACGCCATGCGGCTATGTCCCGACCTTCTACGAAGAATTGCGTTCCTACGGCGTCGATCCGGATTTTTCGATTTTTGAAGAACGGCCGATGCCAGGCACTGATGCACGCCATTCAACAGGTCATTCGGTAAATGGATAACTGGCTGATTCCCGCAATCATCGGACTAGGCTTTGCGCTGACGGCGGCGCTGCTGGTGATTGGCGTGTCTGCCGCCGGCCGGCAAATGGCGGACAGCTATCGTGACAAGGTGCTGGACTCCACCAGCGCCCAGCTGTCCGAGCTGTTCATTTTCCTGGATAGCGGACGCTTGCTGAAAATCAGTATAGGCGCGACCGTGATATTGCCGCTATTGGTCTTTTTGATTACCGGAAATCCGCTGATGGCGCTGGCGGCTGCGGCCGCTTGCCTGTTCGGTCCGACCCTGGTGCATAACAGGCTCAAAAAGAAGCGCCATAAAAAGCTGGTGCGGCAACTCCCTGACAGCCTGGATGCGCTGGTAGGCGCCTTGCGTTCCGGCATGAGCCTGACGCAATCACTCGGCTTGCTGGCGGAACAGTTGCCGAAACCTTCCAGCCAGGAATTCGGCCTGGTGGTGCGCAAACTGCGCATGGGCGTGGGGCTGGACGATGTGCTCAATGAGCTGGAAGTACGCGCCGAATCGCAGGAGTACACCATGTTTACCACCAGCATGCGCATCGCCAGGGAAGTGGGCGGCAATCTCACTGAGTCGCTGGAGCGCCTGGCCGACACCATGCGCAAGAAACTGGCCATGGAAGACAAGATCGACGCCTTGACATCGCAAGGCAAGCTGCAAGGCTTGATCGTCGGTTGCCTGCCATTGTTCCTGATGTGGGTACTGTCCGAGATGGAGCCGGAAGCCATGCACCCGCTGTTCAACAGCTGGCTTGGATATGGCGTGCTGTTCGTGATTTTTTTGCTGGAGCTGGTCGGCTTTGTCCTGATCCGCAAGATTGTCCGCATTGACGTTTAAACTGGAGACGCCATGATTTCACTGCTGTTGCCGGCGTTATTCGCCATTTCGATTGTGATTCTTTGCTTTGTCACCTACCAGATTGTCTCTGCGGTCCCGGAGCAGGACCGGACCTATGCTGACAAACCGCCGGGATTGCTACGCAAGATCTGGTTCCTGGTGGAGATCGTGTCGCACTACGTTGGTCCGCATCTGACGGTTGAGTATCGGGAAAAGACCATACGCCGCCTGCGCAAAGCCGAGCTCGATTACGCCTTGAGTCCGCAGCAATGGGTCTCTTCCAAGATCGTGTACGGCTTCCTGATCGGCCTGTTCGTCACGCTGATGGGATTGTGGATGGGCATACACAGCGTCGTCTGGACTCTGGTGGGCGGATTCTTCGGCTTTATGTATCTGGAACTGTGGATGCGCGACCGCATCAAGCTGATCGAAATCCAGGTCTTGAAAAATCTGCCGAATTTTCTAGACATGCTGACGCTGGCCATCGAGTCCGGTTGCAACCTGACGGTAGGCATCAATATCGCGGTCGAAAAATCACCGGACAACCCTCTGCAGCGGGCCTTTGCCAGGCTGTTGCGCGAGATTCGCTCGGGACGCACCCGCATCGATGCCTTGCGTGCACTGGAAGAGCGCCTGGACATTTCGTCAGTAACATCGATGACGACTGCGCTGGTGCAGGCAGAAAAGACCGGCGCCAGCCTCGGCACCGTGCTGCGGGCGCAATCCACACAGCGCACCAATGAACGTTTTGCACGCGCGGAAAAACTGGCAATGGAAGCGCCGGTAAAGATGCTGGGACCTTTGATTATGTGCATCTTCCCCTGTACTTTCCTGGTGCTGGGGTTCCCGATTGCCATGAAGATGATGAACGCATTTCAATGAACGAGGTGATATTTTGGTAGTGAAACAACGTATTCTGATGCTTGTCGCAGTTGTGGCAATTTTATTGTGCAACGGCTGCGCTACAACTGGCCTGAACGCAGATGCCGAGTCCGGCAAGATGAGCGAGGCGGCCTTGCAATCGAAGATGGCACAGGCGGAACAGCTTGCCGCCGCCGGCAATCTGATCGGAGCCGGCGAAGTCTATTCGAGCATCATCAAATCCTATCCGAACAATTCGATAGTCTGGTTCCGCCTTGGCACCACCTATCTGCGCAACGACCAGCCTGACCTGGCCGTGATTGCCTATCGCGAAGCATTGCGTTACGACCCGGCCATGTCCAAGGCCTGGTCCAATCTGGCGATTGCCCACCTGGCGCAATTCCGCAAGGCTGCCACCAAGGCGGTCGCCAGCGATCAGACCAGCGAGAGCAACCGCGTCACCTTGAAAGAGCTGCTGGCTGATGTCGATCATGCCGTCGAGCCGGCCACTGCGCAATTCGAAGCGCCGAAGAACGACATGAGGTAGGGCGATGAAAGCGAAGCGATCACTTAAATGGCAGCGGCAAAAGGGTGCAGCATCGGTCGAGTTCTATGTGGTGTCGTTTTTTGTTTTCATCCCAATGGTCATGGCGGTGCTGCAACTAGGCTTGTTCTTCGTTGCCAAGAATACGGTCAACCTGGCGACCTTTGCCGCCGCCCGCGCCGGCGCCGCGGCCGGCGGCGACAAGACGGTGATGGCGAATAACTTTGCCAAGGCCATCGTGCCTTTGTTTGCCAATACCACGGTCGATGTGAGCAACGGCAACTATGTCGCCGTGGTTTCAAAGGCTTACGTGAAGGCGCGCGCGTATATGCTGCTGCCGCTGAATTCGGTAGAAATATTGAATCCGACAGCTGCCTCGTTCACCAACTTTGGCATTCCCAAGCCTGGCGGCGGCGGACGCATCATCCCGACTACGAATATCATGAACGACAACAGGGTTCTGGGCGGACAGACACGGGCGGATGCGCTGTTGCTGAAGATTGAAGCCAGGTTCTGCTACCCGATGCCGATTCCCATCATCGACAAGATGGTGTCAACCGTATTGCTGGGGCTGGACAAGGAGCTGCCTTTACTGCCTTCCCTGGACCCCAAGGATATCGCGTGCTACAGCGGCGTGGGCGGCGCTTATGGCATCCCGATCAAGTCGCAGGCGGTGATCCGCATGACCGAACCGCCGGAATCCGGAAAAATTCTTTGAGCGCCGCATGAATTCGCCATTGCATATCACCGTTGCGCGTACTCTGCTTAGCCGCGCAGTCGGATTGCTGAGTCGACGCAGCCTGGCCGGAAATGAGGGATTGCTGATTGTTCCTTGTCCCAGCATCCATACCTGGTTCATGCGCTTTTCGATCGACGTCGTGTTTTTCGACCGAGCTGGTCTGGTGACGCACGTAGCGGAAAGTGTCGGCCCCTGGCGCTTTGTCTATGGGAAAGGGGGGTACTCGTGCCTGGAATTGCAGGCAGGAGCGGCACGGCAACTGGGGTTCCAGGTCGGCCTGCAATATGCAACGCTGGCTGGCCCGCTCAAGGTCGACCACATGCTGTTCGAACTACCCCAGGCTGCCGGCAGCTAAACCTGTCGATAGCGTCTCAAGCCTCCGATCAGGACAGCGCATAGCGAAAGCAGCAGGATGGGAGTGTTGCCATATCGCATGAATGGCGTGACGCCATCGCGCAGCACTATCTCTGCATCCAGGGCATCTGTCCTGTTTTTCGGCAGGATATCCTGGATTGCGCCGTGATTGTCTATCACGGCAGTCATGCCGGTATTGGACACCTGCATGAACCAGCGCCCGGCTTCAAGCGCGCGCATCTGGGCAACTTGCAGATGTTGCTCCGGCGCGAAAGAATGGGCAAACCACGCAAAATTCGAAATATTCAGCTGCGCTTCCGCATCGTTCGCCTTGCGCGCCAGCGCCACGTCAAACAAGTCTTCATAGCAAATGCTAAGCGCCAGCTTACCCTGTGGCAGTGTGAGTATTTTCTGATTGCTGCCGCCAGCGCCAAGAGCGCTGAAATGGAGGTTGAGAATCGGTCCTAGCCATTGCGCTCCAGCGGGCAGATACTCGCCAAAGGGCAGCAAATGCTCTTTGTCGTAGCGATAGCTGGTCTTCTCGGCTTGTGCATGCGGCGACAGGACAATGGCGCTGTTGGTGTCAGGGAGTTTCGTGCGTGACGACTGGTCCGGGGCCAACGCAGTGCCGATCAGTATGGCGGTAGCGCGTTCATCGGCGATGGTTTGGAAGGTCTGCCTTACATTTTCGGGCATGCTGTTCCAGGTCATCGGAAATGCCGTTTCCGGCAGCACCGTAAGATGCGCAGGACTTGCTGCGGCAAAGCTGACATAGGTCGTGACCGCATTTTCGAGGCCGCCAATCGAGAATTTTTCTTGCTGTGGCTGATTGCCCTGGATGAGTCGAACCGTCATCTTGCGGCCAGTGTCCTCGGTCCATCCGACTTGCAAGAGTAATTGGCCGCAGCCAAGGAGGCAGACCAGCATGGCTGCTGGCGCTGCCAATTGTTTAACCCGCTGTTGCATTGGCATGTTTAGCGCGGATAAACACTGCTGCAACAAGGCCGCAGCACTCGCATTGAGAAAGCACAGCCCATACACCCCAATGAGCGGCGCAAAACCCGCCAGTGGCCCATTGCTATGGGCATAGCCGGTTGCCAGCCAGGGCAAGCCGCCGAACAGGGTGCCACGCAGCCATTCGCATAAAGTCCAGGCCGCGGCGACGGCAAGTGCTGCGAAAGCATTCTGATGCCATGAAGCCGTTTGAACTCTTTGCAGGATAGAAATCAACATTGCCGCAAGTGCAGGGAAAATGCTGAGGTATAGCAGCAACGCAAAGGTCAATGCTGCGGAAGCCAGAAGGCCGGCGTCCGAGTAGGCATATAGCCCAGTGAAAACCCACCAAAGTCCGGCGCCGAACCAGCCGAGGCCGAAGCACAATCCAAGCGCCGCCGCGTATGACGGCCGGCTGCCGATTAGCAGAATGAGCAAACTGGCCAAGCAATATGGCGTAAACCACCAGGCATGGCTTGGAGCAAAGGAGAGTGTGAGTGAAATGCCAAATACGGTAGCCAGTACGTAGGCCAAAGCGCGGCCGGTGACTGGCTTCATGGCCGGCTTGTCCGTAAATGCCGAAAGCGTTTAAAAATATCGTTCAGTGGGGCAGCGCAAATTATCTTGCTCATGCAGAAGATCAATGTGTGTAGAGGCTAGAGAGGTCAAAAAGAGTTGTGATTCTTTCGTCACTATACCAAATAATACATTGCTCCATTGAAATATTTGGATGTTAATTTGGGGTTGTTTTTCAGGCGGCCATTGATGGATGGGTTGCTAATCCTCCAAACACGCAACCAGCCGGAAAAGTATGTCGGATGCGTGGCTGCATTTTCTTTTGCATGCCAAACACACGAGAGTTGCAATTACGACAAATAAAAAATTCCCGCATGGAAATTTAACGATGCTTATTTGCAACAATTTGTCAAGGATTGAAAAATCCATATCAATTTGGAAGGTTTCTTTAGGAGAACATGATGCTCTTTTTGTAAAATCGCGCCTCGGGGAAATAATAAAAAGGCAGCAGATGGGAAGGCATGCGAAATTCACGAGCGGCTCTCAGTCCAGGACTGCGCGCAAAAAACCGTTCGTACTGTTAATCAGCTTGTCGCTAGGCGTGTCCGCAACGGCCGGGGCGACGGGCATTGTCAGCGATGGCGGTACAGCCACTACGGTGAATACCGCCGCTAACGGCAGGCAGACGGTTAATCTTGCCCCTGCTATATCTGGCGTTTCCAATAACACCTACAGCCAGTTCAATGTAGGCAGGGCTGGCGCCAGTCTCAACAATATCGGCGTCAACGCCCGCAGTATCGTCAACCAGGTCACCAGCACGAATCCCAGCCTGATCCAGGGCGACATTACCGTTCTCGGACCGCGCGCCAATGTGATTCTGGCAAATCCGAACGGGATCACGGTGAATGGCGGATCGTTCGTCAATACAGGCAACGTCGCCCTGACCACGGGAAAGGTGTCGTTCAACGATTTCATCCCGGCGCCGGGTCTGACCCAGCGCAATATCATCCTCAATACGAATCAAGGTCAGATCGTCATCGGCCCGGAAGGCCTGAGCGGCGCGATGCTCAATCTGGAGCTGATCGCGAAGAACCTGGTGGTCAATGGACCAGTCACCAATTCCTTCAGCGGCAGCGCCGCCGGCATTCGTGCTGTTGTCGGTGACAGCCATGCGGAAATCGATAGCAGCGTATCGCCCACGGACAATATTACACGCTGGATCAGCTACACCTCCCCGAATACAAAGAACCCGGTCACGGCCATCGACATCACCCCGCTCGGCAGTCTGACCGCCGGGCGTATTGAATTGATCGTCACCGACCAGGGAGCCGGCGTCCAGCATGCCGGCAAGATGCTCGCCAATGTCGGCGATTTTTCGATCTCTGCCAGTGGCGATGTGCAAATCGCCGGCGGCAAGATTGCGGCGGCTGGCAATCTGATCGTGGCAGCGCCCGGACTGAGCGCCGCTGCTGGCGTCAATGGCAACCCATCGCTGACGGCAGGTGGCAACATCGATATACGTTCGACCGCGATTCAGCTGGCGAATGCCACTGTCGCGGCCGGCAACCCGCAAATCACGAAAGGCGGCGACATCTTGCTCGGCGTTCAGGGTAATGCAGCCACGGCTGACACGACCATCGCCAACAGCAATCTGACAGCAACCGGTGGCATTGGCGTGTTCGCTCAGGGGCATGCATTGCAAGTCAACGCCAGCACCTTGAACGCGCAACAGAATGTGCTGCTGGACGCCGATAGCGTCACCTTGGCATCAGGCTGGAACGGACAGGCGGCGGCGCCGACGCAAGTGAATTCAAGCAGTGGCACCGTCAGCATCAGCTCGCCCGGGGCATTGCAAATGTCCGGGGCTCAGGTCAATGGCACGGCGGGAAGCATCGTGAATGTCTCCAGCCTGACACTGGCGGCACTGCACAGCGCCGATGGCAGCGTCTTGCAACGGGCAAGCCTGCAATCGGCTGGCGGTGCGGTGAGCGTCAAGACGACCGGGCCGATCAGCATCACCGGTTCGGACCTGCTGGCGGCGACAGATATCGCCACCAATAGCGCCGGCTTTACACTACAAAACGACGGCGCTGCGCGTTCGACAGTCGTCGCTACCAACGGCAGCGTGATCATTAATAGCGGCGCGGACATTCTCAATAGTGGCAGCCTGGTTCAAGGAAATACGCGCAACGCGGCCAATAGCGCTTCGCCAGGGGCGGTCACGCTGACCGCCGGCGGCAATATACTCAATGAATCGCCGGATGCCAATACGCTGGCGGCTGTGTTCGGCGTGAATGACGACGTGAGCTTGCAAGCCAAGGGGAATATCAAAAATCACTATGGCCGAATCCTGACAAACGGCGCTCTGCACATTGCGGCAGCCGGCGACGTCAGCAACATCGTCGACAAACAGGCCGGCAGCAATAACGAGCAACCGCAAACAAGTCAGAGCCAGGGCACGCGCTGGCTGATCCTGACCAAAAGCACCAGTAATTTCTCTGTCGACTACGGCCAATTGGATAGGCCCGATCAGCTCTCTTATCTGGTTTCCTATGCGGGAACCACCATCAGCGGGCGCAATGTGTTGAATCTGGGTGGCGTGATCCTGGCCAACAATAACAGCGATATCTCGATCAACGCAGCTCAGTCGTTTCAAAATTCGGCGCTGTTTTCTGGACAGGCGCAGTTCCAGCGCAGCTGTCTGATTGTGTGCCACAGCAGCGCGTCGAGCACGGTGCAGAGCGTCGGCGGCAACATTAGCGCCGGCAACAATATCCAGATTACCGCCGGCGCCTCGGCCAGTAATATCGGCGGCACCGTCACCGCATCAGGTGGGAACTTGACCGTGACCGCGCCGACCGTCCTGGCCCAGGGCGTGCTCGGTTATCGCGCCTATGAACAGTCGCGCGGCTTCAAATCCTGGTTCGGCGACACCTGGGCACAGCTGTATGCCATGGATGTCGGCGGCAGCTGGATGGCGAATGTCGGCAAGATCGTCATCAACGGCCAAGAAGTCATTGATGGCGGCTCGTTCAGCGGCGCCGGCGGCGTCACCGCGACAGGCGGTGTGCTGACCCTGAAGAATCCGCAAAACGATCCGGTCACGATTAACCGTCATCTCGGCTTGATCAGCTGGTTGTGGCATTAAGGTCAGATGATGCGAACCCGTTTTACTCCGCAAATGCGGCCCATCGCGCTGGCGACGGTCTTATTGTTGGTCGGTTCGACCACGATGCAACACGCCTGGGCGCAACAGGCGCCCCGCGTTGAGCAGGATCCGGGGCAGCGCTTGCTGCAGGAGCAGAAGGACCGCGAGCGTGAACGCGCCATCAACCAACCGCCGCCGCAGATCACAGTCGAGCAACCGCCACCGCAAACGCTCGCCGTCGGCGTCGATATTGAATCACTGCCGGATGCCGAGCCGACGTTCAAGATCGATCATATCGACCTGGCAGGCAATACCGTGCTGCCCGCTGCACAGGTGGAAGAAATCACCCGGCCATTCATCGGCAAGCATCTGGGCAGTAATCGCATCAATTTACTATTGCGCCGCTTGACGGAAGCGTTTGTCGCGCGCGGCATGATTACCACGCGCGCCTATCTGGGAGAGCAAAATCTCAAGGATGGCAAGCTGATCATCACCGTCATTCCCGGCAAGATCGAAAAAATCACCCTGAATGGTCAACCGCTGTCGACTGCGCAGGGTTACGCCGCTTCTGGTCCCTTGCAGGGTGGAGGCTGGCTGACTGATCGCGGCGTATTGCTGGCCATGCCGACGTCCGTTGGCGAAACCCTGAACTTGACCGATCTGGAGCAGGGCGTCGACCAAATCAATCGCTTGCGCCGCAACAAGGCGGAAATGCAGATCCAGCCGGGCACCACGCCTGGCAGCTCGATCGTCGCACTGAATAATCCGCCGGGCGACCGCTTCTGGTACAACGTCGGCGTCGATAACTACGGCAGTAATCAAACCGGCCTGGTGCGCACCAACCTGAGCGCCGAAGCTGACAATCTGCTCGGTTTGCAAGAGCTGTTCTCGATCAGTTACAGCGGCAGTCTGGATACGAACGCCTTGGTCGGCTCTGTCACACTGCCGATCGGCTACAGCACCTTCAGCTATACCGGGGCGATTTCCGAATACCAGAATCTGGTCGGCAATACGGCGCTCCTGTACGGGAACACGACGAGCCATACTTTCGGCTGGAATTATGTCTTGTCGCGCAGCCAGGCGGTCAAAAATGCATTCGACGTTACCTTGTCACGGCGCAAGGTCGCGCGCAACGTCAATGACCTGGATCTGGATCCCCAGCGCCTGACGGTCTTGCGTATTGCTGCCAATACCTTGCACCGCTTCGCCTTTAACGAGCAGCAGGCCAGCTGGACGCTCGATGTCGGCCTGTCGCAGGGCTTGCATGCCTTGGATGCCAGCTCTGACGCGCCGGGTATTACCAGCAGCGACGCGCACAGCCAGTTCACCAAACTCGATACCACGGCAACCTTGTCGCTACCCATTGGAAAAGTCGGCGCCACGGCGTGGAACTGGCGCGCGCAATTGAATGCGCAGTGGAGCAAGGAAGCGCTGTTCGGTTCTGAACAGATTTTTGCCGGCGGCATGTCCTCGGTGCGCGGATTCCAGGATAACAGCGGCGCCAGCGGCGACCGCGGCCTGACCTGGCGCAATGATGTGGCCTGGGTCAATGCACCCGAGTTCGCCGGAATTCATGTTGAGCCGTATGCATTCCTGGACATAGGTCGCACTGAGCTGATCGCGCAAGGCGCTTATCAGCAGCTGGCCGGCGCCGGATTCGGTGCGCGTATGCAGGCAACCGTCGGCAAGCAACGTTTTACAGGGGAAGTGCTGTTGGCGCGTGCCTTGGTGCAACCGGACAATTCGCCGCTAAAAAGTACATTGTTGCTGGCTAGTTTGAATTGGTCATACTGAAATTTTTGATTGAACACAAAGAGGAAAATGTCATGTTTTACGCATCCACCTATCGTCAGATTCAACCCTTGTTAGTAGCGTGCAGCCTCGCTACTGTGGTCGTCGCACCAGGTGTATATGCACAAACTGCCCCTGTGCCTGTGAGTGCTCCAGCGCCGGCCAGTAATCTCGGACCAGGCGTGATCGCCAAGGTCAATGGCGTCGCTATCACCGACGCGCAATTGCAGCGCGCTGTCCAGCAGTCCGGACTGCCGGATAGCCCGAATCTGCGTGCGGCCTTAAAAAATCAACTGGTGTCTCGCGAGCTGTTCCGTCAGGACGCAGAAAAGACGCACGCCTACGACAACCGGCCCGAAGTGAAACAAGCCATGCAAGAGGCCAAGGACGCGACCGTCACCCAACTGTATCTCCGCGATGTCATCAAACCGGCGCCCGTCACTGAACAGCAAGTCCGCGCGCAGTTCGACAATATCGTGGCCAGCCTGGGCGACAAGGAATACAAGTCACGTTTGATCCAGGTCGCTGACGCGGCAGCAGCGGCCGACGTGTTGGCCAAGCTGAAAGCCGGTGCCGATTTCGCGCAGCTGGCGCAACAGGTCAGCCTGGCGCAGAACAAGGCGCGCGGCGGCGAACTTGACTGGATTAGTTTCAAGACGCCAGCCCAGGAAGGGCATACGCAGAATCTGCCGTTGCCAATCGCCCAGGCGCTGACTGCTTTGCCAGCCGGCGGCGTGACGTTGACGCCGGTGAATTGGAACAATGCCTATTTCATTCTCAAACTGGAACAGGTGCGCCCGACGCAGGTGCCGAAGTATGAAGATGTGAAGGCGGTGCTGCGTCAGCAGCAGGAAGCGGCGGCGCTGGAAAAGGCGACGGTCGCCGTTGTGAGCGACCTGGTGAAAAAGGCCAAGATCGAGCAGTAATGGGGGAGCAGATCGCATGACCGCCAGGAAGAAAGACGATCCAACCGGCCTGCGTGGCGTCAATGGGTATTCCTATGAGGCGGTCCGGCGTTCTGAGGAAGAAGGGCGGAACAGTAATGCAGCTCGGCGTTCTCGCGGGACCATTCGCATCGCCATCATAGCGATCACGCTGTCGGCGCTGTTCACCTACGGTTTTCTGTACTTTATTTTGCCTCCCGCCGCGTCGCATCAGGTGCGTATGAAGTGAGCGAACGATTTGTCATTGCTTAACAAGTTATGACAAACACGGCGGTGGCTGGTGCGCAACAATTTGCAAACGAGTGTTAATTTGGCCAGTTTTTGCGGAACTTCCCTCGTGCTGCCGGATACCGCTTTGTAAAATGGTTTTTCAGAAATAATCATCCCGCACAACATCAGCAGCAAGGGGAAAAAATTGAAAAACTATTTTGTCTTGGTGGCCTTGTCGTGCATCCCGCTGTTGCGCTTGCTGGTGCTGGACCTTTATCAGCGGGGCGCTGCCCGGCTGAACGAACTCGTTCGCAAGCCGACGATTCAAGACTAGCAGCTCCTCATCACGGAGCCGCTAGCGCTGTACAGACAGTGTTGATGGGCAGTTGTCTCTGCCGCGCAAGCACGGTCTCAATCATATTGCATCAATAAAAAAAGAAATCAGGGAAACCATGCATCGTTCGCTCCGTCAATTGCTGTCTCGTCTGGACCAATCGCGTCTGTCCACCGCACTACGCCTTGAACTACCTGTTAATCGATCTGGATCGATGGAGCAGGGCGCGCTTGGATTATCGCAGGATGGCGCACCGCAAGTGCAGCCCTGGCAGCGTGCGGTTGCCGCGACCCTGGCTGCGATATTGTGGCTGGCGCCCTTGCAGGTGACCTGGCACAACGCGACGCAGTCGGCGGGTCAATTGGCTGTCAGCGCGGAGCTGCAGCAGGCCAGGAACGCAACGGTTGACTGGCAATTTTTTGCGGGGCAGTTGAAGCAGAACGTGCTGGAAGCACAGCACAGCGGCAACTGGGTGCCGCTGCAAGCGCAGCTGGAACAGCAACTACCCGGGATGACGCGCGCACTGTTGGCGAAAGCGGAAGCGGGTTTGCCGTCGGTGCAATTCGGCCCGCACAGCGCTATGGCAGCGCCGATTACCGACCCTAATGCGCCGATCCGGTTTCAACCGCAGATCACCAGCAGCGCCGGTCCAAATGGGTCTGTTCCGGTGGTCAATATCACCCAGCCGAACGCAAACGGCATTTCGTTGAATCAATACAGCGCCTTTAATGTTGATGCTGTCGGCTTGATTTTGAATAACAGCTTGACGGCAGGGGGCAGTTTATTGGGCGGGAATGTCGCTGCCAATCCGTTCTTGGGCGGCCGCACCGCGACCCAGATTATCAATCAGGTGACCTCGCAAGGAAGCCCGAGCAATATTTTTGGCACCATCGAAGTGTTTGGCGCACCCGCCTCGGTGATCGTGATCAATCCGAATGGTGTGAACTGCACCAGCTGCGGCGTGACGAACGCGCCGCATTTCACCTTGACTACTGGCACGCCGCAGTTCCTGAGCGGCCCCGGTGGCACGGCTACATCGTTCGACAATGCCAGCGCATTGGCGTACAACGTGCAAGGCGGACATATCCAGATCGAAGGTCTGCCTGGCGCCGACGGCAAGCCGGGCGCCGGCATTGAAGGAACGGTCGGCGCAATTGATCTGATCGCGGGTAGCATCGGCGTCAACGCGCCACTGTATGCTGGCCAGCAGATTAATCTGATTAGCGGCCAGCAGGTCGTCGCGCAGTCCCAGCCGGGACAGGGGAGGGCCGGTAGCGATTATCAGGTCAGCAGCAACGGCACCAACACGGCTGCGAGCAACACCTCCGCTCAAAATGCTCTGCAAATCGATGCCAGTGCCTTCGGCGCGATGCAATCAGGCCAGATTAAAATTATTGGAACCAGCCAGGGGCTGGGAGTACGTAATGACGGCACGCTCACTTCGAGTGTCGGGGCAACGTCAATTGATGCGAATGGCGATATCCGGGTTGGCACCACCTACGGTAAGACTACCGTCGACATTACGTCGACTGGCAATGTCACGGCCAACGGCGATAGCCTGGGCGAGCAGGGCGTCACGATTGCCGCGAACGGCAATGTACAGGCCAATGGCAGCCTGCAGTCCCATCAGAATGTCAACCTGCAGGCCGGCGGGAATATCACAGGCGCCGGCGGGGCGGTAGCGGACAACAGTATTACGGCCACGGCGGGTAATTCGATCAACCTGGGCGGCAAGCTTCAGGCCGGCAATGCACTCAGCCTGACTGCGCTGGGTCATGACGGTACCGGCGATATTATTCTGGGCGGCAGCGTGACGGCGCCGAACGTGACAACACTGAATGCAGCACGCGACATCACGATCGACGGCAGTATCACCAGCGCCACGGCACTGGCGCTGGCCGCCACGCGCAATCTGACCATCAACGGCACGGCCGGCGCGGTGGGCGATTTGAGCCTGCAAGGCAAACAAGGCGGCGTCACTACCACCGGCAACGTGGTCAGTTCCAGTGGCAACGTCAACGTTCTGGCCAACACAGACGCCAATCTGGGCGGCCAGGTCTATGCGGCGCAAAGCGCCCAGCTGCAAAGCCAACACGGCAGCATCAACGTTGGCGGGTCGCTGGCGGCGCAACAGCAGATCAACGCGACTGCAGCGAACAACGTCACGCTGGGCGGCAGCACGCAGTCCGGCGGCAATACCAGCATCACCGCGACCAGCGGCAGTGTCGCGCTCAACGGTGACCTGACTTCCGGTGGCGCGGCGCTAGTGCAGGCAGGGCAAAATATCACCGGCACCGGCAAGCTGACGGCGCTCACTGACACGATTTTGACGGCAGGGCAGGCGATCGCGATTGGCGGCCAGCTGCAAACGGGCGGTAATTTAACGGCGACTGCTGGTCAGAATGTATCGTTGGCAGCGGTCACCGCTGGCGGCAATAATGGCGGCAGCGCCAATTTGCAAGGCGCCAACGTCAGCTTGTCGGGACCAACGACGGTCGGCAACGCCAGCGGCGGCAATTTAACGATTGCCGCCAGCAACGACGCTACCCTGGGCGGTCAGACTCAGACTACGGGTAAGTTGCAAGTCAACGCCGGACGCGACATCGCGGTCACCGGCGGCACGCTGTCGAATGGCGCGACGACCTTGAACGCGACCCGCAATCTGGGCGTCGGCGGCACGGTCATTGCCCTGGGCGACACGAACCTGACGGCACAAAACGGCACGTTGAGCACGACCGGCAGTGTGTTGGCCTTGTCTGGATTGAACGCCACCTCTGGCGGCGATTTGACTCTTGGCGGCCAAGTCTATGCGCAAAATGCAGCCGTTCTGCAAAGCCAGCACGGCAATCTGACGGTTGGCGACGACGTCAATGCGCAAGACAGCCTGCAAGCCGTTGCGGCGAATAACGTCACCTTGGGCGGCAATACCCAGGTCGGTAAAGACACGACGATCACAGCTCAAAATGGTAATGTCACCTTGGCCGGCAATCTGGCCGGTCACGGTGCAGGCGCACTGACTGCCGGCGGCAACATTGCTGGCGCTGGCAATACCCAGTTCACCAACGACGCCAAACTGACGGCCGCCAAGGATATCGCGCTGGCCGGCACGGTCGGTGTTGGCGGTAATTTGAGCGCAACAGCCGGTAACAACCTGGGCCTGGGCGCCACGACGGTGCTGGGCAATGCAACCTTGGCTGCCACACAGGGCAATGTCGCCCTGAACGGCGCGACGACAACGGGCGGCAACCTGCAAGCCAATGCAGGCACGGACCTGGTGGCCGCCGGCGCCGTCAACAGTTTGCAAAATGTGAGCCTCAGCGCTGGCCGCAACCTGACGACGCAAGGCACAGTCGGCGCCAGCAATAATTTGACGGCGACGGCCGGCCAGACTCTGGCGTTGAACGGTGTGACCACCAGTCTCGGCGATAGCACCCTAAGCGGATCGAACATCGCCACCGGAGGCGATTTGAATGTCGGCGGCAAGTTGCAAGCCACCGCACAAAACAGTCTCAACCTGACAGGCGGCCTGCTGACCGTGGGCCATGACGCCAATCTGACGGCCACAGATATCACCCTGGGCGGCGCTGCGAGCGCGACCAGCATCACCGCGGCGAACCCGCATCCAGTGAACGCCATCGGCGGTAACTTGACCGCGACGGCCAGCAACAGCGTCACCACGGATAACGTTGGTGTCGTCAAGGGCAGCGCGGCCTTGAACGGCGCCAACAGCGTCACCAACAACGGCAACTGGTTAGCGGCTGGCGACGTCAATATCGCAACCAAGCAAGCCAATAACGGTGCTGGCGCCGCCCTGCAATCCCTGGGCACGACCACCATCAATGCCGCCGACCTGACCAACGCGGGCACGGTCTATGGCGTGAACACCAACGTCAACGCGACCAACAGCATTGTGAATACCAACGGTGCATTGCTGGCGCGCGACAACCTGAACCTGGTGACCAACACCTTCGCGGCCAATCAAGGCGGGTTGCTGTTTGCCGGCGACACCAGTGCTGTATCCACTGCGCCGCCGGGCTCTGGCAATGTCAGCCTGACCGTCAATGGCGGAGCAGGTAGCTTCGATAACACTGGCGGCCAGATCCTCGCATCGAATAACGTTACCCTGAAACTGCCGAACCAAAACATCGACCCGACCGCGGCGAGCTTCGGCAAAGTCGACCTGAACGGCACGCTGACCCTGATTGCCAACACGATCAATGTGAACGGCAACTGGAATCTGCCTGGATCGGGCCTGAATCTGCAGGCGACCAATGCGTTTACGAATACCGGTACGATTCAGAAATCCGGGGACATCTCCATCAGCGGTGCTTCCTTTACCAATAGCGGCAGTGTCATCGCCGGCAACGACGTGACCTTGAACGGCGTCGTGACCAATCAGGCCGGCGGGGTGATCCACGCCGACCGTGACGTCAACCTGGGCGGCACAGTCACCAACGCCGGCAAGGTCGAGGCGGTGCGCGACGTGAATCTCTCGGGCGCGAGTTACGACAATACAGGCGGCACTACGACGGCCAATCACGATGTGAATGCGACGCTGGCAGGTAGCCTGACCAACGTCGGCAGCAGCATCACCGCGGCCAACAACGTCAACATCAACGCCGCCTCCGTCAACAACAATCGCGCAGCGCCGGTAGATCTGCAAAATACGACCACCACCATCAGCGATCCGACCCTGTTGCTGTCGACCGTGGTCGGCACCAAGCCGGTCCTGGTTTCCGGCGGCTGCAGCGGCGACAATTGCCAGCCCGATACCTACGTGCAGCAAAACGTCACCCTGGGTGACTTGAGCCCCAACTTGACGACGGGGACGATCCAGGCAACCGAAGTTGCTCTGGAAGGGCCGGCAGGCACCTGGTACTTTGCCGGCGAGAATCCAAATTACATTTACAGTGGCGCGCCCAAGCAGATTTTTACACTGCCGACAGTGCAGACTACGGTACAAAGCCAGACCAACGGCCAGCAGGGACTGATCACCGCCGGTAACACCACCAGCATTACCGCCAACAGCTTATCTAACCGCGGCAGCACCATCAGCGGCAATAATGTGGTGCTGAATGTACAGAGCCTCGATAACGGCCGTTCCGACACCATCATCACCTCCAAGACGGCTACCTCCGTCAACCAGGGGGAACTCAACAGTTTCATGACGCAGTTGAATGCGCTGGGAACAAGCATCGTCGGCCAGCACGATGCGCCGTGCCCGGGTGAGGCGCAGGGCGGTTGTACCTCGACAGTCTTGCCGCCGACACTGACGCCGACACCGACCGCCAGCGTGGTGGCGCCGAGCACCGGCGGCACCACCACGGCGCTGGGCGTGCGCGGCCAGATCGTGGCGAACCAGGATCTGAGCATCAGCGGCGGCAACCTGGTCAATGCGGGCAATATCGTCGCCGGCCGGGACGTCACCTTCAACGTGGCCGGCCTGACCAACCAGGGCGAGACCAGCTACAACGTCATTACGCAAGGCAGCCTGGTGGTGGCCAATCCGACCGGGCCATTCTCGACCAGTGATAATTTCAATCCGCTTTCGCAGAGCATCGTGATTACGCAGGATCCGGCGACGATTGTGGCAGGGCGTAACTTGAGCATCACTGCAGGTAATGTCACCAATAACAATGCGAATTTGGCAGCCCTGGGAAATGTCAGCATCACCAGCCCAGGTACGGTCAGCAATCTGTCGGGTACGATCCAGGCCACGAACGGCGACGTCAGCATCAATGCAGCGACCTTGAATAACGAGCGCAGCGGCGGCACCGTGGGCCTGCAATCACGCCAGACCACATTTGCCGGGCAGACCGTCGCCGATCTGAACCAGGATTTCTTCGGCGTGACGGAACAAGCCGAAACGACCCAGGCGGGCGTCATCAATGGCGCGCGCAATGTCACGATCAACAGCGCCACCTTGAACAACAACGGTAGCCTGATCAATGCCGGACAGAATACCAATATCACCGTCACCAGCGCACTGAACAACAATGCGGATGTACTGGCGGTCACCAGCTACCACAGCCATGTCGAAAACCATTGCAGCCTGGGTTCGTGCGACCACGTGCGCGAGAACGATCCGGTCAACAACAATACGCCGAACCAATCCAACAGCATCATTCAGGCAGCCGGAAGCCTGAACGTCAACGGCCAGGGCGGTCAGTACGCCTCCCTGCAGAACACCGGTACCATTACTGGCTACCAGGTCAACCTGACCGGCAGCAACATCACTAACGGTTATACCAATCCGCAAGTCATGACGCCGGCGGGTTCTGCCCCGAAAAACATCATTCCGCTGGGACCGATTGGTGTGCCGACTGCAGCGACGAACGCCCAGAACGGCGCCAATCAGGCTGCCGGCGCGGGTGGTGCTACAGGTCAGGTGAACGCCAATCCGAATGTGGGGCCGCAGGCATTGATACCGGATCAGATTGCCACTGCCAGCAACGGTAGCGGTGCCACATCCACCGCGGCCATCGGCAGCCAGGGTTTCGCGACGGCGCTGACCTCGACTGTGGGTAACGGCAATTTCCACTTTACTGCCGGCACGCCAGCAGGGCAGGGTGGCTTGCCGACTCAGAGCACCAAGAACGATCCAAAATATGTGATCACCAATCCTGCCAGCAATGTGCTGGGTGGGTTGACGCCGCAAGTCCTACTGAACAATCTGCCGGCGGCATTGCAGCCGAACGGCTCAGTACCGTTCTACTTTGATCCATTTACGGAAGACCAGCAGTTGCAGCAAGCCGCATTGGCGCAGACCGGCAACGCCAGCTTCGTCAGCGGCGTGCAGTGGGACAGCAAGAATCAAGTGAGCCTGGCTGATCAGCAAAAGGCGGTCTTGTACAGCAACGCGATCAACTACGCGACCGAAAACAATATCCAGCTGGGACAAGCGCTGTCGCAACAGCAGATCAATGCGCTGACCGCGCCGATGCTGTGGTACGTCGAACAGGCCGTGCCGGATCCGAATTGCAAAGCCACGGGCACCTTCCAGTGCGGCACCATCAATGCGTTGATGCCGCAGGTCTATCTGCCGCAAGCCACGCAAGGCGCGCTGGCAGGTGGCGTGATCCAGGGTAATCAGGTCACCCTGACGGCCACCGGCACCGGCGACGCCGACCATCCGAACGGCACGGTGACCAATACCGGTTTCATCAGCGCCCAGCAACTGATCATCAACGCGCAACAGCTCAACAACGAGGCGCGCAACGCCGATATTGGCGTACAGACCTACCGCACCGACAAGCAGGGCTATACCAAGGTCACCGGCGACGAAGTCCAGCCGGGCGGCTTCCTGTCGGCGGCCAACTATCAGCTCAATGTCGATCGCGTCAACAGCATTAGTGGACAGTTCCAGCAGCTCAATGCCGATGGTACTGTCAACCAGGCCGGAAGCCAGGCGTTGCTGGACGGGCTGAAACAGCAGCTCGGCGGCGACTTCACGCAATCGACGGCGACAAACCATATTCAGCAGGAATGGGTGCAAACGAAGAAAGCCGATCCGACGACAACCATCGTAATCATTGCAGCAGCGATTGCATTGAGCATTGTCACTGCTGGCACAGCCGGAGTTGCCCTTGCCGGCGCTATCGGAGCAACTGGTGTTACCGGCTCAGCGGTAGCTGCAGCGGTTGGGGCAATGGCGAGCAGTGCCTTTACTCAGCTTGCTACGACCGGTAGCTTGGATCTCGGCACAACCTTCGAGGCCGGCGCGATTGGTGGTATTACGGCGGGATTAACGCAGGGGATTACCTACGACAGCGGCAGCTTAGGTATGACCAACAGTCTGACGGATCCGAACAGTCTCGCTAACCTGGGCGGTGCGCAAAGCGTAGGGAATGGACTGACCGGCAGTACGGTGACACAAGCCGGTGCTTCGACTGCGACTACGCTAGGAACACGCATTGGTGCTGTCGTCGCCGATAGCGCGATTAGTGCCGGGGTACAAACTATTATTGGTGGCGGCAGCTTTGGTAGTGCGTTCAAAAATAGCCTGATTCAGGCTGGAGCGGCGGCTGGAGCGAATTTTATTGGTGTCACAACTGATACTTATTCGCTCCAAAACGTTAGTGAACATGCATTGCTGGGTTGTGCAGCTGCTGCCTTGGGCGGAAATAGCTGCGCTTCGGGGGCAATTGGTGGTGCAACTAGTGCATTGGTTGCACCGCTCATGGCAAATCTTGTGACAGGAGGTCAAGGTGTTCTTGATGCCAATGGCAAGCAAGATAGCGTCCAACTTGCTGCGATCACGGCGCTCTCAATGCTGGCTGGTGGTGGTGTGGCCGCCGCATTGGGACAAAACGCAACGGTGGCAGCGACGGCCGCACAAAACGAGACGCTGAATAATTCGTGTGGATCGGAAAATCCCAACTGCGGTAATGCTTACGCCAAGGCCGTCGGTGCTGTCGGTACCGTTGTGGGAATGGGTGTTGGCGCCGTGCTTTCCAGTGGGGCTGCAGCAGGAGCCACTGTTCTTACCTCCGGTGGAAATGCTTTTTTTATAGCGCCTGAAGTCGCCGGGGGAACGGCTCTTGGAGGATTGCTCGGGGGGCTAGGCGGGGCAGCGGTTGGCAATTTAGTTGGTAATTTTGTGGATAACACTTCTGGCTTGCTAAACGACCTCTCCAATAGTCTTTTAGGGCCAAGCGGCGTTAATGGAAAACCGATTTCCGCTCCGCAAGGATCGACGGTTATTAGCGGCGCTCCGAATCCCACGCCACAAGCTGGCGGGCCGATATTCACTCCGAACCCCGATCCGCAAGCCAGCGGCCCGCTGTTTAATCCAGGTGACCAGTCTGGGGGGGGCAATAATGTGCTGGTGAATCCGGCACCGCAGCCTCAAGGTCAAGGGGCGAATGTCATATTTAATTCTGGTAGTTCGAATGGCGGATCAAATGGTGCAAATAATATACCGGCACCGCCTAATACCTATACAGTTTATCCACTCGGTCCTGGTGCTGCGAACGGACCATTACCTCCCGGGTATGTCACCGTTTCACGTTGGGTATCTCCGGCAGAGGCCGCACTTTGGGTGCAGAATCAAGGAACGGCTATACCGTCAGCAGTGCCGCAAAACGGCACTCCTCAGGTGTATGTAACGACAGCTGGTGCTGCATATCCACCAGGAGCAAATGGGACCATACGTATCGACTTTGCTGTGCCTGGTGCCATGCTGCAGCCCGGGAATGCGTCAAATAATTTTCAAATATTGCAGCCGTCTTCGAGTACGCCGACTTATAACGTAAAGATCAATGTGCCAAATGGGGTAGTTCTCCCCAAGGCCAAATAGGAGCATGAATATGCGAATATCTTCTGATTTCGGGATCGTCATTCGCCGAGAGGCGCTAAAAGAAAAATCTGTAAATCTGTCTCTGATACTTACCGAGTTTCATTTTGATCGGTATTTTGATGAGTCCGAAAATTTTATTTCACTTGGCCCATTTTTTGGTGGAGATGCTGCTGACGATTGCATGAGATCTCTTGAAAAAAATGGGCTTGTTTATATTGACGATTTTTTTATTTTTACAGGTGATTTTCCACAATGGTGCAGGTTCGAAGCGTTTCGCTCCGGCGAGTAGCAGTGTTCTGGTGAAAGGCGGGCCGATATTCACGCCGAACCCCGGTCCGCAAGCTAGCAATCCGATAACTACCCCAGTTGACCAGTCTGGAGGCAATAACGTGCTGGTGAATCCATCCGCACAACCTCAAGGACCAAGCGTTATATATAATTCTGGGAATTCTGGGAATATTGGTGGCAATGGGACATCATCTTCGAGTAATGCTACAAATAGTACCGCCGGATCTACTCCGATGATCAATGGTGTTACTGTAGTAGATGCCAGAGCAAAACATTACCCTTACAAGCGTCACGAAAAAACTGGGGCAAACAGCGGAGCATAATAATATCGCTCAAGGCTTAAAGAATCTCGCTACAGGCGACGACTTCGCTTACCTCAATGCTTTGGCCAATCATAGCAAACATCGAAGCCCCATCAAGCCAGCATTGTGGCTGGATATAACAGACAGAAACCGAGAGCAATTTACTCTGCAGTTCCAAGATTTTACCTACAAGGGAAGCTCGTATCCGCGACGACTCATTCCTTCGGTCAACCGAGCACTCAAGAGCCTAAGCAACTCGGGAAAGCTGGCGAACGCAGCGGCAATTGATTGCCACGTTCGCGAGGGTTGATTCCAAACAGTCGCAATTTGAGAGCATTGACCGAGGCCGCAGGAAGCATCACTCGCAGTCGGTTTGATACGAATTGTTCCTAGGTGAGGCACGAGGGGAAACTCTACTGCACATGCATGCCGTTAAAACGAAGAGCACTAAAACCCGCCAGTAGCGCATTGAAGGTTTACTTCCCAAGCGTGGTCCGTTTTTAGCGAAAATTCTTCTGATGGCGTTATTGACTTGACCGCAAAGTGAGAAGATTCAGTGCAGCAGCATCTCATTTCGTTGGGGGCAAAGTTGGGGGGAAATCCGGAAAAATGAAAAAGGCCAATCCGAAGATTGGCCTAAGTCATTGATTCAATTGGTCGGGGCGAGAAGATTCGAACTTCCGACCCCTTGCACCCCATGCAAGTACGCTACCAGGCTGCGCTACGCCCCGACAAGCCTGTTATTATATCAGGCCTAGTTGCTTTGTTCCCAACGGAATGCAAAGAATCTAAAAAATTTTTCCACCGATTATCCGGCCTGTGTTGCTGCCGATCCTTGCGTCATTATTCAGCTTGATTGGCCAGCACATCTTGCCGATGATCCTCATCCAATAATCTTATGTCAATAAAAATTAGCCAGCAGTTCGACGCCGCCGCGATTGAAGTCGTGCGCGCGGATAGTCCTCAGCAAATCGAATTGAAAATCCGCAGCGATTCGCATGCCGATTTCACGCAGTGGTTTTATTTCCGCCTGCAGGGCGCGCGCGATGAGGATTGCAGCATCCGTTTCCTGAACGCCGGCGCCACGACCTATCCGAAGGGCTGGGAAAATTACCAGGCGGTGGCCAGCTACGATCGGGAAAACTGGTTCCGCGTGCCGACCAGCTTTGACGGTCAGGTCATGACCATCAGCCACACGCCGGACTACGACAGCGTCTACTACGCTTACTTCGAGCCGTATTCCTGGGAGCGTCACTTGGCGTTGCTGGGGCAGGCTGAGCAATCGCCGCTGGCGCGGGTGCTGGATATCGGCAGCACGGTCGATGGCCGCGACATGAATGTGCTGGTGATCGGCAATCCCGAGGCGGCCAAGAAGGTCTGGGTCATCGCCCGCCAGCATCCGGGTGAAACCATGGCGGAATGGTTCGTCGAAGGCATGGTCGACGCCTTGCTGGACAGCGCCAATCCGCTGGCCACCAAAGTGCTGCAGCACGCGGTGTTCTACATCGTGCCGAACATGAATCCGGACGGTTCGGTGCGCGGCAACCTGCGCACCAATGCGGCAGGCGCCAACCTGAACCGTGAATGGATGACGCCGTCGCTGGAGCGCAGCCCGGAAGTGTTCGCGGTGAAAAACAAGATCCACGAAATCGGCTGCGATCTGTTCCTCGATGTGCATGGCGATGAAGCCTTGCCGTACATTTTCGTGGCGGGTTCGGAAATGCTGGAAGACTTCAGTCCGCAGCAGGCGCAGGAACAGCAGAAGTTCATCGACGACTTCCAGCGCGCCAGCCCGGATTTCCAGACCGAGTTCGGCTATTCGGCCAGCAAATACAGCAGCGATGTGTTGACCTTGGCGTCCAAATATATCGGCCACACCTTCAAGTGCGTCTCGCTGACGCTGGAATTGCCGTTCAAGGACAACGCCAACCTGCCGGATGCGCAGGTGGGTTGGGATGGTGCGCGCAGCGCCCGGCTGGGCGAGGTAGTGCTGCAGCCAATTTTGCGTGCCTTTGAATAATCATGCGGTAATGAACGGCAGCCAAGGCTGCCGTTTTCATGATGCAGGTGCAATGCGGTTCAAGAAGGCATTGTTTTTTCGATGACGCAAAATATCTACGACGATCCGGCCTTCTTTGAAGGCTATAGCCGGCTCGGACGTTCGCTGCAGGGCTTGGCAGGCGCGCCTGAGTGGCCGGCGCTGCAGGCAATGCTGCCGCCGTTGCGCGACCAGGTCGAAGGGCCGCGCAGCACCAACTGGCTGGCCGAGGGCGTGATCAAGCAGCATCGCACCATCGGTACTTTGCTCAATCTGCTGATCGCTGGCGGTTTCACCATCTGCCATGTCGAGGAATGGGGGCCGAGCGCCGAACAGCTGCTGGCGCGGCCGGAGCTGGAGGAGGAGCGCGACCGTCCGATGATGTTGCTGGTGGCGCGGCGCTGAATTCACGCTATTTTTCGGCATGTACTCCGTAACCCGCGAAGTGGGGTCGGAGTGAAGTTTCTGGAAAAAGCGCGCAAAAACCTCACTCCGACCCCAGTTAGCTGCATATGTGAAACGCGACGAAAACCGGGTTTGGTTGCGTCGCGTTTCATGAAACTCTCAATAGTGCTTAGTGAAAGTGCGCCGACCCGCTCGGCGTATCTTCCGGCGTCTCCGGATGCACCAGATCGCCTTCACGGTCCGGATAGAACGGCGTGCCGCAGTCGTCGCAGAATTCCATCGCGAACAGGTCGGTGTGGCGCTGGATATCGTCGATGCCGCACTCGCGCAGCAGGCTCAGGATCTGTTCCAGCGGGGTTTCCGGTTCGGCCGCGGCGGCGTCGCTGTCGCTGGAGCGGGTGATGATTTCTTCGTTGGCTTCTTCCGGGCCGTACAGCGGCCATACCACGCCGTAGATGATTTCGTTGGTCTGGCCAAGCGAGAAGCCGATGCGGTATTCATCGACGCGGCCGCTTTCCGGCTGCTCGCTGAAGCGGCCGATGCTGGCGTGCAGGTCCTTGGAAGCGATGTCCAGCGTGTGCGACAGGTAGTAGCTGGCGGCGCGCAGCGAGGCAGGGCGGATTTGCAGGTCGGCTTCGCGGCAGGCGGCGTAGTAGGCTTCCGGCAGCAACAGCTGGACGCCGCAGCCCGGCAGCAGGCGCGTCACATTAGGCGTTACCTGCTTGCGCCATTGTTCCAGCGCCAGTTCCTTATCGGTGGCGATGTGGCCGGCTTGTCCGCGCGTCATCTGCCAGCGGAACAGCGGCATGCCGCTTGGCACCACCAGGGCCGCCAGCAGGTAGCGGGTGTCGGCCAGGTAGGGCGCTGTCTGCGGCGGATTGGCCGGGCTGCGTACCGGCGCGGCGCTGAGCGCTGCATGCGACAGCTGCTGCAGCAGGGCGAAGGTGTCGGCATGGCTGCGCGGCAGCTGGTCGATGGCGTACAGCGAGGGCACGATGCCGGTCAGTACCTCGGGCGCCAGGATGTGGGCGTGCAGGTGGGCGCTGATGGCGGTCATGGTGTCGGCCGCAACCGGTCCCGAGCCGATCGAAAAGCGGGTCCATGCCAGCAGCGGAATGCCAATCAGCAGGCAGTCGTACGGCTTGCCCTGGTAGTCGATGCTGCAGGATTCGCTGCAGGCTTCGACCACGTCCATCAGGGCGTCGTAAGCGTCTGGCTGGGCCGGGAACAGCTGTTCCAGGGCGCTGTCGATGGGTTCCTGGTGCTGGGCCTTGAAATGCTTGTTGAGCAACACTTCAATCTCGCGCTCCCAAGCGCGCTCCTCAAGGCGGCTGGAGGCTTGAATCAATGCTTGCGCCAGCTCGGCCAGGCGGTGGCTGTCGGCGGAAAATTTACGGGAAGGTTTTTTTGACGGGCGGCGCATAGTGATTAAAGTAAGGGCTGACAACATAGGGTCAATGTCTTACTGCGCGACCGTAGCGGATGCTTGCATCCAATGCCCGGCAACCGAGATGCTCACATATCCTTGCCGGACATGCTCCGCTGTTCTGCGCTGCCTTCTGGCCTACGACCGTTTGCTGTGAGTTTTTCTGGGACTCAGAGGCAGGAAGACTGCAAGATCCTATTGTAGTGGATTTAATTGGTTATGGAATAAAACTGTTTCAAGGCAGCCAAGCAGGCGATGCGGGTTGCAGAAACGGCAAACGCCGGCAATGCCGGCGTTTGTCATTCAGGCAAACTGCTGCCTGCTATTGTTTCTTGCTATCTGCGTTGCTTATGCTGCCAGCAACTGACGCAGCACGAACGGCAGGATACCGCCGTGCTTGTAGTAGTCGACTTCGATAGGCGTATCGATGCGCAGCAGAACCTTGACTTCCTTGGTTTCGCCGTCGGCACGATGGATCACCAGGGTAGCGTCTTGCTGTGGCTTGATTTCGCCCTCGATGCCCTTCAGGTCGAACGTTTCGTTGCCGGTGATGCCCAGGGTGTGCACGCTGTCGGTACCGATGAATTGCAATGGCAAGACACCCATGCCGACCAGGTTGGAACGGTGGATACGCTCGAACGAACGCGCAAACACGGCCTTCACGCCCAGCAGCTGGGTACCTTTGGCTGCCCAGTCGCGCGACGAGCCTGTACCGTATTCTTCACCGGCAAACACCATGGTTGGCACGCCGTCCTTGACGTACTGCATCGCTGCGTCATAGATCGAGGTTTCTTCGCCGGTCGGCTGGAACAGGGTGATGCCGCCTTCAACCCGCGAACCGTCCGGTGTCGCCGGGATCATCAGGTTCTTGATGCGAACGTTGGCGAATGTGCCGCGCATCATGATTTCGTGATTGCCGCGACGCGAACCGTAGGAGTTGAAGTCCGCCTTCAACACGCCGTTGGCGATCAGCCATTTACCGGCCGGGCTGGATTCCTTGATGGAGCCGGCTGGCGAAATGTGGTCGGTAGTGATCGAATCGCCGAACACGCCCAATGCACGCGCGCCGGTGATGCCGGTCGCAGCTGCCTTCGGCACCATGGTGAAGTCTTGGAAGAACGGTGGCTCGGCGATGTAAGTCGATTTAGGCCAGTTGTAGACTTCGCCGCCGGCAACGCCCTTGATGGCTTCCCACAGCTTGCCTGGTGCGCCCTTGACGTCAGCGTAGTTGGCTTTGAAGGTCTTGGCGTTCATCGCAAACTTCATCAGCTTGGCGACTTCCTGCGAAGTCGGCCAGATGTCGCCCAGATAAATGTCTTTGCCGCCCTTGCCCTTGCCGACAGGTTCAGTCATCAGGTCGCGCGTCATGTTGCCGGCGATTGCGTAAGCAACGACCAACGGTGGCGAAGCCAGGAAGTTGGAACGGATGTTCGGATGGATCCGCGCTTCGAAGTTACGGTTGCCGGACAGGACAGCCGATGCCACTACGTCGTTCTTGACGATGGCTTCGTTCATGGCTGGCGTCAGGTCGCCGGCATTGCCGATACAGGTGGTGCAGCCGTAGGCAGTGACGCCGAAGCCGAGCTTTTCCAGGTACGGCAGCAGGCCGGCCGCTTCCAGGTATTCGGTGACGACGCGCGAGCCAGGGGCCAGCGAAGTCTTGATGTGCGCAGGCACCTTGAGGCCGGCTTCGACCGCTTTCTTGGCCAGCAAGCCAGCCGCCAGCATGACGCTCGGGTTGGACGTGTTGGTGCAAGAAGTGATGGCAGCAATCAGGACGTCGCCGTTTTGCAGCTTGACGCCGTCAGCGTTGGTGTAAGTCGCGTCCAGGTCTTCCACTTTCTTGTTGAAGCCGTTTTCTGCGATCGGCTTGCTGAACAATTCGGCGAAGTTGGCTTTGACGTTGCCGATTTCGATACGGTCTTGCGGACGCTTCGGACCAGCCAGCGACGGTGCAACGGTAGCCAGGTCGAGTTCGACGACAGTGGTGTAGTCGATGTCGCCAGCCTTTGGAATGCCGTACAGGTTCTGCGCCTTGAAGTAACCTGCGAAGGCGTCGATTTCCGCTTTGCTGCGGCCAGTGCCTTCGAAGTATTCGATAGTCGCATCGTCAACCGGGAAGAAGCCCATGGTGGCGCCGTATTCAGGCGCCATGTTGGCGATGGTGGCGCGGTCGGTCAGGCTCAGCGAGGCGGTGCCTTCGCCGAAGAATTCGACAAACTTGCCAACCACTTTGGCTTTGCGCAGCAGTTCGGTAATGGTCAGCACCAGATCGGTTGCGGTAACGCCTTCACGCAACTGGCCGGTCAGGTTGACGCCGACGACGTCAGGCGTCAGGAAGTAGACCGGCTGGCCCAGCATGCCGGCTTCCGCCTCGATGCCGCCCACGCCCCAGCCGACTACGCCGATGCCGTTGATCATGGTGGTGTGCGAGTCAGTGCCGACCAGGGTGTCCGGATAATAAACCGAATCCTTCTTGTGGACGCCGCGCGCCAGGTATTCCAGGTTGACCTGGTGGACGATGCCAAAGCCTGGTGGAACAACGCCGAAAGTGTCGAATGCCTGCATGCCCCATTTCATGAACTGGTAGCGCTCGTTGTTGCGCTGGAATTCCAGTTTCATGTTGAGGTCGAGCGCTTTCTTTTCACGGAAATGGTCGATCTGCACCGAGTGGTCGACCACTAGGTCGACCGGCACCAGCGGCTCGATGTTCTTGGCGTTCTTGCCCAGGCTGGCGGCGACGTTGCGCATCGCGGCCAGGTCGGCCAGCAGTGGCACGCCGGTGAAGTCTTGCAGCACTACGCGGGCCACGACGAATGGGATTTCGTCGGTGCGGGCGGCGGTTGCGCCCCAGTTCGCGAGCTGCTTGACGTGCTCTTCAGTGACTTTCTTGCCGTCGCAGTTGCGCAGCACGGACTCCAGCACGACGCGGATCGATACCGGCAAGCGCGAGATGTTGACGCCGAGTTTTTTCTCCAGGGCAGGCAAGGAGTAGAACTTGCCTTTCTTGGAATCGGAAATCTTGAATTCCTTGAGTGTGTTCAATGTATTACGGGACATGATATCTCCTGAGATTTCAACTAAGTTAATTTGTTGGGTACAGAGTAATTCGCCGCGCTACGGCGGCTCTTAAACTCTGTCCCGCAATTTTATAAACTGTGTGCCGGGTCAACTGGCGCTGGCGCCGGCATTTCTTCCTGCGCTGCCGATTTGCATTCGTTCGCCAGCTGGTGTCCGGTTTTTGAATCGAGCAAAATGCCCTTGGCCGGGATGCCGATCCAGAGCAGGCCGTACTTGCGGTTTTCAAAACGGTTGGCGCCGGTAGTGGTCGGCACGCGGGTCAGGCGGCGCAGGGTTTTGCCCCAGCGCAGTGCGATGTGCTTGTCGTCTTCTGCATTGGTGAAAATTGTCAGGCTGTTGCCCAGTTCGCATTTGTAATCGACAGTAACCGAAGCCTTGACATCCGGCGTGCCTTCGTCTTCACCGTCGTCCACTTCGGCCGGAGCAGCTTTTGCTGCCGGTTTCTTGGCCGCCTTCTTGGTGGTTTTCTTGGTAGTGGTCTGTGCTTGCGCCTGCGGTGCTGTAACCGCCAGGCTGGCGCACAGCAAGACCAAGGTTGACAAGCTCGTGGACAGAATCTTTCTCATTTCTATTGCTCCGTAGTGCGTCCCGCTACTGTTTTTGAGTAAGCGGCAGGGCGCGGTTATAACAAGGTACTGGTGTTTTCAGGTAGTGCGGCGCCGCTATTTTTTGCCCGCTGCAGAACGCTCCAGTAATAACGGTAACTGGCGCGGTCATGCAGCGTGCCCTCGTGTTGTATCGGTCCCCAATCCGCCTGCTGGGCCGCAAGCAGAATCTGTGCCGCAGTCGCTATCTCGGACTGCGGCGGGGTAAATGCGTTCAGGATCGGCTTGATCTGCTGCGGATGGATGCTCCACATCCGGGTATAGCCGAATTCCGCCCTGGCGCGGGCGGCATCGGCAGCAACGCTGGCGCTGTCCTTGATGTCGGTGGTGACGTTATGCGACGGCACCTTGCCGTGCGCATGGCAGGCAGCGGCGATTTCCAGCTTGGCGCGGGCTACCAGCGGATGGCTGAACTGGCCCGGCGAGTGCATCGCTGCACTGGGAATCGCACCAAAATGGGCGGACACGAAATCCATGATGCCGAACGACAGCGACTGCACCTGTGGTAGCGCGGCGATGGCGAAGACATCGGCCAGCGCGCCGTGGGTTTCTATCAAGACATGGATCGGCAGGTCTATGCGGCCGGCGTGCTTGCTGTGGTGTTCGATCAGGTCGATGGCGGTGCGCACTTCTGCCAGGCTTTCGGCCTTGGGCAGCATCAGGTAGGCCAGCCGGCTGACGGCGCCGCCGTTGCCGCAGATGAATTTGATGTCTTGTTCGAAAAAAGCGCTGCCGCTGTCGTGCACGCGGGCGCCGATGCGTTCGAAGCGGTTATCGTCGCCGGCGACGATGCCGGCAACCAGTTTTGCATGTGCTGCTTCATTACCCGCGCTGGCGCCGTCTTCGCAATCCAGGGTGATGTCGAAGACCGGGCCCATTTCCTGCTGCAGGGCGATCGACTTGCGCATGAGCTTTTCAGCGCCGGCGTAATGATCGCAGACCGGTAGCGAGACCGGTTGTTGCTTGCCTAGGAATAAGACCTGGGTAGGGTGCATTGCGAAGTTTTTTAAAAAAATGCAGAACAAACGAAAACAGGGAAAAGCAAACAAGGTCAAGCGCTGCATGGCAATGGCTGTGTTGCCATGCAGGTACTGCCCGGCGGCGTTTAGCCGACCAGGTGTTTCACGCCGTCACGCTCTTCTTGCAGTTCTTTCAGTGTGAGGT
Organism: Collimonas sp. GW821-FHT02H07; assembly: GCF_059421505.1. Lineage (NCBI taxonomy): Bacteria > Pseudomonadati > Pseudomonadota > Betaproteobacteria > Burkholderiales > Oxalobacteraceae > Collimonas > Collimonas sp. GW821-FHT02H07. The sequence goes on from NZ_JBWKVC010000001.1 coordinate 611,051, forward strand.
TGATGCGCTCTTGCGAGAAGGCGTCGATTTCCAGGCCCTGGACGATTTTGTATTCGCCGTTTTCGGTGGTGACTGGGAAGCCGAACATGGTGCCTTCAGGGATGCCGTAGGAGCCGTCCGATGGCACGCCCATGGTGGTCCACTTGCCGTTGGTGCCCAATACCCAGTCGCGCACGTGGTCGATCGCTGCGTTGGCTGCCGATGCTGCCGACGACAGGCCGCGCGCTTCGATGATGGCGGCGCCGCGCTTGCCGACTGTCGGCAGGAACACGTCTTTGTTCCAGACCTGGTCGTTGATCAGGTCCTTGACCGATGCGCCGTCGGCTGTCGCGTAGCGATAGTCGGCGTACATGGTTGGCGAGTGGTTGCCCCATACGCACAGCTTTTCGATAGCGGAAACCGGCTTGCCGATCTTGGCCGCAACTTGCGACAGGGCGCGGTTGTGGTCCAGGCGCAGCATGGCGGTGAAGTTCTTGGCTGGCAGGCTAGGCGCCGATTTCATGGCGATGTAAGCGTTGGTGTTGGCTGGATTGCCGACCACCAGCACCTTGACATTGCGCGACGCGACGGCGTCCAGCGCCTTGCCTTGCACCGTGAAGATCTGGGCATTGGCTTCCAGCAGGTCCTTGCGCTCCATGCCTGGGCCGCGTGGGCGGGCGCCGACCAGCAGGGCGATGTCGGCATCCTTGAATGCAGTCATTGGATCGCTGTGGGCAGTGATGCCGGCCAGCAGCGGGAAGGCGCAATCGTCGACTTCCATGATCACGCCTTTCAGCGCCTTTTGTGCTTTTTCGTCAGGGATTTCCAGCAATTGCAGAATGACCGGTTGGTCTTTGCCGAGCAGGTCGCCATTGGCGATGCGGAACAACAGTGAGTAACCGATTTGACCAGCGGCGCCGGTAACGGCAACACGCAGAGGGGACTTAGCCATGTTGAATCTCCAGAGAGGTGATAAAAATATTTGCGGAACAGCGTCGCGCGGATACGTTCAAGGGCCTGCAGAGCATGGCGGATTACGCTTCCGTACGGTCTTGTCCCTGGCCGTCTGATCTCAATAAAAACAAGACGGTTAAATTACAAAAGTCCCAGCCAGATAAAAAGCGGCGACTCTATATGCAACCTCTAATGATACCGGCGAAAAGCGCAACCGTCAGTTTGTTTCGCGTTGATCCGGCGGCTTGAAATTGTCGCCAGGATTGCAGCACGCAACTTCAGGGGCTTCGGCTGGTTCAGCCGGGAAAGCCGGTTGGCGCGCGGCGCAGGCCATCAAATAGTCCTAATGCCCGCGAGTTTAGGCTTGGCAACATGGTATGTCAATCAATATCTTATGTCTTATATAAGACATATCATTGCGCAATTTTTGCTGGACGACAATGGGGGTTTTATGGTGAAATCCGAGGTTATGAGCTCCATCCCGTCCAATCCGAGTAGTGACCCTGCCAGCCCGAGCGCGGCAGCCCCGGGAGCGTCGCCGACTGCTTCCGCGGCAAGCTCCCCGACATTCAGTCCGCTCTATCAGCAAATCAAGGCGCTGATCATGCAGCGCCTGCAGTCCGGCGAGTGGAAATCCGGCGAATTGATCCCCAGCGAAGTCGAACTTGGCAACCGTTTCAAGGTGAGCCAGGGCACCGTGCGCAAGGCGATTGACGAACTGGCGGCGGAAAACCTGCTGGTGCGGCGCCAGGGCAAGGGCACTTTTGTCGCCACCCATCACGAAGCCCGCTCGCAATTCCGCTTCCTGCGCCTGATGCCGGACAGCGACCAACCTCAGGTTACCGATAAAAGAGTGATAGAGCTGAAGCGCCTGCGGGCGCCGGCGGATATCGCGCGCCAGCTCGGCATGAAGTCGGGCGATTCGGTGGTGTATGTCAAGCGCGTGCTGGCGTTCGACGGGGTGCCGACGATACTCGAAGAATTGTGGCTGCCAGGCGCCTTGTTCAAGGCGTTGACGCTGGAGCGCCTGGCTGAGTACAAAGGCCCGATGTACGGTCTGTTTGAAACCGAATTCGGCACGCGCATGATACGCGCGACCGAGCAGATTCGTGCCGCCAGCGCCGATGCGGATGCTGCGCAATTGCTGGCCGTGGAAAAATCATCGCCTTTATTGTGTGTCGAGCGCGTGTCTTTCACTTATGGCGACAAGCCGGTGGAAGTGCGGCGCGGCTTGTATGTCACCAACCGCCATCATTATCAAAACGAATTGAGCTGAAGGCGTAGCGGAATTGACGGTTGCGTGTGAGCGCGGCCGAGAGGTGGCAAAATGGCAAAGTTCGAGAGCCGCAGGGCGATTATTCGCAATAACGAATAATAACTATTGGTGTGCTGCACAAAATCGGCGAAAATTGCGGGATTGCGCTTGCAGTAAATTTTTAAACTGAGGAGAACCCTGTTATGTCTGAAGCCGCGAAACCCAATCGGCCACAGTTTCGTAATATAAACATTACCGAAATTGTCGGTTACCGCTTGCCGCTGGCAGGCATTATTTCGATTTTGCATCGTATTAGTGGCTTGCTGATGTTTTTGCTCTTGCCTTTCATCTTGTTCATGCTGGATAAAAGCCTGGTGTCTGAAAGCTCTTTCGAATATTTCAAAGGCTTTACGTCGGGCTGGTTCGTCAAGCTTGTCATCCTGGCCCTGTCCTGGGCTTACCTGCATCATTTCTGCGCCGGCATCCGCCACCTCGTCATGGACAACCATATCGGCCTGACCAAGGAAAGCGCGCGCAAATCGGCTGCAGGCGTTCTCATCATCAGCGTGCCGCTGGCCCTGATCGTTGCATTGAAATTGTTCGGAGCATTCTAATGGCTGATAACAACAATATCGGCGGTAAACGCCTGGTGGTAGGAGCGCACTACGGTTTGCGCGACTGGCTGGCGCAGCGCGTCACCGCCGTGGTCATGGCGCTCTACACCGTCATTCTGCTGGTTTCTTTTCTGACCGCCAGCAACTTCACCTATGAAGGCTGGGCGGGTCTGTTTTCTCACCAGTGGTTCAAGCTGGCTACTTTCGTGGCGCTGATGGCGCTGTTTTTTCATGCATGGATCGGCGTGCGTGATATCTGGATGGATTACGTCAAGCCGGTCGCCGTGCGCCTGGTCTTGCAAGTTGCCACAATCCTGTGGCTGGTCGGTTGTGCCGGATGGGCGGCGCAGATTTTGTGGAGAGTGTAATCGTGTCAGCAATCAAATCCACAATTCCTACACGCCGCTTTGATGCGGTTATCGTTGGCGCCGGCGGATCCGGCATGCGTGCTTCGCTGCAGTTGGCGGAAGCCGGTTTGAACGTTGCGGTGCTGTCGAAGGTATTTCCTACCCGTTCGCACACAGTGGCGGCGCAGGGCGGCATTGGCGCCTCGTTGGGTAACATGTCCGAGGACAGCTGGTACTGGCACATGTTCGACACCGTCAAGGGCTCGGATTACCTGGGTGACCAGGATGCGATCGAATTCATGTGTCGCGAAGCGCCTAAGGCTGTCTATGAGCTGGAACACTTCGGCATGCCGTTCGACCGCAACGCCGACGGCACCATTTACCAGCGTCCGTTCGGCGGCCACTCGGCCAACTTCGGCGAAAAGCCGGTAGCGCGCGCCTGCGCCGCTGCCGACCGTACCGGCCATGCGCTGTTGCACACGCTGTATCAGCGCAACGTGCGCGCCAAGACGCATTTCTTCGTCGAATGGATGGCGATCGATCTGGTGCGCGATGCCGAAGGCGATGTCATCGGCGTGGTGGCGCTGGAAATGGAAACCGGCGATGTCATGATCCTGGAAGCCAAGACCACCGTGATGGCTACGGGCGGAGCAGGGCGCATCTGGGCGGCTTCCACCAATGCCTTCATCAATACCGGCGACGGCATGGGTATGGCGGCGCGTGCAGGCCTGCCGCTGGAAGACATGGAATTCTGGCAGTTCCACCCGACCGGCGTGGCCGGCGCGGGCGTGCTGATCACTGAAGGCGTGCGCGGCGAAGGCGGGATTCTGATCAACGCCAACGGCGAACGTTTCATGGAGCGCTATGCGCCGACCCTGAAAGACCTGGCGCCGCGCGACTTCGTCTCGCGTTCGATGGACCAGGAAATCAAGGAAGGCCGCGGCTGCGGTCCGAATAAGGATCACGTGATGCTGGACCTGCGCCACATCGGCGCCGAAACCATCATGAAGCGCCTGCCTTCGATTTTGGAAATCGGCCACAAGTTCGCTAACGTTGACGCTCTGAAAGAGCCGATCCCGGTCGTGCCTACCATCCACTATCAAATGGGCGGTATCCCGACCAATGTGTATGGTCAGGTGGTGGTGCCGAAGAACGGCATCCCGAACGCGGTGGTCAATGGCTTGTACGCCATCGGCGAATGCGCTTGTGTATCGGTGCACGGCGCCAATCGTCTGGGCACCAACTCGCTGCTGGACCTGGTGGTGTTCGGCCGCGCGGCCGGCAATCACATTGTCGACAGCAAGCTCAAGGAGCGCAGCAACAAGCCGTTGCCGGCGGATGCAGCCGACGTCGCCCTGGCGCGTCTGGCCAAGCTGGAAACCAGCACCGGTTCCGAGCGCGTGCAAGACGTGGCCGGCGATATCCGCAAGACCATGCAGCACTACTGCGGCGTGTTCCGTACCGACGAGCTGCTGCAGCAAGGCTACAAGGAAATCATGGTGCTGGACGAGCGGCGCAAGCATGTTTCGTTCAAGGACAAGTCCAAGGTCTTCAACACTGCGCGTGTCGAAGCCCTGGAACTGGATAACCTGATCGAAACCGCCAAGGCCACCATTACTTCGGCGGCAGCCCGTAAGGAATCGCGCGGCGCCCACGCGCATCGCGATTATGAAAAGCGTGATGACGAAAACTGGATGAAGCACACCTTGTGGTATTCCGAAGGCAATCGTCTCGACTACAAGCCAGTTGTGACCAAACCGCTGACAGTTGATACGTTCAAGCCAAAGCCACGCACATTCTGATTTGTCGCGGCAGGGCGGCGCACCACATGGTGACTCGCAACTCTGCCGCACAATTAATAAAAAGGTATAGCCATGTCATCACGTACTTTGAAATTCAAAATCTACCGCTACGATCCCGATAAGGATGCCAAGCCTTACATGCAGGACCTGACGGTGGAACTGCTGCCAACCGACAAGATGCTGCTGGATGCCCTGCAACGCATCAAGGCCGACGTCGACGATTCGCTGGCCCTGCGCCGTTCATGCCGCGAAGGCGTGTGCGGTTCCGACGCCATGAACATCAACGGCAAGAACGGCCTGGCCTGCACCACCAACCTGAACGAACTGAGTGAACCCATAGTCCTCAAGCCGTTGCCAGGCTTGCCGGTGATCCGCGACCTGATCGTCGACATGACGCAGTTCTTCAAGCAATACGAGTCGATCAAGCCGTTCCTGATCAACGACAACATCCCGCCGGAAAAAGAGCGTCTGCAATCGCCTGAACAGCGGGAAGAGCTGGACGGCCTGTATGAGTGCATCCTGTGCGCCTGCTGCTCGACTTCCTGCCCGTCGTTCTGGTGGAATCCGGACAAGTTCGTCGGCCCGGCCGGCCTGCTGCAAGCCTACCGCTTCATCGCCGACAGCCGCGACGAAGCCACCGGCGCGCGCCTGGACAACCTGGAAGATCCGTATCGCCTGTTCCGCTGCCGTTCGATCATGAACTGCGTCGATGTCTGCCCTAAGGGTCTCAACCCGAATGCAGCGATTGGCAAGATCAAGGAATTGATGGTACGTCGCGCGGTATAAGCGAGCAGGGCGGCGAGGCTGTTGCGTAGCGCAGCGATCTCCCGCCCTGGTTTTAGAACTGTTCGTCGGCAGCGGCGAACAGAGATATCAAATAGAATAAGCATTCGCCATGACTATCACCCATCAAGCCGATCCTGCTAACCGCGCGCGACTGCGCTGGCGTGCCAGACGCGGTCTGCTTGAAAACGATTTGATCCTGACCCGTTACCTGGATGCAAATGAAGCCAGCATGACGGATGATGACGTCGACGCTTTTTCGCGTTTGATGGAATTGTCAGACAATGAACTAATGGATTTGCTACTAGTCCGCAAAGAGCCGGACGGCCTGCTTGATTTGCCGCAAGTGCATGCCCTGTTAGCGAGAATACGCACTGCTTAAGCTTGTGTCTTCACAGGCGGCGACAGCCGCTGAAGACGCAGCGCAGCTTGCAAACACGTCTTTTGTTTTTTTGATTTAGAGTCACCTTTTGATTGAGGGAAGAGCCATGACCACCGCTGATACAAAAGCCACGCTATCGTTTTCCGATGGCAGCCCATCCGTAGAATTTCCTATTTACAAGGGCACCGTCGGCCCCGAAGTCATCGATATCCGCAAGCTGTACGGCGCTACCGGCAAATTCACTTACGACCCGGGTTTCATGTCGACGGCAGCATGCAATTCGTCGATCACCTACATCGACGGCGACAAGGGCGAACTGCTGTACCGCGGCTACCCGATCGAGCAGCTGGCGGTCAACTGCGACTTCCTGGAAACCTGCTACCTGTTGCTGAACGGCGAACTGCCGACCGCGGCCGAAAAGGAAAAGTTCGACGCCACCGTGACCCAGCACACCATGGTGCACGAGCAGATGCAATTCTTCTTCCGCGGCTTCCGCCGCGACGCGCATCCGATGGCCGTGCTGGTCGGCACTGTCGGCGCCTTGTCGTCGTTCTACCATGATTCGCTGGACATCACCGATCCGCGCCATCGCGAAGTATCGGCGATCCGCCTGATCGCCAAGCTGCCGACCCTGGTCGCCATGGCGTACAAGTACAACGTCGGCCAGCCTTTCGTCTACCCGCGCAACGAACTGTCGTACAGCGCCAACTTCATGCACATGATGTTCTCGACGCCGTGCGAAGAGTACAAGGTCAACGACGTGCTGGTGCGCGCGCTGGATCGCATCCTGACCTTGCATGCCGACCACGAGCAGAATGCTTCGACCTCGACTGTGCGCCTGGCCGGTTCCAGCGGCGCCAATCCGTTCGCCTGTATCGCTGCAGGCATCGCCTGCCTGTGGGGGCCTGCCCACGGCGGCGCCAACGAAGCGGCGCTCAACATGCTGAAGGAAATCGGTACGGTCGACAAGATCCCTGAGTTCATCGCCAAGGTGAAAGACAAGAACTCCGGCGTCAAGCTGATGGGCTTCGGTCACCGCGTCTACAAGAACTTCGACCCGCGCGCCAAGCTGATGCGTGAAACCTGCTACGAAGTGCTGAACGAACTGGGCCTGCATGACGACCCGTTGTTCAAGCTGGCGATGGCGCTGGAAAAAGTGGCGCTGGAAGACGAATACTTCGTTTCCCGCAAGCTCTATCCGAACGTCGACTTCTACTCCGGCATTGTGCAATCCGCGCTGGGGATCCCGACCTCGCTGTTCACCGGGATCTTCGCCATGGCCCGTACCGTCGGCTGGATCGCGCAATGGAACGAGATGATTTCCGATCCTGAGCAAAAAATCGGCCGCCCACGCCAGTTGTTCGTCGGTTCGCCGACCCGTGATGTGCCTGCAATCGACAAGCGCGGCTGATCCTGCGTCAGCAGGCAGGGTTCATTAACATCCTGATACAACACAAAAACAGCGAATCCACGGATTCGCTGTTTGCATTTCTGCAGGTTATGCTATGCTCTTATTCTGTGCCGATTTTTCAGGGCGCAGCGTAGTAAAAACATGTGGTGAGCGTGTTTTGAAGGGCAGGCATAAGCAGTACCCGAATTTTTAAGTGGCAGTAAAAGAACACAGCAATAGAGCCCTTCCCCACAACTTGATGTGCAATCCGCTAACCGGTCAGGCCGTGTCGCGGAAGGTTATGTTAACCCGCTAATCTCGCGAAACGCGAAGAAAGGTGAGCAAGATGATGCAACAATACCGCTCTAATTCTTATCTCTTCGGAGGTAATGCACCGTACATTGAAGAGCTGTACGAGTCATACCTCGACAATCCCGGTTCAGTTGCCGACAACTGGCGTGCTTATTTCGACGCCATGCAGCACGTGCCTGCCGTCGACGGCTCCGACAAGCCTGACGTAGGTCACGCATCCGTCATCGCCTCGTTCGCCGAGCGCGCCAAGCAAGGTCCTATCCGTACCATCTCCGCTTCAGCCGATGCTGAAATGGGCTTTAAGCGTGTTGCCGTAACGCAACTTATCGCTGCCTATCGCTACCTGGGTTCGCGCTGGGCCAACCTGGACCCGCTGCAACGCCAGGAACGTTCCGCGCTGCCGGAACTGGAGCCGAGCTTCTACGGTTTCACCGATGCCGACATGGACATCGTGTTCAATATCAGCAATACCTACTTCGGTCATGAAACGGCAACCCTGCGCGATCTGCTGAATGCGCTGCGCGAGACCTATTGCCGTTCGATCGGTACCGAATACATGTACATCAGCGATCCGACCGAAAAGCGCTGGATGCAAGAGCGCCTGGAGTCGACCCGCTCGGCGCCGGTATTCACCGCGGAAAAGAAAAAACACATCCTCGACCGCCTGACCGCGGCCGAAGGCCTGGAACGCTACCTGCATACACGCTATGTCGGCCAGAAGCGCTTCTCGCTGGAAGGCGGCGAAAGCTTCATCGTATCCCTGGATGAAACCATCCAGCGCGCCGGCGAAAAGGGCGTGCAGGAAATCGTGATCGGCATGGCCCACCGCGGCCGCCTGAATGTGCTGGTCAACACCCTGGGCAAGATGCCGCAGGAACTGTTCGCGGAATTCGAAGGCAAGCACGCCGACGACCTGCCGGCCGGCGACGTCAAGTATCACCAAGGCTTCTCGTCCGACATCACCAGCCCTGGCGGCCCGGTGCATCTGTCGCTGGCGTTCAACCCGTCGCACCTGGAAATCGTCAACCCTGTGGTTGAAGGTTCGGTCAAGGCCCGCATGGAACGCCGCGGCGATGCCGACGGTTCGCAAGTGCTGCCGATCCTGGTGCACGGCGATGCCGCTTTCGCGGGCCAGGGCGTGGTCATGGAAACCCTGAACCTGGCGCAGACGCGCGGCTACGGCACAGGCGGCACGGTGCACATCGTGATCAACAACCAGATCGGTTTCACCACTTCCGATCCGCGCGATTCCCGTTCGACCCTGTATTGCTCGGACGTGGTCAAGATGATCGAAGCGCCGGTGCTGCACGTCAACGGCGACGATCCTGAAGCCGTGGTGTACGCCACCCAGATCGCGCTCGACTACCGCATGGAATTCAAGAAGGATATCGTGGTCGATATCATCTGCTTCCGCAAACTCGGTCACAACGAACAAGATACACCGGCGCTGACGCAGCCGCTGATGTACAAGAAGATCGGTCAGCATCCAGGCACCCGCAAGCTGTACGCGGACAAGCTGGCTGCCCAAGGCACCATCGCAGCTGACGATGGCGACGCCATGGTCAAGGCTTTCCGCGATGCGATGGATGCCGGCAGGCACACGGTCGATCCGGTCATCTCCAACTTCAAGAGCAAGTATGCGGTCGACTGGCTGCCGTTCCTGAACCGCAAGTGGACTGACGCCGCCGATACGGCAGTGCCGGCGACCGAACTGAAGCGCTTGGCCACCCGTATTACGACCGTGCCGGAAAACTTCAAGGTTCACGCACTGGTTGAGAAAGTACTGAACGACCGCGCAGCGATGGGCCGTGGTGAACTCAACCTCGATTGGGGCATGGGTGAACATCTGGCTTACGCGTCGCTGGTATCGTCGGGTTATGCAGTTCGCCTGACCGGCCAGGATGCCGGCCGCGGCACCTTCGTCCATCGTCACGCAGTATTGCACGATCAAAACCGTGAGCGTTGGGATGCAGGCAGCTACATTCCGCTGCAAAATATCTCGGAACAGCAAGCGCCGTTCAAGGTGATCGATTCGGTGCTGTCGGAAGAAGCCGTGCTCGGTTTCGAGTACGGCTATTCGACAGCAGAGCCAAACACATTGACCATCTGGGAAGCCCAGTTCGGCGACTTCGCCAACGGCGCGCAAGTCGTGATCGACCAGTTCATCAGCTCCGGCGAAGTGAAGTGGGGCCGCGCTTCCGGCCTGGTCATGATGCTGCCGCACGGTTACGAAGGCCAGGGTCCGGAACACTCGTCGGCACGCCTGGAACGTTATCTGCAGCTGTGCGCGGACAACAACATGCAAGTGGTGCAGCCGACTACCGCTGCGCAGATCTTCCATCTGCTGCGCCGCCAGATGATCCGCCTGTTCCGCAAGCCGCTGGTGATCATGACGCCGAAGTCGCTGCTGCGTAACAAGGACGCCGGTTCGCCGTTGTCCGACTTCAGCAAGGGCAGTTTCCAGACCGTCATCGGCGAAGTCGATGAGAAGATCGAAGCCAAGAAGGTCAAGCGCGTCATCGCTTGCTCAGGCAAGGTTTACTACGACCTGGTCAATGCCCGTAAAGAACGTGGCCAGACCGATGTCGCGATTATCCGTGTGGAACAGCTGTATCCATTCCCGCACAAGGCGTTCGCTGCCGAATTGAAGCAGTTCCCGAACTTCAATGAGCTGGTGTGGGCGCAGGACGAGCCGCAGAACCAGGGCGCATGGCTGCAGATCCAGCACAATATTTTTGAAAACCTGGAAGATGGTCAAAAGCTTGCGTATGCAGGCCGTCCAGCCAGCGCATCGCCAGCCGTCGGTTACTACGACAAGCACTATGCGCAGCAAAAAGCATTGCTGGACACTGCATTTTCCAAGCTCAAAGGCTTTGTTCTTACCAAATAATTGACGATAGGGCGGGTCTGGATGATCCGCCTGCCGCCGCACCATCTTACGGAGAATTAAATGGCACTTCTTGAAGTAAAAGTTCCGCAATTGTCGGAATCCGTCGCCGAAGCGACTTTGTTGGCATGGCATAAAAAAGTCGGCGATGCGGTCAAGCGCGACGAAAACCTGATCGACATCGAAACAGATAAAGTAGTACTGGAATTGCCGGCCCCAGCCGACGGCGTCATCGTGCAGCTGATCAAGACCGACGGCAGCACCGTGGTGGCCGACGAGGTCATCGCCATCATCGATACCGACGCTTCGGCCAAGGTCAGCCCGATGGAAGTGGCAGCCGTGCCAGTGCCGCAAGCCGGCCACGCACCGACACCGGTGGCAGCGCCTGAACTGCAGTCGAAATCGGCCGCGGGCATCGCCATGCCGGCCGCAGCGAAAATGCTGGCGGAAAACAATATGTCGGCGACCCAGGTTGCAGGCAGCGGCAAAGACGGCCGCGTCACCAAGGGCGACGTCATCGGCGCGGTAGCCAACAAGGCAGCAACACCTGCGCCGGCGCCATTGGCAGCGGCGCCAGCCAAAGCGCTGCTGCAGCAAGTTGCAGCGCCGACCAAGGCCAACCTGGACGATCGTCCGCAAGAACGCGTGCCGATGAGCCGCCTGCGCGCCCGTATCGCCGAGCGCCTGGTGCAGTCGCAATCGACCAACGCCATCCTGACGACCTTCAATGAAGTCAACATGCAGCCGGTCATGGACCTGCGCACCAAGTACAAGGACAAGTTTGAAAAAGAGCATGGCGTCAAGCTCGGTTTCATGTCGTTCTTCGTCAAGGCTGCGGTTGCCGCACTGAAAAAATACCCGATCGTCAACGCTTCGGTTGATGGCAACGACATCGTGTACCACGGCTATTTCGATATCGGTATCGCGGTCGGTTCGCCACGCGGCCTGGTAGTGCCGGTGCTGCGCGATGCAGACCAGATGTCGATCGCCGACATCGAAAAGAAGATCGGCGAATTCGGCGCCAAGGCCAAGGACGGCAAGCTGACCCTGGACGACCTGACCGGCGGTACTTTCTCGATCTCCAACGGCGGTACTTTCGGTTCGATGCTGTCGACGCCGATCATCAACCCGCCGCAATCGGCGATCCTGGGCGTGCATGCGACCAAGGACCGCGCAGTGGTCGAAAACGGCCAGATCGTGGTGCGTCCGATGAACTACCTGGCCATGTCTTACGATCACCGCATCATCGACGGTCGTGAAGCAGTGCTGGCGCTGGTGGCGATGAAAGAAGCGCTGGAAGATCCGGCCCGTCTGTTGCTGGACCTGTAAGCTTCAAATTCGCCAAGGCTAGGCAGGCGCGCCCTGATTCTGTTTTTTGCCCTTTCAACGGCGCAAAAAATAGAGCAGGGCGCGTCGCTTAGGTGGCTAGGTAATATTGAGTAATGCGAAGTAATTGATGAGCGCCTGGTCTCTTGTTGCAGGCGTTTGCCGGCAGCGGCGGCAATGGACCGCGCCGGCAGGCAAAGCGGTAGCGAGATGGCAAGGCAACAACTCCAAGGATGGAAAATGAGCAAACAATTTGATGTCGTAGTGATCGGTGGCGGTCCTGGCGGTTACATTGCAGCAATCCGCGCCGCACAACTGGGTTTCAGCACAGCCTGTATCGATGAATGGAAAAACGCCAAGAACGGCCCTGCGCCGGGCGGCACCTGCACCAACGTCGGCTGCATTCCTTCCAAGGCGCTGCTGCAGTCGTCTGAGCATTTCGAGCATGCCGGCCATGCGTTCGCCGAGCACGGCATCAATGTCAAGGGCCTGGAGCTGAACCTGGGCCAGATGCTGGCGCGCAAGGACGGCGTTGTCAAACAGAACAACGAAGGCATCCTGTACCTGTTCAAGAAAAACAAGGTGTCCTTTTTCCACGGCCGCGGCTCCTTCGTCAAGGGCGATGCCGGCGGTTATGAAATCAAGGTTGCCGGCGCCACGGAAGAAACCATCAGCGCCAAGCACATCGTGCTGGCGACCGGTTCCAACGCGCGCGAACTGCCAGGCGCGCCGTTCGATGAAAAACTGATCCTGTCGAATACCGGCGCGCTGGCAATTGACGCGGTTCCGGCTAAACTGGGGGTTATCGGCGCCGGTGTCATCGGCCTCGAAATGGGCAGCGTATGGCGCCGCCTGGGTGCGGAAGTCAGCGTGCTGGAAGCGCTGCCGACTTTCCTCGGCGCAGTCGATGAGCAGATCGCCAAGGAAGCCGGAAAACTTTTCGCCAAGCAAGGTTTGAAGGTCAGCCTGGGCGTCAAGATCGGCGCCATCACGACTGGCAAGAACGATGTGACAGTGGAATATGTCGACGCCACCGGCGCCGCGCAAAAAGCCGTGTACGACAAGCTGATCGTTTCGATCGGCCGCACGCCGAACACCATCGGCCTGAATGGCGAAGCGGTCGGCCTCAAGCTGGACGAGCGCGGCTTCATCGCGGTTGACGACGATTGCAAGACCAACCTGCCGAACGTCTGGGCGGTAGGCGATGTGGTGCGCGGCCCGATGCTGGCGCACAAGGCTGAGGAAGAGGGCGTTGCGGTTGCCGAGCGTATTGCCGGGCAGCATGGTCACGTCAATTTCAACACCATTCCGTGGGTGATCTACACCTCGCCGGAAATCGCATGGGTTGGCAAGACAGAACAACAACTTAAGGCAGATGGAGTAGCATACAAGGCTGGCACCTTCCCGTTCCTGGCGAATGGCCGGGCGCGCGCCTTGGGCGATACTTCGGGCATGGTCAAGTTCCTGGCGGATGCCAAGACTGACGAAATCCTGGGTGTCCATATTGTCGGTCCGATGGCGTCCGAGCTGATTTCGGAAGCCGTGGTGGCGATGGAATTCCGCGCCTCGGCGGAAGACATCGCCCGTATCTGCCATGCGCACCCATCCTTGTCGGAAGCGACCAAGGAAGCAGCGCTGGCGGTCGACAAGCGGTCTTTGAATTTTTAAGAAAGAAGCAAGATGCGTGTTCTGTTGCCGTTGCTGACTCTGGTGTTAGGTGTTGCATTATCCGGTTGCGCCACTGTAGCGTCGGAGAACGGTCACGTGCTGATCGAAGCCAGTTCCGACAGCCAGCAGCTGGAAGGGGCGCGCTGCGTGGTGAAAACCGACAGCAGCCGCTGGAATGTGGTGACGCCGGGCGATGTCCTGATCGTCGCTGCCGACGGCGACCTGCACGTAGTGTGCGACAAGCCCGGCTACCGCACTTCGGAAGTGGTGTACCGGGCGCCGCCCGGCTTGAACTCCCCTAGCGTCGGCATCGGCGCTGCGGGCGGCAGCGGCGGCGTCGGTGCCGCCGGCATCGGTATCGGCGTCAGCTTGCCGCTCAGTTTCGGCGGCAAGGAAAAAGCCTATCCCAGCCGCGTGCTGGTGGAAATGGGGCGGTCATAGTTGCTTGGCTGGTTCCTGAGTTGAAGTGGGTGAGCGAAAGCTCGCCCATTTTTATTTTTGGCCGCCGCCGAGCGTAATGTTTCCCCCGTAAAGCCACGAATATTGATTTTCCGTCAATGTCTTTGCCGCGATATTGACAAATATGGAACGGATGACGCTTCGCGCATCGGCTCTGTGAATTTTTGAACTGAAAAGCCATGAATGTATTAGAGTTTTACGAACAGGCGCTGACGCAGCGCGGCTTCCAGGCTGACGAGGCGCAACGGCGCGCGGTCGATCGCCTGCAGCGCGCCTACGACGAATGGGTAGAGTACAAGGCGCAGCGTTCCAACTCCTTCAAGCGCCTGATCAACCGGCCGGACGTGCCGCGCGGCGTCTACATGTGGGGTGGCGTCGGCCGTGGCAAGTCGTTCCTGATGGACAGCTTCTATTCAGTGGTGCCGGTGGTGCGCAAGACCCGTTTGCATTTCCACGAATTCATGCGCGCCGTGCATCGCCAGCTGGACGAGCTGAAAGGCGTTGCCGATCCGCTCGACGAGGTCGCCAAGCGGGTGGCCAAGAAATACCGCCTGATCTGTTTCGACGAGTTTCATGTATCCGATATCGCCGACGCCATGATTCTCTACAATCTGCTGAGAGCCTTGTTCGATAATGGCGTGTCTTTCGTCATGACCTCCAACTACGAGCCTAGCACCCTGTATCCGGACGGCTTGCACCGCGACCGCATGCTGCCGACCATCAAGCTGCTGCAGGACAACCTGGATGTCATGAACATCGACGCCGGCATCGACTACCGCAAGCGCGCGCTCGAGCAGGTGGAAACCTATCACTCGCCGCTCAACGCCGATACCGACCGCGCCTTGCGCCATGCGTTTGCCGGCGTCGCCGAAACCGCCGACGAAGATCCGCTGGTGGACATCGAAGCGCGTAAAATAAAGGCCTTGCGCAAGGCCGGCGGGGCCATCTGGTTCGATTTCAACACCTTGTGCGGCGGCCCGCGCTCGCAAAATGACTACCTCGAAATTGCCAGCCGCTTCCATACGGTGATATTGTCCGGTATCCCGCAGATGTCGGCGGCGATGTCGTCCGAAGCGCGCCGGTTTACCTGGCTGATCGATGTGTTCTATGATCACAAGATCAAGCTGATCATGTCGGCGGCGGTGCCGCCGGAAGAGCTCTATACGCAGGGCATGCTGGCCAATGAGTTCCACCGCACCGTGTCGCGTATCATGGAAATGCAGTCGCGCGAGTACATGGATAGCGAACGGCGCTCCGAAGCTGATTCCATCGTCTGAACCGGCTCTGCGGTAGTGTCTAAACAATGTAAAGAAATGGATAGGTCCTAGTGGAATTTGCCCCTTTTAATTTGGCGCCGCGGCGTCTGCTTCCGGCGCTGGCCGCAGCACTGCTGGCCTTGAGCGCCGGCGCGCAGGCGGAAGACGCCACAGTGCTCAAGCCGGTCGCCGAGCCGGCGGCCGAACTGACCGCGCGCTACCCGCTGGAATCGCTGACTTCAGTGGACGTCGCCAACAAGGCGCTGGACGATGTCGCCGACGCCAAGGCCGAGGTGGCGGCGCGCGATCTGGAGCAGCGCCGGGTCTGCTATACCAAGTTTTTCGTCAACCATTGCCTCGACGCCGCCAAGGAGCAGCGCCGCCTGGCATTGAAGGCGATCCGTCCGGTCGACATCACCGCCAATGCTTTCTTGCGCAAGGACCGCGCCGACGAGCGCGACAAGGCGCTGGCGGCGAACGAAGCCAAGCATCCGGCCGAGGAAGCGCAAAAGGCCCAGGACCAGAAGGAAAAAGAGCTGAGCAACGTGGAAAAGGTCAAGCAGGGCGCGGCCAAGGAAAAAGAAGTGGCCGCCAATACCCGCAAGCATTTGGGCGAGGCCGACAAACGTGTGGCGGAGCATAACGCGCGTGAACTGAAGGCGAAGCAGGACGCGGCCGCCAAGGAATCGCAACGGGCCGCCAATGTGGCAGCTTTCGAGAAAAAGGCGCAGGATTCGGCGGCGCGCCAGCGTGAAGTAGCGGCCAACAAGGCCGCCAAGGCCAAGGATCTGGCCGCCAAGAAGGCGGCTGCAACGAAAGCGCCTGTGCCGCCGGTTGCAACGCCGCCTGTGCCGCCGGCTGCCGCACCCGCTGCACAGCCATAAAACAAAGCCGTTAGCTGCGTCCCGCGGCTAACGGCTATTTAACTTCTTTTCGGCTTTGAATCTCCGCTTTATTTAAACCGCGCGGCGCATCTTCTTGACGGTGTAGCTGGCAGCTTCCTTGGGCGGCGCCACCAGCTTGACGATGGCGAACGTGCAGTTGTCTGCAGCGTGGCCTTCGGCGCGCTTGCGCGTCTTGTTGATCAGCATTTCCGCCGCGTCGCGCGGCTTGTTCATGGCGATCGCCGCACCCATCTCATCTTCGGTGAAGTAATGCCACAGCCCGTCCGAGCACAGCAGGAAGGCGTCGCCGGCTTTCAGGCCGGTATGGCGGCCGATGCTGACCTTCGGCGTATCGGTGCTGGACCCAAGCGCATTGAGCAGGATGTTGGACAGGTTGTGCGATTTCGCTTCGCTGCGCGACAGCTTGCCTTCCGCCACCAGCTTTTCGACATAGGAATGGTCGATGGTGTGCTCGGCAAAATTGGGGCCGTCGAAGCGGTACAAGCGCGAATCGCCGACATGGCCCCAGGTCGCCGTGCCGTCCGGCGACAGCACCAGGATCACCATGGTGGTGTGCGGATCCTTGTCGTTGGAAAAACCGCTCAGCTTGATCACCGTATGGGTTTCCAGCGCAATGTTGTGCAACATCGCTTCGACATTGTCGATCAAGGGCGAAAATCCCTCGAATATCTGCTTGGCGGTGCATATCACCTGCTCGGCGGCAAGCGCGCCGCCGCTGCGGCCGCCCATGCCATCGGCCAACACGGCCATCATGTAGCCCGGCGCTTTCGGGGCGGTAAATAGTGCAGTGCGGTCCTGCTGTTCCTGGCGGTCACCTATATGCTGGCCGGTGCCGGCTTCGATCTTGTATTGGCTCATTCGTCTGGGTAGATTAAACTGCATCCTGTTCTAGGTAATTCTGGATCCGGCGTCAAATCGCCACTCATTCACGGTAATACGATATGAAGTCGATGGGAAAGATTATACGCAGGAATGATTTTCAAGGTGTTTCCACATGTTAACATTTTCCAACGCAAGAATCTGACCATGATCGATCGAGAAGAAATCCTTCGCCGCATTATAGAGCTTGAAGTCGAACATCGCGATCTCGATGCGGCTATTCATACCATGACCAACCAGGTCCTGTATGAGGAATTGCAGTTGCGGCGCCTGAAAAAGCGCAAATTGCAACTGAAGGACCAGATTACGCTGTTAAGAATGCAATTGATTCCTGATATCCCTGCCTGAAAGCTCACCCCCGAGGCTGGTAGGATGCTAGTAGAACAGGCATCTATCCCAGCCGCCGCTTTATTAAGTAAGTTACCTTGACCCAAGATACATCCCCCCTTGCCGCCGAAATCGCCGTTGCCGGCGCAGCGAACATCCCCGCTCCCGGCGTCCACGACGCCGACGTCGATCGCCTGTTCGCCAGTTCCGGCCCGCTGGGCCAGGCGGTCGGCGGCTTTCGCCCGCGCCTGGCGCAGACTGAAATGGCGAAAGCCATCGCCGAAGCGATCGCCCAGCAGCGCACCTTGATCGCCGAAGCCGGCACCGGCACCGGCAAGACCTTCGCCTATCTGGTCCCGGCGCTGCTGTGGGGCGGCAAGGTGATTGTGTCGACCGGCACCAAGAACCTGCAGGACCAGCTGTTCCTGCGCGATATCCCGACCGTGCGCAAGGCGCTCAGCGCGCCGGTCTCGATTGCACTGCTCAAGGGGCGCGCCAACTACGTTTGCCATTTCCATCTGGAGCGCACGCTGCAGAACGGCCGCATGACCTCGCGCGAGGACGTCGGCTATCTGCGCGAAATCTCGCGCTTCATGAAAACCACCTCGTCCGGCGACAAGGCCGAGCTGTCCATGGTGCCGGAAACCGCGCCGATCTGGAACCTGGTGACCTCGACCCGCGATACCTGCATGGGCGCCGAGTGCCAGTATTACCAGGACTGTTTCGTCATGAAGGCGCGCAAGGAGGCGCAGCAGGCCGATGTGGTGGTGGTCAATCACCATCTGTTCTTTGCCGACGTCGCGCTGAAGGATACCGGCGTCGCCGAACTGCTGCCGTCAGCCAATACCGTGATCTTCGACGAGGCGCACCAGCTGCCCGAAGTCGCCACTTTATTCTTTGGCAATACCGTCTCCACCTCGCAGATCCTGGAGCTGTGCCGGGATGTGCTGGCGGAAGGCTTGTCGCATGCACGTGACGGCGCCGACTGGGGACAGGTCGTGCTGCCGGTGGAAAAAGCCGCGCGCGACCTGCGCCTGGCTTTCCCGCAAGACGTGGTGCGGCTGTCGGTCAACCAGATTGCGCCATCGAGCATTTTCTTCCCGGCGCTGGAAACCATGCGCAGCCAGCTGCACGGCATGATCGCCGTGCTGGAAAAGCAGGCGGAACGCGCGGAAACCATCGAGCAGTGCCGCACCCGCGCGGTGGAACTGGGCTACAAGCTGGACGGCTGGAACAGCGCGCCCGTCGCCGGCGGCGGCAAGAAGGCCGGCAAAGCGCTTGTCGCCGACGAAGGCGAGGGCAGCGTGTTGTGGGTGGAGGCTTTTTCGTCGTCGCTGCAGCTGCACCAGACGCCATTATCGATCGCGCCGATTTTCAACAAGCAGCGCGAAGGCGTGGCGCGCTCATGGATTTTTACTTCGGCGACCTTGGCGGTCAAGAACGATTTCCAGCACTACGCGGCGCAGATGGGCCTGGGCGACGAGCCGGCGCAATCCTGGCCCAGTCCCTTCGACTACGGCCAGCAAGGCCTGCTATACGTACCGCAGAACCTGCCGCAGCCGAATTCGCCGGACTACACCGACGCCGTGATCGATGCCGCGCTGCCTGTGATCGAAGCCTCCGGCGGCCGTGCTTTCCTGCTGTGCACCACCATCCGCGCCGTCAACCGCGCGGCGGAACGCCTGCGCGCCGAATTCGAAGCGCGCCACCTGGATTTTCCACTGATGGTGCAGGGCGAAGCCGGCCGTACCGAACTGCTGGACCGCTTCCGCGCCGCCGGCAATGCGGTGCTGATCGGCAGCCAGAGTTTCTGGGAGGGCGTCGACGTGCGCGGCGAAGCGCTGTCGCTGGTGATCATCGACAAGCTGCCGTTCTCGCCGCCTGACGATCCGGTGCTGGCGGCGCGCATCGAAGCGCTCGAATCGAAGGGCATGAACGGCTTCATGCATCATCAGCTGCCGGCCGCGATCATCAACCTGAAACAGGGCGCCGGCCGCCTGATTCGCGATGAAAGCGATCGCGGGGTCCTGATGATCTGTGATCCGCGCCTGATCTCCAAGGGCTACGGCCGCCGCATCTGGCAAAGCCTGCCGCCGTTCAAGCGCACCCGCGAACTGGAT
This sequence comes from Collimonas sp. GW821-FHT02H07, assembly GCF_059421505.1. NCBI lineage: Bacteria > Pseudomonadati > Pseudomonadota > Betaproteobacteria > Burkholderiales > Oxalobacteraceae > Collimonas > Collimonas sp. GW821-FHT02H07. The sequence goes on from NZ_JBWKVC010000001.1 coordinate 630,696, forward strand.
GCGGTGAAGGCATTCTGGCGCGGCGACCCGGTTGCCGAATAACTGGCATGATCGTTCTTGTGTTATCTATGACGGCGCTGCTGGCGTGATCCGCTATGATCGGCTAAGCTGGGCTGAGGAATGCCTCTCTGCCTTGTCATCAGCATGTAATAATCTGCCTCTATTGTCGCAGCTTGCATTTTGCAGGCCCTGCGCGTTGAGGGTGCGGGTTTTTGTCGAACGTTCGTTTGGATAAAGGTAAGCAATGTTTGCAGCAGTGGATTTGGGGTCCAACAGTTTTCGTTTGCATATTGGCAAATATAATGGTGATGCGATCCGCGTCATCAAGAGTGCGCGCGACCCGATCCGCCTGGCTGCCGGACTCGACAGCAAGGGCTACCTGACCGAACAGGCGATGCAGGTGGCGCTCGATTCGCTGGCGCGCTTCCGCAATATCCTGGCCGACTACCAGCTGGAAGCGGTGCGCGTGGTCGCCACCAACACGCTGCGGGTAGCCAAGAACGCCGCCGAATTTCTGCCGATCGCCGAGCAGGTGATCGGCTATCCGATTGAAATCATTTCGGGCGAGGAAGAAGGCCGCCTGATCTACATGGGCGTCGCCAGCATGCTGCGCCTGCCCAACGAAAAGCGGCTGGTGCTGGACATCGGCGGCGGCTCCACCGAACTGATCCTGGGCCGCGGCCAGCAGATCGAGCGGGTCGAATCGTTCGGCATCGGCACGGTCAACCAGAGCCTGGCGTTCTTCGCCGACGGCCAGATCACCGCCGCCGCCTACGATGCCGCGGTGCTGTCGGCGCGCAGCCATTTCGAAGATGCCGCGCCGCCGTACCGGCCGCAGAACTGGAGCCATGCCTACGGTTCTTCCGGCACCATCCGTGCGATTGCCGAGACCATCGACAGGAACGGCCTGGGCGATCATCGCCTGTCTTACACCAGCCTGGAGGCCTTGCGCGCGCGCTTCGTCGAGTTCGGCCATGTCAGCCGCATCGATCTGCTCGGCATGAAGCCGGAGCGCGCCGCCGTCATGGTCGGCGGCCTGGCGGTGCTGATCGGCCTGATGCAGGAACTCGGCATCGAAGTGATCCAGCCGATCGAAGCCGGCTTGCGCATGGGCGTAATGTGGGACTTGCAGCTGCGCGGCACGCGGCTGGACCGGCGCGACCAGTCGGTGCATGATTTCTCGCAGCGTTTCCATGTCGACCAGCTGCGCGCCAGCCGTGTTGCGGAAACGGCAACCTCGCTGTTTGAAATGCTCAAGCCGGCCAACGACGGCCTCAGCCAGTATCTGCACTGGAGCGCCTTGCTGCATGAGGTCGGGCTGGTGGTGTCGCAAAGCGGCTATCACAAGCATGCCGCCTACCTGATCGAAAACGCCGACCTGTCCGGTTTCACCACCCGCGAGCAGCGCGCGATGAGCATGCTGATCCTGGGGCAGAAGGGCAACCTGCGCAAGATCAGCGACGCCTTGCTCGATCCGGATTTCTCCAAGGCGGTGCTGGCCCTGCGCCTGGCCGTCATGTTCCTGCATTCGCGCATAGAGATCGATCTTGACGAATTGCGCCTGAAAATGAAGAGCAAGATCGAGCTCGACATCAAGCGCGACTGGATCGAGGACCATCCCACCGCGACCTATTGGATGACCAAGGAGCAGGACTGGTGGCGCGAGATCGGCGTCGATTTCGCCATCCGCCGGACGTAGGGTGGGCACTCCGTGCCCACGCTGACCGCGATAACCGGAGTAAAGACTGCGCGGCAGCAAGAAAGCTGGCAGATGAAGCGAATTCACACGTGGGCACGATGTGCCCACTCTACGCTTCAGATAAACATTCTCAGTAGGTCAGCCCGCTAGCCTTGTTGAACAGCGCAATATCGACATAATTGGATAGATGGTTGCTGCCGGCGGTTTCGCCCATCATGTAGCCGCCGATATCAAAGCCGCCGCCGGGGATGACGTATTCCGGCTGGCCGGCCACGCGCTTGGCGCCGGGTTGCAACAGGCGGATCCAGGTCTTGGCCGCGGCAAAGCCCTCCAGCGTCAAGGCGGACACCGGTTCATCGCGGTATTTGCGCATCATGTTGAGGTGCTCAAGCTGGATAGGTGAACTGCCGATGCCGGGATTCGGCACCACTTGCGAAAACACGGTCCATTCCACGGCTTTGCCGCCAGCCAGCTGGCGCAGGGTGGTCAGGTTGGTGAGGGAAGAGCCGGCCACAAAAGTCTGCGGCGCGAGCCTGCGGAATTCCTTCAGGAACACGCCGGCGTTGACAGTGTCGGCCACCATGATCACGAAGCCGGGCTTGGCCGCGGCCAGGGCAGCGGTTTCCTTGCCGATCTGATTTGCATCCTTGCTCAGGTGGACGGTGCCGCTGAGCTTGATGCCGCTTTCCTTCATCTGCTCCAGCAGGCGCTGGTAGGCATCGGCGCTGGCGGCCGATTCCTGGTAGACGATGCCGATATCCTTGATTCCCAGCTTGTCGAAATGGGAAAATATGTGACGGATTTCCTGCTGGTAGCTGGGCCGCCAGAACAGGATCCTGGCGTCCTTCTGGTAGTCGGCGCCGGCCAGCGGCGCGTACAGGGTCAGGCCGCTGCGCTTGAAATCGGCGGAATTGAGCACCGCGCGGGTGACGTCGTCGCCGACGCCGCCGAACAGGTAAGAGACGTGGGCCTGGTCGATCAGCTCGGCCACCGCCTTGACAGCCAGATCGGCCTGGCCGCGGTCGTCGCGCACCAGATACTGGATACGGCGGCCGTTGATGCCGCCCTTGGTGTTCAGCACGTCAAAATAAGTCTTTATGCCCGCCACATAATCCCGTCCAAGATCGGCGTTCGGGCCGGACAGGTCGATGGCTTGGCCGACCACGATGATGTCGGCGGCATGCGTCAGCAAGGGCAGGAACAAAGAGAAAGCAGCCAGGCACTTGCACAAAATGCGTTTCAAGTTTAAGTTCATCAGAAAAATTGAAATAAGGTGGCGGAGGAGTCGCAGTGTCCTTGTTTAATATGACCGCTTGATGAAATCGCGGCGTCGGCCGCCGTCTTGGTGTTGTATTGGCAGGCCTGGAAATGGAGCGCTTGATCAAGCTGTTCTTGCCGAAGGTCAAAGAATTGTATATATTATTTATACGATTTGTTAATGGAGAATTGAATGGTTGCCAGTAAAATTGTTAAACGCGCTGTTAAAAAGCCGGTAGTCGCAGTCAGAGCGGCCGCCAAAGCCAAGCCGGCCGCACGGCCGGCAGTCAAGGCCAGCCCGAAGGCGGCGCCTGCGGCAAAACCTGCAGCGAAACCATCGGTGAAAGCGGCGGCCAAGCCGGGGCCGAAGCCAGCAGCCAAGCCGGAACTGAAAGCCGCACCGAAGCCGCTGATCGCTGCCAAGCCGCTGGCCGTCAAGCCGGCGCCAAGCCTGAAGGTTTTGCCGGACGCCAAAGCCAAGGTCAAGAAAGCCAAGCTGGTGCGCGACAGCTTCACCATGCCGGCCGATGAATACCAGGTGCTGGGCGACGTCAAAAAGACCTTCCTGAAAGCGGGCCTGGAAGTGAAGAAGAGCGAATTGCTGCGCGTCGGCGTTGCCCTGATCCGCGACCTGAGCCTGGCAAACCTGAAGCTGGCTGTGGCCAGCCTGCCGCCAGTCAAGGCCGGCCGGCCGAAAAAAGAGAAGTAAGCAGCGGCCTGCAAGGCAGCGAGATCCGCGGCTTTCGCTGCGGCTCGGCACACTGCCAGTGTTCTGATTCAGGACGCAATAAGCACGAAAAACATGAAATATCCTTTTGGTTATTTTCATGTTTTTCGTGTTTTTTTTGCCTTGAGAATTGCCATTCCGTCACTGTTGCTATGTCATAAAACCGAAATAATTTTGTCATTTTCTTGAAGTAATCGGTGGTTAGGCTTGTCATCGTCACAATCTGAAAGGACGATGAATGCAACTCCTAACTAATGCTGGCGCAGCGAGCTCAAGTGAAGCCAAGTTGACGGTTAGCCTGGCCAGCACGCAGGAAGAAGTGCGCGAAGTGCAGCGCTTGCGCTACAAGGTTTTTATCGAGACGATGGGCCTGTCTGCGCTGGCCAATGCCGACGGACTCGACAGCGACGAGTTCGACGCTTATTGCGATCACCTGATCGTGCGCGACACCAAGACGCTGCGCGTGGTCGGCACTTATCGTCTCATGAGCCCGCACGGTGCGCGGCGCATGGGCCGCTATTACTCCGAACAGGAATTCGACCTGGGCCGGCTCGACAACCTGCGCAGCAGCATCGCCGAAGCCGGACGCGCCTGCATCGATCCCGACTACCGCAGCGGCAGCGTCATCATGCTGCTGTGGGCCGGCCTGGCCGCATTCATGCGGCGCGAGCGCTGCGATTACCTGATGGGCTGCGCCAGCGTCAGCCTGGCCGATGGCGGCCACAATGCAGCAGCCTTGTATCACGCGCTCGATCAAAACAGTTTCTCGCCTGCCGAATATCGGGTCACGCCGCATGTGCCGTTCCCGGTCTATGAGCGCGAATCCGGCCACGTGGCCCAAATGCCGCCGCTGCTGAAAGGCTATCTGCGCAGCGGCGCCTGGGTCTGCGGCGATCCGGCCTGGGATCCTGATTTCCATTCCGCCGATTTTTTCCTGCTGCTGCCCTTGTCGAAACTGGACGGCCGCTACGCACGTCACTACTTGAAAGAAGCGAGGACGACATGAAACCAGGCGAACAGTTTCTGGAAGCGGCTTTGTTCGGCGCCAATGCGGGCGCCGGCTCCACCTCGTCGAAGCGCGATCCGATCCGCTTCCGCACGATCTGGATTTCCGATGTCCATCTGGGCACCACCGGCTGCCAGGCTGCTCGCCTGCTGGAATTCTTGCGCGCCACCGAATCGGATACCTTGTATCTGGTCGGCGATATCATCGATGGCTGGCAGTTGAAGCGGCGCTGGTACTGGGACCAGGTTCACAACAACGTGGTGCAGACAGTATTGAAAAAGGCCAAGAAGGGCACTGAAGTGATTTTCGTGCCGGGCAACCACGACGAAGCGGTGCGCCAGTTCGTCGATCTCGATTTCGGCGGCATCCGCATCCGTGACGAGCTGGTGCACACCACCGCCGACGGCAAACGCATGCTGGTGCTGCACGGCGACCGCTTCGACGGCGTCATCGCCTGCGCCAAGTGGCTGGCGTATGTCGGCGATGGCCTGTACACCGTGATTTTGAAATTCAACCAGTGGTTCAACGGCTGGCGCGCGCGCGCCGGCCTGCCTTACTGGTCGCTGTCGCAATACCTCAAGCTGAAGGTGAAAAACGCCGTCAACTACATCTCTTCGTTTGAAGATGCATTGGCTGCCGAGGCGAAAAAGAAAGGGCTGGACGGCGTTATCTGCGGCCACATCCACAAGCCGGAAATCCGCGACATCGACGGCATCACCTATTGCAACGACGGCGATTGGGTGGAGAGCCTGTCGGCGCTGGTGGAAGAGGCCAGCGGCGCACTGCGGCTGGTCACCTGGCAGGAAATCATGCAGCAGAAAAAGGCAGTTTCCAGCAATCAGATCAGAGACTTATGCGAATTGCCATCGTAACGGACGCCGCCCAGACCCAGATCAACGGCGTGGTCAACACGCTGCGCGCCACCACCGCCGGCCTGCGCAACAATGGCCATGAAGTATTGCTGCTCAGCCCGGACGATTGCCAGACCTTTGCCTGTCCCACTTATCCGGAAATCCGCCTGGCCTACAAGCCCTATGCCAGGGTCGCCGCCAGCCTGAAAGCGTTTGCCCCGGATTGCATCCATATCTCCACGGAAGGTCCGATGGGGCTCGCCGCCAGGCGTTTCTGCCTGCGCCAGGGCATAGGTTTCACCACGGCCTACCACACCCGTTTCCCGGAATACCTGAGCGCGCGTTCCATGCTGCCCAAGGCGATCACTTATCGCTGGCTGCGCTGGTTCCACGGCCCTTCCAAGGCGGTCATGGTGCCGACCCCGCATGTGATGCGGGAGCTGGAACAGCGCGGTTTCCGCCATCTGGTGTTGTGGGGCCGGGGCGTGGATACAGAACGCTTCAAGCCGGTCGACGAAGATCACGCCTGCATCGTCCGCCCGCTATATCTGTATGTCGGCCGGGTTGCGGTGGAAAAGAATATCGAATCTTTCCTGCAAGTCGATTTGCCTGGCACCAAATGGGTGATCGGCGACGGTCCGCTGCGCGAAGAACTGCAGCAACGCTATCCGCAGGTGCAATTCCTGGGCGCCAAGGCGCACCACGAGCTGACCTCGTACTACAACTGCGCCGACGTCATGGTCTTCCCTAGCCATACCGATACCTTCGGCCTGGTCATGGTGGAAGCCATGGCCTGCGGCGTGCCGGTCGCCGCCTACCCGGTGCCGGGCCCGGTGGATGTGGTGGCGCACGGCCGTTCGGGGATACTGGATCAGGACCTGACCTCCGCTTGCCTGATGGCGCTCGGCCTCGATCGCCGCGAAGTGCGGCGGCACGCGCTGGAGTACTCGTGGGACACGGCGACCCTGCAGTTCCAGCATCACTTGCATCAGATCCAGGGCGTCAAGGTGCGCCCCAAGAAACTGCTGACCAGCCAGTCGCGGCCGGCGTCCGGCCTGTAGCCATGAAAAAAGCCCCGCAGTGCGGGGCTTCTCTTTGAGGCGGGATATTTTCCGCCGGGTTACCAGAACTTCCACCAAGGGGCCTTGGCCGCCACCTTTTTGCTATCGGTGCCGGTGCCGCCCACATAGATGCTGTTAGGGTAGGTCTTCTTCAGCACGCGCTCGGAGTCGTCGCGCAACTGTGTCATGCCCAGGGCGTCATACGATTGCACCATGATGTGCAGCGCTTCTTCCACTGCGGGCGCGTCGCGGTATTCCGAGATTGCGCTTTGGGCGCGGTTGACGGAAGCAACATAGGCGCCGCGGCGGTAGTAGTAGCTGGCGACGTGGACGTCATACTGCGCCAGCGCATTCACCAGGTATTTCATGCGGTCCATGGAATCCGGCGCATAAGTGCTGTTCGGGAAGCGCACCACAACTTGCTTGAATGCATCGAATGCATCGCGTGCAGCTTTCGGATCGCGTTCGGTGGCGTCTTCGCTCGAGAGGAAGTCGAAAATGCTGACCTTGTCGTTGAAGTTCACCAGGCCGCGCAGGTAGTACATATAGTCGACGTTAGGGTGATTCGGATGCAGCTTGATGAAGCGGTCGATCGCCGCCAGCGCTTCAGGCTGTTCGCCCTGGCGGTAGTGGGCATACGCAATATCCATCTGCGCCTGTTGCGCATAGGTGCCGAACGGATAACGCGATTCCAGCTTTTCAAAGTACTTAATTGCCTTATCGTAGCCACCGCTGTTCATTTCATCCTTGGCCTCCGAGTATAATCGGGGGGCGGACCAGTTTGCGGTTTCATCGACTTTGTCTGGCAGCAAGCCACACGCAGATAAGGATAGAACGAATGCCGCTGCAGCTAGTTTTAAGAGTCTTTTTTGCATAGTTTTTTGCAAGATTGCGTATGTTTACCTGTAGTTACTGTGTTTGGGTAATTACTTTAACGATTGATCGATTATAGCCGATGGGACTTCCTCTGATGTCATTTACCAAGCCAAATTTGGCTGAAAGTCTGCCAGAAGCTGATTTAGATGTCGATATCGAGTGTATCGACGACGGCGACGCCGCTACGGCCAGCGCGCCGATAGTATTGCAATTAACGCCTGATGTGTGCGGAACGCGCCTGGATAAGGTGGTGTCGAGCCTGGTGCCCCAGTATTCGCGCAGCCGTATCCAGCAATGGATAGAAGCCGGCCACGTCACGGTGGACGGCAAGGTTGCCACTACCACCAAGATGACCACCTACGGCGACGAAACCGTGGTGGTGCTGCCGCAGCCAGCGCCTGACGAGCAGGCCTTCACGCCGGAAGACATGCCGCTCGCCGTGGTCTATGAAGACGCGGCGATCATCGTGATCGACAAGCCGGCCGGCCTGGTGGTTCATCCGGCCGCCGGCAACTGGTCGGGCACCTTGCTCAACGGCCTGCTGTTCCGCTGGCCGGCGTTGGCCGGGGTGCCGCGCGCCGGCATCGTGCACCGCCTGGACAAGGACACCAGCGGCCTGATGGTGGTCGCCAAGACGCTGGAAGCCCAGACCGATCTGGTGCGCCAGCTGCAGGCGCGTACTGTCAAGCGCCAGTACCTGGCGCTGGTGTGGGGCACGCCGCAGTTGAACGGCACGGTCGACAGTCCGATGGCGCGCCATCCGCGCGACCGCATCAAGATGGCGGTGTCGGACAGCCTCATCGCCAAGCCGGCCATTACGCATTACCAGCGCCTGGGGACCGGCTTGCTGGAGCGGCGTCCGGTCAGCCTGATGGGTTGTCGCCTGGAAACCGGGCGCACCCACCAGATCCGCGTGCATATGCAATCGCTCGGCTTTTCCCTGGTCGGCGACGCCTTGTACGGCAAGCAACATCTGATGCCGGCATTTCCGCGCCAGGCCCTGCAGGCGTCGCGCCTGGGACTGATCCATCCGACTACCGGCAAGCCTTGCGAATGGTTTGCGCCCTTGCCGCAGGATTTCGCCGAGCTGCTGACCCGCGCCGGCATGAGCGTGCCGGAGTAGCAGGTTTGTGGGAGAAAGCAGTCGCTGTTGGCGGCTGTTTTTTTGTGAGCAAAATGAAAAGCTGGGAATGCTAAGCAGATGCAACTGATTATTCCGAACTGGACGGGCGTGCCGGGCAACATCGGCGCTTTCGCCACTTTACGCGGCGGCGGCGTCAGCCAGGGGCCTTACGACGACGGCAACGGCGGCGGCGGCCTGAACCTTGGCGCGCACGTCGAAGACGCGCCGCAGGCGGTGGCGCAGAATCGCGCGCTGCTGGATGTCTTGCTGCCGGCGTCGCCGCTCTGGCTGACGCAAGTACATGGCCACGATGTGGTGGATGCAGGCGCGGCCGATGGCGCTGTGATGGAAGCGGATGCCGCGATTGCCACGCGCCCGGGGGTGGTTTGCGCAATCCAGACGGCTGATTGCCTGCCGGTCTTGTTTGCCGATGTGAACGGGCGAGTGGTCGGCGCCGCGCATGCCGGCTGGCGCGGCTTGCAGGGCGGGGTGCTGCAGAATACGGCGGCGCGCATGCGGGCTGCGGGCGCCGGAACGATCGTGGCTTGGCTGGGTGCGGCGATCGGTCCTGACAGTTTCGAAGTCGGCGCCGATGTGCTGCAGGCGTTTGTCGGGGCGGTGCAGCCTGGCGACGCCGATGCTGCAAGCCGTACGGCGCAAATCCACGCATGTTTTGTACCCATCGCGCAGCGGCCGGGGAAATACCTGGCGGATATCTACCAGCTTGCGCGAATTGCATTAAAACAGGCAGGTGTGGTGCAGGTTTACGGCGGTGGTTTGTGCACCGTGAGTGACGGGAATTGTTATTCTTATCGCCGAGACCGGGTGACCGGACGCATGGCGTCGCTGATCTGGCTGAAATAAGTTACGGTTTTGTTTTTTCTGCCGGGGCTGGCTGCTGAGCCGCTGTGGCAGCGGCTTCCGCAGCTTTTTCCTGTGCCGCCAACCTGGCAGAATTTTCAGCTCGCTGTCGATTTCTCTTGCGCTGCGGCGTGCCCATCAGGTATAAAACAATTGTCAAAGGAAAAACACCGTACAGCAAAAATGTCATTACACCGGCGACTGCGTTAGCTTCCGTTATTGCCATCATGAAGACGACGTAAATCCATGCGATGGCGACGATATACATTGTGTTTCCTGCTGTAGAGTCAATCCGATAAAAGATACACGAAAATACGCCAAATCAACGGTTACCGCATGAATACGCCCCAATTTTCCGTCTTCGACCCTGCCGCATTGCTGCAACTCTCGCAGCAGTTCAATCAAGCCTTCAATCCCCAGTTTCTCCAGCAGCTCAGCCATATCGGCGATCCCAACATGTTCCTCGGTGCGTTGAACGCGTCGGCCCGCGGCCCAGGCCCAGCCGGACTGAGCGAGCTGGGCATTGCGCTGGACCCGGTCGCGTTGGAAAAGCTGCAGGTGGAGTACACGCAAAAGCTGTCGGCCTTGTGGCAAGACATGCTGGCGGCGCGCCCGCCGGACTTCGCCGACCGCCGCTTCAGCGGGGCTGCCTGGCATGGCAATTCGCTGTACGCCTTTAATGCCGCTGCCTACTTGTTGAATGCGCATTTCCTCAACGCCATGGTCGATGCGCTGGACGCGCCGCCCAAGATCAAGCGCAAGATCGGCTTTACCGTGCAGCAGATGATAGACGCCATGGCGCCGTCGAATTTCCTGGCGACCAATCCGGTGGCGCAGCAGAAAATCGTCGAGACTAATGGCGAAAGCCTGACCAAGGGTATCGCCCAGCTGATCGCTGACATGCACAAGGGCCGGGTCTCGCAGACCGATGAAACGGCGTTTGAAGTGGGCAAGGATGTGGCCACCACTGAAGGCGCGGTGGTGTTTGAAAACGCACTGTTCCAGCTGATCCAGTACCAGCCGCTGACCGCCAAGGTGTTCCAGCGGCCGCTGCTGATCGTGCCGCCTTGCATCAACAAATTCTATATTCTCGACCTGCAGCCGCAGAATTCGCTGGTGCGCTATGCGGTGGAGCAGGGCCACAGCGTGTTCCTGGTTTCCTGGCGCAATGCCGACGAGTCGCTGGCGCAAACGACTTGGGATCAGTACATCGACGACGGCGCCATCAAGGCGTTGGAGCTGGTGCAGGAAATTTCCGGCCAGGACAAGGTTAACGCGCTCGGCTTTTGCGTCGGCGGCACCATCCTGTCGACGGCGCTGGCGAAACTGGCGGCGGCCAAGCTCAATCCGGTGGCTAGCCTGACCTTGCTGACCGCTTTCCTGGATTTCAGCGATACCGGCATCCTCGATGTCTACATCGACGACATGCAGATTCGCATGCGCGAACAGGCGATCGGCCAGGGCGGCCTGATGCCGGGGCGCGAATTCGGCTCGGCGTTTTCCAGCCTGCGGCCGAACGACCTGCTGTGGAATTATGTCGAATCGAATTATCTCAAGGGCGAGCAGCCGAGCTCCTTCGACTTGTTGTACTGGAACGCCGACAGCACCAATTTGCCGGGGCCGATGTTTTGTTATTACCTGCGCAATATGTACCTGGACAATTCGCTGAAGGACGCCGGCAAGCTGACCGTGGGCGGCGCAAAGATCGATCTCGGCAAGATCGACGCGCCGGCTTTCATCTACGCCTCGCGCGAAGATCACATCGTGCCCTGGACTTCGGCCTATGCTTCGCTGGGCTTGCTGAATCCGAAAAAACAGAAGCAGAACCGTTTCGTGCTGGGCGCCTCCGGCCATATCGCAGGGGTCATCAATCCGCCGGCCAAGAACAAACGCAGCTACTGGACCAACGACGGCAAGGCGGCCGATGCCGACGCCTGGCTGGCCGGCGCCGTCGAGCATCCGGGCAGCTGGTGGACCGAATGGGCGACATTTTTATCGGAACATGCAGGAAAACAGGTGGCAGCGCCGCGCAAATTGGGAAATACTAAGCACGTCGTGATCGAAGCGGCGCCGGGCAGTTACGTCAAGGTCAGGGCAGAATGAATTAAGGGTAGGAAAAACAAGACACGGAAATGTGCGGATGTGCAGAAGGCAGCAGTAAATGAATAGCAGATCGATTATTGAATTGTTTTTTTGAAGGAGACAAGAGATGGCAAAGCGAATCGTTTATGTGACCGGGGGAATGGGCGGCATCGGCACCCCAATTTGTACTCGTCTTTGCACAGATGGTTTTACCGTGGTCGCTGGCTGCGGTCCGAATTCAACGCGCAAGGACAAATGGCTGGCCGACATGCGCGCCAAGGGTTTTGATATTCATGCCTCGGAAGGAAATGTCTCCGACTGGGATTCCTGCAAGACGGCGTTCGAGAAGGTCAAGGCCGAGATCGGCGAAATCGATATCCTGATCAATAACGCAGGCATCACCCGCGACGGCCAGTTCCGCAAGATGTCCAAGGCTGACTGGGATGCGGTGATCGACACCAACCTGAATTCGCTGTTCAACGTCACCAAGCAGGTAATCGATGGCATGGCCGACCGCGGCTGGGGCCGGATTGTCAATATCTCATCGGTGAACGGCCAGAAGGGCCAGTTCGGCCAGACCAACTATTCGACCGCCAAGGCCGGGATCCATGGTTTCACCATGGCGCTGGCGCAGGAAGTGGCAACCAAGGGCGTGACCGTCAATACTGTCTCGCCAGGCTATGTCGGGACCGACATGGTGCGTTCGATCCGGCCGGATGTGCTGGAAAAGATCGTGGCCGGGATTCCGGTCAAGCGTCTGGGCGAGCCGGAAGAAATCGCTTCCATCATCTCCTGGATCGTGTCGGATGAAGGCGGCTATGCCACCGGCTCTGACTTCTCGCTGAACGGCGGCTTGCATATGGGCTGATCCAGCCCTTGCTGGACTCGTGCGGACCGCAGTGCCGGTCCGTACGGCCGCTGGATTTGCTTGTCCATATTGCAATGCAATAAATCTCCCTATAAAAGCCGGTTGCACATGTTTTGCGCAATATAATGAGGTGTTGCAGCAAATTGATTGCGGCTCAGCACCTATAAGCGCGTTATAGCGCAGTAACCTGGGACAGAAATGACTACTACAAAAAAGACGTCTGAACGCTTGATCAAGAAATATCCGAATCGGCGTTTGTACGATACGCAGACCAGCTCCTACATCACTCTGACTGACGTCAAGCAGCTGGTGCTGGACAACGAAGAGTTCGTGGTGCTGGACGCCAAGACCGACGACGATCTGACGCGCAGCATCCTGTTGCAGATCATCCTGGAGGAAGAATCCAACGGCACGCCCATGTTCTCCAGCGCGGCGCTGTCGCAGATCATCCGCTACTACGGCCACGCCATGCAGGGGATGATGGGCAACTACCTGGAAAAAAACATCCAGGCGTTCATCGATATCCAGAACAAGCTGGCGGAGAATTCCAAGGGCCTGTACGAAGGCAAGCCTTTCAGCCCGGAGATGTGGACCCAGTTCATGAACGTCCAGGGGCCGATGATGCAGGGCATGATGAGCAACTACATCGAGCAGAGCAAGGGCCTGTTCATCCAGATGCAGGAACAGATGCAGAACCAGACCAAGAACATGTTCGGCACCTTCCCGTTTGCGCCTCCGCCGCCTGCGGAAAAGACCAAAAAGTAAACGCCCTCGGGGGTTCTTGATCCTATGACAGGTTTTTAGGGCTCATCACGGGTAACCATGGCAAGGGAAGGGGTACAATAGCGTCTTTCGCTTTGACCCCACCTTTCGTCATGTCCAATGTCATTTCCGCAGCGCCAGCTGCACCAGTTCTAGCTCCTAAAGTCGGTTTCGTTTCCCTTGGTTGCCCCAAGGCACTGGTCGATTCCGAACAAATCCTGACCCAGCTGCGCGCGGAAGGTTATGAAACTGCCAAGTCTTATGAAGGCGCCGACCTGGTCATCGTCAACACTTGCGGCTTTATCGACGCCGCCGTGCAAGAGTCGCTGGACGCCATCGGCGAAGCGCTGAGCGAAAACGGCAAGGTCATCGTCACCGGCTGCCTGGGCGCCAAGAAAGACGCCGACGGCGACGACATCATCCAGAAAATCCACCCGAAAGTGCTGGAAGTGACCGGTCCGCACGCTGTCGGCGAAGTCATGTTCGCGGTCCACAAGCATCTGCCGAAGCCGCATGCGCCGTTCATCGATCTGCTGCCGCCGCAAGGCATCAAGCTGACCCCCAAGCATTTCGCCTACCTGAAGATCTCGGAAGGCTGTAACCATCGCTGCAGTTTCTGCATCATCCCGTCGATGCGCGGCGACCTGGTGTCGCGCCCGATCGCCGACATCATGATGGAAGCCGAAAACCTGTTCAAGGCCGGCGTCAAGGAACTGCTGGTGATTTCGCAGGACACCAGCGCCTACGGCGTCGACGTCAAGTTCCGCATGGGTTTCTGGAACGGCAAGCCGGTCAAGACCCACATGACGCAACTGGTGACCGCACTGGGCGAGATTGCCGCCCAGTACGGCGCCTGGGTGCGCCTGCACTACGTTTACCCGTATCCGCACGTCGACCAGATCATCCCGCTGATGGCCGAAGGCAAGGTGCTGCCATACCTGGATGTGCCGCTGCAGCACGCCCATCCGGACGTCCTCAAGCGCATGAAGCGCCCGGCCAGCGGCGAAAAGAATATCGAACGCATCCAAGCCTGGCGCGCCATGTGCCCGGACCTGACCATCCGCTCGACCTTCATCGCCGGCTTCCCGGGCGAGACCGAAGCCGAGTTCGAATACCTGCTGGACTTCCTCAAGGAAGCCGAAATCGACCGCCTCGGCTGCTTCGCCTATTCGCCGGTGGAAGGCGCGACTGCCAACGCCCTGGATAATCCGGTGCCGGAAGAGCTGCGCGAAGAGCGCCGCGGCCGCGTCATGCAGTTGCAGGAAGAGATTTCCAAGAAGCGTCTGCAAGCCAAGGTCGGCAAGACCATGCGCGTGCTGATCGACTCGGTCGACCGCAGCGGCGGCGTCGGTCGTTCCAGCGCCGATGCGCCGGAAATCGACGGCGTGGTGTATGTCAAGCCGCCGTATGAGCCGCACAAGAAGCTGGTGGTCGGCGAGTTTGTCGATGTCACCATCACCGCCTCCGATGCGCATGACCTGTGGGCAGCTGCATGACGGCACGGAAGTGTGTCGTTGCGCTGACCTTATCGCTGGGGCTGGCTTCAGGCTTGGCTTCGGGCCTGGCGCTGGCCGATAGCGATATCGGCGCGACGACGGTTTCCGCCGCGGCGCCTGCGGCAGCCAGTCTGTTCGCCAAGCCGCTGACCTTGCGCGGCACCCTGGGCGACGCCAGGATCGAAATGCATCTGCAATTGAAACCGGATCCTACCGAAGGCATCGAAGGCAGCTACGTGATTGCAGGGCAGAACGCCAAGATTTTGCTGGCCGGCGAATCGGAAAACACGGATGTCGTCATGGAAGAGTCGCTCAACGGCAAGGATGTCTCCGGCGAGTGGACCGGCGCCCTGGTCGGCAACACCTTCAGCGGCACCTGGTCGACCACCGACGATGCGGTAACCAAGCCATTCGTACTGGTGGTGCAAGCGCCGGCGCAGACTGCCCATTCAGGTAAATCATTCGGCAAATAATTCTTTAAGAAATTCTTCGAGAAATTCTTCCAAGGCATATGGCAAAAAAGAATTTTCAAACTGCGGTGATCCACAGTGATTACCAGGCCCCGGCAGGCTTTGACGCCTTCCCGGTCGGCATACACCACGCCTCTACAGTCCTGTTCAAGAATGTCGCCGCGATGCGGGCGCGCAACTGGCAGGAAAAGAACGGCTACACTTACGGCCTGCACGGCACTCCGACTTCCTTCACGCTGGAAGCGCGCCTGGCGGAAATCGAAGGCGGCCAGCACTGCCTGCTGGCCCCCAGCGGCCTGGCGGCGATCACGATGGTCAACCTGGCTTTGCTGAAGAGCGGCGACGACGTGCTGCTGCCGGATAACGTCTATAACCCGAACCGCGACCTGGGCAACTGGCTGGCGCGCGATTTCGGCATCAGCGCGCGCTATTACGATCCCTTGATCGGCGCCGGCATTGCCGCCATGATCCAGCCGAATACCCGCCTGATCTGGACCGAGGCGCCGGGTTCGGTGTCGATGGAAATGCCGGACATTCCCGCCATCTGCCAGGCTGCCCGCGCCAACAATGTCCTGGTGGCGATCGACAATACCTGGTCGGCCGGCCTGGCTTTGCGCGCTTTCGACCTTGGCGTCGATATCGTCATGCATGCCCTCACCAAATACCAGTCGGGCGGCTCGGACGTCCTGATGGGCGCGGTCATCACGCGTGACGCCGCCTTGAACCAGCGCCTGCAGACCGCGCATATGCGGCTTGGCTTCGGCGTCGGCATGGACGATGTCTACCTGGTGCTGCGCAGCCTGCCGACCATGAAAATGCGTTTCGAAGCGCATGATGCAGCGGCGCGCAACATTGCGGGCTGGCTCAAGCAGCGGCCCGAGATCAGCCGGGTGCTGCATCCAGCCTTCCCGGATTGCCCCGGCCATGACATCTGGCAGCGCGATTGCAGCGGCGCCGCGGGTTTGTTTTCGGTGGTGTTCGACGAGCGTTACAGCGAAGAGCAGACCGACCGTTTCGTCGACAGCTTGCAGCTGTTCAAGATCGGCTACAGCTGGGGCGGCGCGAATAGCCTGTGCGTGCCTTACCGCATCCAGGCCATGCGCCAGAACTGGCAAGGCAAGGGCATCCTGGTGCGCTTCAACATCGGCCTGGAAGATCCGCAGGATCTGATTGCCGATATCGAACAGGCCTTGACCGCCATGTAGCAGCTAATGCCTGGCACGGCGTTCGCATGTCTGAGTATGATTAAAAAAACCGATCCGCCAGGTCGGTTTTTTAATGGGCGGGCGAGGTCAGTTAAATCAAGCGTTGCAGCATATAAATCGCCGCTTGCTGGTTCCCCTGTATTTGGTAGCTGTCGAGGTTTTCTTTTGCCGGAGAGTGTTCGACTTCTACCGTTGCATAACCAAGCCCGCTCCAGAAATCCTGTGACCGCTGCACCGACACCAGCGCGCTCCATGCCATGCCTGCCGCACGCGCATGTTCCAGCGCCGCCGCTACCAGTGCATTGGCTGCGCGCTGGCCGCGGGCTGCTGGCGCGACGGCCAGGTCGTGCAGGTACAAGCAATTCGGCGCCGCGGCCAGCTTGAACTGGGCGCCGAGCGGGGTGATTGCATCCTTGCGGGACGGATAGCTGAATAGATAAGCTGCCGCGTTGTCAGGAGCCGGAGACCAGATCCAGCAGGTGGCCGGCGTCAGCGCCAGGCGGGCGCGGAATACGTCTTCGGATTCCAGCATCGACGGCGGATAGCATTCGGCCTGGATTTGCATGACGGCCGGGATGTCGCCGGCAAGCATGGGCCGGACGGGTGAAACGAGGGTATTGCTCATGCCTGGAAGCGATGTGAGGAAAGGAAGATGTTGTCACTGCCCGCGGCTGCGGGCAGTGTTGCGACGAGTTCAGGCGGGCATTGCCTTGTTGTCATTCAGGTCGACCAGGCCCTTGATCAGGCGATAAGCCTTCCACAGCCAGGCTAGACCCCACACCGCGAACGCCAGCGGAATCCCGATCACGGTCATGCACAGCGCGACGCCGACGACCACCCACAGCAGATACCACCAGAACGAGCGGATCTGCCAGTTGTGATGGCTATACACAAACGTGTCTGCCGCATCCTGGCGCTTGACGTAGTTGATGATCAAGGGGATCCAGGACAGCGTTCCGAGCGAGAACAGCAGGCTGGCGGCGTGAGCGAAATAGAGCCACCAGGCCAGATTTTTCTCGGAGTGCAGCTTGTTATCGAAAACCAGTTCGTTGGCCATGTTTTTCCTTCTGTGTTGTTCAGGATTTAACGTTACCGTCGGCGCCGATTCCCTGGGAAATCACGCCAATATAGGCAAGATGCCATCCAAACCGACAAAATTCAAGGCCACGCTGGCTTTTTCTCTCACCACCGGCTTGGCGCGGAAGGCCACCGAGAGGCCGGCGATGCTCATCATGCAGAGGTCGTTGGCGCCATCGCCCATGACGATCGCCTGGCTGGCGGCGATGTTCAGCTCGGCGCAAACGCGCTCGACCGTGCGTTTCTTTTCCTCGGCGTTGACGATGGCGCCGACCACTTTGCCAGTCAGCTTGCCGTCGACGATTTCGAGCACGTTGGAATGGGCGTAGTCGAGGCCGAGCGATGCTTGCATGCGGTCGGTGAAAAAGGTAAAGCCGCCCGACACCAGCAAAGTCTTGACGCCGGCCGCCTTGACCGCCGCCAGCATGGTTTGCGCACCCGGCGACAGTTGCAGCCGTTCGTCGTATACCCGCTGCAAGGCCGAGGCTTCCAGGCCCTTGAGCAAGGCCACGCGCCGCGTCAGGCTCTCGTCGAATTCCAGCTCGCCGCGCATGGCGGCTTCGGTAATTGCCGCGACTTGCGGCTTCAGGCCTTGCATGTCGGCGATCTCGTCGATGCACTCGATGGTGATCAGGGTCGAATCCATGTCCATCGCCAGCAGTTTGAAATCACTGAGATTCGGCGCCGCCGGCAGCCAGGCGCAATCGATGCCTGCACCAAAGCAGGCGGCGTCGATCAGCGTCTTCAGGCTGGCAGAATAGGCGACGCCGGCGCAACGCCATGCATGGCGGCCGCCGCTGCTGATGTCTTCCGCCGCAACGTCAGCCAGGCTGGCGATGCGGTCTATGGCGCTGCGGTCTGCGTTCAGGCTTTGCAAGATAAGATTCATGGTTCGCTGTGGCTTTACTAAAATATAAATAATCGGGTAAACAAACTCATCCCGCCAGGGCTTTGATGGTGGCTTTGACCTGGGTCAGGCGCGCCGCCAGGTCCGGCATGTTGACGGTAATCCGCAACTTGTCCTGGCCGTTGAGCTTGATATGGCGGTTTTTCTGGATCAGCTCGATGATGCGCATGGCGTCTATCGGCGGATTCGGCAAGAACTGCAGCAAGGCCGAGTCGGTATGGGCGTCGATCTTGACGATGCCGATGGACTTGGCGGAAATCCGCAGCCGGTGCGTTTCGATCAGCGCCTTGGCCGGATCCGGCAGCTTGCCGAAGCGGTCGATCAGTTCTTCCTGCAGGTCGTCGATCTTGTCTTGCGCGTTGCAGTTGGCCAGCCGCTTGTAGATCGACAGCCGCTCGTGGACGTCGCCGCAGTAATCGTTGGGCAACAGGGCCGGCACATGCAGGTTGATCTCGGTGGTGCTGGCGAGCGGCGCGGCCAGGTCCGGCTCCTTGCCGTTCTTCAGCGAGCGCACTGCTTCATTGAGCATGTCGGAATACAGCTGGAAACCGATCTCGTGCATCTCGCCGGACTGGTTGTCGCCCAGGACTTCGCCGGCGCCGCGGATTTCCAGGTCGTGCATGGCCAGGTAGAAGCCGCTGCCCAGTTCTTCCATTTGCTGGATCGCATCCAGGCGGCGCTGCGCCAGCTTGGTCAGGCCTTGTACGTCATGCACTAGCAGATAGGCGTAGGCCTGGTGATGCGAACGGCCGACGCGGCCGCGCAATTGATGCAGCTGCGCCAGGCCGAACTTGTCGGCGCGGTGCATGATGATGGTGTTGGCGGTCGGCACGTCGATGCCGGTTTCGATGATGGTGGTGCACAGCAGGATGTTGAAGCGCTGGGCGACGAAATCACGCATCACCTTTTCCAGGTCGCGCTCATGCATCTGGCCGTGGGCGACGGCGATGCGCGCCTCCGGCAGCAGCGCTTCCAGCATGGCCTTGCGGTTCTGGATGGTCTCCACTTCATTGTGCAGGAAGTAGACCTGGCCGCCGCGTTTCAGCTCGCGCAGGCAGGCTTCGCGGATGGTCGATTCGCCTTCGCTGCGGACGAAAGTCTTGATCGCCAGGCGCTTTTGCGGCGCCGTGGCGATGATGGAGAACTCGCGCAGGCCTTCGAGCGCCATGCCCAGCGTGCGCGGGATCGGCGTGGCGGTCAGCGTCAGTACGTCGACTTCCGAGCGCAGCGCCTTCAGTGCTTCCTTCTGGCGTACGCCGAAGCGGTGTTCCTCGTCGATGATCACCAGCCCCAGCCGGGAAAACTTGATATCGTCCGATAATAATTTATGGGTGCCGATCACGATGTCCAGCGTGCCGTCGGCCATGCCTTTGATGGCTTGCGTGATTTCCTTGCCGGAGCGGAAGCGCGACAGTTCGGCGATTTTCACCGGCCAGTCGGCGAAGCGGTCGGCAAAAGTCTGCGCATGCTGTTCCGCCAGCAGTGTGGTCGGCGCCAGGATGGCGACCTGCTTGCCGCCCAACACCGCGACAAACGCGGCGCGCAAGGCGACTTCGGTCTTGCCGAAGCCGACATCGCCGCAGATCAGGCGGTCCATCGGCTTGCCGCTGGTCATGTCCTTGATGACGGCATTGATGGCGGCGGCCTGGTCGGCGGTCTCTTCAAAGCCGAAGCTTTCGGAGAAGGCTTCGTAATCGTGCGCGGAATATTCGAAAGCGTGGCCCTGGCGCACCGCGCGCCGGGCGTACAGGTTAAGCAGTTCAGCCGCAGTATCACGCACTTGCTGGGCGGCGCGGCGCTTGGCTTTTTCCCATTGGCCGGAACCCAGCGCATGCAGCGGCGCGTCCTCCGGCGAGGCGCCGGAGTAGCGCGAAATCACATGCAGCTGCGACACCGGCACGTACAGTTTGGTGTCTTTGGCGTATTCCAGATGCAGGAATTCGGTCTCGCCTTCGCCCAGGTCCATGCTGAGCAGGCCCATGTAGCGGCCGATGCCGTGGTTGATATGCACTACGGGATCGCCGATCTTCAGTTCGGACAGGTCGCGCACCATCGATTCGACCTGGGTCGCGCCTTCCTGCTTCTTCTTGCCTATCCTGCGGCCGGAACCGGCATACAGTTCGGTTTCCGTGATGAAGGCCAGCTGCGGCAGTGCAAAGCCGGCATGCAGCGGCGCCACGCCCAGCATCAGCTTGTGTTCCGACGTGATGAAATCGGCGTAGCCGTCGCACAGGGCCAGCGGCAGGTCGTATTCATTGAAATACTGCTGCAGGGTCTCGCGGCGGCCATTGGTTTCGGCGCAGATCATGACGCGGCTGCCGCTCTGCAGCAGATAAGCGCGCAGGTTGGTCAGCGGGTCGTCGATGCGGCGGTTCACCGCGATATTCGGAATCGGCGCCGACAGGTCGGAGGCGGCGTCGCTGTGCTGGATCACCCAGCGGCCGAAAGGTTTGGCCAGGCCGAAGAAATTTTCGCCGGTCAGGAACAGGGCTTCCGGCGCCAGCAGAGGCCGCTCGCGGTCCGATTTCAGGAATTTATAGCGCGACTGGGTATCGCCCCAGAAGCGCTGTATGGCGCCGTCGATGTCGCCCACCAGGGCGAAGGTGGCGTTCTCAGGCAGGTAGTCGAACAGGGTTGCGGTATCTTCAAAGAACAGCGGCAGGTAGTACTCGATGCCGGCCGAGGCGATGCCGTTGCCGATGTCTTTGTAGATCGCCGAACGCGAGGGATCGCCTTCGAACACTTCGCGCCAGCGGCTGCGGAAGGCCGAGCGGGCCGCTTCGTCCATCGGGAATTCGCGGCCCGGCAGCAGGCGCACTTCCTTCACCGGATACAGCGAGCGCTGGGTGTCGGCATCGAAAGTGCGGATGGTTTCGATGGCGTCGCCGAACAGGTCGAGCCGGTAGGGCAGCACCGAACCCATCGGAAAAATATCGATCAGGCCGCCGCGCACCGAGTACTCGCCGGGCGACATGACCTGATTGACATGGCTGTAGCCGGCCAGCGTCAGTTGCGATTTCAGGCGTGCTTCGTCGAGCGTCTCGCCTTGCTTGAAAAAGAAGGTGTATCCGGCCAGGAAAGAGGGCGGCGCCATCCGCACCAGCGCCGTGGTGGCCGGCACCAGCAAGACGTCGCACTGGCCGCTCTGCACTTCATATAGCGTGGCGAGGCGCTCCGACACCAGGTCCTGGTGCGGCGAAAAGGCATCGTAGGGCAGGGTTTCCCAGTCCGGCAGCAAATGGCAGCGCAGGCCGTTAGGCTGCTCGCCGCTGGCCTGGAACCACGGGATTTCCGTTCGCAGGCGCTGGCCGTCGGTGGCGTCGGCCACCACCACTACCAGCATCCGCTGTTGCGGCTTGAGCGCCAGCGCTGCTTGCGCCAGGGCGTAGGCATCGGCCGAGCCGTGCAGGGCCGGCAGGGCGAAGCGCGTGGCAGGCTTGGGCAGCAAATTTTCTAGATCAAGGGACATTAGAGCCTGTTAACATGAAACGTAAGGCAAGCTGAAGCAAACGATGCCGCAACCGATGGGATGCACATGGCCTGCCGATGGTCTTGCATGGTCAAAAAAAGCCACAATACGCCTGATTTGACAGTTAAAATTCAGAGCCGCATTATAAACCACGGGCTGAATTGCCGATTTCCGCCACGGAATGCAGGCTATGCGCGGTTTTCGCCATTTATCTAAATTATTCATGACATTTCTTCAGCAACTCCAGCGAGCCCATTGCGCATGAATGCATCCTCTTATTTTGCGCTGATTCCCGCTGCCGGTGTCGGCGCCCGGCTGGGAGCGGCGCTCCCGAAACAATATATGCCGTTGGCCGGCCAGCCTATGCTGGCGCATGTCCTGACGACATTTGCTGCCGCCAGCGAGATCAGCCACGTATTCGTGGTGGTCAGCCCCGATGACGGCTATATCGCCGACCTGATGGCGGCTGCGCCGCATCTGCAGGCGCGGGTGACGGTGCTGTTCCACGGCGGCGCAAGCCGCCACGAATCGGTGCTGAACGGTTTGCAGGCGATCAAGGAACAGGTGGGCGAGGAAGACTGGGTGCTGGTGCACGACGCCGCCCGGCCCGGCCTGACCCACGGCTTGATCGCGCATCTGATCGCGACCTTGAAAGATGACCAGGTGGGCGGCTTGCTGGCGCTGCCGGTGGTCGATACCCTCAAGCGCGGCGACCACAATGCGCGCGTGGCGGAAACTGTCGAGCGCAGCGGGTTGTGGGCGGCGCAAACGCCGCAGATGTTCCGCCATGGGCTGCTGGTGCGCGCCTTGACGCTGGCGGATGCCGTCACCGACGAAGCCGGCGCGGTCGAGTTGCTGGGCCTGCGGCCGCGCCTGGTCGAAGGCAGTCCGCGCAATTTCAAGGTGACGCTGCCGCACGACGTCGCCTTGGCAGAAATGTTTTTAAAGGAGCAGGTATGAAGGAGCGGGCATGAATCAGCAGTTTCGCATCGGCCAGGGTTACGATTGCCACGCCTTGCAGGTCGGACGGCCGTTGATCATCGGCGGCGTGACGATTCCGCATAAAACCGGCCTGCTGGGCCATTCGGATGCCGACGTCCTGCTGCATGCGATCATCGACGCCTTGTTCGGCGCCGCCGCGCTAGGCGATATCGGCCGCCATTTTTCCGATACCGACGCGCAGTTTGCCGGCGCCGATTCGCGCAAGCTGCTGCGGGAAGCGGTGCGTTTGATCGGCGAAGCCGGCTATGTGGTCGGCAATATCGATTCGACCATCATCGCCCAGGCGCCGAAAATGGCGCCGCATATCCCACAGATGGTGGCCCACATCGCCGCAGATTGCGGCATCGCCGTCAGCCAGGTCAACGTCAAGGCCAAAACCAACGAGAAGCTGGGTTATCTGGGACGGGAAGAGGGCATTGCGGCGGAAGCCGTGGCCTTGCTTTTTCCACGCTAATCAAGATGTAGGGTGGGCATGCAATGCCCACGCGGGCGCCGACTACTAAAGGTCGGCTTTAGCTCAGCTGCAGTTCGATCTGGCTCGACAAGCCGCCGCCTTCGCGGTTGCTGACGCGCAGTTTTCCGCCGTGCTGCTTGACGATGCGGCTGACGATCGCCAGCCCCAGGCCGGAGCCGTTGGCCTGGCCGCGGGCGACGTCGAGGCGGGTGAACGGCCGCAGCAAGCGGTCTATTTCACTGTCGGGAATCCCGGGGCCGTGGTCGGCCAGGGTCACGATAGCCCGGTCCTGGCGCGCCTGGCAGCTGATATCGATGATGACGCAGTCGTCGCCGTCCTTCTTGCCGTAGCGGCGGGAATTTTCGATGACATTGTTCAGCACGCGGCGCAGTTCGGTCTCGTTGCCGGAGACATGGATATCCGGCGCGATCTGAGTCTGGATGCGGATATCGGACTGGCGTTCCGCCGCCTGCACCACATTCTCGATCAGTTCGCTCAGGTTGATCCGCTCGAAACTGCTGGTGTCGGTCGGCTTGGCGTAATGCAGGAACTGGCCGATGATGCCATCCATCTGCGCCAGGTCGGATTGCATGCCGCTGCGGGCGTCGTCGGACAGGTTCGCCATTTCCACTTCCAGCAGCATGCGCGCCAGCGGCGTGCGCAGGTCGTGCGAAATACCGGCCAGGATGATCGCACGGTCCGATTCGATGCGCTGCAAATCGCTGACCATCTGGTTGAAGCTGCGGTTGGCCTCTTCAATTTCGGTCGGACCGGTTTCCGGCAAGGGTTCCGGCTGCAAGCCCTTGGCCACCGCCCGGGTCGCCGCCGTCAGGCGCGACAGCGGCTGGTTGATCAGAGTGGAAATGAACATCGCGCCCAGCAGCGACAGTATCAGCGCCACGCTGGCCCACTGCAACCATTGCACGCCGGAACCGCGCTCGACCCGCTCGCGGTCCAGCACCAGCCAGTATTCATCGCCATCGATCTTGAAGCTGACCCAGAAGCCGCCGATCTCGTTGACCTTGGAAGAAAAGCGGGTCTGGTTGCCGAGCCGCGCCCGCACTTCCTTTTCCAGGTCCGGCATCAAGGAGTCGTCAACCGGCGGATCGATCTGGTCGGTGTCTTCCAGCGGATAGATGCGGATGCCCTCGTTGCTGGCCAGGTCGAACAGCAGCTCGCGCCGTAAATCGGGCGCTGAGTGGGTGAGGGCGGCGCGGGTGATGGTGACGATCGAGATGATCTGCGCCGCCAGCTGCTGCGCCCGCGGGCCGCGCTCGACGATGCGAAAGCTGGCGACCCAGGCCACCATGCTGACCGTGATCAGGAACGCCAGCATGAAAAAGGTCCGCCACAGCAGACCACTTTTGAGCCAGGCCAGGCGGTTAGTGGTTACCATGCGACCACGCGATGCAACCTCCGTTGGAGAAAAGCCATGC
Source organism: Collimonas sp. GW821-FHT02H07 (assembly GCF_059421505.1). Taxonomy (NCBI): domain Bacteria; kingdom Pseudomonadati; phylum Pseudomonadota; class Betaproteobacteria; order Burkholderiales; family Oxalobacteraceae; genus Collimonas; species Collimonas sp. GW821-FHT02H07. The sequence continues at coordinate 655,385 of NZ_JBWKVC010000001.1, forward strand.
CGCGCAAACAGGCATCAACGCGGCTGGCCTTCCGGAATGAACACGTAGCCCAGTCCCCATACCGTTTGAATGTAAAGCGGGCTGGCCGGATCCGGCTCGATCAGCTTGCGCAGGCGCGAAATCTGCACATCGAGGCTGCGGTCGAAGACTTCATATTCGCGGCCGCGCGCCAGTTCCATCAGCTTTTCGCGCGACAGCGGTTGCCGTGCATGGCGTGCAAATACCTTGAGCACCGAAAATTCGCCGGTGGTCAGCGGAATCGATTCGCCGTTCTTTTTCAAGGTGCGGGTGCCGAGGTCGAGCACGAATTCGCCGAATTCGAAAGATTGCGGCGTTTCCGACGGCGCGCCCGGCAGTTCGTCCGGACCCTTGCGGCGCAATACAGCGCCGATGCGGGCCACCAGTTCGCGCGGGTTGAACGGCTTCGGCAGGTAATCGTCCGCTCCCATTTCCAGGCCGACGATGCGGTCCACGTCTTCGCCCTTGGCGGTCAGCATGATGATCGGCGTCTGGTCGCCGGCGCCGCGCAAACGGCGACAGATGGCCAAGCCGTCTTCGCCCGGCAGCATCAAGTCGAGCACCAGCAGGTCGTAACGCTCGCGTATCCACAACTTGTTCATGGCCTGCGCGTTCTCCGCCGTGACCACCTGGAAGCCTTGCTCCGTCAGATAGCGCCGCAGCAGATCGCGCAAGCGGATGTCGTCGTCGACCACCAGGATTTTATGTTGATGGGCAGTGGATGTTGGTGTTGGGGTGTTGATCGTATTCATGGTCATATGGTAACTTCAGAGTGCGCATCAAAAATACAGTTAGGACCCATGGATTACAAAGTGTTACAAACTTTACCAAAATCGTCTTATGGCGATAAGTCGAGGAGCTTACACTGAATTCGTGATGATTAATCTTACCCGCTATCCTGAACACACAGCAAAGAAGTCCATATGATGATGAAGTTTCGGAAAATCAGTGTTTGTTTATTGTTGCTGTCGGCAATGATGGGCGCCTCTGCACGTTCCGACCGGATGCCTGAGGAGCGTGGCGAGCGCCGCATGCCTCCTTCTCAGTATGAACCACGCCGTGGTCCTGCGCCAGATGAACAGTGGCAAGGCCGCGAGCGCAACGCCGAACCAGGCGAAGGCAATGCGCGCAACCGTATGTCGCCGGATGAGCGGCGCGCCCTGCGCCAGCAGATCGACAGGGCAGGACGCGACATCTATCCGCAGCGGCGCTGATTTCGACATGATGTGCATGCGCTGCTTGCGCAACAAAAACCGGTGATGAAAGTCGCCGGTTTTTTTATTGGCGGCCGGTTTGCGCATATCGCCATCGCTGCTTTTGTTTGATGACCTTGTACGCGAATGCGCACAATCTACATGTTCCCACACGGAAACTATCTGTGCAAGTAGCTGTCGGGGCTAAAAACCTGCGCGCCTAATTGGGCAGGGGCGACTGCAAATGTTCGTCACCTTGCATAAGTGGCGCGAAAGCCAGAGAAGCCGTTTTTTAAGCGATGATTTTTGTGCGTCTATTTTGGAAGTAATAATATGCCGCGGCAAAATGAGTCGTATCAGACGCGTATCCAGGAACGGCGAATAGGCGCAGCACAAATATCGGACGACTGAACAAGGAGGAGGGTATGTCGGCGCAGTCACGCTTGAATCTTGCTATCAAGTTGCTGTTGATTTTCATCTCGGTTTTTTCGTGCCCTTGTTTTGCTCATACGATCTATCGGGGTATCGATGACGACCATACGACGTCCGGCAAGCATGGGCTTTATGAGATTCGAGAAGAAGCGAGAAAATTTGTCGCGCGGGAGAATGCAAAAAATCTCACCAACTGGGAAGTCCTTGATCCTAATTTAAAGATAGTGGTCCCCAGATGCATCACTCCCATCAAAACAAAATGGGCCACAAAAGATCGCGGCTTATCTAGTAAAAGCGTTTGGGTAATCTGCGGGCAGACAGCAGATGTGCATTACAAAAAATGGGAAGTGTATGTGCCGGTTGCTTTGCCTCGCCGGGCAGATGCGGAGCGGTAGTTCAAATTTGATCTGGCACAGATTCTGCGGCGTGAGCGGTTGCGGTCGATCCAAAGTCGCGGGTACGGGCCTGGTCACGCGACCGATCAAAAACCGGTATGCATAAACCGGTACCGATCTGTTTTGAGCAGTGGTGACGCTCTCGGTATTTGTGGTTCAGGTTTTGAAAATTCGAGAGCTTGTGTCATTCAAGACAGCAGCTACTTGATCGTTGGCGAGGTGAGTACGATCAACTGATGATGATGGCGTAAATCGGGACATGTAAACCAGAAAGGGGTTGCAAGATTTCTCTTGCAACCCCTCGTAATACTGGTGCGGCTGGCAGGAATCGAACCCACGACCCCTTGGTTCGTAGCCAAGTACTCTATCCAGCTGAGCTACAGCCGCGAAAAACAAAATTATATACGATCTTTGTTTATTTTGGAAGAGGAAAATATTTAAAAACTTCATATTTCGCTTCGCTTGCAGAGCTAAATCTCTTTTTCTGCTTGCCCTCAACCAAGTCCGCTACTATGCCTGAACAATTGCAGAATGGGAAGCATTTTCTGCAATTGATTGCTATTTTTTTGCTGAAGCTTGCCTGCGATGCCCGGGTAATGAGGAAAATCGCCCGGTGCTATAATCAAACAATAATCATTATCATTTGTTGTTTACGTTACGAAAGAAGGTTGATCACATGAAGGTAAAAGTAATCGCGGCAGCTGTGTTGTCATCTCTTGGTATTGCCGGCGCCGCGACAGCGGCTGAGTATCCGATCGGCAAGCAGCAGATCATGAACGGCCTGGAGATTGCCGCTGTTTACCTGCAGCCGATCAAGATGGAGCCGGAAGGCATGATGCGCAAGGCGGAGCTGTCGGACATCCATGTCGAGGCGGATATCCGGGCAGTCAAAAACAATCCCAATGGCTTTGCCGAGGGCGACTGGATGCCGAACCTGGTCATCTCTTACGTATTCACCAAAGCCGGTTCGAACCAGGTGATCAAGGGCGACATGATGCCGATGGTGGCCAGCGACGGTCCGCATTACGGCGACAACGTCAAGCTGGCGGGGCCGGGCAAGTACACTCTGAAGATGATCATCTCGCCGCCGTCGGCCAATGCCGGCGCGCACTTCGGCCGTCACGTGGATAAGGAAACCGGCGTCGGCGCCTGGTTCAAGCCGTTTGAAGTGGTCAACGAATTCACCTTCGCCGGCGTCGGCAAAAAAGGCGGATATTAATCTCTCATGAATTTTCGATCGGAGAGCATGACCATGGTGTCTGCCAAAGTACGCGGCTTGCTGGGTATCGGCTTATTCTGTGCGGCAGCGGTTTCGATGGCCGCCGATTTGCCGACCTTCAAGCTGGAAATGAAGGATGGCGTATTGAGTCCGGCGCGGATCGAAGTGCCGGCCGGTAAAAAAATCAAAATCGAAATCCATAATCTCGGCAAGTCGGCGGCGGAATTTGAAAGCGTTCAGCTGCGCAAGGAAAAAGTATTGGCGCCGGGCGCGGAGTCTTTCGTGGTGATTGCGCCGCTGTCGCCGGGCGAGTACAAGTTCTTCGACGATTTCCATGCCACCGCGCAGGGCGTGATCGTCGCTAAATAGAGCCTCTATATATAGAGGCTTCGTTATTCGGATTGTAGATATTTGCGTGGCTGCGTCGAACGGCGCAACCACGACTGATTGGAGATTGGGAATGGGCCAGGTTTTATTCATCGTCTGGCGCGAAAGCGTCGAGGCTTTGCTGGTAGTGGGTATTTTGCATGCGTGGCTGAAGAACGGCGGCGCCGCGGCGCGCCGCGGCCTGCCTTATCTGTGGGGCGGCGTCGGCGTTGGCGTCCTGGGCGCGATTGGCCTCGGTGCTGCGCTGCTGGGTTTCAGCGAACTGCTGTCGGGCGATGCCCAGGATTACTTTCAGATCGTGATGGTGATCCTGGCGGCCATCTTGATCGTGCAGATGGTGTTCTGGATGCGCAAGCATGGCCGTACGCTCAAGCGCGACATGGAAACCTCGCTCAGCGAGAACATGCAAAAGGCAAGCTGGTGGGGCGTGTTCGCCTTGGCGGCATTGGCGATTGCGCGCGAGGGCAGCGAAACCGTGATTTTCCTGTACGGCCTCGGCCTGGCGCAGCAAGGCGAAACCGCCGGCGCCATGATATTGGCAACGGTGCTGGGCTTTGCGCTGGCCTTCCTGACTTTCTATCTGCTGCAGCTCGGCGGTAAAATTTTCTCCTGGCGCCGCTTCTTTCAAATCACCGAAATCATATTGTTGTTCCTGGCCGCAGGCTTGCTGCTGACCGGCATCGAACGTCTGATGTCGCTGGATATCATCCCGACGCTGATCGATCCGGTCTGGGACAGCTCCCGCCTGCTCGACGATACGACTACCTTTGGCAATCTGGTATCCACGCTGACCGGCTATCGCGCACAGCCTGCGCTGATGAGCTTGCTGGTGTATGCGGCTTACTGGGTCGGCGTCCTGCTGTTCCTGAAACGCGCCCGGCCTAAAGCAACCCCGGTGAAATGATCTGATGACTACTTGCGCAATTCCCCAAGCGACACGACTTTCCCGCACGGCTGACTGGATGCGGGACCACGCGAAGCTGATTCGCTGGGTGCAGTGGGGGATTGTGCTGGTCTACGGCTTGCTGATCCTGGTGCCGATCTTCCTGCCGTTGCCGGACGAGACCGCGCACATCTGGTCGAACCTGACCCTGATCGCGCAGTTTGCCTTCTGGGGTGTCTGGTGGCCGTTTGTGCTGATCAGCATGGTGCTGATGGGGCGTGTCTGGTGCGGTGTGCTGTGTCCGGAAGGGGCGCTGACCGAATTCGCCAGCCGTCATGGCCGCGGCAAGGCGATCCCGCACTGGATGCGCTGGGGCGGCTGGCCGTTCGTGGCCTTTGCCCTGACCACGGTTTACGGCCAGATGGTCAGCGTCTATCAATACCCCAAGGCGGTGCTGCTGGTGCTGGGCGGTTCCACCGTCGGCGCCATCATTGTCGGCTATCTGTATGGCCGCGACAAGCGCGTCTGGTGCAAGTATCTGTGCCCGGTGAACGGCGTGTTCGGCTTGCTGGCCAAGCTGGCGCCGTTCCACTACAAGGTCAATGAAACCGCCTGGCGCGCTTCCTATGGCACCCACAGCCACACGCAGGGGCGCACCGTGATTCCTGTCAACTGCGCGCCGCTGCTGCCGTTGCGAGCCATGAAGGGCGCCGCCGACTGCCATATGTGCGGCCGCTGCAGCGGTCACCGCGACGCCATCGAGCTGACCTGGCGCGCGCCGACCGAGGAAATCGTGCGCCATGGCGAGCAGCAAAACAGCCTGTGGGAAAGCGCCTTGGCGCTGTATGGCCTGATGGGGATCGCCATCGGCGCTTTCCACTGGTCGGCCAGTCCCTGGTTTGTGCAGATTAAGCAGGCCATCGCGACCTGGCTGATCGACCGCGACATCATGTGGCCTTTCGACACGCATGCGCCGTGGTGGGTGTTTACCAATTATCCGGCGCAGAACGATGTTTTCAGCTGGCTCGACGGCGGCCTGGTGATCGCCTATATCCTGACCACCGGCCTGGTGCTCGGCAGCGCGCTGAGCTTGCTGTTCGCGCTGAGCAGTCGCGTGCTCGGCAACTGGGACCGCAAGCGCTTCAATCATCTGGTGCAGGCCACCATCCCGCTGGCTGGCTGCGGCGTCTTCGTCGGCTTGTCGGCCACCACCATCAGCCTGCTGCGCGGCGAACATCTGCCGGTATTCTGGGCCAATGACTTGCGCGCGATCCTGCTGGTCGCCACCACCTTGTGGAGCGTATGGCTGGCGTGGCGTGTCACCGGCCGCTATACGCCGTCGTTGGCGCGGCGTCTGGCGAGCATGGCGCCGGTCGTCGCCAGCCTGGCGCTGGTCAATTTCGCCTGGTTGCTGATGTTCTGGCTGTGGTAAATACCCGTCGCTTCCTGATTGTTGTGCGCTTAAAACCAAAATCCCGCGCTGTTTGTCGTGCTTAATGCGTAAAATGAGCTTGTTATCCCGTCTATATTTGCTGTGCTGCCTTGCCTTCCAGGCATAGGAAGCGGCGGCGGGATGCCTTTTTTAAACTCTAGCTGACCTTCCTGATCATGGCTCGCCCCCGTTACTTGCCCGACAACTTCACGTTGTTGCTGGTTACTACCGTCCTTGTCGCCAGTCTTCTTCCCGCCAGGGGCCAGGTCGCGCTGTCTTTCAACCTGATCACCACGCTCGCCATCGGCTTGCTGTTTTTCCTGCATGGCGCCAAGCTGTCGCGCGAGGCGGTGGTGCAGGGCGCGCTGCACTGGCGCTTGCACCTGACGGTGCTGCTTGCCACCTTCGTACTGTTCCCGCTGCTTGGGCTGCTGTTGAAGCCGGCCTTGCTGCCGCTGGTGACGCCCGATCTGTATCTGGGCATCCTGTTTTTATGCACCTTGCCGTCCACCGTGCAATCTTCGATCGCCTTTACCTCGGTCGCGCGCGGCAACGTGCCGGCGGCAGTTTGCAGCGCCTCTGCCTCGAATCTGCTGGGGATTTTCCTGACGCCGGTGCTGGTCGGGCTGGTGGTGGTGGCGCACGGCCAGGGCAAGGGCTCCTTCGATTCCATCATGAACATCGTGCTGCAGCTGCTGGTGCCGTTCGTCGCCGGCCAGATTGCGCGGCGCTGGATCAGCGGCTGGATCGAAAAGCACAAGATCATCTTGAAGATCGTCGACCAGGGTTCGATCCTGCTGGTGGTGTATACCGCCTTCAGCGAAGCGGTGGTGCAGGGCTTGTGGCAGCAGCTGCCGCCGGTTTCCCTGTTGGGCTTGATGGTGGTGGTGTCGCTGCTGCTGTTCGTGATGCTGAGCATCGCGACCTTCGCCAGCCGGCGCATGGGTTTCAACAAGGAAGACGAGATCACCATTGTCTTTTGCGGATCGAAGAAAAGCCTGGCGAGCGGCGTGCCGATGGCGAAAGTCTTGTTTGCCGGCCATACCGTGGGCATGATCGTGTTGCCGCTGATGCTGTTTCACCAGATTCAGCTGATGGTGTGCGCGGTGCTGGCCAGGCGCTATGCCAGCCGGCCGGTAGAGATCGTGGCCGGCGCCCCGGGGCCGGTGTGGTCGGACGTCAGTCCGGAAGATTGATCGCTTGCCGGGGTTGGCTTGATTTGACTTAGTGTCGGCCAACCCGGCTTGCAGGCTTAGGGAGCGGGGTTAGGCTGACGCGAATGAATCGCCTCGATCTCGCGCAGGATTTCTTCATCCAGCGTCAGGTTGACGCTGTCCAGGTTGCTTTGCAGTTGCTCCAGCGTGGTGGCGCCGATGATGTTGCTGGTCAGGAAGCTGCGGCTGTTGACGAAGGCCAGCGCCATTTGCGCCGGATCCAGATTGTGCTTTTTCGCCAGCGCTACATAGTCGCCAATAACCCGGTTGACTTGCGGATTGGTGTAGCGGCTGAAGCGTTCGAACAAGGTCAGGCGGCCGCCGGCAGGGCGTGCGCCATCCAGGTATTTCCCCGACAGCACGCCGAAGGCGAGCGGCGAATAGGCCAGCAGGCCGACTTGTTCGCGGTAAGAAAATTCCGAATGGCCGATCTCGAAAGTACGGTTCAGCAGGCTGTACGGATTCTGGATGCTGACCACGCGCGGCAGGTTGAATTTTTCAGATGCACGCAAGAACTGCGCGATGCCCCATGGCGTTTCATTTGATATCCCGATATGGCGCACCTTGCCGGCCTTGATGAAGTCGGCCAGGATGGTCAGCGTTTCTTCGATCGGCACCGTATCTTCATCGGTCATGTGGTTGTAGTTCAGCGTGCCGAAGCAGTTGACGCTGCGGTCCGGCCAGTGCAACTGGTACAGGTCGACGTAGTCCGTCTGCAGCCGTTCCAGGCTGCCGTTGAGAGCTTCGGTCAGCCCTTTGCGGTCGAAATTGTTGATGCCGCCGCGCACGTGGCGCGGATTGTGCGGCTTGCGCGCAGGTCCGGTGGCTTTGGTGGCGATCATCACCTGGTCGCGCTTGCCGGATTTTTTCAGCCAGCTGCCGACATAGCGTTCGGTCAAGCCCTGGGTCTCGGCGCGCGGCGGCACCGGGTACATTTCGGCGGTGTCGATCAGGTTGACGCCGTGCGCCAGCGCCAGCTCGATCTGCGCATGCGCTTCGGCTTCGCTGTTTTGCTCGCCCCAGGTCATGGTGCCCAGTGTGATCAGGCTGACTTTCAGATTGCTGTGTCCCAGTTCACGATATTGCATTGATGCTTCCTTTGCTGCGGGCCGAATGAGAATTGAATGATGTACGAAAATGCCGGGCAGCTTGCCTGCCTGCATCGGTGGCTGTCGAGCGTAATAAGTGCGCCGCGCGCTGAGTATAGCCCCAAGTGCGTTTCACTGCAGGCCGCGGCCCGCCGGGCTTAGCCGGCCGTGGCTGCGCCGGCGGACGGCGGCTCGGGCTTGGCGGCTGCCTGCGCATGCGGATCGGCCAGCCGGTCAAGCTTGAACAAGGTAGGAAACAGCCGTATCCACAGCAGCACCACAATGATGGTGCCAACGCCACCCAGCACCACCGCTTGCACCGGTCCCAGCCAGGCCGCCGTCACGCCGGATTCGAATTCGCCCAACTGGTTGGAGGTGCCGATGAACACCGAGTTGACCGCGCTGACGCGGCCGCGCATATGGTCCGGCGTTTCCAGCTGCACAAACGAAGAGCGCACCACCACGCTGATCATGTCGGAAGCGCCAAGCACCACCAATGCCGCCAGCGACAAGGCAAACGAGCGCGACAGCGCAAACACCGCAGTCGCCAGGCCGAAGATGGCGACGGCAGTAAACATGCTGCGGCCGACCTTGCGGCTCAAGGGCCTGCGCGCCAGGAAAATGGCAGTCGACAAAGCGCCGACCGCCGGCGCCGAGCGCAGCAGGCCGAGGCCGAGCGGGCCGGTGGCCAGGATGTCGTGCGCATAGATCGGCAGCAAGGCAGTGGCGCCGCCCAGCAATACAGCGAACAAATCCAGAGAAATCGCGCCCAGGATGGCCGGCCGGCTTTTGATGAACGCGATCCCCGCGAGCACGGATTTGACAGTGGCGGGCTCGCGCCGCGGCAATACGCTTTCGATGCGGATCAGCGCCACCAGCAGGCTGGCCGCCAGGAACAGGGCGCTGCTGCTGGCATACACCGCGCTTGGCCCCAGTACATAGATAAAGCCGCCCAGCGCCGGGCCGATGATCACGGCGGTTTGCGTGGCCGACGCCGACCAGGCGATCGCGCGCGGCAGCAGGCGCGGCGGCACCAGTCCCGGCACCAGCGCCTGCAAGGTGGGCGACTCAAAGGCGCGGGTGGCGCCGATGACGAACACGATGGCGAAGATCGCTTCCTTGGTCAGCCAGCCGTTGTAACTGCCGATGGCCAGCGCGGCGGCAGCCAGGCCTTCGATGAACAGGCAGATGCGGGCAATCTTGCGGCGGTCGTAGCGGTCGGCGACATGCCCTACCACCAGCGCCAGGAACAGGGCTGGCAGAAATTGCACCAGGCCGACCATGCCAAGGTCGAAAGCGCTGTGGGTGAGTTGATAAACCTGCCAGCCGACTGCGACGATCTGCATCTGGTTGGCGACGGTGGAGGCAACGCGGGCGCCCCAGAACAGGGTGAAAGGGCGATGGCGCAAGACGGATTCGGGGTTAGGGGGTGTGCGAGCTGGGGCGGTCATTATGCGGCGGCAGTGTCGGGGAAGCAGGGCGAGGCCATAGGATATGCCGATCCCGTAAAAAAAGCCGCTAACTTCAGCGGCTTTTTGTAGCATGTGGCTATTCGGGGCGGAACTGATAGGCGAAGGTGAACTCATCCGTGCGCGGCGTGTACTTCAAGCCTTTGCGCAGGGCCCAGGTGGCGTATTGATGATAGAGCGGAATCACGGCGTAGTCGCTGAGCGCCACCACCGCACCCTGGCGGGCAAAATCCTGGCGCTGCTTCTGGTCGACGGAAGCGAGCGAGGATTGCACCAGCTGGTCGAGTTTCGGATTGCTGTACTTGCCCCAGTTCCAGGAACCCCAGCCGGTGTCGGGATTGGTGGTGCCGAGCAGGGTTCGCAGGCCGAAATCGCCAGCCAGCGTGCCCCAGCCCAGCAAGGCCGCGCTATAGTCGCCGGCGCGCGCCTTGCCGAAATAGACTGCCAGCGGCAGCGTTTCAACCTTGGCCTGGATACCGACCCGGTTGAGGAACTGCGCCACCGTCTGCACCACGCGCTCATCGTTGATGTAGCGGTTGTTGGGGCCGTGCAGCGTGATGCCGAAACCGTTCGGATAGCCGGCCGCGGCCAGCAGCTTCTTGGCGGCTTCAGGATCGTATTTTTCCACTTTCAGCGTATCGGCATAACCCAGGATGCCGGGTGCGATGATGTTCGAGGCCGGTACCGCCAGTCCTTCCAGCGTACGGTCAACCAGCGCCTGGCGGTTGATGGCCTTGGAAATCGCTTGCCGCACGCGCACGTCTTTCAGAGGATTCTTGTCCAGCGGCTTGCCGTTCTTGTCGGTGATGTCGGGCGACTTGTCGCGCGACTGGTCCAGGGTCCAGAAAAGGGTGCGCCACGAGATCTTTTGCGCCAGCGTGAATTTCGGATTGGTCTTTAGCTTGGCCAGGTCGGCCGGCGGCACGTTTTCGATAGCGTCGACTTCACCCGCCAGCAGGGCGGCCAGGCGAGCGCCGTCAGACGTCAGGATGCGGAAGGTAACTTTGTCCCAGGCCGGTTTCTCGCCCCAGTAGGCATCGTTGCGCAGCAGCTCGATGCTGTCGCCGCGCTTGAAGCTGGCGAATTTGAAGGGGCCGGTGCCGACCAGCGCCTTGCCGCTGTTGAAGTCTTCGGTGGTGGCGTTTTGCGCGGCTTTCTTGGAAACGATGAAAATTGTGCTGACATCCAGCGCCAGGGGGCCGTAAGGTGTGGCGGTTTTCAGGCGCACAGTATATGGATCGACCACCTGCTTGCCGATAATCTGCTTGGTGTAGCTGGTGAAAGGGCCGGGGCTGGTGGTCAGGGTGGCGGGGCGGTCCAGCGAAAATACAACATCTTCCGCGGTCAGTTCGGAGCCGTCGCTGAACTTGACGCCATGCCGCAGCTTGAACTCCCAGGTCAGCGGATCGATGGCTTTCCAGGATGTCGCCAAGCCGGGAATCAGCTGGCCGTTGGCATCGACATTCACCAAGGCGTCGAACAGATGCGAAGAAAGCGAGATATTCGGCGCGATATTGTTGAAATGCGGATCCAGGGTGGAGACATCGGCATATAATCCGATCTTCAGATCTGCGGCGTAGCTGGCTGCGGGACCCAGAGAGGCCAGGGCGCTCAGGCCGGCGAAAGCCAGGACAAGTACTTTCTTTCTGGAAAGCTGAAACATGCGATCTCCCAATCGGTGTGAGGTAAATAAGACTGAGCCTATTCTATGACTGGACATATAATTATCAAAACACAATAATTTCTTTTTGTTATGTGTTTTAGTTATATACAGTTATATGCGCTTTGCGCAGAAGCAGCGGGCGAAGGGGCGCAGAAGGCGGCGACGGGGAGTCGAAAAGGCAACTCTTTCTTCCGATGCAATATTTATTTACCCGGCCGGTGCTTTTAATAAAATTATCGGTTATAATGGCACATCGTTTAAGATTCGAGCTAGTAGTGCAGTATTAGTCTGTCATTTCTTTCTTGCTTCAAACGATCTAACGGGCGACAGCCCAACTTAACTGAAATAGGAAATGTAATGGCAACTGGTATCGTAAAGTGGTTCAATGATTCGAAGGGTTTTGGTTTTATTACTCCTGACGAAGGTGGTGAAGATCTGTTCGCGCACTTCTCCGCAATCAATTCTTCCGGCTTCAAGTCGCTGCAAGAGAACCAACGTGTTTCTTTCGAAGTTACTGCTGGCCCAAAGGGTAAGCAAGCTTCGAACATTCAAGCTATCTAATTTAATTAGTCGCTGAATCAGCATCGCAAAAATCCCCGGTCCGCCGGGGATTTTTTTTCGTCTGCAGCAAACGCAGGCGGCACGCTGTAATACGGGTAGATGCGCCGCGCGACATACTCTATATATTTGCCATAAGAACGTAAAGGAAGGCCGCTGTCAGGAAGCTGTAAGGGTGGCCTGAAATGCTGAAGAAGTCCGCTGTATACAGATAACATTTTTTTACAGTAAGCTGGATGATGTTTTACGTTAATCGAGTACTTCGGTATTTGTGCATGCCAGTACTTGTCTTATAAAAAATACAGAGGAGAAAGCATGAACACCATAAGCAAAGCGTGTGTGGCGGCAGCGCTGATTAGCTGGTCGCTGGCCGGCGTGGCGGCGGAACCTATCAAGATCGGCGTGAGCGGTCCTTTCACCGGCGGTTCCGCGCCGATGGGTGTTTCCATGCGCGACGGCGTCAAGCTGGCGGTAGCCGACATCAATGCCCACGGCGGCGTGCTGGGCCGGCAGCTGCAACTGGTCGAGCGCGACGATGAAGCGAAGAATGAACGCGGAGTGCAGGTTGCGCAAGAGCTGATCAACAAGGAAAAAGTGGTCGGCACGGTCGGCTTCATCAATACCGGCGTCGCCCTGGCGTCGCAGCGCTTCTACCAGGAAGCCAAGATCCCGGTCATCAACAACGTCGCTACCGGCAGCATCATCACCAAGCAGTTCGTGGCGCCGGCCCAGAAAGATAATTACGTCTTCCGCACCTCGGCCAACGACACCATCCAGTCGGCGATGATTGTCGACGAAGCGGTAGTGCGGCAGAAGCATAGCAAGGTCGCTATCCTGGCCGACTCCACCAACTACGGCCAGCTCGGCCGCGAGGACCTGGAGCGCGCCTTGGCCGCCAAAGGCATCAAGCCGGTCGCCGTTGAAAAATACAACCTGAAAGACGTCGACATGACGGCGCAGCTGCTGAAGGCCAAGCAGGGCGGCGCGGAAGTGGTGCTGACCTACGGCATCGGCCCCGAATTGGCGCAGATCGCCAACGGCATGGAAAAACTCAACTGGAAAGTGCCTCTCATCGGCAGCTGGACTTTGTCGATGGGGAATTTCATCGACAACGCCGGCAAGAACGGTGACGGCGCGCGCATGCCGCAAACCTTCATCCAGGATGGCAACACAGCCAAGCGCAAGGCCTTCATCGAAGCCTATCAGAAAGCCTACAAGATCGACCGCATGCCGTCCCCGGTGTCGGCTGCGCAAGGCTATGACTCGCTCTATCTGCTGGCGGCGGCAATCAAGCAGGCCGGCAGCACCGACGGCGTGAAAGTGCGCGAAGCCCTGGAAAACCTGAACAGCACCGTCGAAGGCGTGGTCACCAACTACACCAAGCCGTATAGCCATGACGACCACGAAGCGATCAAGCCGAATATGGTGGTGATCGGCGAAGTCAAGAATGGCCGGGTGGTATTGGCCAAGTGATAAGGAGCCGGAGCGTAATGTTATTGCGCCCCGGCGAAACATCCGTTTAAGCGACATCGGTCCAGCCTGCGCAGGTATGCAGGCTGGATTTGTTTCGTCAGACGGCAGCGTCGTTTTGCCATATCGTGGCTATCGCAGTCTCTTGGACCCATATCATGGAAATTCTGCTGCAACTCGTCTTCAGCGGCATCGCGCTAGGCATGATCTACGCGGTGATCGCTTTTGGTTATCAACTCACGTTCGCCACTTCCGGCACCCTTAATTTCGGCCAGGGCGAAGCCTTGATGCTGGGCGCGCTGGTCGGCCTCAGCCTGGTCGGCAACATCCACGGCGGCCCCTATCTGAACTACTGGCTGATGATTCCGATAGTGATCGTGTTCGGCGCGCTGCAAGGCGTGGTGGTGGAATGGATAGGCGTACGGCCCGCGCTCAAGATCAAATCGGAATTCGGCTGGATCATGTCAACCATCGCGCTGGCGATCATCTTCAAGAATGTCGCCGAAAACATCTGGGGCAAGGACGACCTGACCTTTCCTACGCCGCTGTCGGCGACGCCGTTCCAGGTGCTGGGCGCCAATGTGCAGCCGATGCAGATCGTGGTAGTGCTGGGCGCGCTGGCGATGATGCTGGCGGTGGAAATGTTCAATCGCAAATCGATTTACGGCAAGGCGGTGGTGGCCACCTCGAACGACCGCGATGCGGCTGGCCTGATGGGCATCAACACCAGCATGGTGATCACGTTTTCCTACGCGCTGTCGTCGGCCACGGCGGCTTTTGCCGGCCTGCTGGTGGCGCCGCTGACGCTGACCGGAGCAACCATGGGCACTTCGCTCGGCCTCAAGGCATTCGCGGTGGCGATCATCGGCGGCCTCACCTCCGGCATGGGCGCGATCGTCGGGGGGCTGATCCTGGGCATCGCCGAGACCCTGACCGGATTCTATATTTCCACCGGCTACAAGGAAGTGCCGGGCCTGGTGCTACTGTTGCTGGTGCTGGCGATCAAGCCGGCCGGACTGTTCGGCAAGACTGCCATCAAGAAGGTGTGAAGATGAGTAAAAAGTTATTCGCACTGTCGATCGCCGGCATCTTGCTGCTGCTGGCGTTTCCGCAAGTTATCCCGAATCCGTATTACATCCACCTGGCGGAAACCATCCTGATCTACGCCATCCTGCTGTTCGGGCTGGATATCGTGGTCGGCTATACCGGCCAGGTGTCGCTGGGCCATGCCGGCCTGTTCGGCATCGGTTCCTATACCACTGGCGTGCTGGTGTTCAAGCTGGGCTGGCCGTTCCTGATCGCCGCCCCGGCCAGCCTGGCGGTGACCGCCTTGTTCGGCGCCATCCTGGCGTTGCCGGCGCTGCGCGTGACCGGGCCTTACCTGGCCATGGTGACGCTGGCGTTCGGCACCATCATCCAGATCCTGATCAATGAAATGAGTTTCCTGACAGACGGGCCGATGGGGATCAAGCTGACCAAGCCTGAGTTCTTCGGCCACCGTCTCAGCGAAGTCGGCTATTTCTACCTGGTGGCGGCCTTGATGGTGCTGTCGCTGATCGTGATCCACCGTATCGTCAAATCGCATCTCGGGCGCGCCTTCCAGGCGCTGCGCGATAGCCCGATTGCCTCGGACTGCATGGGCGTCTCGGTGTACCGCTACAAAGTGATCGCGTTCGTGATCAGCGCCGCGCTGGCCGGCCTGGCGGGCAGCCTGTATGCCTATTCGGAAGAATATATTTCGCCGAACACCTACAACTTCGAGCTGACCATCCTGTTCCTGCTGGCGGTGATCATGGGCGGCCGCAAGAGCCGCATCGGTTCGCTGCTGGGCGCGTTGATCGTGGTCATGCTGCCGAGCCTGCTGGCCGATATCGAACTGTTCCGCCAGATCGCTACGGCGGCGGCCGTGATCGGCGTGCTGGCGAGCGCCTTCCTGCTATGGAAAAAGCGCAAGACCTTGCGCGAATTGGCGGTGCCTTTGGCCGCGACTGTCGGCATGGCGATATTTTCCTATCGGCTGGAAAACATCACCGACTGGCGCCTGACGATCTTCGGCGTGATGACGCTGTTCGTGGTGTACTACCTGCAGGACGGGATTGTCGGCTTCGCCCGCAATCTCCTTGGCCACAAAGCGACCGCAAGCGACCAGCCGGCCGGCGTTGCCGCCCAGCCTGGACAGGCTTGGGGACCTATGGTCGGCGGCAGCGCCGTCGGCAGCACGCTGCTTAGCGGCCGGAAAATCCTGATGCAGTTCGGCGGCCTCAAGGCCTTGAATGAAGTCAACCTGGATATCGTCAAAGGCAGCGTGCATGGCCTGATCGGGCCGAACGGTTCCGGCAAGAGCACCATGATGAACGTCCTCACCGGCATCTACAAGCCGACTGCCGGCATGGTCGAGTTCAACGGCAAGACGATTTCCGGCACCACGCCGGCGGCGATTGCCCTGGGCGGCGTCGCCCGCACTTTCCAGAATGTGCAGCTGTTCGGCGAAATGAGCGCCACCGAAAATGTCCTGGTCGGCCTGCATCACACCTTCCGCAGCAATGTGCTGGACGTGATCTTCCACACGCCGCGCTACCGGCGCGAAGAACAGCAGGCGCGGCAGCGCGCCGCCAGCATCCTGGAATTCGTCGGCCTCAGCGAACTGGCCGGCGAAGAGGCGCGCAACCTGCCTTACGGCAAGCAGCGCCTGCTGGAAATCGGCCGCGCGCTCGGCTTGAATCCGGAACTGCTGTTGCTGGATGAGCCGGCGGCCGGCTTGACCGCGCCGGACATCAAGGAGCTGATTGCGATCATCCACAAGATCCGCCAGCACGGCATCACGATTATCCTGATCGAACATCACATGGACGTCGTAATGTCGATTTCCGATACGGTCACAGTGCTGGATTTCGGCCAGAAAATCGCCGAAGGCAAGCCGGCGGCGGTGCAAAGCGATGCCAAGGTGATCGAAGCCTATCTCGGCGGCAGCGCCGGCGAAGATGCCGACAGCGCTGCCGCTGTAGTCGCAGCCGAGGCCGGCGCGCCATCCACTTCCAAGCCAGCGGGGTTATAAGATGCTCTCGATTTCCAATTTGCATGCGGCTTACGGCAAGGTTGAGGTGCTTCACGGTATTTCGCTGGACGTGCCGAAAGGCAAGGTGGTAACCCTGATCGGCTCCAATGGCGCCGGCAAGACTACCACCATGCGCGCCATCTCCGGCATGATCAAAGCCAAGTCCGGCAGCGTCACCCTGGCCGGGGTCGATGTCACCGGCCTGGCCTCGCACAAGATCGCCCGCGCCGGCCTGGCCCATTCGCCCGAGGGGCGGCGCGTGTTCGCCACCATGAGCGTGGTCGACAACCTGTTGCTGGGCGCTTTTCCGCGCTTTACCCGCATGCGTCCGCGCGGCGATATCAAACTCGATCTGGAGCGGGCGCTGGAACTGTTCCCGCGCTTGAAAGAGCGCCAAGGCCAGCTGGCCGGCACCCTGTCCGGCGGCGAGCAGCAGATGCTGGCGATGGCGCGCGCCGTCATGCTTAATCCCGAGGTGATACTGCTCGACGAACCTTCGATGGGACTGGCGCCCATCCTGGTGGAAGAAGTGTTCCGCATCATTTCCCGGCTCAAGGCGGGGGGCGTAACGATGCTGCTGGTGGAGCAGTTCGCAGCGGCCGCCCTGAATGTCGCCGATTACGGCTACGTACTGGAAAATGGGCGGATTTCCGTGCATGGCCCGGCCGAGAAACTGAAGAACGATCCCGCGGTCAAGGCGGCGTATCTGGGCGGTACTCAGCACTGAATCGGTGCAATATATTGATGCTCGGAAATTAATGTTAATTGATAGTCATGTTGCGTGAGTTATCTGCCACTAATGACTTAAACACTAATAGGGTTTAGTTTTCTACAGTGCGCTGAACGTGAGAATCTGGCAATACCGTAATGCAATACGTGCATAAAACGGCCAACCATGTTTTCTACTTCGGAGCATTCAACATGAAACAAGACCATACAGTCATCACCTCCGGCCGCATCAACGACGACAGCACGCAGCCATCATCGCCCTCAAAATCCGCAGTGGCGGCGCTGCGCGAGCAGCGCTTGCCGTTTACTATCCGCATCGTGAATGACGAACAGGCTTTGCAGAAAGCGGTCAGGATCCGGCATGCGGCCTACAGCCGCCACTTGCCGGAACTGGCGCGCAATCTGTCGCAGTTCGAACCGGCAGACCTGGCGCAGGATACGATCATCCTGTTGGCGGAGTCCAAGCTCGACGGCTCGTCTTTAGGTACCATGCGCATCCAGACCAATCATGACCAGCCCCTGGTGCTGGAACAGTCGGTGAGCTTGCCGGCGTGGCTGCAGGGACAGCGCCTGGCGGAAGCGACACGTTTGGGCGTGACCCCCGGACAGGTCGGCAAGATGGTGAAAACCTTACTGTTCAAAGCTTATTTTCTGTACTGTGTCGAAAACGAGATCGACTGGATGGTGATCACAGCGCGTTCGCCACTGGACCGGCAATATGACGCCTTGCTGTTTCAGGATGTCTTTGCCGGCGGCCAGTTCATCCCCATGCAGCACGTCGGCATGTTGCCTCACCGCGTCATGGCGTTCGAAGTTGCGACTGCCAGGGCGCGCTGGAGCGCCGCCGTCCATCCGCTGTTTTCCTTGATGTTTGAGATACACCATGCCGATTTGATGCTGGATCAGCCCCCCAATTTCCTGGCGGCCTCTCAATCCGCTCCCAGCCGCGGCGACCTTCACGGCAGAGAGAAGGGATAATCAAGGGCTGCAATAGTCCTATAGTTCAGTATTGTTAAAATATGATAATGAGAGGGTGTTATTGTTGTTGAAAAAAAATAATGTGGCTTTTTTTACAGTACAGTAGAACCCTCTCACTCTACGGACGCGATGTTTATGTGGCTATTCCATGCCGATACGCCGAAAAAAAATACCGACAACCTTAAGCCGCGGGATTGGCTGGGTTTCTATTTTTCGGTGGTATTGGTGCCAGCTCTGGTCATTTTGCTGACGATCCTTGCGTTCGGGACGCTTGATAGCCGTTTCGGGAACAAGGATCCGGTTTCGTCGCCGTTGCGGGTGCTGAGCGATCCGGAGCAGAACTTGCAGCCGCAACAGGCATTGCAGAAACTGGCAGGCGCCCCCCAAAAGACTTATCAAAACACCCAATTACTGGAAACCCCATTCTGGTTTTCCTTTGTCGTGCTGCCGGCCGCCGATTCCGGCACGGTGGAAGTGGAGCTGCCTTCGCGTCACGCGCAGCAGGTGAGTTGCTGGGAAGACGAGGGCCGGCGTTTGCTTGGGAGCGGCAGCCGCTCCGGTGTCGATGGCCAGGTCAGGGCTGAAAAGACCGGATTCATCTTGTCGCTGGCGGCCCAGGCTCTGCCTGCGACCGTGCTGTGCCGGGGTGCTTTTTCCGGCCCGGCGCGAATTTCTGTGCGCCAGTGGAGCGTTCCGGATTTCGAGCAGTCGCAAAAGGAATTTTATCGCGGCATCGGCTTGATGGAAGGCGGCCTGCTGACCCTGACCCTGTTCGTGCTGGTGGCGGCGCTGATCAACCGCGAGTGGATGTATGTCTTGTTTGCCGTCTGGCTGCTGGGCAATCTGCGGCTAGGCGCCAATGCGATGGGCTGGGACGCCCATTGGCTGATATGGACGATTCCCAACCAGTGGCTGCCATGGCTGCGCAAGCTGACCTTCGCCACCTATTACATCGTGACATTCACCTTGTTCGGCAGGCTGTTCCAGAACGAGTTGAAACAGGTCGGCTTCGTTTTCCTGCAGAACGTCTTGCGCTGGCTCGGCGGGTTGCTGCTGGTCGCCGCCTTGTTGCTGTCGTACCAGCGGTTCTTGCCGGTGCTATGGTGCTGGACCGTGGTCGGCATACTCATATTGATCTTCCTGCTGGCGCGCATCGTCTGGAAAGCCCGCACCCGCGCCGTGCTTTGGTACTGCGCGTCCATGTTTGTCGTGCTGTTCACGCGGGTGGATGAGGTGGTCGCCGCCGCATTCGGCATCAAGACGCTGGACGAAGTCCCCAATAACGTGATCGTGGCCTTGCTGTCGAGCCTGATGGCGTCGTTTGCTTTCGCCGAACAGATGCGCGCCGGAAAACGCGAGCTGGCCCTGGTCCAGGCAGAGTTGCGCACCACTTACGAGGTCACGCCGATCGGCTTGTTTACGCTTTCGGCTGACGGCAGCTTTGTGCGCACCAATCCGGCGCTGGAGAAAATACTCGGCCACGATGCCGGAACCCCATGGCTGAAGAAATGGGACGACTATTTCGAAGCCGGCGCGCATAACAAGCTGTGGCATATCGTGTCCGGCAAGGGCGGCAATGAAACCGAGCTGCATGGGATTGCCGGCGCCGGCGGCAAGGCCAGCACCTATCTGGTCACCGCCACCTTCGCCAATGGCCGTATCGAAGGCTCGCTGCAAGACATCAGCGACCGCTCCAACGCGGTAGAACGCCTGCGCTTCCTGGCCGAGCACGATCCCCTGACTGGCGTGCTGAACCGGCGCGGCATCGAGATCATGCTGGAGCAGGCCATCGAGCGCCAGTGCGACGACCGGCCGCTGGCCCTGGCTTATCTGGACCTGGACCGCTTCAAGCTGATCAACGATCTGTTCGGCCATCAGTCCGGCGACGAGGTCTTGAAGCAGCTGTGCGAGCGGGTCGAGCTGTCGCTGGGCGAGGGCAATCATATCGGCCGCATCGGCGGCGACGAATTCATTATCCTGTTCCAGGATGTGGGGATAGGCGCCGCCACGGAAATCTGTTCCGCCATCATCCGGAAAATCAGCTACCAGTCTTATCACATCGGGGCACGCGCGTTCCAGGTCAAGGGGTCGATCGGGCTGGTCGAGGTGGATGCCGGCATGCGGGTGCAGGACGCCATTTCCGCTGCCGACCGCGCCTGCCGGGAAGCCAAGAAGGCCCATAACGAACATATCGTGGTGTATCACAAGAATGCGCCGGTGTTCCGCGAGCGGCTGGAAGAGCTCAGCCTGATCGAAAGGCTGGGCGGAGAATTCCTGCCTTCCGGCCTGTTTGTCGAAATGCAGCCGATCATGTCGCTGCAGCACCCGGAAGACTCGCTCAATTTTGAAGTCTTGCTCAGATTGCGCGATGCGGACAACAAGGTGGTGCCGGCCACCCGGGTAATCGCGGCGGCGGAGGAAAACGGCAGCATCGCGGTGATCGACCGCTGGGTCATGGCGACCGTGCTGGAGTGGCTGGACCAGAACCAGGCGCAGCTGCCGCTGACCAAGTTCGTGTGCGTGAATTTGAGCGGAGCCTCGCTCAACGATGAAAAATTCATCCAGGATCTTTTCGTGATCCTGGAAAAGCATCTGCAGGTGGTGCCTTTGCTGTGCATCGAAGTCACGGAAAGCGTGGCGCTGCACGATCTCGACCATACCAGCCGTATCATCGAGCGGCTGCAGGCGCTGGGCGCCAAGGTGGCGCTGGACGATTTCGGCGCCGGCTATACCTCCTTTACCTACCTGAAGAGCCTGTCGGCGGATGCCCTGAAAATCGATGGCGCATTCATTCAAAGCATGAACAAGCATCCCGCCAATGAAGCGATCGTGGAAGCGATCGTCGAGCTGGCCCGCAATCTTGGCATGAAGAGCATCGCCGAATGGGTGGAAGACTGCGCCATGATAGAAGCGCTGGCCAAGCTGGGAGTCGACTACGTGCAGGGATTTATCGTGGCCAAGCCGCAATCGCCCGACGCCATCCTGCTGGCGCGCTCCGCCGCCAGTTTCATCGTGGATCCGGATGTCGCACGCTTCGTGGCCGAGCGCCGCAAGGGCGCTGTCGAAAAGGTGGAAGGCAGCAAATGGTCTTCAAACCTGCATTGAGGACAGGCCAGGTCATGAGGCCCAGGTCCGGCTGGTTTAAAATGTTGGCCCGGGGCCGCTGCTGCCGCTTGAAAATTATTGATGTTGGAGATGCATGACTGCTGCAATTTCTGGTTTTTCTCTTTCCCTGTCGCTGATCCTGGCGATCGGTTCGCAAAATGCCTTTGTTCTCAAGCAGGGATTGAAGCGCGAGCATGTGTTCTGGGTCTGCCTGACCTGCGCCGTCTCGGATGCCGTCCTGATACTGCTGGGCGTGACCGGCCTGGCAATCGTCATCCAGCAAGCCCCGTGGCTGACCAGCGCGATGCGCTACGGCGGTGCGGCCTTCCTGTTCCTGTATGGCGCCAGAAGCTTCTACACGGCTTGGCAATCCTCGGCGGTGCTGGAGCAGGCGGAAAATGGCGCGGCTGCCTTGCTGCCAACCTTGCTCACTTGCGCGGCGCTGACCTGGCTCAATCCGCACGTCTATCTGGATACGGTATTGCTGATCGGTTCCATCTCGACCCAGTTCCCGGACGACAAGGCAGGGTTCGCCGGTGGCGCCATGCTCGCGTCGCTGGTGTTCTTTTTTGCGCTCGGCTATGGCGCCGCCTTGCTGCGGCCCATCTTCGCCAAGCCGGTCTCCTGGCGCATATTGGAAGTCGTGGTCGGTCTTACCATGTGGACGATTGCGTATAAATTGCTGACCGAGTAAACCGGCGGCCCCGCGCCAAGAATGTAAAATGGCGGATTGGCGGCGGCACCGGCGTTGCAGGAGCGCGCGGCATTCATTCATATCAGACAGAGAGCAGAGATCCCATGAGCGCGACCCTCAAACACATCGTATTGTGGAAATTGAAAGACCACGCCGAAGGCGCCGACAAGGCCAGCAATGCGCTGAAACTCAAGGCCCTGCTGGACGGTTGCGCCGGCATCGTGCCTGGCATGATCCGGTTCGAAGCAGTAGTGGCCCAGCCCGGCCTGGAAGCGACTTATGACGTCTTGCTGAATTCCGAATTCGAGTCGCAGGCGGCATTGGACGCCTACCAGAACCATCCGGCCCACGTCGCCATCAAGCCCTTCTTCGGCGCGGTGCGCGAAGCGCGTCAATGCATGGACTACCTGAGCTGAGCGGCCGCCATGTTTCCTTCCCACGTTTTTCCGATCGATAATCCCTTCCTGACTTATCTCGGCGTTGAATTCGTCGAGATGGGCGAGGGCGCGGCCGAGCTGGCCCTGACCTTGCAGCCGCATCACATGAACAGCTGGCAGGTGACCCATGGCGGGGTGTCGATGACCATGCTGGACGTGGTGATGGCGCTGGCCGGCCGTTCGCTTTATCCGCAAGCCGAAGCGGCCGTCACGGTGGAAATGAAAACCAGCTTCCTGCAGCCGGCGGGGCGCACCGGCGCGCGGCTCGTGGCCAAGGGCCGGGCCTTCCATCAATCCACCACCATGTGCTTTTGCGATGCCGAGCTGTGGCACGGCGATCACCTGGTGGCAAAGGCGATGGGCACCTTCAAGTATCTCAGGCACAACCGGGCTGCGCTCAAGATCAAGCCAGGCTGAAAATCAACAATGGGAAATGTAGAACACATGAAATTTCATCTGACAGTCGACAACTGGGCGGTGCAGAAGGCGGACGCGCGTGCTGTGCGTTTCGACGTATTCGTGATCGAGCAAAAAATCCCGGTCGAGCTGGAGTGGGACGAGATGGATGAGCATTGCCTGCATGCCGTCGCCTATGACGAGAACGGCCATGCCATCGGCACCGGACGCTTGCTGCCGGATGGCCATATCGGCCGCATGGCGGTGCGTTCGGCAGGGCGCGGGCAAGGCATAGGCGCTGCCATCCTGCAAGCCTTGATGGTGCAGGCGCGCCAGCGCGGTGATCGCGAAGTAGTGCTGAATGCGCAGACGCAGGCGGAAGCGTTTTACGGCCGCCACGGCTTCATCCGCGATGGCGAGGAATATTACGAAGCGGGGATTGCGCATGTCTGCATGCGCCAGGTTTTCGGCTGATCGTTGATATCGCCGTCAGCGCGTACAGCGGCCGGATGGCCCGTGGGTGTGGCAAGGCGCGCCCGAGGGCGTCGCAATCCGTTCGTGCAGCATGGCGCTGCCGTTGGCCTTCATTCTCACGATGGTGGAAGCGCGCGTACCGTAATCCGGCGATTCGATGAATACGGCCGACAGTATGCGTTCGGTTTCGATGCTGACGCCGGTGGACGGCAGGCGGCAGTCGCCGGAGCGGGTGGTGTCGCTGAGCATGTCGAAAAAGCAGGCATCGGGCGCGCCCTGGCACAGCAGGCTGGAGAATTGCGCCTTGGTGCGCACTACCTTGGGCCAGCAGACGTCCAGCGTGGCGTTCGACAAACCGTAGACGCCAGGCGCCAAAGGCTGGCCGTTGCGCGGATCTGCCTCGCCCTTGTTGGAGTACCAGATCAGCTGGCTGCCATCGCCGACCAGCAGGTTGAAGCCGTTGAAGCGTGCGGCATCGACAGCGATGTCAGCGACATATTCCGCCGCCGTTTTTCTGCTGGCCAGGAAATCCGCCACCAGCGCGCCGCGGCTGGGCGCATCGGGCCGCCGTTCGGCCGGCGCGCGGACATTGGTGATGGCGGCAAAGCGGCCGCCGCGGGTGATGCCGATCCAGGTGCCGCCGTCCTGCAGGTCGCGGCCGGCATAGATGTCGGGCTGGTCTTCCCACCAGCTGGCCGCTGCGCTCGGGCGCGCATAGAATTCATCGCGGTTGGCGGCGGCTATCAAGGGAGAGCCAGGAATCACTTGCCACGCAAAAACAATCAAGCACATGATGAAATATTGACAAAAAATTCGGTATGACGAGGGCCGTCGATAAAGGCTGCGAGGCCATGCTGGGCAACCGCCTGATCGATCACTTGCAGGAAATCCGGCGGCACCGAAGAATACACTTCCATCCAGGTATGGTGTTCATCTTTTATCTCCGCGCTGCGCTTGAGCGCGGTATTGATCTGGTGCTGCAGCGACAGGTCGGCCTGCATGGCCGCGGCGGCGCAGTCGAATTCCTGGGCGCGGCTGGCCGCGACCTTGTAGTAGATATACAGATTGGTGCTCATCGCAGGCTCAGGCCGACAGTTCAGAGTCGGTGACGTCGATGATCGAATACGGCAGCGCGTGGAATTGCAGTTGCGCGCCGTCCACTGAACCCAGATGCACGGTGCCTCCGCCCTCCAGCGCGGCCAGCTTGATCTCCAGCAGGCAGCGGCTGCTGTGCGCGCTGTCGGCCTCGGCATTGACGATCATGCCGCACGGCTGCTCCGGATCGTTGCTGGAAAATACTTCAGTGGCGGCGGCGATGCCGACAGCTTGCACGCTGGCCAGTACGGCGCGGCGCTTGAGCTTGCCCAGGTACTGGCTGCGGGCGACGATTTCCTGTCCCGGGTAGCAGCCTTTCTTGAAGTTGACGCCGCCAACCACTTCAAAGTTGACCATCTGCGGCACGAACTGTTCCTGCGTAGCCAGCGTGATCTGCGGGATGCCGGCCTGGATTTCGCTCAGGCGCCAGGCTTGCGCACTCAACGCTTGCAGGCTGCGGCTCAGCAGCGGCCAAGCGGCGATGGCGGTTTCCGGGCTGGCAATCCATTGATAGCGCGGCGCGCCATCGGCGTCGGCGACACGGATCAAGCTGCCGTGCTGGTTGTCGATCTTGCCGTAGGGCGCATCCGGCAATGCCGGAAACCATTGCGCCAGCGCTGCTGCAACGGCATTGCCGGCGAGGCCGAGGACGGCGTGCGCAGCAGTTGCATCAGCCAGCTTGGCCTTGGCGCGCATGACGAACATCTGCAAGCGTTTTTGCAACGCCGCCTGTATCTCGCGCGGCAGTTGCAGGAAGATGCTGTCGCCGCTCTTCCACATCAGGAAGGTCGCCTGCAGGCGGCCCTTGGGCGAGCAATAGCCGGCCAGCCGCGCCTGTGCGGCGGTCAGGTTCTGGACGTCATTGGTGAGCTGGGTGTGCAGGAAGCTGGCGGCGTCTTCGCCGCTGACGGCGATCAGGCCCAGTTCCGGCAGCGGGGCGAAGAAAGACGGTTGGGCCGCCGCAGCCGGCGGCAGCGCTGCCAATGTCTGTTGCTGCAAAAAATCCGGCCAGATACTTGTTATTTCATTCATAAATTGTAGGCATTCCCAAAACAGCGATTATCATATTGGGTTGATTATAGTGATGTCGCAAAAAAGGCGTTGGATTTAGCCGTTTTTGCGCTGCCTGGAATAAATTCGGAGCGACTGGTCTTGTTTAAAAAACTATTGTTGTGGGTGATCTTGTTGGGCGGCCTGGCCGCCGGCGGCGTGGCTTACTGGGCCCAGCAACCGGTATTCGACGCCGGGCCGGTACGGCCGTTCGCCATCAAGCCCGGCAGCACCCTGGCCAGTGCCGTCGAACAGATCGCCGATGCCGGCGTCGGCATCAATCCGCAGCTGCTGGAATTGCTGGCGCGCGTCACCGGCAAGGGCGGCAAGCTGAAGGCCGGCAGCTACGAGCTGAAACCGGGCGCCACGCCGCTGCGCCTGCTGACGCAGCTGGTGCGCGGCGAGTTTGCGCAAGAATCGCTGACCGTGATCGAAGGCTGGACTTTCCGCCAGATGCGCCAGGCGGTCGCGCTGCAAGCCGCGCTCAAGCACGATACGGCGGACCTGTCCGATGCGGAGCTGCTGGCAAAGATCAGCCCGGACTACAGCATGCCGGAAGGCTTGTTCTTCCCCGACACCTATCTGTTCGCCAAGGGATCCAGCGATCTGCAGGTATACAAGCAGGCGCATGCCTTGCTGCTCAAGCGCCTCAACCAGGCCTGGG
Source organism: Collimonas sp. GW821-FHT02H07 (assembly GCF_059421505.1). Taxonomy (NCBI): domain Bacteria; kingdom Pseudomonadati; phylum Pseudomonadota; class Betaproteobacteria; order Burkholderiales; family Oxalobacteraceae; genus Collimonas; species Collimonas sp. GW821-FHT02H07. Next base: position 681,483 of record NZ_JBWKVC010000001.1, read on the forward strand.
AAGGGCGCGACGTTACGCTGCCCTACAAGACTCCCTACGAAGCCCTGATCATGGCCTCCATCGTGGAAAAAGAAACCGGCCGCCGCGCCGACCGCAGCACGATCGCCGGCGTCTTCGTCAACCGTCTGAAGATCGGCATGCTGCTGCAGACCGACCCGACCGTGATCTACGGTATGGGCGAGCAATACCAGGGCATCATCCGCAAGCGCGACCTGACCACCGACACGCCTTACAATACCTACACCCGCGCCGGCCTGCCGCCGACGCCGATTGCCTTGCCCGGCGCCGAATCGATCGCGGCGGCGCTGCATCCGGCGCAAACCGATGCCTTGTATTTCGTCGCCCGCGGCGATGGCAGCAGCCATTTCTCCAGCAGCCTCGGCGAGCATAACCAGGCGGTCAATCAGTATCAGCGCTAGATTTCTCGCCGATGGGAGATAATGGTAAAAATAGTACGCAGCAGTAGCGCAACTCAGTAGCGCAACTCATTAGCGTGATTCAGCTTCACAAACAGATTAAGACAATGGCATCAGGAAAATTCATCACATTCGAAGGCATAGACGGCGCCGGCAAGTCGACCCATATCGGCTTTGTCGCCGATCTGCTGCGCAGTCGCGGCCTGACGGTCGTGACCAGCCGCGAACCGGGCGGCACCGGGCTGGGAGAGGCGCTGCGCGAAGTCCTGCTGCATCAGAAAATGCACCTGGAAACCGAGGCCATGCTGATGTTTGCGGCGCGCCGCGAGCACCTGGCGCAAGTCATCGAACCGGCGCTGGCGCGCGGCGACTGGGTGATTTCCGACCGTTTCAGCGACGCCACCTTCGCCTATCAGGGCGGCGGCCGCCAACTGCCGCTGGCCAAGCTGGAAGCGCTGGAACAATGGGTGCATCCGCATCTGCAGCCGGATCTGACCCTGCTGTTCGATGTGCCGCTGGAAGTGGCGCGCGGCCGTCTCGACGCCACCCGTACGCTGGACAAGTTCGAACAGGAGAAGTCGGACTTCTTCGCCGCCACCCGCGCCGAATACCTGCGCCGCGCTGCCCAGTTTCCAGAGCGCTTCCAGATCATCGATGCGACCAGGACGATCGCCGAGGTGCAGCAAACGCTCAGCAAAATCATCGCGGCTTTATGTGCGAGACAGGCGATGCCATGAGTCAACGGTCAAGCGATAAGGCAAATGCATGAGTAATTCCTTGTTCCCATGGCAGGGCGACGTCTGGCAACAGCTGCAGCAGATGCGCGCGCGGCTGCCGCACGCGATTCTGTTCCATGGCGCCGAAGGCATAGGCAAGACCGTCTTCGCGGAGCAGTTCGCGCAATCGCTGCTGTGCGAAACACCGCAGGCGGACGGCCATGCCTGCGGCACATGCGGCTCCTGCGGTTGGTTCGTGCAGTACAACCATCCCGATTACCGCCGTGTGCGGCCCGAGATACTGGACGGTGACGACGCCGGCGAGGGCGATGGCGGCGAAGGCGAGGCGGGCGACGCTAAAAAGACCGCCAAGTCGGCCAAGGCGCCGTCCAAGGAAATCAAGATCGACCAGATCCGCGCCCTGGCCGGCTTCATGAACATTTCCACCCATCGCCAGGGCCAGCGCGTGGTGCTGCTGTATCCGGCCGAGGCGCTCAATACCGCCGCCGCCAACGCCTTGCTGAAGACGCTGGAGGAGCCGCCGCCGAACACGGTGTTCCTACTCAGTTCCAACAGCCTGGACCGGCTTTTGCCGACCATCCTGTCGCGCTGCCGTAAATTTGCCATGCCGCTGCCTACGCGCGAGCAGGCGCTGGCCTGGCTGCGCCAGCAGGATGTCAAAGATGCCGATGTCTGGCTGGCCGAGCAGGGCGGTGCACCCCTGACCGCCTTTGCGCAATCGCAAAGCGAAGGGCGCGAGCTGATCGACGAGTTCTTGCAGCATCTGACCCGGCCCGGCATCGACGGCGCCCTGAAATGCGCCGAACACTTGCAGAAAACCCCGGTGGCCGAGCTGGTGGCGTGGCAACAACGCTGGCTGTACGATCTGTTTTCGCTTAAATTGTGCGGCACAATCCGGTATTATCCCCGGTATGAAAAGGCGCTCGCCGGATTGGCCGCCAAAGTCGAGACCGGCGCTTTGCTGCGAGCCCTGAAAAGCAGCAACGAGCGCCGCGCGGTCGCAGAGCACCCACTCTCGGCGCGCCTGTTTATTGAAGAAATGCTGCTCGATTACGCCAGCATGTTTGCTTGAATTTTGCTTATAGGATCAAGATGGCAGAGAACACCACAATCGCGGCCGAGCCGGTCAAATTATCCAGGCCGTCGGTATTGTCGCTGGTAATCAAGGAAAAATCGGCGCTGTACGCCGCCTACATGCCGTTCCTGACCAATGGCGGCATCTTCGTGCCGACCAACAAGACCTACCACCTGGGCGATGAAATCTACCTGATCCTGAGCCTGATGGACGACGGCACCAAGTACCCGATCGCCGCCAAGGTGGCGTGGATCACGCCGAAGAATGCCAATAACAACAAGGCGCAGGGCGTCGGCGTGCATTTCCCGGACGACGACAGCGGCCAGCGGCTGCGCAAGCGGATCGAGGAAGTGCTGGGGTCGGCGCTGGGTTCGGCGCGTCCGACCCATACTTATTAAATACACAGCAGCATGGATCATATGGACTACAGTTTCAGGCTCGCCACGCAGCAGGATTTGCCGGCGATCGTCGCCATCTACAACAGCACCGTCGCCTCGCGGGAAGTGACGGCAGATACCGAGCCGGTCACCGTGGCGTCGCGCCAGGACTGGTTCGATCATCACAATCCGGAACGCCGGCCGCTATGGGTGGTGGAGCAGGAGGGCGCCGATGGCCGGAAGTCGCTGCTAGGCTGGTTGTCGTATTCCGATTTCTACGGCCGTCCGGCCTATGCCGGCACTGCCGAGTTGTCGATCTATATCCACGAAGATGCGCGCGGCAAGGGCATGGGCCGCTATCTGCTGGGGCAAGCCATTGCGCATGCCCCGAGCATCGGCGTGCACACCTTGCTGGGCTTCGTGTTCGGCCATAACCAGCCGAGCCTGAAGCTGTTCGATGCCTTCGGCTTCGAGCGCTGGGCCAATATGCCGCGCGTCGCCACCCTGGATGGCATCGAGCGCGATCTGGTGATCCTGGGCAAGCGCGTCGCCTGAAGGCCGCATTTAAGCTCCATTTACGCCCCGTCCGACGCAATTTCCTGCCGCTGCTAAAGTAGCGGTTTTCCCCTATTCTGTTTTGAGTTGCCTCTTATGTCGCCGATATTACGCACCCTGGTTCTCGCCTCCAACAACGCTGGAAAATTAAAAGAATTCAGCCAATTGCTGGCGCAGATCGATTTCGACGTCCGTCCGCAAGGTGAATTCGACGTCCCCGAGGCGGAAGAACCGTACCTGACCTTTGTCGAAAACGCGCTCACCAAGGCCCGCCACGCCTCGCGCCTGACCGGCCTGCCGGCGCTGGCCGACGATTCCGGGGTTTGCGTCAACGCCCTCGGCGGCGCCCCTGGCGTACTGTCGGCGCGCTATGCCGGCGAACCGAAGTCCGATGTCGAAAACAACCGCAAGCTGATTGCTGACCTGGCCTCGCATGCCGACAAATCGGCCTATTATTACTGTGTGCTGGTGTTTGTCCGCCATGCTGACGATCCGCAACCGGTGATCGCCGATGGCCGCTGGAACGGCCAGATCATCAGCGAAGCGCGCGGCGCCGGCGGTTTCGGCTACGACCCGTACTTCCTGGTCACGGAGCACAACAAGACCGCAGCGGAATTCACCGCTGCGGAAAAGAACGCCATCTCGCATCGCGGCCAGGCCTTGCGGGCGCTGGTAGAGAAACTGCGATGATCCCGATCAAGCCCATCGGCATGCCCGGCCAGGCCAAAAGTACGCCAGCCGACAAGCCTTCCGCCGCAGCCCAGGCTGCGCTGGCCTATCTGCAGCCAGGCGCGCTCAGCCTGAGCGCCTTGCCGCCGCTGTCGCTCTACATCCATTTCCCCTGGTGCGTGAAGAAGTGTCCCTATTGCGATTTCAATTCGCACGAAGCCAAGGGCGGTTTTCCGGAAGAGGAATACCTGGCCGCCTTGCGCGCCGACCTGGAAGCCTCGCTGCCGTTGATCTGGGGCCGCAAGATTTACACCATCTTCATCGGCGGCGGCACGCCCAGCCTGATGTCGGCGGCCGGACTGGATCGCCTGATGTCGGACGTGCGTTCGCTGCTGCCGCTGGACGGCGCTGCGGAAATCACCATGGAAGCCAATCCCGGCACCTTTGAAGTCGAGAAATTCAAGTCCTACCGCAACAGCGGCATCAACCGCCTGTCGATCGGCATCCAAAGCTTCAACGGCCGCCACCTGCAGGCGCTGGGGCGGATCCACGACGACGGCGAAGCGCGCCGCGCGGTCGAGATCGCCCACGCGACCTTCGACAATTTCAATCTCGACCTGATGTACGCGTTGCCGTCGCAAACACTGGAAGAGGCGCAGCAAGACGTCGCCACCGCCATCGCCTTTGCGCCGCCGCACCTGTCGCTGTACCACCTGACGCTGGAGCCCAACACCTACTTCGCCAAGTATCCGCCGGTGATCCCGGACGACGACGCCAGCGCCGAAATGCAAGACATGATCAGCGCCCACACCGGCGCCGCCGGCTACGGCCACTACGAAGTATCGGCCTATGCCCAGGCCGGGCGACAGGCGCGCCACAACCTCAACTACTGGCAGTTCGGCGACTATCTCGGCATCGGCGCCGGCGCCCACAGCAAGCTGTCGTTTCCGCACCGCGTGATCCGCCAGATGCGCTACAAGCAGCCCAAGGCTTACCTGGAACACAGCCGGCTGGGCAATGTGGTGCAGGAAGAAGCGGAAATCGGCCGCGACGACCTCGGTTTTGAATTCATGCTGAATGCGCTGCGCCTGAATGGCGGCTTCGAGGTCAACCTGTTCAGCGAGCGGACCGGGCTGGCGCTCAATACGATAGAAAAATCGCTGAACCAGGCTGAAGCCAAGGGCTTGCTGTACCGCGACCACAAGATCATCAAGCCGACAGTGCTGGGGCAACGGTTTTTGAATGATTTGCAGCAAATGTTCCTGCTGGATTGAGCCGTTTTCCTGGCTGGGCCAGGAAAATTTGCATAAAAAGCGGGGCGGCTATCGTTAAGTTGTTGCAAATTGGGTATAATTACGTCCTTTCCGGAAGTGTGGCCGAGTGGTTGAAGGCACTAGTCTTGAAAACTAGCGACGGTTTATCCCGTTCGTGAGTTCGAATCTCACCGCTTCCGCCAGATCCAAGCAAAACGGCCCTCCACGGGCCGTTTTGCTTTTCTAGCAAGTCCTTTGCACAGCAATCGTTTCCTCATATCAGTTATAGAAAAATGGAAATATGAAAAATCCGGCAGCCGGCAATCAAGAAGGGCAAGGGACACGCCTATCGTCGCGATTGCTGCCGCCTCGGCCGTCATCGACATCCATGTCGCCCGAAGATGCCATTGTCAAAAAACAGGCGCGAGAGCGAAAGGATGCGCTGGTTCGTGGCGTCACTTCAATACAGGAAATGCGTGAAGCGATCAGGCGTGCGGCGCGGGATCTCCCTGCCATTTCCGCAGTGCCACGCATGGCTACGCTCGACGCCGCGGCGTTTCACATGCGTGCAGCAGAAGGCCTGCCATTCGTCATCACCGGGCTGGTCAATCGTTGGCCACTTTCCACACTTACGCCACAAACGCTGCGCGACCGCTTCGGCGAGCTGCACGTGCGGGCGAGGGTGGGCGACTATGTCAATACCGCTTTCGCGGCCGACCGGGCGATGCAGGATATGTCGCTGCTGGCGTACCTTGAGCTTGTCGCTGACAACACGCAGGACCTGCCGCCGTATCTGGGCAATCTGGAATTGCGTGAATTGAATAGACTGTGCTACTGGCCAGCCTATTTTAAAAAAATGGGTCCGCCTCGCTTTTGGCTTGGCCCCTCCGGAACAGTGACCCCGCTGCATTGCGACTATGACGATAATATTTTTGCGCAAATCTGGGGCGCCAAACGTATTTTCCTGTCGCCGCCGCACCACGACGAATTTCTTTGCCCCCGCGAGGCGAACGCCATCCTGTTCGGCTCGCCATTTAACCCTGAGGCGCCGGATTTCGAGAAATTTCCGCTTGCCCGCCAGGCAGCAATGATCGAATGCGTCATGCAACCCGGTGAGCTTCTGTATGTGCCAGCCGGGTGGTACCACCAGGTTCGCGCGCTGACTTTTTCGCTTTCGGCCAATCGATGGGCCAGAGCGCTGCCATTGGCATTGAGCGGGGACGCTTCGCTCAACGCCGGCTAAGTTGAGCGAGTCTGTTTGCTCCTGGCCAAATCCAGACTGTCACACGATCCCTCAAATCCCAACGCACACAGATCAATGCCCATCTGTTTCAATGTCCGTCGTTGTTTCCGTGATTTAGCTGCCTGCATCTTTAACCACGCTGACAGTTTAAGAGCGTATTGTCCAGAACGCTGGCCGAAGCCCGGTCCGCATAGGAAGCACTTTTAAAAGACCTTTGGTGTGCATATAAAGAATCCTTCTATTTTCGTGCCAGTGAGAAGTTGTTGTTTGGTAATATGCTGCTTTTGCCAACATTAATTCCGTAAGGAGACGCTGTGCTGAAGTGGCTAAATAAAGTGTTGGGTGATGCGCCCGCAAATGTGCCTGACAACGTGCCTAAAGTATGGGCTTCTCAGCTGGAAATGCTGCTCAAACCTTTGGATAAGCTGCCCAATGGTGGGCGCGATGGTTTGTCACAAGACATCTTGACCTACGTGCTCCATGGAGAGTCGATGTCCATTCTCCATGATGTCAGTCAGCGGAAAAGTATTGGCGAATTTTTACGGCTAACCGGTTACGGGTACCGAGGACGTGGTGATGACCCGGTTGATATATATGTTGGTTTCGATGAGGTTCCCGCGCCGATAGGGCTGCGTTGGGCACGTTTTCTTGAGGCATGCGCCGGGACAAATGTGGCGAGCTGCATTATGCAAATCCCTGGCGGCGCGCATTGGCCAGAGGTATTGCTCATGCACAGCGCACGATGCGGGCTGTCTGGCTGGACTAGCCCGCGGCCGAAAGCAGAAAATCTTTCCGCGCAAATGCTGGAGCGCTTGCTGATCGAAGCCGATTTGGCTCCTTCAGGGCTGATTGTTTCTTCCTTTTCTTCACCGGTCACGGCGGGATATCTTGTGCAGCGCTTGCTCGTGGTAAGTGACTTGGTGGGGTATGCAGAGTATCTGGAGCGTCACGTCGAGGCGGTGCGCCCGTTGCTGTTGCCCCCAAGTGTGCCTCAGCGCTTGCACGTATTGAGCATGTTGGAGAAAGCTAATGCCGGTACGCTCGACAAACTAGCGCCAGAATTGTGCGAATTGAGCGTGGCAAACAGCAAGCAGGTGCGCGTTGTCGCCGAAGCGATAGTGCATCGATGCGGCGACGCCATCTTGCCGCCATTGTGTGAAATGGCGTTGAAGGGCAAGCCGGATCAACGACTGCAAGCTCTACGCTTGATCTACGCATTGGCAAAAACCAAGAAGAATGAGGCTCTACGGGATTTTGCGCGTGCTACCGCGCAGGCCGATAAGGCCGCGTCCGTGTCCGGCCTGATTGGGGAGTGGGAGGCTGCCAAGCAGGCTGTCGAGAGCGATAGCGAGCAGCGTTTTCAGTATGAGTTTCCGAAAATCGATTGGTCAGGTTCGTTGACTCCGTCGCTAGAGAAGCAACTGGAACCAATGTGGCGTGAAATGAATGAGGGCGTCGCCAAGTCCAACAAGCAAAGACAAGAGCACTACGAGCGGATGTTGGCACAGGGGCGCACAGTTCGGTTGAATCAAATTCCCCTTTATTCCGTAGAGAACCTAAAGTTACTTCGCGACTATCTCGCTTCCGATCAAATGGAGATACCGCGCAGAACGAACGACAGAAGTTCGAATTGGCATTTCGTTGGCTCCGCCTTGCGAAAGCTCGCCAACATTGATGGCGTGACTCCTGTCGCGATCTGGAAAATGCTGTTGTTCTTTGATCTCGCCGGCAGTCCTGGCGGCCAGTTGCTCAATCCAGCCATCGCCGCGTTTAACATCATGCACCGCGCCACTGGCCGGCCGACGCTACTTGAATTGTCACAGATGCTCGAAGAGAGCGGTCAATCCGGCGTAACCTTGCTTCGCAATTACTGTGAAAGCTGGGGGCAAACGCTCGCCGGCGACTGGGATGATGATGCGGTCTGGCCTTTCTTTGCCCACCATATAGACACGCTAACCCAGGCAATCCTCCAGGGTACGGCGCAAGACTACACTTTCAATCGCAGCGGATTGTTTCGGGCAATTGGAACTCTGCCGTTTGTGCCTGCAACAGTTGTCAATGCACTCTTTAACTTGGCGCTGGGAGTTACCAAAAATGACCGCCTGGCGGCGCAAGAGGCTTTGGCTGCCCATTCCGGCAAAGAAGGACGGATTATCAATGCGCTGACAGACGGCAAGGCTGAAACACGTATCGTTGCGGCGCAGTGGTTGAACAGACTGCGTTATGCAGAAGCAGTGCCTGCGTTGGAACAGGCACTGATCAAGGAAAAGAGTGACCTGGTTAAAGGCGCCTTGTTAGATGCGCTGGAGGCGCTTGGGCAGTCGGTTGATAAATACTTGGATCGCAAGGCTTTGATCGCAGAGGCCACCAGGTCCTTAGCCAAGAGCCTACCCAAGGATCTGGAGTGGTTTCCCTGGGATAGGCTACCGGAAGTGCGCTGGGCCGATACCCTGGAGCAGGTGCCAGTTGAGGTGCTGCGTTGGATGCTGGTACAGGCGGTCAAACAAAAGTCCCCTGAGCCTAACGCGATCTTGCGCAAATATTGTGCGATGTTTGCGTCCCAAGACCGTGAGCGCTTTGGCCAATGGATTCTGGAAATTTGGCTAAACGAAGACATACGTCCAATTTCTCCGGATGAGGCAATGACATTAGCCCAGAATAATGCACAAAATATGCATAGAGCAATGACGCAATCTCCACAGTATTACCAGAACTACCCCCATCTTGGGCGGTCGGTAGAGGAGATGACAGCAATTTTTCTGCCTGGATTGTTGCGCCAGCCGGCAGGTTCGGCCACCGGCAGCAAAGGTTTATTGGCGGTGGTGGCCGCATGTGCTGCCGAACGCGTGGCGGCGCCGGTCGCACGCTATCTGAAGGAGTGGTATGGCTCGCGCGCATTTCAGGGCAGGGCGTTGATTGTGATGTTGGGCTGGATCGAACACCCGAGCGCTACGCAATTGATGCTGTCGATCGGTAATCGTTTTCGGACCAAGAGTTTCCAAGAGGAGGCCACCAGGCAAGCCGAAGCTCTGGCAGAGCGCAAGGGGTGGACCCTGTCGGAACTGGCTGATCGGACCATTCCATCGGCGGGCTTCGATGAGGCCGGCACGCAGGAGCTCAGTTATGGACCGCGCAGTTTCTCCGCCCGGTTGTTGCCGGACTTCAAGGTCGAACTCTACAACCCGGACGGCAAAAAAATTGCCAGTTTGCCAGAGCCGCGCCAGGATGACGACGCCGAATTGGCCAAGGCAGCGAAGAAATCCTTTAGCGCCGCCAAGAAGGAAATCAAGAGCATTGTCGATCTGCAGACAGACCGCTTGTACGAGACTTTGTGTACTGAACGCGACTGGCCATTTGAAGATTGGAATTTGTACCTGAACCAACACGCCATCGTGCGCCGCCTGGTGCAGCGTCTGGTATGGGTGCAGGTGGCCGATGGTAGGGTAGTGCAAGTATTTCGTCCACTCGATGACGGTACGCTGACCGATTGCGACGACAACGAAGTGCAGCTGCCAGCTGATGCACGGGTTCGTATTGCCCACGATTCGTTGCTGAGTACCGATGAAATTGCGGCGTGGCAGCAACATATGGTCGATTATGAGATTACGCCTTTGTTCCAGCAGATGGGCAAGGGTATTTACTTGTTGCCGACCGGGCAGGCTAACGCTGAGCAGATCAAGGATTTCGAAGGTCATTTATTAGAAGTCTATGCCTTGCGCGGTCGCGCCCTCAAGCTTGGCTATACGCGCGGCACGTCTGAGGACGGGGGATGGTATTTTAGGTTTGAAAAACGGTTCCCCACCCTGGGGTTGGCCGCAGACATTGAATTCACAGGTAATCCGCTGCCGGAAGAAAATCGTACGGTAGCCTTATTGTCGCTGTCGTTCTCCAGCACAACCGGCGCAACAACATGGCAGCGCGGTTGTTTGCCATTGTCGAAAGTGCCCAAAATCCTTCTCTCCGAATGCTATAACGATCTGCGGTTGATTGCTGCAGAAGGATCGGGCTTTGACGCTGACTGGCAAAAGAAAAGCGAGTATTAAAATCATGGCAAATGACACCACCATTCTACGTGCACCAGCTGAGCAGGTGCATGCCGACGAATTGACACGTTTGGCGGAGAAAGACCAAGGCTCACGCCCGAACGGCTGGCAACTATCGCCACGCTCGGTGCGTAGTTTCATCCTTGGTGATGAGAAACTTGGCGTGAAGCGTAAATTCTATGGGGACGATGCTCTGATTGACCGTTGTATTGTGACGCTGATGAGTGATCGTGGCTTGCTGCTTGTAGGTGAACCAGGGACAGCGAAGTCGATGCTGTCGGAGCTGTTGGCAGCGGCAGTGTCCGGGCAATCGGTATGTACCATCCAAGGGACCGCAGGTACAACGGAAGATCAGATCAAGTACACCTGGAACTATGCGTTACTATTGGCTGAGGGACCTTCGCCGCGGGCACTGGTGCGTGGACCCATTTACGAATCGATGCAACGGGGTTGCCTGTGCCGCTTTGAGGAGATCACGCGGGTCCAGCCGGAAATCCAGGATTGCTTGATTAGCCTGTTGTCAGATAAGGTCTTGCATGTACCTGAGCTTGATGGCGAGGCCGCCACAGTATTTGCAGCCCGTGGCTTCAATGTACTGGCTACTGCGAATATTCGCGACCGGGGCGTGCACGAAATGTCGAGCGCCCTGAAGCGGCGCTTCAATTTTGAGACTGTACGCCCGATTACGGATCGCAAACTCGAAATGCAGCTGGTGCGTGAGCAGACCGCCGCGCTACTCAAGCGCGCGCACGTTGACGTTGATTTTCATTCGGATGTAGTGGATTTGCTAGTGACCGCGTTTCACGACCTTCGCCAAGGAGTCACCAGTGACGGTGTCGTAGTAGAGAAACCAACCGCCGTCATGTCTTCGGCTGAAGCGGTATCTGTGGGTTATGCTGCAGCCCTGGATGCCCATTACTTCGGTGATGGCGCTGTGGCGGGTGAGCACATCGCACGACAATTGATTGGTACGGTGTTAAAAGATAACCCGGACGATGGTAAGAAATTGCGTCATTACTTTGATGTCGTCGTTAAACAACGTGCGCAGCGCGGCGCACAGTGGCGGCGCATGTTTGATGCACGCCGCGAGTTGGATCGTTGAGCAATACTCCACAAATGTTGCCGACTTCGGACGCCGTCCGCGCCCTCGGCGCCCAGCTCGTTAGCGCAGAGCTGATCGTCTTTCCGGTGCGGCATCACAGTCCGGCCTGTGCGTGGCAGTTGCATCGCTTATTGGGTGACGTCACACCCTCTGCCGTGCTGGTGGAGGGGCCGCGCAGCTTTACTTCACTCATACCTCTCTTAACCCACGCCGAAGCACGCATGCCATTGGCGATATACACCTATGCGGTGCGACGCAATAAGGAGGTGGATAAAGAGGAGCAGGCGCTACGCCGGGCTGCCTACTATCCTTTTTGTGATCATTCACCGGAACTCGTCGCTTTGCGCACGGCGCAGGGACGTGGCGTGCCGGTGCGGTTTATCGATCTGGATTTCGCCGAGCAATGCCAAATAGATGGGCAAAGCCGTGATGAAGAAGCCCAGTCTTTGCTTGATGAACATCATTTCCGGCGCAGTCGTTATCTGAGCGCTTTAGCGCAGCAGCTTGGTTGCCGTAACCACGAAGAGTTGTGGGAGCATTTATTCGAAGTGCCGGCGACGACGCGTAGCTTAGAAGCGTACGTGGCGGATATGGCCGCATATTGCCATTTGGCCCGGATAGAATGCAGTGACGACGAACTCGGAGCAGACGGCACGCTGCAGCGTGAAGCTGAGATGGCGTGGCATATCCAACAAGCGCTGAGTCAACGCCAGGCTGGCGACGGTCCGGTGGTGGTAGTCGTTGGCGGCTTTCATGCGGTTGCCATGCCAACCTTATTGGCTGGGACGGTGATACGTCCTTCAATTTCTCGCAGCAACATCAATGACGAGTCCTCGGCGATCATTCGCTACAGTTTCGAGCGTCTTGACCGTTTGAGTGGTTATTCGGCGGGGATGACATCGCCTGCCTGGCAGCAACTGCTGTGGCAACAAACACTAAAATACGGCAAGACGGACGCTGAGAACGCTTCACGTATCCGGAATGAAGCGGCACTCATGATGCTCTTCGAGATCGCCGTTGAGTTGCGCGAGCGTCACAAACTGGCGCTGCCCATGCCGACGCTGGTTGCAGCATACGAACATGCGCTGCAGTTGGCCAACCTGCGGCAACGTCCGGCGCCAGCACGCGACGATGTGCTCGATGCCGTGACCAGTTGCTTCATCAAGGGCGACGCCGACGCCGACGGCGCACTTGTGCTGGCGGTAGCACGACGCGTCTTTAGCGGCCAGGCGATGGGGACGGTGCCGCCCGGTGCCGGCACGCCGCCGCTGGTCAAGGATTTTGAATATCGCGCCCGTCGCCAGCGCCTGAAAATCGACGATTCACAGCCGAGGCGCGCCGTGCTCGATATTTACCGCCGGCCAGAACATCGGCTTACGAGCCGTTTTTTGCATGGTCTCAATTTATTGGGTGTGCCAATGGGCGTGCGCACGGTTGGGCCTGATTTTGTTAATGGCACCGGGCTCGAGAGGTTGCAAGAGCATTGGGAATACACGTACACACCATCGACTGAAGCCGCTTTAGTCGAAAATTCCGTATATGGCGTGACGGTAGCGCTGGCGGTGGCGAATCGCTTTAGCGCCAGGATTGAACGGCTGGAATCGCAGGGTGAGAGGCGTGATGCCCGGGTTGCGGCCGCATTGCTGATGCATGCCTGCGTATTGGGTTTGCATGACCATCTGCCAAGGGTTGTCACGGCGCTACGGGAAGCAATTGGCAAAGATGCGGCATTTGATTCAGTTGTGGCTGCCGCCAACAGTATAGGGCTGTTGCTGGAGTCGCGCGAACCGCTGGAGACACGCGATGTAGCTGAAATCCCGCCATTGTTACAGGCGGCCTACGAGAGGTCAGTCTACCTCGGCGGAGAATTGCCGGCTGCGCCCGGTGACGACGGCAAGATACTGTCCGCGCTGTCGCAGTTGCGTGAACTATTGCTGAGCACTGCCGGTCGCACCCTCGATGCCAATCTTTATTGGAATATGGTCTTAGCGTTATACACCCATCACCAGGCGGCATTGGTCCGCGGTGCCTGCGCCGGACTGCTGTACTCTGCAGGAAAGCTATCCGAAGCAGAATTGGGCATGGCATTGAATGGCCATGTAAACGGCTTGATGGCGCCACCCGAGGCGGTGAGCTTCTTACGTGGTCTCCTATTCATGGCACGCGAAGCGGCATGGCAGCAGCCAGCCATACTTGGGGTGCTTGATCAATTATTACAGCAATGGGATGAGAGTGCTTTTGTTACTACATTGCCTGAGTTGCGTTTGGCTTTTGCTGAAATGACGCCGAAGGAAACTGACCGCGTCGCAGAATCCGTGGCGCAGTTGCATGGTGCCGAGGATCTAGGCCGCCTGGTTCGTTATGATTTGTCGGCCGCGGAGGTCCAGGCTAATCTGATCTTGTCGGGCGCATTGTCCGAGCTCCTTACTGCAGACGGCTTGCAATCATGGGGAAGCGCATGAGTACGCTCGACCGCTGGCGTCTGGTGCTGGGAAAGTATGCCGATCAACGTTTGCAGGGATCTGGCAGCGGATTGTCTGATGCGTACGGACGCATGGACCGGGCGCTGGAATTTCTCTATGGACGCGAGTATCAAGGGCGGGGACTACGCAATGATTTGGCTCCTGGCTCGCTCGATCCCTCACAACTGACTCTTGTGACCTGGTTGTCAGAAGTACGGGAATTGTTCCCTAACGACACCGTGGAAGTCATTGAAAAGCACGCTTTAGACCGCTATGGCTTGACTGAGCTGGTGACCGACCCGCAGACCTTGACGCGGCTCGAACCAAATCAACAATTGCTGCGCACCTTGCTTGCCTTGCGCAATCACCTGCACGGTGAAGTGCTGCACCTGGCACGCCGCATCGTCAAGCAGGTAGTTGATGAAATTCGCCGCAAGCTTGAGCCTGAGGTGCGGCGGACGTTATCCGGTCGTCTCAATCGTTTTAGACATTCGCCGATGGCGGCGGCACGAAATTTCGATCCTATCGGTACGCTGCGGAAAAACCTCAAACACTACGATAGGCAACGTCAACAGCTGGTCATTGAGCAATTACGGTTTTTTGAGCGCAATACGCGACGCCTGCCTTGGGACATCATCCTTTGCGTTGACCAGAGTGGCAGCATGGCTGACTCGGTCATCCATAGTGCTGTAATGGCGGGTATTCTGGCAGGTTTGCCGGCTTTTCGGGTCAAGATCGTTGTATTCGACACTAATGTGGTCGACCTCTCTGAGTATGTCGACGATCCTGTCGAGATGCTGATGCGTGTGCAACTCGGCGGCGGCACCGACATTGGCCAGGCAGTGCGCTATTGCTCCCAATTAGTGGAGAATCCCCATCGCACGGTGTTGGTCTTGGTCACGGACTTTTGTGAAGGTGCAGCACCTGCCGAACTGGTGCGTGCTGTCGCAAAACTTGCCGAGGCGCGGGTAAAAGTGCTGGGTTTGGCGGCTCTCGACGGCCAGGCGCATCCGATGTATGACCGTCAGATGGCCGAACGCTTGGCAGCCTGCGGCATGGAAATTGCCGCGCTCACACCGCAACGCCTCGCACACTGGCTGCTCACGGTGATTTCATGAATTCGTTACGGGAACAATTGCAAATGCAGTTGAGTCGTTTCGACGACGAGGCTTTTGCTGCACTGGCCAACCGTGGCTTGTTGCGGCGCGCGAAGAAGGATCTTGAAAAGCAGCATATCAGCATAGTTAACGAATCCCCTGATGCATTGACGCTGGGTTTTGACAGCTTCAATATCCGCTTTGATATTCGTGGTCCGGCTCAGGCCCAATGCAGCTGTCCAGCCGCAGGGATTTGTCAACATATCTTGGCTGCCGCAATCGGACTGCAACAGCTGACTTCAAGTGATGCCCCCAACGCCAGCGCCGCACCCGATGGGGACACCCTGGAGCAATTGCATGCAGCGCTCATGCAGGTAACAAGTGATGAGTTGACTCGGTATGCGGGAAAGCCCGGTTACCGTTGGGCATGGCAGTTTGTGCATGATCTGGAGGGGGAGGAGGCGATGAGGATAAGTGGCGAACGTCATCTTGTCATTCAATTCACACATCCCCGCATGAGTTTCAGGTATATGGGTGGTGGCCTTGATAGCTTGATTGCTGATGTAGAGATCAGTCAGATCGAGAAATACCGCGTGGCAGTTGTGCTGGCATATCAACGCAGTCATGGTGGCGGTATCACCGCACCTGAATCTATTGGGAAAGACCGTTCAGCATCTTTAGACCTAGGCAAAGATCATGCTGAGGTTGAGTTGGTTGGAGATGCATTAAGAGATTCCCGCATCCGATTGCGAGAGAGTATCAAACAATTGATCGAGGAGTGCATCGCTCTAGGTTTGTCGCATTTGTCGCGTAGCATTTGCGACCGTTACGCGACTCTGGCTGTGTGGGCGCAGGGAGCGGAGTTTTATCGACTCGCGCTCCTGCTGCGTCGTTTAGCTGATCACGTTGAGTTGTTGCTGGAACGTGCTGGCGGCGCCGATGAACACCGGTTGTTAGACGAACTGGCTCTGGCTTTTGGTCTGGTCAGCGCACTCGATGCTGCCGAAGCAAAGGGAATGCTACCCAGTTATTTAATCGGCAAGGCTCGTAGCCGCTATGAAGGAGCCGGTACGCTTGAATTGATGGGGCTTGGCGCCTACACGTGGCGCTCGGCTTCCGGCTATGTCGGACTGACGATGGTGTTCTGGTCGCCGCAAGACCAGGGGTTTTTGTCTTGTACCGATGCGCGCCCGGAGCAACAGCGAAGTTTCAATCCCGTGGCGCGGTATAAGTCCGTCGGACCTTGGAATGGTTTGGGGGCGCCGGCTCAGGCGACGGGCCGACGTGTTATGTTGACTGGTGCCCAGCTTAACGCCGCCGGCAGACTCTCCGCGGCTGGAACCACTTCGGCGTCGGTGAAAACTTTGGAGTTGAGCGCTAGTTTTGCCGAACAGCTTAAGCCGTCTAAGAACTGGGCTGAACTAATGAAAGCACGTAGCCTGGTGCGGCGTAGTCTGCTAGCCGAGCCTCAGCCGATGAAGGATTGGGCTGTATTGCAGCCAGCTAGATATGGCAACGCCGAGTTCGACGAAGCGCGCCAGACCCTGGTATGGCCGGTGTTTGACGAGAACGACCAAGCTCTCAACGTTGAACTGGTCTATAGCGAGCAGACTGCGCATGCTATTGCACGTATAGAGCAGATTGAGCGAGGGCAGCTACCGGTCGGCACCATGCTCGTTGCTCGCATGCGCGGCAGTGTTAACGGCCTGGTTGCTGAGCCTTTGAGCCTGATGCGGCTAAATGCCGACGCGGACGAAAATCCGGTAGACAATCTTTATTTTGATGCTGCACCCGAGCCGGAACGTGCGGCAGGATGGCTCGATAAGCTGCGACGCCTTACCGCGCGCACTGAGAAGGCTGCGCCAGATCACGCAAAACCGATTTTGGTAATGCCATCAGCTTTGCGGGAATGTCGCCATTGGCTGCAGCGCCAGGCAGAGCGTGGTGTGGTGGAGGGGACTGCGCCGCAGACGCTAGATCAATGGTCGGCATTGCAAGAGCGCGCCAATGCCGCGGGTCTGACGGCATTTCGCCAGGTAGCGCTTCCCAATAGCCATGTAACAACGCAATTATTGAGAGCTCATTATGTTTGCATGCAGTATGAGCGATTGATCGAAGATGCCTAAATGCCGGCTCTATAAGCCGTAAATAACAGTCTAAGCCCAAGAGTTGCGATCGCGCCGGCGGCGACGCGGCCGTTTTCTGAAAAGACATAAGGCGACGACTGCGTACCAGCCGGCTTCGACCGCAAAAACCAGCGGCGGCAGGGCGAAATAACACCACAAGGGCGGATCTGGGGAAGCAGCGCCGCAAAGATGCTGCCATAGGCAACGGCCGTCTTCGGATTGCTCAATTGCGTACTGAGGCTGACCCAGAACGATTTGCGCACATTCCCGCCGCTTGCAGGCTGGTCGCTGTCCCCCGCAGCTTGAAGGCAAGATGGCTGCTCGCTTCCCATATCCACAGATCAGTCACGCGGGCTGATTGGAATTCAATGTCGTGGGAAGGCAAGCTGACAGCTAGGCCTGTACCCGTCAAAGTTGACAGCTGTCTCGCTTTTCCTATTGCGCTCTAATGTAATTGTCAGACCGGTTGTTCCCTTCCATCGTTAAAGAAGGAGGCTATCCACGACAAAAAAAAGCAATTGTTCCATTGTACGAAAATGCATGCATCCAATATGTTTAACCACAACTGGAGGTAAATCATGGCTTGGACTGGCACAGTAGCTGCTAACGCACAAAACGGACAGGCAACAAGCGTCACCTACAATCCTGGGGACGTGATAACGATTGTTGCATCAGGATGGGCCGGCTATGGTCCGCAACCCAACTGGGGACCGCAAGGCGACAAGACTCATCCGAATCAAGGCTTGATATGCGGAGACGCATATTGCGGTGCGCTGGTGATGAAAATCGGATCGAGCGGCTACATTCCGGTGAACACGGGATTATTCCGCTGGACGGCTCCGGCGCAGACGCAAGGGCTGATTACATTCGTGTATAACGACGTACCGAATACCTACGGCAATAACTCCGGTTCGTTCACCGTAAGCATTGGAAAAGATGCATCCTGATATCGCCCTCTAGCTGCTGGAGCGACAAGAAGGCCTTCTTTGCCGAGGGCCTTTCCAAGGTTTTCATTGGTAGGAAGACTACTGCTTTTCCTCGCTGGCGACGACGCCATCACCGCCCGATATCCGGTTTGGGCCTGGCGCATCAGGCCGTAGGATGCGTAGCGCGACCTATCAATTCCGACAGGTTTCAGGGTATGAATAACAACTTACAATTGCGCGGCTTGCCGATCGTCGCCGCTGTCAATCTCCCGGTAGCAGCCGGTCCGCTTGCTTGACCCGCGTATCCTGTTGGCCGTCCCTTTTTTCCGGAGCATCGCTATGTATCTTTACCCGACGTCGTCCATGCTCCCCAAGCCGCTGGTGCTGGAAGGCGTGGAGGGGAAATTGGGTCTGGCGCATACGCCGGCTGCTGGCATGACGATCGAGATCGCTGCCTACCCAGGCATGAGCGCGGGTGACGTAGTACGACTGAGCTGGCTGGGGCGCGCGGCTGACGCTACGCCGTATTCTTATTTCGAAAGCCGGGATGTTTTGAGTTCAGACATCAATCGGCGGGTGCGCTTTGTGGTGCCGAAGAATCTGCTGGATCGACTGGCGGGCGGTTCGTTGACGCTCAGTTACAGCGTGATTGCCGCCATGAAGGCGGAGCTGACTTCGCCTGAGCTGACGCTCGAGGTCATGGCGGGGTAGGTGCCGTTACCATCATCGGCGCCACTATCGGCGCGGTTGGCGTCTCGGGCGCCCCACGCAGCGTGTCATATCCCACACGGCGCTTTGCGCCGCGCCATCGCGCTGCAGCCTTGACCACCCGGTCCAGGTAAGGTCCAGCCTTATACACAAAAGATTCTCCGTTTTGCAGCGTCCTTATCACCACATAGCTAGGCGCGGCATCGATGGCGTCGGCATTGACGGTATTGATCATCAACCCTGAAGCCGGGCGACGGTCCCCGTGCGCTTCGTGCGCCTCGTGGGGATCGGCATGCTGCAGCGATAGCAAGCGGTCGCGCAGCATGCACTGGCTGTCGAAATAGAGAACTCCGATCGGCAGCGGATTGCCGGCATTATCACGTGGCATGATTTCGTATAGATGACCGTCGGTAAAAAACTCGGTCCATTCTTCAAGACCGTAATAGTTCGCCGAATTGGCGCATCCTTGCGGCAATTGGTAAATTTCGAACCACAACGTCGTCTTGTCCATGTCATTGGATGCTGAAAATACCCATCAAATTTTCATCTATATCTACTGCGCTGATATTGCCGCTCCCGGCGTCTTGCCGATAATCCTGCGCGTGCCGGCAAGGCTGTCGCTCCATGGTGGATGAAAGGCGCCAGGAGCGCCGCTTGCAGTCCCTACTTGACCGTGGCGATCTTGGTGCGCACGCCGCCCTTGTAGGTGTACAAAGTCAAGGAGCCATCCTTGATATCGCCTTTCGAATCGAAGGCAATATTGCCGGTGACGCCCTTGTGACTGAGCTTGGCCAGGATCGGCAGGTATTTTTTCGGATCGGCGGAACCGGCCTTTTGCATGGCATCGGCCATGGTCATCAGCGAATCGTAGACATATGGTGCGTAGATCACGACGTCCTGGTTGAATTTCTTCTTGTAGGCGGCCTTGAAGTCATCCATGGCTTTTTTCTCGGAATCAGGCACGCCGCCGGCTTCCGCGCAAACGACTTGCTCGTCTTCCAGGCCGTCGCCAGCCAATTTCGGCAGATCCGAGCTGCACAAGCCGTCGCCGCCCATGAACTTGGTCTTGATGCCCAGCTGTTTCATCTGGCGCAGCATCGGACCGCCGACTGCATCCATGCCGCCGAAGAACACCATGTCTGGATTCTTGGCTTTGATCGCAGTCAGGATGGCGGTAAAGTCGGTAGCCTTGTCGTTGGTGAATTGGGTTGTGACGATCGTTACCCCCGCGGCTTTTGCGGCTTTGCTGAACTCTTCCGCAACTCCTTGGCCATAGGCGGTACGGTCATCGATGACGGCCACGCTTTTGGCTTTCAGGGATTGCGCGGCATAGCGGCCCAAGGCGCCGCCCAGCTGACTGTCGTTGGCGACTACGCGGAAGGTCGTGTTGAAACCCTGCCGGGTGTATTTGGGATTGGTTGCCGATGGCGAGATTTGCGGAATGCCGGCATCGTAGTAGATCTTCGACGCCGGGATCGTGGTGCCCGAAGTCATGTGGCCGATCACGCCGCTGACGCGGGCGTCGACCAGTTTCTGGGCCACCGAGGTTGCCTGTTTGGGATCGGCGCTGTCGTCTTCCGACGCCAGTTCGAATTTTGTCTTTTTGCCGTCCAGCACGATGCCTTTGGCATTCAACTCGTCGATCGCCATGCGGGCGCCGTTTTCATTGTCTTTTCCCAGGTGGGCAATAGCGCCGGTGAGCGGGCCAACGTGACCAATCCTGACGACTTGTTCCTGGGCCGACGCCATGCCGGCCAAGGCAAATGCCATCGTTCCGCAGAGTGAAATCATTTTTGTATTGCGTTGCATAAACGTCTCCTGATAATTATAAAAATATCCGGCCGCTGAAAAGGGCGTGCATTGCGGCGCTATCGTCAAAAATTAGAAAGAATGGGTGATGCCTACGTTGAACAGCGTTGAGTAATCGAAAGCGCTGCCATCGTGACCGTCGTAGCCGTCGATACCGAAAGCGGCGCTGCCTTTATTGATGATCTTGGCGACCGAAGTATAGAAAGTGGTCCGTTTCGACAGGGAATACAGATAGCCCAGGCCGTACTGATCAGCGCTGTTCGCATTGGAGTTGCGGCCGGCGGAGCGATTCCAGCTTGCCATCACTTGACCGCTCTGCCCAAGCGGAGCGCTAACGCCAAGCAAATAATAGTTGGCCTTGTCGACAATACCTGCGGAGTCGGCTGTCTTGGTTGCGGCTAAAGTGTACAGCTTGGCTGGCCCGAAGTCATAGGTGAGGCCAAGGGCATCGCTCCGTTGATGGAAGCCGAGCGTGCCTGGACTCACGACCCCGGCGCCGTGATCGGTGATGTGGACGTAGCCGAGGTACAGCGGACCGTGCTTGTAACTCAAGCCGGCCACGGCGACGTTGCCCTGGCTGGACCCGGCCACTTCGCCCAGGCTATACAGCAGGCTGCCGCTAAAGCCGCTGAGGTTCGGTGAATCATAACGGATGCTGTTGTTGGAGCGGATTGCCCCCAAGCCGATCCAGCCCTGTTCCGGTACGCCTTTCAATCCGCCGACCGGGAACAATGCCTTGTTGCCGATTTGAATATTGCCGGCCGAACCGGCCAGGCCGACGCCCATCGGGTCGACATTGTTGAGCAGCTCGAATGCCGGCGTATCCTGGCGTCCGAGATGGACCGAGCCGAAGCCGCCGTTTAAACCGACGTTGGATGCACGGCCAAACATCACGCCGCCTTGTTCAGAGGCGCCGGTATCCATGCGGATCCCCATTTCCAGCTTGAAATCGGCGCTGAGTCCGCCGCCCAGATCTTCCTTGCCCTTGAAGCCGAGGCGGCTGCCGGCCAGATTGTTGCTGGCGTTCGAGTCGAGGCGGACTACTGCGGGATGGGATTGCAAGCCGCCGTTGCTGCCGGAAAAGCGGTCGAGCGACATGTCGGCGATGCCGTAGATGGTCACGGACGTTTGCGCTGTGGCGCTGCCGGCGATCAGCATGCCTGCCGCCAGCTGCATTGGGAATTTCCTCATATTTATCTCCTCCTTGGTTTACGTCGAATAAAGTCTCTCCCTATGTTTTTTTGTGTGGAGAGACGGAAAAGGTGTTGTCAGCCCGCCGCGGGCGCCGCCTGGTCCGGTATCCGTACATAGGCAACCATTTCGATCAGCATGTCTGGATGGGCGAAGCCCTTGACCGCGATGCTGCTGCGATTCGGATGCGGGGCGTAAAAATACTCGCGGTAAATGGCGTCGATGACCGGCATGTCTTGCGCGGAATCCATGTAGATCAGGACTTGCAGCACGTCTTCCAGGCTGCTGCCGGCGGCCGCGACCGTGGTCGCCAGGTTGTCCAGCGTCAGCCGGGTTTGCGCGCTGATGTCGGCGCCGGCAATTCTGCCGCCGGCGTCGACCGGGCCGTGGGTGGTGAACATCACGCCATTGGCGTGGGTGGCCCAGGAGAAGGGCTGTGCCGGCTTCGGCAAGCCGGTTTCAATGGTGTCTGGCATGTAAATTCTCTCCAGCTTCGTTATCAGGCAAGCGCCCGCTGCTGCGCGCGTGTCCGCAGTACATCGGCAAGCGAGGCGGCGACATGTTCGAGATTGGCGTCGTTGAGTCCGGCTACGCACATGCGGCCGGAACGCAGCAGGTACACGCCTTGCCGTTCGCGCAACAGATCGACTTCCGCCGGCGTCAGGCCGGTGTAGCTGAACATGCCGCGCTGCGCAGTCAGGTAGGCGAGCTCGGCCGGCGGCAGCTGTTGTTGCAGCAGTTCCTGAAGCTTGCTCCGCATATGCTTGATGCGAGTCCGCATCTGGCCGACTTCGGCGCTCCAGTTGGCCGCCAGTCCTGGGCTGCCGAGCACGGTCGCAATCAGCCGCGCGCCATACAGCGGCGGGCTGGAATACATCCTGCGCACGGTTGCCTTCAGCTGTCCCAGCACGGTCGCTGCTTCGCTTGCGTTGGCGGCGACGAAGGACAAGCCGCCGCAGCGCTCGCCATACAGGGAAAAATTCTTCGAGAAGGAATTGCTGACCACGAACGACAGGCCGGCATCGGCCATCGCCCGGATCGCCCAGGCGTCTTCCTCGACACCGTCGCCGAAGCCTTGGTAGGCCATGTCCATGAAAGGGATCAGCTGGCGCCGTTGCAGCAGCGGGATCAGTTGCTGCCATTGCTCCCGCGAGAGATCGATCCCGGTCGGGTTATGACAGCAAGGTTGCAGCAGTACGATGGCATGCGCCGGCAGGGTCGCTATGCAGGCCAGCATCTGCTCGAACTTGAGGCTGTTGGTGACGGCGTCGTAGTACGGATAACTGTGGATCTCCAGGCCGGCGCCGGCAAACAGCACTTGATGGTTGTCCCATGTCGGATCGCTGACCCAGACCGCGCTGCCGGGAAAATAGGTCTTCAGGAATTCGGCGCCCACCCGTAAAGCGCCGGAGCCGCCGACTGACTGGATGGTGGCCACACGCCCGTCGCGCAGCGCCTGGCTATCCTTGCCGAACACGATTTCCTGCAACAGCTGCCTGTATTGCGCCATGCCTTCAATCGGCAAGTAGGCGTGCGGCCTGTCCTCGTTCGCCAGCATGGCTTTCGCCTGGCGCACGCTGTCGAGCACCGGGATGCTGTTGCTGTTGTCGTAATACAGGCCGATGCTCAGATTGACCTTGCTGGCGCGCGGATCGGCCTGGAACGCCTCGAACAGGGACATGATCGGGTCGCCCGGGTATGGGGGGATGTGCTTGAACATTGCTTACGGTCTCCGTGGATGATGGATGTGTCTGCCGCGTGCTCGGATCGACTTCTTTTCCGTCTGCGGGCATGTCTTTTATTGAAAAATATGGTATCAAGGAGGGCGCTTAATATTTCTCCTCTTTGCAGCGCGAATTGAGCGGAATACGCAAAATAATTCCGTTTATCGTTGGTTTTTCGGTGGAATTTTCAATATGAATCTTGACCCCATAGATCTGCGCATCCTCCGTCACCTGGAACAAAATGCAAAAATCACCAACCAGGAGCTGGCCGAAGCGGTGAATTTGTCCGCCTCCGCCTGCTTCAGGCGCGTGAAATTAATGGAAGACGCCGGCGTAATTGCCGGGTATCGATGTGTGATTTCGTCGAAAGAAGTCGGACTGGAGTTCGAGGCATTGGTAAATGTGTCCATGCGGCATGATGTTGAGCGCTGGCATGAGAATTTCGTGAGTTCGCTGAGCCGCTGGCCGGAGGTGGTGGAGGCGCGCATCGTGACCGGCACCACCAACTATGTGTTGACCGTCCGCGTCAGAAATCTCGATCATTATTCCGATTTTGTGCAGCACAAATTGCATAAGACGCCTGGCGTCATGTCGACGGATTCCAGCATCGTGCTGGCGACGCTGAAGAAGGACGGATCGGTGCTTGACTTGATCAAGCCGTCCTCATGAGAAATCGGCAATGTCGTTGAAGAACGTGTTGAGATAAGGGCTCAATTGTCCTTTTACTTGCCGCTGCTATTGCCTGTCCGTGATTGCTCTTCGGAGAAGCACAATATCAAAGATTGTCCACCTATCAATTGTGGCAGGTTTCCCTGCGGAAATACCGGCATACAATTGTCTGCATCGCTTCCCGCTCCCTTCATTCATCGCCTGACGACATCTCCGCAGCGGTAGCGGCGTAGTTGACGAACGAGAAGACCGCGTTTGCCGATATCCGCGGACACTGGCCCGGATCGGCGGGGAGCTTTGCCAACAGTTCATCACGGTATCGAGACAAAGAAGCAGGGCAGGCTGTCGTCGCTTGAACAGTAGGAATAGATGCATGTGCGGTCCGGTCTTTTTTAGCTGGATAACTTGGTCTACATAGGGGGAGAAAATGGCGGATAAGCTTGGGCAGGCACCGACGCGCTGGGCGCGCGACTACGTTTTCGATATCTTGAGCGAACTTGGCATTCACTATATTTTCGGTGTGCCGGGAACCAACGAGATTCCAATTATCGATGGCACCTCCTATCCGGAAAACAAGGTGGAGTACATTGAGTGCCTGCATGAAAACATTGCGCTCGGTGCGGCCATGGGGTCCGCGCGCATGACCGGTTTGCCTGGGGTGCTGGTAGTGCACGTCACGCCGGGTATTGCGCACAGCATCGGCAATTTATTCAATGCTTCTCGCTCACAGGTGCCGCTGGTGATTCTGTGCTGCCAGCAGCAAAATGAACTGGTGACCCAGGAGCCGCTGCTGGCATCCAATCTGGTTGATTTAGCCAGGCAATACACCAAATGGGCGCACGAAGTACGCGCTGCCGAAGAACTTCCGCTGGTGCTGCAACGGGCCTTTAAAGAAGCGATGGCGGCGCCGAACGGCCCGGTGTTCGTATCGATTCCGTGGGAATTCACCATGCGCGAAATCGGCGCTGACGACAAGATCAAAGGCGTAACGCGCATTTCGCCGCATTTCACCGGCGCACCGGAGTCGATTACCCAGGTTGCCAATGCGCTCAAGGAAGCAAGAAACCCCATCATCATCGCTGGCGATGCGGTCGGCTATGCCAACGCCTGGCCGGAACTGCAGCAAATGGCGGAGTTGATCGGCGCGCCCGTATTGCTGCAAACCTTCAGCGCCGTGGCGAATTTCCCGAATGACGATAGCCATTGGCAGGGTGAGCTGCCGGGTACGCAAGCCGGCGTGCAAAGTGTATTCAAGGATCATGACGTGGCATTTCTGTGCGGTTTTAGCAACCAGGCGCAGATCACGATTTTCAAATATTCGGATGGCGCTCTGATTCCCCCAGCTGTCAGGCAGGTTTACCTCAGCAATAATATGTGGGATATAGGCAAAAATTATTATGGCGAAGCGGCAGTGTTTGGCGACATTAAAGCAACGCTGCCGCTGATCAATGCACAGGTAGGCAGCGAACCGTCTGCACCGGCCGCGGCGCGCAATGCGAAGCTGGCCGTGCTGGCGGCGCAGCGGCGGGTGCAATGGGATAAGTATTTTGTTGAAGCACTGGCGGCGCCGAATATTTTGGCGGTAGTCATTGCCCAGGCTTTGCGTGAAGAAATCAAGCAACGCAATCTGAACCGGAAATTTGTCTATGTGCACGAGGCGGTTTCCGATCCTGCACCTTTCCAGTACCTGCTGCCGTTCGGCACGGAAGGCGCCGCGCCGATCAGTTATTACTGCGTTGGCGGCGGGTCGCTGGGCTGGTCGATGCCGGCGTCGCTTGGCATCAAGCTTAGCCCGCAAGGCTGGCAACAGATCGATGCCGAGTTTGTGGTGGCGGCGGTGGGCGACGGTTCGTCGCTGTTTTATCCGCAAACCTGGTGGACCGCGGCGCATCGCAAATTGGCGGTGCTGTACATCATCACCAATAATCATGAATACCACACCCTGCAAAACGGCTTGCAACAGCTGGTCGCAGCGTATGGAGCCGCGCCTGGCTATGAATGGCATCCCAAAGACAACAATACGGACCCGTCCTATCTGCGCATACAAAGTCCGGTGATGGATTTTGTCGCCATTGCAAAAGCACTGGGAGGCCTAAGCGGTGAAGTGGTCGACACTCCGGAAGGCGTCAAAGCAGCCGTGCGGCGCGGCATGGATCATGTCCTGCAGCATCAGCAAGCCTATGTTCTGGATATGCGTACCGCCCAGAATCCGCCACCGCCGCCCAGCACGGATGACGACACCGGCAAACAAGCAAGACAAGCAAGAGCCCCGCTGCAGCCTGCCTTGAATTTTTTCCACCAGCAAGGACCGCTGCTTGCTGCCGCAGGGCTTGGCGATAATCAGAATACACCGGTGATTTTCTAAGCGGCGTTGGCAGCAAATGCGGTGCCCAGGGCGCAACCGGGTTTTGACATGCTGTCCGGCTAGGTCCAGGGATTCGTTCTTCCACTTACTTGCAAAAAAGGGGATTACGCATCATGGCAGATGAAAAAATTGATATCGCCATCGTCGGCGGCGGGGTTTCCGGCGTATATAGCGCATGGCGGCTGAAACGAGCCAACCCGAAACAAAAAATCGTGGTGTTCGAAGGAAGCGATCATATCGGCGGGCGCTTGCTGTCGGTGACGCCACCCGGGATTCCCGACATGGTGGCGGAACTGGGCGGCATGCGGATTCTGCCCAAAGTACAACCGCTGATCAGCACCCTGATCGATGTGCTGAATCATTTACTGCCGGATAGCGAGAAAATCAAGCTGTATCCTTTCCCTGTTGACGAACCGCAAAACATCGCTTATCTGCGCGGCACTTATTTGCGCTTGTCCGAATTCACTACCAATCCGGACAAGGTTCCGTACCGGCTCGGCTTTCCGAATCACGGGCAAACCGCCGGTTCCGTCATGATCAATGCAATTGAGCAGATTGTGCCGGGCATTACCAATCCGGATCTCACCGAAGACCAGCGTCGCGAAATGGCGCAGCAAGCCAGTTTCTCCGGCAAGCCTCTGTATCAACAGGGATTCTGGAATGTGCTGATGCGCGTCATTAACGGTGAATCGTATCAATATTCATTGGACGCGGGCGGGTATGACTCCACCATGAGCAATTGGAACGCCGCCGACGCCATCCCCTGGTATTTGTCTGACTTCGGCGTTCAGCCGGTTTACAAAGGGTTCACCAAAGGTTTCCAGGAAGTGCCTCGGCTTTTGGCAAAATTATTCACCGAGGCAGGCGGCGAGGTACGTTTGAACAGCAGCGTGTCGGCGCTTGCAAGTCTGGATGGCGCAGTTGAATTCCAGGCCGACGGCAAGTCGATCCGCGCCAATTCCGTGATCCTGGCCATGCCGCGCCGCTCACTGGATCTGCTGGCTGACAGCAGCCCGATCTTGCAAGAGGCCAGTGGCTTGATCGCTTCCGTGACGCCGCGTCCGCTGTTTAAATTATTTACCACCTATGCCAATCCATGGTGGCGCGCAGCCGGATATAGCAAGCCTGACGGCAGCGTAGTGCCGGTAGAAGCCGGCCGCAGCGTGACTGATATTCCGGTACGGCAAACCTATTACTGGCCGAAAAGCGATGGCACGTCCGTCAAGACTGGCCCCGCGATGTTACTGGCCAGTTATGACGATGGCGACAATACCGGATTCTGGGACGGCCTGCGGCCGCAGAGGCATCAACACAAGGCCAGGGGGCAGGATGTCGCCAAAGTGAGTGAACCGTTCGTTGCCGAAAACCGTAAACCGAATCCGGAACTGGAATGGGACCAGCACCAGGCGCCATACCGCATGGTGACCGAAGTGGCGCGCCAGTTGGCGACCATGCACGGCTTGAGCTATACCCCGAAGGTGCAAGATGCCTGTTTCCGCGATTGGGGCGATGATCCCTTCGGCGGCGGCTGGAATAGCTGGAACATCGGCGTAAAGAGCTGGGAAGTGAAACAAAAGATCATCCAGCCGATCGGCCGGCAGCCCTTGTATATTTGCGGCGAGGCCTATTCCGATGCCCAGGGTTGGGTCGAGGGGGCGTTGCAAACCGCGGATATGATGCTGGAGAAATTTGGGCTGGACAAATTAGAGAATCCCTAAATCAGGCAAGGAAAACCCGGAAAATTCCGGGTTTTTTTTCATGGACGCGACTGAGGGCGGGCGGGAATTGCTGATTGATTGAATATTACACGTCCTGCTCGATCAGCGTTGCGGGCTCTCCGGTCATGCGCCATTCAATGTAATATCTTTCCCAAGCCTAGCCTAATGATCCCCCATGCAAACCCTACCTCTACGTCTCACTCCCGGACAGGATCTACGCTCGGTTCTGGAAACTGTACTGATCGAACATGGCGTCAGCGCCGCTTTTGTGCTGCAGGGTATTGGCAGTTTATCCCATGCGCATCTGCGGTTTGCCGGGGCAAAACAAGCTACCGAACTTCGCGGTGACCTGGAGATGCTGACACTTGCCGGATCGCTCTCGGCCGATGGCGCTCATCTCCACATGACGGTAGCCGATGCGCAAGGTAGCGTGCTGGGCGGCCACGTAGCGCCCGGATGCATTGTGCGCACGACAGCCGAGCTGCTGGTGGCGTTATTGCCGGAGCATCGTTTTGTCCGCGAACCGGATGCGGTTTCAGGTTTCGACGAGTTGGTGATATCGCCGCAACGACGTCCCGATGGCATTTGAGCCCAGCAGGCATCAAATGTCAGTCGCTTGCCGCCACAGGGTGCGACAATTAGCCGCATTCTTTTTGAAGGGATGCGCTTCTATACTCGGCGGGAATTTTTCTCAGCCATTTATAGGATGCCCATGCTTTATGTTCCAAACGCCCGCCCTCAATTCCTGCCTGCGCTGATCCATGCAGCCGTCGTCAGTTCCAGCGCGCTGACCGCCGGCGCCGTTGCCAGCGATGTGGCGACGAACGAAGCTGTACTGCCGACAGTCGTCATCACGGCTGCGCAAGAGACTTCACCTCTGACCATCGTAGTCGACCCGAAAGCGCCGCGGCAGCCGATACCGGCCAGCGACGGCGCCGATTACCTGAAAACCATCCCGGGCTTTTCCGCCGTGCGCAACGGCGGCACCAATGGCGATCCTGTCTTGCGCGGCATGTTCGGCTCGCGCATCAATATTCTGAACGACGGCACCACCATCCTGGGCGCTTGCCCCGGCCGCATGGATGCGCCGACTTCTTATATTTCGCCGGAGAGTTTCGACAAGCTGACTGTCATCAAAGGGCCGCAAAGCGTGATCTGGGGACCGGGAGCATCGGCCGGGACGGTGCTGTTTGAACGCAAGACGGAACGGTTTTCAGAAACTGAAAATCCCGTCCGCTTTGACGGCGGGCTGACGACCGGATCGTACGGCCGCAATGAGCAGAGAGCGGATCTGACTGCCGGCACGCCGGATGTCTATGCGCGTGTCATCGCCAATCACGGCAAGGCCAATGACTACAAGGATGGCAACAATCAAACGGTGGCGTCGCGCTGGGATAAGTGGAATGTAGACGCTGCGCTCGGCTTTACGCCGGATGCCGATACCCTGCTGGAATTGAACGCCGGCGTTGGCGACGGCTCGGCGGCTTACGCCGGACGCGGGATGGATGGCGTCAGTTTCAAGCGCCACAGTTTCAACGCAAAGTTCGAAAAGCGCAATATCAGCCAGCACGTCGCGAAGATCGAGGCGATGGCGTATTACAACTATGCCGATCACTTGATGGATAACTACACCCTGCGCAAGCCGGATCCCAAAGCCGGCATGATGAAAATGCCGATGGCGTCGGAAGTCGACCGGCGTACCGTCGGCGCCAGGATTGCCGCGACGCTGGCGTGGGACGATGCGCTGAGCCTGGTCACCGGCTTTGACATGCAACAGAACGCGCACCGCGCGCGCAGCGGCATGGGCATCGGCACCTATGCGCAAAAACCGTGGAACAAGGATGCCGCTTTCAGCAATGTCGGCATGTTTGGCGAGGCGACCTGGTCTGCAGCGCCGCGGCAGCGGGTCATCAGCGGCGCGCGCATCGATTACGCGACGGTAAAAGATGAGCGCGGCACGCTGGGGCAGGGCATGATGGCGCCGCCCAATCCTACCGCCGATATGGTGCGCCGGGTTACCTTGCCTAGCGGCTTTGCCCGTTACGAATACGATCTGCCGTCGAAAGCTGGCACGCTTTACGCGGGACTGGGCCATGCCGAGCGCTTTCCCGACTATTGGGAATTGTTCTCGCCGAAAATGGCGCCGGCCGGATCGCCCAACGCCTTTGCCGGCATTCGTCCGGAAAAAACCACGCAGCTTGATATAGGCGCGCAATATAAAGCCGGCGCATGGCAGTCCTGGGCATCGGCCTACGTCGGCGTGGTCAACGACTACATCTTGTTTTCCTATCTGCCGGGAGCGATGGGCGCAACATCGCAAGCTAACAATATCGATGCACAGATCATGGGTGGCGAGCTCGGCGCATCCTATGGTTTCGCTCCGCATTGGAAGATCGACAGTTCGCTGGCCTATGCCTGGGGCCGCAACCGCAGCGATGGCAAGGCCTTGCCGCAAATGCCGCCGCTTGATGCACGGCTTACCTTGAACTACAACGATGCGCGCTGGTCGTTCGGCGCGCTGTGGCGCCTCGTGTCAGCGCAAAACCGGGTCGCTATCAATGAAGGCAATGTCGTCGGCAAGGATTTCGGCCCGAGCGCGGGCTTTGGCGTCTTGTCGATGAATGCAGCTTATGCATTTTCCAAATCGGTGCAAATCGTTGCCGGCATCGATAACGTTTTTAACAAGGCGTATGCAGAACATCTCAATCTGGCGGGCAATACCGGCTTTGGCTATGCGGCCAATACTGCCATCAATGACCAGGGCCGTACTGCCTGGGTGAAGCTGGGGGTAATGTACTAAGGCTCATAGTTCCGTCCTGTCGTCTTTCGCGGGTTTTGTGGCATAGCCCGGCAAGCTGCTGATCTGCTTTTCTTCAAGCGCGACGGTGGCGGGATCGAGGGGGTTGCCGACGGTGCGGCTGTTGGTCGGGATCATCGAGGGAATCGCGACGGCCTGTTCAGCGAGCGGCCAGCCCAGGATCGTTTCGAGGCGATTGCCGCCTGCTGCTTCCGGTCCGGTGATCGATTCATACTGCAAGGGCAGCGGGTGGCCGATCAAACGCGCAACCTCTTGCGAAGCGCCCGGATGATCCAGCGCCAGACTGGTGGCAAAGAGTCGCGGGAGAGCGTTGCGCGGGACATAGATGCGCAACATCGTGCCGTTGCGGATGCGGCCGCGCGCATCTCCTTCCGCATCCTGCGCGTAGCCGTAGGCAACCGCGGGATCTCCGGCAACGTACAGGCCTTTCCAGATTTCCTCCAGGTCCTGCTGCCGGTTGTGGATTCCGCCAAACACGATACTCTGTGCGCCCTCCAGGGAGGTGCCGTGATAACCCGCAAAAACGTATCCCTGCGCCAGCAGGCGCCGGTGAGCAGCCTGCAGGCGGTTCAAATTCCAGTTTTGCGTGCCTTGCACGGTAAAGCTTGGCGGCTCCCCGTCATTCAAAAAGTGCGCTCCGGTGGGACTTTCATGCTGGACCAGCACGCCGCTGCTTGCGCCGGAGCCGCACGGGCGCGCGTCGGCCGGACAGGTGACGGCCAGCACATCGGCCTGTTGTGCGTTGGCGGCACTGGCGCCAGGATTGGCTGCCTGGTAGTTCCTGAAGATGTCGGCGGCCTGGGCGATGCTTTGGCGGGCCAGTTCCGGGCGTTCAAGGACCGCGCTTCTCAGGGCATCCAGAGGCACCGGATCAGGCGCGGCAACCGCTTGCCCATGAACCAGGTTATGAATCACCTGACGGAATTGGTCCAGCGGCAAGCGGGTGGCGATGTAAAGGGCTATCAAATTGGCCGTGGGGTTGCCGCACGAAGACCATTCTTCCCATCCTCTCGGCTTGCGTCTGCGCGCCAAGGACTCAAGAGGGATGCCGCATACCCGGTGGCTTGCCAGCGCTTCCAGAGCGTTGCCCTTGGCAAAATGGATGCGTTGGCTGATAGCCGGCTTGCTCGCCGGTGGCGCGTACTGGTCGACAGGCCTGCCTGCCAGGGTTTGATAGATTGCGCCTTCCCAGGTTTCTCCCAGACTGCAGCGGTTCTGGGTGACGTAGTTGTAAATGGCATCCAACGGGTCGAGCAGGCAGAGCAGCTTGCCGCTGTGCCACTCGCTCCAGCGTTTTTGGCGGTCATGGCTCGCAGGAGCGGCGACGTAACTGACGCCTGCGCGTCGTATCCCAAGCAGGCCCTGGCCCTGAGTGACATTCTCCTGAGTGACAGAGAAGGTGGCGAATGCGGGCCAGCGCGCGAGTGTTTTGTCGTCCACCTCCACGCTGTAAAGAGGCGAGATGGAGAGGACCTTGTTCTGGCCATCAAGATTCTTGAAGAAGACCTTGATGCTGGTGGGAGCATCATCGCCAACGGGCACCAGCCAGTTAAGCGACCAATGGTTTGCGCCTTGGCGCGCATACTTGAAATTCCTGGGCTTGCCGTCGGAGCCAACCAGGCTCAGCCTCAGGTTTTCTTGTTCGACAAAGACGGTGGCGACATCGTCAAGGCGCAAGGCCAGAACCTGGCCGTCGCCCACATAGTCTTTCATCATCATGGAGTAATGCAGTACGCCTTCCTTGCCGGGAGAATCCAGCGCAGCCTGCAGGGCCAACGGGGACTGATAGATTGCATGGGGGGCGGCGTAAACCAGGCAGTAGCTGCTGCAATCGTCCCAAAGCCTGAAATTTCCCTCTATCGTATTCGCCCTGGCGCTGCCGGTTCCGAGCAGGAAAAGCCATCCGAGCAGATAGATCCAGTATTGCGACATGAATTTGGACATGGAATTACCTCACATGGTGAAAACATTGTTAAAGCAAGCGGCCCGGGAAGGGAGGGCAGGACCGCGGCTACTGCATTTTCATTTTCAGACCTCCGCCAGGGGTGGTGACGATCACTCTGCCAGGCAGCTCAGGGCTGCGGCTTGACCTGCCTTCGCGATAGGTGTCCACCGTCACCGGCATCGAGGGAGGGGGCGCCGGCTGTCGCGGCTGGTCGTCTGCATATCGCTGCCTGCGCAGTGATTCGCCCAGTTCTGAAGCGGGTAAATGACGATCGTTGAAAGGTGGCAAGGTATCCAGGTCATGCACGTGACCTGGATATTCAAGCGGATTTGGCTGGCGTGTCGATGTTGTTTCGGGAGATGACAATGCGCAAAAGGCTGAGTGCTTGCGGGAGGCCGGTGCAGGAGACCCGAATGATTCGCTGCCATTCCCTTTGTTATCAATCCCGCCGTTGAATTTCACGCCGTCAGGATGCACTCCCATTCTGAATCCGACGCTATTCTCGCTGTAGTCCTCTACGCTGATGCAGTCGTCGCTGTCGTCCTGAAGAAAACGCCTGGCCGGCTTCGGTGCAATCTTTGCAGTCCGCGACGAAAACAGTTTCTTGCGTTCCATGGGCGATAAGGCATCGAGAGCGCGTCTTGCCTTGGAGTGACTCAAGGCATCGAATGCACGCCTCACGTGCACTTGGTCTTCGGTGTCAGAAGATTCGGAATTTGTTTCGATAGCCGATGCCGGCGCAACGAGTAATCCAGCAACAACAATGGATGTTGTGCGAAAAAAATAAGGCAAGCGTTTTCTCATGGGAATCCCTGTAAAAAAAGAAACGATATTTGCGGGGAAGGGCGCGTCGTTGCGCGGGCCTGCGCCGCAGAGTGAAGTCCTTGCTGGCGGCGCGGCTGGCAAAAAATGATTTTGGATGAACATCGAAGATGAGCATCTGGCGTGATGCTCACTGTGCATGCGGCACGTTATCTAACGGCGAGATTGTCAGATAACGGCGTAGCGCGCGTTGATGCGGCGGATACCTGCAGCGCCGGCAAGAAGCGGATAAATCAGCGAAGTCGAATTGTCTCTATTTTATCGCAAACGATAATCATTATCAATGGTGATGTCGATAAATTCGATTAAAGGCGTAGCGTCGCTAGTTGCTCGCGATGGCAAGTTACGCGTAGTGGGACTTGAAACTAGAGCGGACTGAGTTGCCGCTGGCAGCAAGAGATGCAAGTGCGCCTTGCAATATGGACGAAAAAAAACCGCAGCGTCGAGATGCTGCGGTTCTGTTTGCCGGTATCGGGAATTATACGATCTTGTTGGTCGACAGATCCCAGCCGCCGGAAGTGTTGCCGCCGGAGCCGCCGCCGATTTTTTGCTGGGTGTACTTCCATTTGACCTTGGAGTACTTCAGGCTGACTGTTTCGCTCAGCACGTCGCCTTCAGTGACGGATGGCGTGACATCGGAAATCAGCAGGTTCGACAGCTCGATTTCGAAATACTTGATGCGGTCGCCCTTGCCGTCGGCGCGCAGGAATTCGAACTTGGCGCTGTCGATGGTCTTGCCGGACGAGCAGTTCTGCAGCAGCAAAGGCGTAGCCAGGTCGGCGATCTTGGTGATCACGATGTCCTTGTGCTCGCAGCGCTCGGCTGTGTGGCCGCCGCCGGTCGATGCCGTAGCCGACTTCGGCTGCAGCACTTCCCATTGCACCGATTTGCATTCGATCCAGTCCTTGTGGGCGCTGTCGGTCGATTCGCCTTTGATGCCGTTGATTTGCAGGTATACGTCGATTGCCATGGTAATGCTCCCTTATTGAGATTGAGACTTAAGTGATGCTGGCCGTGCCGCCGCCAGACGAGTTAAAACAGAATGTTCTGTCTGATGAGGATCAAGCGCAGGACAAAATTCCAGTCACTAAAATGACTGCCGGGACTTTTGGATAGCGGCGCCAGATTGAGTGTTTAATTCACACATGCAACATTGACTTTATATCAGTCTGGCATGTTCAATTGCAAACAATTGTATCTTTTGGGCAATTAATTAGTTTCTATTATGCAACTATCGCATCAATTTCAGCGAATGTCCAATAAATCCCGCCGACTTGCGCTGTTCATTTGGCAATTTTTCCACAAATTCACAGGATGGATGGTTTTATTGCAAGTAACTGAGCGGGATAGCAAGAAATGACGCAGGGTACGCAGCGCTTGCCGATATAGATCAGAAATTGAAAAGGCACAGGCACGACGAGCCGTTGCCGCCGGATAGCAAGGTGGTGACCTGGCCGTCCGGCGTCACCTTGCGTAGCAGGTTGTTGCCGGTGTCGGCAATATACATGTTGTTGGCGGCATCGCTGGCGATGCCCTTGGGCAGGCTGAAGCGGGCTTTGTTGCCGCTGCCGTCCGTGGCGCCGGCATTGCCGGCTGCCCCCGCTAGGGTGCTGACGACGCCGGAAGCGGAGACGCTGCGTATCAGCTGGTTGCCGCTGTCCGCCACACGGATATTGCCCGAGCTATCCACTACGATGCCGTTCGGCTGGCTGAAGCTGGCGCGTTGGCCGCTGCCGTCGCTGCCGCCGCTGTTGCCGGCAGTACCGGCCAGCGTGCTGACGACGCCGGCCTGGGTCAATTTACGGATCGTGTTGTTGCTGGTGTCGGCGACATACAGATTCGCCGCGCTGTCGATGGCGATGCCTTGCGGTAAATTGAACTGAGCATTGCTGCCGGCGCCATCCTGGCTGCCGGCGTTGCCGGCGGCGCCCGCCAGCGTCGTGACCTGGCCCGCCGGACTGACCTTGCGCACGGTATCGTTGCCGGTGTCGGCGACATACAGGTTGCCGGCCGGGTCTAGCACGACGCCCCAAGGTTGGTTGAAGCGGGCATTTCCCGCAATGCCGTCAGCCTGGCCGCTTTGCCCAGCGCTGCCGGCCAGGGTCGAGACGATGCCGGTCGCGCTCACCTTGCGGATGGTGTTGTTCCGGGTGTCTGCCACATACAGGTTGCCCGCGCCATCAACCGCAATGCCGCCGGGCTGGTTGAACAACGCGCTCAGAGCGGCGCCATCCGTACTGCCGACATTGCCTGCGCTTCCGGCGACGGTAGTGGCGACGCCGGCTGCAGTGATTTTGCGGATGGTGTTATTGCCGGTGTCGCTGACGAACAGGTTGCCGCCGGCGTCGACTGCAATCCCGGTGGGCTGGTTAAAGCGCACATGATTGCCGCTGCCATCGCTGCTGCCGGCGCTGGTGTTACTGCTGGCGGCGTTGTCGCAGGAGGTCGTCTGATTATTCTTGCAGCAGCCGGCCAGCATCAGGCCAAGCAGGCAGAGGGAAAGTCCGGCGGGCAGTTTTTGTAGTCGCATTAAGATTTGCATCGGTTGAGCCCGGGCGAAACGGGCGAGCGAGATTCGGATTCAAGACAAAGCAAATTTAACATGATTTAGCAGCCGTATACTTTGCGTCCGTTAATCCATTGATAGCGGCCGCCGCGTGGCCCGACCTGGCAGGTGGCGCCGGTGGCTGTTCCGTGGCGGAAATGCCAAGGGGCGAGCGGACGCGGGTCTGACCATAATCCTGTCCTTGCGTTGCGGGCGGCTGTCTCCAGTATCTTCAGACGGCTGCCGTTTGCGCTGCGCGGAGCAGCCCAGGCCATGCCGCGTTCCACCTGGGCCCGGCTGACGTCAATGCCGTCGCAACGCAGCGTCCCCACGGTACGGCCGAATTGATCGATCGCTTTGGCGGTGTATCGCACATCTTTGCCCCAGCACAGCTGGTACAGTGATTGCCTGGCCTGCGGGCCGAACGCTTGCTTTATCTCCGGCGCGTCGATGCCGGCCAGGCGCAGCTTGAGCAGTTTGCGGCCAGCCTGCAGCGTCAGGCTGTCGCCGTCGGCTATGTGGACGATCTTGTGCGCATGCACGATCAGCGGTGCGAGCAAAAGGAAAGCGGCAAGGATTTTTTTCATTTACGCTGCAGAGGTGATCTCTATGGCGGCAGGAGATGCCGGCCTGGATTGCTGTCATAAACGAGCTTACAGAGGAACGGCAATGAAAAATATAAGAGGTATCGTATTCGATCTCTACGGCACGCTTTACGATGTGCATTCGGTCGCGGCGCCGTGCGACATCTACCATCCTGGCCGAGGTCGAGAGATGAGCGCCGTGTGGCGGCAAAAGCAGCTTGAATACACCTGGCTGCGCAGCCTGATGGGGGCATATGTCGATTTCGAACAGGTCACGCATGACGCCTTGGTGTTTGCATCGCGCCACTTGAAACTGCCGCTGGACCAGGCGGCCTGCTCCGCGCTGTGCCGGGAATATCTCAGGATCCAGCCCTTTCCCGAGGTGCCGGCCGCGCTCGCCAGGCTGCAGGCGATGGCGATACCGCTCGCGATTCTTTCCAACGGCTCGGTCAATTCGATCCGCAGCGTGGTCGCGGCGTCGCAGCTGGAACATCGCTTCGCCCATCTGATCAGCGCCGACAACGTCCGGATCTTCAAGCCGCATGACAGCGTTTACCAGTTGGCTGAACAACAGATGCAGCGTCACCGCTCCGAGCTCTTGTTTGTTTCTTCGAACGCCTGGGACGCATCGGGAGCGCGCCATTTCGGTTATCCCGTGTGCTGGATCAACCGTGCAGGCAATACCTTCGACGAGTTGGGCCAATCTCCTGATCACGTCGCGCAAGGACTGGAGCAACTGGCGGACTGGGTCGAAACCTAGGGTCAAATACCCGACCAAGCTATCACTTCCTTCCGTATCGATTGCCGGCCGGAAGCGGCGCGCGCGGCAATTCGCCTGTCGTGAATTGTCAAGGCAATGTCAAATTTCATCTCGTTCACGTATCGCTCACAGAATCTGTGTGAGGATTACTTTCGGTAACGCGGCGGACTTCTGTCCGCCCTCGTTACCCGATGCAGGAGCCACAGCTGGTCGTGTTCCTGCAACTCTCCCGTCACGCTGAATAACGAGCAATCCTGCCGGATGCAAAACCCGATCTTCCCTGTTCGCGCCAACTCAAGGAGCGGCCTGCGTTTGCCTGTCGTGACGCTGGCGCAGCAACTCCGGTCGACGCGTATGAAGGGCAGGTTCTGGGGGCGAGTTTGTATTGTCAAGTTTGACAACCATGCATTTTTACGATCACTGCCAACCTGGATCAACCATGCCGAAATTCGTTACTGCATTGCTGGAGAAAAAATGGAAAACCCAAAAACCCATGTTTTTACGACAGAGAACCTGCCTGAGCACCTTAAGCTTGAATACTGGACCAAGGAGCTAAGCCGCCGCCTGCACGCGGTGGAAGTGAGTTGCCAGCAGCAGGCGGAATTTTACGGCGGCGTCGAGTCGATATCCATGGGGCCGATTGCCGTGACGCGCTATTTCGGGCCGGCGGTCACCATCGCGCGGACTGAAACTTTATTGCGGGACGTGCCGTCGCTGCGTTTCCATCTGGTGCTGACGGAGGACGGGCGCCACGTGCTGAACCAGCTGGGCCGCACGGTCGACATAGCCAGCGGCGACATGGTGCTGATCGATTCGCACCTGCTGTCGTCCAGCGTGAAAGAACAAGTGACTGACGCGCGGGTGATTTCCTTGTCCGAAGCATTCGTCAATCACTGGATTCCGCAAGTCGAGCATTGCGTCGCCCATGTACTGAAAGGGAGCAGTGGCTGGGGTGCGGTGTTGTCCGCCTATCTCCGCAATCTCAACGCCGAAATTTTGCAAGCGCCGGTAAGTTTTTATGAACAGGCATTGATCGCCGACCATATCGCGTCCCTCATGCGTTTCGCTTTCAAGGAGGCGGGTCTGCCAAAAGCGGAAAGCAGCCAGGCGCGCAATCTGCGGCAGCGCGGCGAACTGCTCCGCGGCATGGTGTTGTGGCTAAGGCAGAACTACCACGATGCAAGCGTGACGGCGCAAACCATGGCTGATGCGTTCCGGATGTCGGTGCGCAATGTTCATCATGTTTTCCTGAATGCCGGCAATGACAGCAGTTTCCATTCCATGTTGCGCGATATCCGGCTGGATGCCGCGATTCGCCTGCTGGCGGAAAAAGATGTGCAGGCCATGTCTTTGGCTGAGATTGGCTGGCGCTGCGGTTTTGCCGAGCAGTCGCATTTTTGCCGGGTGTTTCGCCAGCAGAAAAAAATGTCCCCCGGCGCTTATGTAGAGATGCTCAGGGCAGAGGCGCGGGCAGGGATGCCCTAGCGCGCACGGGCGGCGTTCCCAGCGCCGCCGCAGGGAAATTTTATTGATAACCATCACGGGTGTAAAAAATGATTCTTAGAGATGATCAATGGGAAAAGCTGGAGCCGCTGCTGCTTGGCAGAGAGGGGGATTCAGGCATGCGGGGGCGCGACAACAGGCTGTTCGTCGAAGCGGTATTCTGGTATGCCGACGCGCGCCAATGGCGCAATCTGCCGCCTGAATTCGGCAAATGGAATACGGCATACATGCGCTTTCGGCGCTGGAATCTGAGCGGCCTCTGGCATCGCTTGAAGGAAGAAGTGAAGGACGATCCTGAATTGTTGGTGCAGTTCGAAAAGATCGTCGCCCAAGCCGATGATATCCGGCGGAAGGCAGAGAAAAAAGCAAACAAAAAGAGCATGCGTAATGCTCATGGCTTGCCCGCGCCGAAAGGCGGCAACGAAGGAAAGCCATATAACGGCAAGATTGAAGCGGGTTCAGACTGGCTGCGGTTGATAATGGGATCCATGCAGCAAGGAGTCAACAGCAAATGAGAGGAGGCGCATGCATGACGGAGTCGAACTCCGGGTGTTGCTATGAAACGCAAGCTGGCGCGGCAACTCGCCGATGAAATGCTGGCAAATCAAGATTCGTGCAATGACTGTTCGTGCTTTTGTTCTTCATAAGTTTTCGCAACTGGCAACGAAGCGAGAACAAGGCTTCGAAGTCCTGTCCGGTCAGGGCTGAGATTTTGTGAGGATATTGCTTTAAGGGAAATGAGCGGCAATAATAGACACCTCTCTTTTGCCGCGGAAAAGCCCATGAGCCTGGATCGCAAGCCGACTGAGGATGCATCGATACTGCTGTTTGACGACAGGAAGGCCTGGGCGGCATGGTTGAAGAAGAACCACGGCAAGTCGCCCGGCGTATGGCTGAGGTTCGCCAAGAAAAATGCTGAATGCAGCTCCATATCCCATCCGGAAGCGCTGGAGCTGGCCCTATGCTACGGCTGGATCGACGGCCAGAAGAAAAGCGACGACATGCAATACTGGCTGCAACGATTTACGCCGCGTTCGGCGCGCAGCATCTGGTCCAAGATCAATAGGGACAAGGCGCTGGCGCTGATCGCCTCGGGCCAGATGCAGCCGGCGGGACTGCAGGAAGTGGACCGGGCAAAAAGCGATGGCCGCTGGGAGGCCGCCTACGATTCGGCGCGCACCTCAGCGATCCCCGATGATCTGCAGGCGGCGCTCGACGCCAATCCCGCGGCGCGGGCATTTTTTGCCGCGCTCGATGCCCAGAACCGCTATGCCGTCCTGTTCCGGATCCAGACCGCGAAGAAGACCGAAACTCGCGCCAAACGGATCGCGGCCTTCACCCAGATGCTGAGCGAACGCAAGAAGCTGCATCCCTGACAGCGCTCCCGCCTTCAGGTCACGATCACGGAACCGGTCATGGTTTCGTGGCCGGAGCC
This sequence comes from Collimonas sp. GW821-FHT02H07, assembly GCF_059421505.1. NCBI lineage: Bacteria > Pseudomonadati > Pseudomonadota > Betaproteobacteria > Burkholderiales > Oxalobacteraceae > Collimonas > Collimonas sp. GW821-FHT02H07. The sequence continues at coordinate 722,160 of NZ_JBWKVC010000001.1, forward strand.
GCAGAACACATCGCAGTGAAAGGCAAATTCACCGCTCTTGTCGGGCGTGAAGCGCAGGCGCGAGGCGGCGCCGGGAAGAATATCGGTGCGAATGGCGAAGTCCGGCAGATTGAAGCCCATGACGGCGTCCAGCGCGGTGAACTCCAGCGTCACCGGCACATTCTTTTTCAGGCGGATTACGCTCGGCGTGTAGTCGAATTTCTTGGCGACGATCTTGATGACCCGTTCCGGCGTTTGCGCCAGCGCCAGCCGGGTGACTGCGGCCAGGCTGCCGGCAGCTACGCCTGCCAGCAGCAGGCGGCGTTTGTAGAGGAGATCCATGATTAGCCTTTCAGTACCGGCAGTTCAGTCAGTTTGTAGTCCGTCGGCCGGGCGCTCTCTGTCGCCACTTGGCGGTAACCGAGGCCGCGATAGGGATAAGCGTCATCCCAAGGCAGGGGCGTGCGTTTGGGTTGAGAACCCGGCGCCGGCAGCGGGAAAATCAGCGACTTCGCCGCATGATGGGCAATATGGCCGGTCATGTGGTGATGCTCCTGATGGATATGGCCGTAGAACACGGTCACGTTGGCATGTGCCTGCAGCAGCTCGACGGCCTTGGCGCCGTCGCGCGTGGCCCAGTCCCATTGCGGATAGAGATCGAACAAGGGGCGGTGCGTGAAGACCACGATGCGGGCTTGCGGCGGCAGCTGCTGCAGCTCATCGGCCAGCCACGCCAGCTGGGTCTCGCCGATGGCGCCGGTGGGATCGGAGACATTGTCGATGACGATGAAGTTGACGCCTTTGTGGGCGAAGCTGTAGTGGGTTTTGCCGAAAAATTCCTGATAGGCTTCGCCGTGGTCCAGCGAAGCATCATGCTCGCCGGGCATGAAGTGCACATTCTTTACCTTCAGTCCGGCCGCGATGTCCTTGAACTCGCGCAAACGCCGGCGGCGTTCCTGCGGATCGTCGGTGGTATGCGTCAGGTCGCCGGTGAAGACGATGAAATCCGGGATCTGCTCCAGGCTGTTGACTGCCGTCACCGCCTTCTGCAAGGTGCCGCGGGCATCCGGATTGGGCGCTCCCTCAAAACCCCAGTGGGTATCGGACAGCTGGACGAAAAAGAAGTCTTCGTTCGCCCCCCCTGGCAGGGCGGCGGCGCTGGACCAGCCGCTCAGGCCGGAGACATAGATGGCGCCGCCTAATCCCGCCAGCCGGAGAAAGCTGCGGCGGTTGATGGCGTGGGCGCCGGCATGGGCTTGTTTCATGATCCCTCCGTGACTATCGCGATCACTTGATCGACAAAATCCTATACCGGTGTACCCTGTTATTTATTCCCGTTTTTTTGTTTTAATCGTCTTTTCGGGAATATATTCTGCATATCGGCGGTCTAGTGTTGCATGAACCATGGAAACGCGTGAATGAGCGATTCGATAAAAAAGAAACGATTCCAAGCTGTCGTGCTGCCGCACCTGAACTCGGCGTTCAACCTGGCGTGCTGGCTGACGCGCAACCACCAAGATGCGGAGGATGTAGTGCAAGAGGCTTATTTGCGGGCTTACAGGTTTTTCGACGGCTTTCACGGCGATGACGGCCGCGCCTGGCTGCTGACGATCGTGCGCAATACCTTTTACAACTGGCATCAGGAGCGCCAGAAGCTGCGCCAGGAGACCTCGTTCGACGAGGAACTGCATCAAGCCGAGGCCGGCGACTGCATCGGCCAGATGGCGGCGGACAACAATCCGGAGGCGCTGCTGATCAGCAAGGACAGCGAACGGCAGCTGCAACAGGCGCTGCAAGCCTTGCCGCTGGAATTCCGAGAGGTGATGGTGATGCGCGAACTGGAAGAACTGTCTTACAAGCAAATCGCCGGCATTGTCGGCATACCGATCGGCACCGTCATGTCGCGCCTCGGACGCGGCCGTAAATTGCTGGCGGCGGTTCTGGCGCCGGACACTGCACCGCAGGAGCGATGATGGACCATCAGGAAGTACTGGAACTGTTGCCCGCCTATGCCGACCAGGAACTCGGCATCGTCGAGACGCTTGAGATCCAGCGTCATCTGGAAGGTTGCGCCGATTGCCAGCGCGAGTACGCGGCGCAGCGCATCGTCAGCGCGCGCTTCAAGAAGGGCGCCGTCTATTTCGAAGCGCCGGCGCATCTGAGGCAACGCATCATCGATGCTTTGCCGCAGGATGCCGCCAGCGCTGGTTTCTGGCGTTTCAACTGGGGCATCAGCTGGCGCCATGCCGGCGCGGCGCTGGCCACAATGCTGGCGCTGGCCTGGAGCGTCGGCCTCTATCTCAATCTGCCGTCGGACCAGGACAAGCTCACTGATGAAGTGGTCGCCAGCCATGTGCGCTCGCTGCAGGTCGATCATCTGTCGGACGTGGTCTCGACCGACCAGCACACGGTCAAGCCCTGGTTTAACGGCAAGCTCAATTTTTCGCCGCCGGTGGTCGACCTGGCGTCACAGGGCTTTCCGCTGATCGGCGGCCGCCTTGACTATCTCGGCGGCCAGCCTGTCGCGGCGCTGATCTACCGGCATGCGCAGCATCCGATCAATCTGTACATCTGGCCCACGACTGACAGGGACGTGGCGCCGCAGTTGCAAAACCGGCAAGGCTATCACATGGTGCGCTGGACCTGGGACGGCATGAATTACTGGACGGTGTCGGACCTGGCGGCCAAAGACCTGGAGCGGTTCGCGGGCATGGTGCGGTCCATGGCGAGGCAATAAAGGGCGGGAGGGATTTTATTTCCTTTTGGAACAAATGTTCATCTTGCAACAATGTACAATGCTGGCGCTGTCTTCTCGGCAAGATGTTCTCTTTTCTCTCACCCTTCAGGAAATATTGATGAAAAAATTGTTGTTGATCGGCCTGTTAAGCTACGGCACAGCGGCTTTTGCCAGCTCCACCTTGCTGGAAGTGCCAGTCACCTATCACCCCGAGGCCGGCGTGGTGGAAAAAGTCAAGCAAGAGTGCCAGATTGAAAACATGTTGCAGCACCGGGTCGGCCCGGCGCTGGCCAAGCTGAACAAGGGCGGCGACGGCACCATTGCCGCCGGCGCCGATAGCGCTGGCGCTACCTTGCTGCGCTTGCAGATCACCCATGTGCTGGGTGTCGGCGGCGGCGCTTTCAGCGGACCGAAAGCCATCACCGTTAACGCTGACCTGCTGGACCCTAGCGGCAAGGTGTTGCGTCATACCAAGATCAACCGCTGGTCGATGGGCGGCATGTTCGGCGCCTTCAAAGGCACTTGCACCATTCTTGACCGCAGCGCAGTCGCCATCGGCAAGGACTTGAGCCGCTGGGTGCACGATCCGTCCTATCAGATAGTGGACGAAGCGGCGCCGAAAGAGGCGGAGGCCGCGCCTGTAGCCACGCCTGAAGTGACGCCGGAAAAAATGCAGTAACCGGTTACCGGTGCTGCTGCGGCGCAGCAAGTGGTAGAGAACTAGCCCTGATGATGTCGGGGCTTTTTCTTTTGCCGCGCATTATTTTTCGAACAGTAGAGCGTTCATTAGCATTTTTTGATGGGAATCTACAATTCCATAACATTTGGCTGTTTGACAGATGCCGTTTCGTCGACGACAGTGAATGAGTCTGGGGCGGTAGCAGCGCGGAACCTTGTCGGCCAGTCCTGAAGACGTCGCCGCGCGGATGGGAATTGCTGCCACTATTGACAGTTCATCAGGGAACTTCAAAAGCGTAATATCAATCTGATCCGAGCAGGCCGCCTGTACCGGCGGCGCTGACTTTGGCGTTCCTGCCGCAGTGTGTGCGGCAAGACAAGTGTCGTTACCTTTTCTTGCGATAAGGGGAAAAAGGATACTTTCAGCGATGCTAGGATGGCACTTCCTTTCAAATAAAATCCAAGGAGATTGCAATGGTTAGACTGAATGAGGCGACCGTTATTTTTAAAGGATTGGCTTACGAGTTCGACAGTACTGCCGAAGCGGCGGAATTCAAGAAAGTCCTGGAATCCGGCGGTGACCCGAAGCGCTATGCGGATATCTTCAAGTGCATCGACATCTATGCGACGCCCGCCAAGCGCGAGGTGGAAGAAGCTTGAGGCGCTGAGCCCGAGGATGGTGTTGTAAAGCAGTAGGCATCAAACGCGTTTGAAATTTTTCTTGATCAAGGTTTTATGTTATTTGCGGCACAGCGTGAATACGGTAATTTCAGGTACTCGCTGAAAATCAATGCCCTTGCCAACGGCAGCTTCGAAGCAGTGATTCTGATGGTAGCGATATCAGGTCCGGACAGGGAAATCGAAGTGGTCTTCAAGCCCCCGATCGCGGCGGCCAGCGAGACTGAAGCACAATATCTCGGCAGTGAATGGGCAAAGATCTGGATTGACTCGCAATCCTAGCCCGCTCCGGCGGCATGCGCCTGCCGGCCACCTACATTCCCGCAAGTTGGTATACATCGCGCCGGTATGCGTCATGCGCTGGCGCGGTTTCATGCTACGATTTCCATCGCCGCAACGCGACCTGCCGGACGCGGCCGTCGGCCCTATCGCATCTTCAACAGGAGAAACCATGCAGCTCATCGGTATGCTTGATTCACCGTACGTCCGTCGCGTCTCGATTTCCCTGCAATTGCTTGGCATCCCCTTCGAGCATCAATCGATTTCGGTATTCAGCACTTTTGAACAATTCCGCCAGATCAATCCGGTAGTCAAGGCGCCTTCGCTGGTGTGCGACGATGGCGGAGTGCTGATGGATTCCACGCTGATCCTGGAATACGCCGAAGCGCTGGCGGCGCCGGGAAAAAGCCTGATGCCGGCAGAGATCGGCGAACGCCTGCATGCCTTGCGGCTTATCGGCCTGGGTCTGGCGGCATGCGAGAAGAGCGTGCAGATCGTCTACGAGCGCAACTTGCGGCCGCCGGAAAAGCAGCATGAGCCGTGGGTGGCGCGGGTCCAGGGCCAGCTGTTCGCGGCTTACCAGGCGCTGGAGCTTGAATTGCGCAAAAAGCCGCTGGCAGTGACGAGCCGGACCATGAATCAGGCTGGGCTGACGACCGCGGTTGCCTGGAATTTCACGCAGATGATGCTGCCGGAAATCGTCATCGCCTCGGATTATCCGGCGCTGCAGGCGTTTTCGGAAAAAGCGGAGCATCTTGCCGAATTCATCGCCGCGCCGCCGCTATAGCTGCCGATTGCCATCCGTGCAGGTGGCCGTTTTCGGATGAGGAAACGGCCGCGCCTTATTGTGGATGCTTGGCGCCGCGCATGCCGCCGGTATCATCGCACCAGCTAGGGCGCGCATCGGGATCGTCGCATTTCAGATGCGGATAGGCGCAGCCGGCCAGCAATGAAATGAGTGCAAGTACGCCTAGTGCAGTTTTCATGAAAACCACCTGTCGGTCTGGTTTTAATTCATCAAGCGGCACTGCCGCAGCTCACACTTGTATAGCTGTTGCTGGCCATCCTGGCAACTGACCTGGTAGGTTTCGACCGCACTGGTCTTGGCGATCAGCGTGGCATTGGCGGCCGGTGCGCACGCGTTGCGGCGCGCCATGCGTTCCACCACGTCGGACAATTCGCCGCGTTTCGGCGCCGCGCTTGCTTGCGGCATGTCGACGATCTGTTCCGACGGGCTCAGCGATTCCGACAGCGACACCGGTGCGGGCGCCGGCGCGGCGCTGCGCGGCGGTGGCGTATAGCTGCGCACGTTGGGCTGCATCATGCTGCAGCCGGCGAGGAGGATGGTGGCGAGAAATAGAAATGGACCTGTCAATGGACTTTTCATGCGTCTCCCGATAAAAAATGCTGCGAGTTGAATTTAAGCTATCGAGGTTAAATGTATCATCTTTTGGTCCTGGCTCTAAGTGTAGCCTGCGTTGACGGAAATGGAAGCCTGGCGCCGATCGGACAGCATTGAGACCAAGCGCCGGGCTGATCGATTGCCATCAGGCTCGCACACTGCGCGATTGCGCCAGATTCCTGATGAAGCGCCACGCCAGCAGTACGGCAGCGCCATAAGCCAGGTTGATGGCGCCGAAGGCGAACGGCAGGCGGCTATTTCAGAATTTCAAGGCCTTGAGATAGCCGGTCAGTTCCAGGTAGCCGCGGCCGGCGCGCTTGCCGTCCCGGTTTACCGTGACCGCGCCTTCCCAATAGACTGATCCCGTCGATTGCCGCGAATCGAGTTCCTGATCGTCCTGCAACGGCTGCAGCGACCATGCGATTGCGCCGGTGTGCAAGACGGCTTGCACCGGATAGCTGGCGTCGGTGCGTGGCGAACGCCAGCTGCGTTGCGGCACGAAGCTGACCTGCTCCGGTCCGTATTGGGTGACCTGGCCGTGCGCATCGCGCAAGACCGCATGCGCCCACACCTTGTCGCCGCCGCGACTGCGGATCTGGAACCCCATCAGCGCGGAGCCATCGTCCAGGTTGGCGCCCAGCCAGTCCCAGCCGACGGCGTCGGCCGCCAGCACGCTGGTTGACCATTCATGATCCAGCCAGGCGCTGCCGCTGACAGCCTGGGCCTGGCCGGCGCGGCTCACTTTGCCGCTCACCTGCAACTGCGGTTCGCTGTAGTAGTAGCTGGCTTGCGCTGCCAGCGGCCCTTTGCGCGAATAGCCGCCGTCGCCTTGCAGCAAGGGCGGCTGGGTCGGCGCCAGGCTGAGCTCCAGCGTGAAGTCACGGGCGGCGGCGCTGACCAGGTAGCTGCCGTCGGCCTGGCGCAGCAGCCGCCAGTCATCCAGGGCGACGTCGGTGTTGCCCTCTTTGGCATACGCCAGGCCGAAGCCGGCGCGGGCGCTTTTCTGATCGTGCAGCAGTTTGCCGAGGCTCGGATCGGACAGCGCTGCGTGGGCGATGATCAATTGGCTGGGCGCAAAGGCGCTGGGATTGGCGCGGTCATGTTCGGTGGCGGAGCGGAAGAACGTGATCTGGAAGCCGAGCGGCTTGCCGTCGGGCAGGGCCAGCCAGCCGGTGGCATACCACCACTCGGTGCGGAAACCAGGATGGGCGCCGGTATCTCGCGGCAGCGCCAACGCCTTTTCCGGGACGACCTGAACAAACTCTGGCGCTGCGGCGAATGACGGCGGCGCCCACGACAGCATGGCGCATAGAAGGCAGCCGGGCAGCCATGTGAATATTCTCTGCAACATCACCAATCCTCCCGCACCGCTTGCAATACATCGATAGACACCGCGCGCAGACCCGCCAGCAAAGCCGTGGCGCCGGCGGAAACCAGCAACAGCAACGCCACGATGGCGAGGCCGAACCAGGGCATATGCAAATCCATGGTCCAGTGAAACGATTGCGGATTGACGATGAACACCAGGATCAGGCTGATCACCCAGCCCAGCAGAAAGCCCACCGCCATGCCCAGCGCCGTCAGCAGGCCGCCTTCCAGCGCCAGCATGGACAGGATCTGGCGCCGGGTGACGCCGACATGGCGCAGCATGCCGAATTCCCTGGCGCGCGCCAGGGTCTGCGCCGAGAAAGTAGCGGCAACGCCGAACAGGCCGATCACGATGGCGACGATTTCCAGCAGATAGGTGATGGCGAAGCTGCGGTCGAAAATCTTCAAGGTGAGGGCGCGGATTTCTCCCGGCTGGGAAAACTCCAGCGCCGCGCCGAACGGCAGTTTGCGCAGCGCCGCGATCACGGTCTCGGGATCGACGCCGCGCTGCAGGCTGAGAGCGGCGTCGGTGACGTCGTTATCGCCGCTGAGGCGCTGGTAATCCGCCAGGCGCAACTGGATCGCGCCTGATTGCCGCGCATAGTCGCGCCAGATGCCGGCCACCACCGCCGGATAACTGCGGCCGGCCAGCGGCAGCATGAGGCGCTGGCCCAAGCGGTAGCGATAGATATCGACCATGGCTTCCGACACCCATATCGGCAGCTCGTTGGCGGCAATGGCCGCGGCCACGGCAGACGCTGGCAGCACCGGGCCGATCAGCGGCAGGGTGCGGCCGGGATCGGCAGCGTCGATGCCGCGGGCGAGCAGTATCACCGGCGGCCGCGCCGGGTCCAGCGTCAGCGGCGAGCTGCGCAGGAAATCGGCGCGCGCGACGCCGGGCGCCGCCGCCAGCTGGCGTTGCTCGGCAGGGCGCATGGCGCCGGTTTCGCCGCTGCTGGCGGAGCGTACATAGAGGTCGGCCGACAATAACTGCTGCATCCAGTCATCGACCGAGACGCGGAAGCTAGCCACCATGATGGCCATCGCCACGATCAGGCTAAAGCTGGAAAGCACGCCGCCTAGCGCAATCGAAGCCTGCCCCGGGACGTTGGCCAGGCGCGCCAGCACCAGCGTCTGGACGATGCCGATGCGGCGGCCCAGGCTGAATCTCTGCAGCGCGGAAAACGCCAGCGCAGCGAGCCGCGGCATCAGCGTGATGCCGCCGATCAGCAGCAGGGCCACGGCCAGATAGCCGAACACCGGCAAGCCGAACAGCGGCGGCAAGCGGGTCAGCAGGGCGCCCAGCAGCAGGCAGGCCAGCGCCGGCCATGGCGTCGCCAGCCGCGCCAGCGCGCTTTCCTCGCTGCCGGATTTGAGCGCTGCCGCGGGCTTAGCCCTGGCCGCTTCCAGCGCCGGCGCCAGGCTGCCGAGCAGGGCGATGCCGCTGCCCAGGGCAAAGAAAACCAGCGCGGCCGGCAAGTCGAAGCGGACGCTGGCCTGCACGCCGCGGAAATAGCCGCCGCCGAGGTCGCCGCCGAGGAAATGCAGGGCGGCCGCGGCCAGAGCGTATCCCAGCGCCAGCCCCAGCAACGCCCCCAGACAGCCGAGCAGAGCGCCTTCCAGCAGCACCTGGCGCAGCAGCTGAGCCCGGCGCAAGCCCATCACGCGCAGCAGGGCAAATTGCGGGCGGCGCCGGATGACCGACAGCGCCTGCGTCGAGAACACCAGGAAGGCGCCGGTAAACAGCGCCACCAGCGCCAGCACGTTCAGATTGATGCGATAGGCGCGCGACATATTATTGTTGCGGCTGTCCTGATCCTGGCTTGCCGCTACTTGTACGCTGGCCGGCAACTGCTTGCCGAGCTGTTCCCTGAATGCGGCGCGGTTGACGCCGGGCTGCAGCTTGAGATCGATGTGCGACAGTTTGCCGATGCGGTCGAAGCGCCATTGCGCGGCGCCGATATCCATCACGGCCACGCGCTGTCCGGCGCGCGCACTTGCCAGGCCGCCGGCCACCCGCAGATGGACCAGGCCGGTGCCGTTGCGCAGCGCCAGCTGCTCTCCCGGCCGCACCTGCAACCATTCCTGCGCTGCCGTCGACAGGAAAATGGCGTCGTCGGAGAGCGTATCGAAGGGCCGTTCCGGCGCTGGCACGCCGACCAGGTCGGGCGCAATGTGCGCGGCGCGAAAGACGTCGATGCCGAGCACTTTCAGGGCGCTTTGCTGACCCGGCACGGTGACGTTGAGTTCCAGCACCGGACTGGCGACAGCCACTCCTGGCCGTTGCGCCAGCTGCGGATAGAGCGCCTCGTCGAACCAGGCCTGGACGCCGCGCACCTGCAGGTCGGACTGGCCGGACAGGCTGCGGGTGGCGGCGGAAAATTCGTTGAAGGCAGCATCGTTGATCAGGTCGACCGCGTAGCCGAGGGCGACGCCGAGCGCGATGGCGGCAATCGCTACCAGCGCCCGCACCGGATGTGCGCGCCATTCGCCCAGCAGGAGCCAGCGCGACAGGGTGCGCAGCGGCTTGCCGCCTTGGCGCGGGACTGCAGCAGGGGCGTCCGCGCTCATTGCAGCAGCGGCAGCGTGGCGTTTTCCGGCAGTGGGCGCAAGCCGTCGGCGCTCATGATCAGGATGCGGTCGGCGCTGGCTGCCGCGGCGGCGGAATGGGTGACCATGATGGCGGAGGCGCCGTTGACTTTGATTTCCTGGCGCAGCAGGGCCAGCACTTCATGGGCCGTGTCCGGATCGAGGTTGCCGGTCGGTTCGTCGGCCAGGATCAGCTTGGGGCGGTGCGCCAGGGCGCGCGCAATGGCGACGCGCTGCAGTTCGCCGCCCGAAAGCTGGCGCGGAAAATCGTTGCCGCGGCCATCCAGGCCGACTGCCGCCAGCAGCTCCAGTGCACGCTCCTGCGGCGCTTGATTCAGCAGCAAAGGCAGGGCGACGTTCTGCTGCAAGGTCAGGTGCGGCAGTATGTGGAAGGCCTGGAAGATGAAGCCGAGCTTTTGCCGGCGCAGAAGGGTGGCGGCGTCGTCGTCCAGGTGCGAGATGTTGACGCCGTCGATCAGTATCGCGCCGCCGTTGGCGTTGTCGAGGCCGGCGATCAGGTTCAGCAAGGTCGATTTGCCGACCCCGGAGTCGCCCATGATGGCGACGTATTCGCCGGCGGCCAGGGTAAAGTCGAGATGCGCCAGCACCACGCGGCCATGGCCGTAGGTCTTGCGCAGGCCGCGGCATTCCAGTGCCGGGATGCCGGTGTCGGCAGATGTCTTTGGTTCGCTGTTGCTTTGCATGGGCGATTGATAATTTGGTTTGTGGTCGACAGTGTAGAGGATTTTCCCTCAGTGTTTGGGCGCTTGTTCAGAAAGAAAACTCAGAAAGAGAAAATAGCGGCATCGGATATTGTTTTTGCAAAAATCGCATGGCGGCGGGAAGTTTGGCACAATACGCGCGTTTGCTACGCAATGCCTTGAGCAGGATCTGTTACGCCATGAACCCGGAACATCTACAACTGCCGGTGACCCGCCAGATGCCGTTTGGGAAATACAAAGGGCGGCTGATCGCCGATTTGCCGGGCGATTACCTGGCCTGGTTCGCCCGCGAAGGCTTCCCCGCAGGCGAGCTGGGCGGTCTGCTGGCGCTGATGTATGAACTGGATCACAATGCCTTGTCGCACTTGCTGGAGCCATTGCGCCAGCGATAAGGCAAAGAAAAGTGCCGACTATCGCTCTTCAACGATAAAATAAGACGCATGGCTAATCCACTCAAACCGTCCGACCTCAAGCAATCCGCAATCAACATCAAGACGCGCTTCGTCGCGATCTCCTGGCGCGACCTGGCGATCAGCTTCGGTCCGATTGCCTTGCTGGCCATCTTCGCGATCTGGCTGGCGATCAAGTTCATCCACCCGGCGCCGCCGAGCACCATCACCATCAGCACGGGTTCTGAAAACAGCAGTTTCTGGAAGATCGCGGAAAAATACCGGACGATCCTGGCGCGCAACGGCATCAAGCTGAAGATCGTCAGCTCGGAGGGCTCGCTGGACAACCTGAAGAAACTGAGCGATCCGCATTCCGGCATCGACGTCGGTTTTGTCCAGGGCGGGGTGGCCGGCGACATGCCGATCGACGGCCTGGTGTCGCTGGGCAGCATTTCCTATGTGCCGGTGTCGGTGTTCTACCGCGGCCATGAGCGGCTGGACCGCTTGTCCGAACTGCGCGGCAAGCGGGTGGCGATCGGCGTGCCCGGCAGCGGCTCGCGGGTGCTGGCGCTGACGCTGTTGAAAGCCAACGAGATCGAACTCGGCGGCACTACCGAGCTGCTCGACATGGGCGGCGATGAAGCGGCCCAGGCCCTGACCGACGGCAAGATCGACGCCGCTTTCCTGATGGGCGACTCGGCCTCGCCGCCGACCATGGTCAAGCTGCTGCACACGCCAGGCATCAGCCTGCTCGATTTTTCCCAGGCCGGCGCTTATGCGCGCCGTTTCAGCTATCTGAACGAGCTGAAGATTCCCAAAGGCTTGTTCGACCTGGGCAAGAATGTCCCCAGCCGCGACATTCGCCTGATTGCGCCCACCGCCGAACTGATCGCCCGCGACGACCTCCATCCGGCGCTGTCCGACATGCTGATCGACGCCGCCAAGGAGGTGCATAGCGGCGCCAACGTATTGCAGCGCGCCGGCGAATTTCCGGCGCCGCTGGCGCACGAATACCCGCTGAGCGAAGACGCCACGCGCTACTACAAGTCGGGCAAGAGTTTCTTCTACCGCTCCGGCCTGCCGTTCTGGCTGGCCAGCCTGGTAGACCGGACCCTGGTGGTGCTGCTGCCCATCATCCTGTTATTGATACCAGGTTTCAAGCTGGTGCCGCTGCTCTACGGCTGGCGCATCAAGTCGCGCATCTACCGCTGGTATGGCGCACTGATCACGCTGGAGCGCGCGGTCGCCACCCATACCGAGGAAGAGCAGGCGGACCTGCTGCAGCGCCTGGATCGCATAGAGGAAGGGGTCAACCGCATGAAAATGCCGCTGGCGTTTGCCGACCAGTTCTATGTGCTGCGCGAACATATCGGCTTTGTGCGCGCCCGCTTGCAGAACAGAATTTGAGAAAAGCCGGGCAGCGCCGGGCGGGGCGAAACGAAGCTGTAATTTAATCATTGCAAGCGGCGGAAATTTCTAGCACATTTCGATTGTCATGTGATGACAAGGACATGAAAACATCTTTGTAAATTGCTGTGCAGCATCGGGTATCATTTCGTAGACATTTGCTAATCGAACAGAGGTGAGCCATGAGATTCCCCGTTTCTGTCATCTGCGCATTGCTGTTTGCGCAATCCATGCCGGCATTTGCGGCACTTGGCGCTGCCGCCGGGCCGGCCCCGGTCAATGGCGCGGCGCAGGCCGACAGTGCGCGCGCCAAGGCCAGCGCCGCCCGCGTCAGCAGCTACAACGGCTATACCGTCAGCGAGACGGTGCAGCCGTCCGGCACCACGGTGCGGGAATACATCTCGCCGGCCAACATCGTGTTTGCGGTCAGCTGGCAGGGGCCGGACATGCCGAACCTGCAGGAATTGCTGGGCACCTATGCCGACCAGTATGTCAGCGCCGCCAGTGCGCCCCATGCCGTGCGCCGCGCGGTCGCCATCCAGTCGGATCAACTGGTATTGCATTCAGGCGGTCATATGCGCTCCTTTGCCGGCAGCGCTTATGTGCCATCCTTGCTGCCGCAAGGCGTGACCCCTAATGACATTCGCTGACCGGAGATGACCATGCGTTCTATGACTTATCTGCTTTGCCTGCTCAGCAGCGCGCTCTTGCTGGCCTGTGGCGGTGGCGGCGGTTCCGGCAACAGCACTCCCACGCCACCGCCGCAGCCGGTCCAGAATGTCCAGGCCATCGTGATCGACAGCGGTCCGACGGTCTCCGGACAGTCGGTCAATGCCGTCAATTCACCGTTTGTCTCGATCACGCTCTGTGCGCCCGGCAGTACCGCGCAATGCCAGACCATCGACCATATCCTGGTCGATACCGGTTCCAGCGGCCTGCGCATCATCTCGTCGGTCTTGTCCCCCGGTATCACATTGCCTTCGCTGGCGGCGCCCAGCGGCAATCCGCTGGCCGAATGCGCGCGCTTTGCCGACGGTTACAGCTGGGGTTCGGTGCGGCAGGCCGACCTGCGTATGGCAGGCGAAGTCGCCAGCAACATTTCAGTGCACGTCATCGGCGACAGCGCCTTCACCTCGGTGCCCAACGGCTGTTCCGGCAGCCTGGTGGCGGAAAATACCGTGGCTGCCTTCCATGCCAACGGCGTGATCGGCCTCAGTACATTCATCGAGGATTGCGGCAGTGCCTGTGCCGGCCAGGCGCTTGAAGGCTGGTACTACTCCTGTCCGGGGGGCGTGAATTGCACGGCGACCACGCTGCCGCTAGCCAAGCAAGTGGGCAATCCGGTGGCTTCTTTCGCTCAGGATAATAACGGTACGATCGTCCAGTTGCCGAGCATCAGCGCCAGCGGCGCGTCAGGCGTCACCGGATCGCTGGTGTTCGGCATCGGTACGCAATCAAACAATGGACTTGGCAGCGCCCGCATCTATACGCTCAACGGCTCAGGCAACCTGAGCGTGCTCTACCAGGGGCAGGTGATGCAGGGCTTCTTCGACAGCGGCTCGAACGGCTTGTTCTTTGCCGATTCAACCATCCCGTCCTGCAGCAACAACACCGGCTTTTACTGTCCCTTGTCGACGCTGAGCCGAAGCGCGACGAATACCGGTCTCAACGGCCTGAGCAGCATCGTCAACTTCAATGTGGCAAACGCCAATTCGCTGTTCCAGTCGAATCCGAACAACACGGCCTTCAACAACCTGGCTGGCGGGCCGGCTTTCGCTTCCTACTTCGATTGGGGATTGCCGTTCTACTTTGGCAAATCTGTGTATACCGCGCTGGAAGGCGTTACCATCGCCGGCACTGTCGGCCCCTTTGTTGCCTATTGATATTGAATAGCAGGAAGCCTTGGTTTCAATGCAGAGGGGCGCGTGATGCGCCCCTTTTTTTTCGCGGCATGAATCCGGCTTTCAGCGGCTAGGCAAATAGCGCGTTGGATCCACTGCTTTTCCCTGGCGGCGGATTTCGAAGTACAGCTTGACCGTATTGCTGTCGGATTTCCCCATTTCAGCGATTGTCTGGCCTTTGCCGACCATCTGGCCTTCCTTGACCAAGATGGTTTTGTTATGGGCATACACCGACAGCAGGTAGCTGCTGTGCTTGATGATCACCAGGTTACCGTAGCCGCGTATGCCGCTGCCGGCATAGGTCACCTTGCCGGCGGCGGCAGCCATCACCGGTTGCCCCAGCTGGCCGGCGATATCGATGCCCTTTCTTCCCTGGCCGGTGCCGCGGCTGGATTGGCCGGCAGCCGGCCAGGTCCAGTCAACTGCATCCTTTTGCTCGCGGGCCGCCGCCGCGACGTCTTCGCTGTCATCGCTGCGCGGGCGGGGAGTGCGGCCGGCAACCGGATTGCCGCTGGCGCGAACGCCATCCGGCGCTATGCGCAAGGCCTGGTCGACCTTGATGTCATTCGGATCGGAAAGCTTGTTCCAGGCGATGATTTCGCTATTGCTGCGCTTGAATTTGCGCGCAATGCTCGATAGCGTGTCGCCCTTTTGTACCGTGTAATAGCCGGGGCCGCTGGGCTGGGCCGGACCGGATGGCGTGCCGCAGGCGCTTAGCGCGAGCAGGAATGCCAGCGGCAGCGCGGGGGAAATAATCCGCGAAAGCGCGTGCCGAAGGCTGGAACTTGTGCCGCGATGTTGTGGGCGGTATGCCTCTGTATTCTGGACCAGCAATGTTATTCCTCTGATAGATCTGACCTGGATTGATAGACGCCGGCGCCGTCAGGCTGACGCGATCCTCTGACCTCGTTTGACGAAACTAGTTGCGTGTCCGGCAAGCTGTTGCCGTTTTTTCCAGCGGCCGAGGATAGCGCAATTCTGCATACCGGGCAGGTTGCGTCGGGCGTCCGCTGAAAGGCCGGGCCCAGGCGCTTGGAAAATCCGTTATTTAAATGCTGTAAAGATAATTAATTGTACCCGAGTCAAGCCCGGCGTTACGTTACATGTAACGTATCAAGCCTTGCCCTGTCGGCTATTTTCAAATTTTTCCGAATTTGGAGTGGGAAGCTATGTACTTGATTTTAAAGTGTTTGTGCTGATTTTTTGATGGGAATATCGATCGTATTCGCCCCCCTGTCCCGCTGGCATGCTCTTTGCGAAATATACAAGCAGGGACATGTGGTTCGAACTTTCACAAAGGGGAAATACATCATGAATACATCGCAGAAAACGAGCCTGGTTGCAGCTTCATTGTTGTTGACCAGTTTGTTGGCCGGCTGCTCAAGTGGCGGCGACCTCGGGAAAACATTCGGCTCGGGGGCAGGAGCTACTCAGGGAACCGGTGCTGCCGGTACCGGCGCTGGCGCGGGAGGCGGCGCCGGCGGGGGAAGCGGGACTGACGGCGGCGGCAGTGGCATGGGTGGTAGTGGCACAGGTGGCGGCGATGGCGGCGGTACAGGCGGCGGGGGTGGTGGTACAGGCGGCGGGGGTGGTGGCACAGGTGGTGGGGGTGGCGGCACAGGTGGCGGGGGTGGTGGCACAGGCGGCGGGGGTGGTGGCACAGGCGGCGGGGGTGGTGGCACAGGTGGCGGTGCTTCGAGCAATTTTCTCACCAACGTCGGCACTGCGGTATCTCACGCTAGCGTAGCTCTGGACGGGGCTGCCAATACTGCGATCAACAACGTGCCATTGCTTTCGTCTCAATCCAAGAGCGGCCTGGCAACCGTTGTCGATAACGGCAGCGGCATTGTTGGCACGCTGGGCGCCGGCATCGCCAATGGCCTGGGCCAGATCGGCAGCAATCCAAATGCGCTCGGCACCACTGTCGGCAGCGCTGGCGGCGTCGTGACCCAGGCGGGCAATGCGGTGCAGGGCGTCGGGCAAGTGGTTGCCGGGCTGGGAACCGGGCCGTTGGCGCCGCTGGCAGCCGTAACTACTCCGGTGGCCAACCTGGTGACTCAGGTGGGAGCGACCGTTTCAGGGCTGGGCGCGCCGGTGACGACGCTGCTGACTACCGGACCGGTACAGCAGGTCACGCAAACCGTCAGCCAGGCAATCGTTCCCTTGACCAGTACCGTGACAACCTTGACCCAGACAGTCGGTAACGCAACCGGCCTGAACCAGCCTGTGAACGGCCTGCTGGTGGCGCTGGGCGGAACCGTCAACGGTATCGGCCAGACTCTGACCGGTGCAAAAGTTCCCGGCGTCAGCAGCCCGGGCGGCGTTGTCAGCGATCTCGGCGGCACCGTGGCGGGTCTCGGTACAAATGCCCTGGTCGGCACCGGCCAGCCTCTGCTGGGCAACAAGACCGGCGGCGTGTTGCAGCCCCTGGATAACGTAGCCGCAGGAGTGATAGGCGGGCTGGGAGGTGCAGGCGGTGCGGCTGGCGGCAACCCGTTGGCGCCGATCACTGGCGTGCTGGGTGGCTTGGCTGGTGCCGCTGGCGGTTCAGGCGGCTCGGCAGGCGGCATCCTTGCTCCGGTTACTGGTCTGGTGAGTGGCTTGAGTGGCGCAACTGGTGGCGCTGGCGGCGGGGCAGGCAGCATCCTGGCGCCGGTTACCGGCCTGGTGGGCGGTCTGACCGGTAAAACCGGTGGTGTTGGTGTTGGTGGTGGTGCTGGCAACATCCTTGCTCCAGTGACCGGTTTGGTGGGTGGCTTGACTGGCGCAGCTGGCGGCGCCGGCGGCGGGGCAGGGAATGTCCTGGCTCCGGTGACCGGCCTGGTGGCTAGTGTGACCGGTGCGGCCGGCGGTGCCGGTGGTGGCGCTGGCGGCATTCTGGCGCCGGTGACAGGCCTGGTAGGCGGCTTGACCGGCGCCGCTGGCGGTACGAGCGGCGGTGCGGGCGGCGCGGCAGGAGGCATCCTGGCGCCTGTGGTCAATCTGGTGACGGGCTTGACCGGCGGAAAAGGCACAGCCGGCGGCACGGATAACCAGGCGCCTGCGACCGGTTTGCTGAGCGGCTTGTTAGGAGCAGGCAAGAAATAATCTTGCCGCGCTTATCCAGGGAGGCGCTGGCCATCGGCCAGCCTTCCTTGCCTCGGCGCCTGATCGGAAACAGCGATGAAATGCGGCGACGCTCCCGTATTGAAAGTAGAGCGAAGTCTGTTGCAGCCTCAGGCTCCTGCGTGAACCATTGATTCAATGGCCGGTTTCCCCGGCAACGCGCAAACAACCGGCGCCCTATTTTGAATCTGACGCGCCGGCATCGGCGGACAGAGCCGCTCAGGCAAACGTTAAAGTTCAGCAATTAATACTACCGAGGTGTGATCATGAGAGCCGAACAAATAGTCGATTTGATCGCATGTGCCAGCCCACAGGCGCAGGTGCCGGGAAATGATTTGTTGATCGGCATGCTGGCGCGCGAGATCGCCGCGCTATCTTACAAGCTCACGGAGCAGGAGCTGTACCGCCTGATAGCAGTGGGTTCCCTGGTCTATGAAAGAGGGCGCCGCGGCCGCATATGAGGCGCCAGGATTCAACGCAAATCATCGCTGGAACGCACGCAATTGCGTCCAGCCGCCTTCGCCGCATACATTGCCTTGTCTGCCGCCTGAATCAATTCAAAAGGAATGTTGTCATCCCTGAGGGGCACGAAAGCCGCGACGCCGGCGCTGATGGTGACCATGCCGACCGGGCCGAACGCATGGTCAACCTGTAAATCGTAAATCGCCAGGCGGATTTTTTCTGCTACGGCAATTGCTCCCGCCAGATTGGTATCCGGCAGCAAGACTGCCAGTTCTTCACCGCCGTAACGCGCGGCCAGGTCTCCCGGCCGGTTCTTGCTGGCTTTCACGACTTCACTGATTTGCCGCAGGCATTCATCGCCGGCCAGATGCCCATAGATATCGTTGTATTGCTTGAAGTAGTCGACATCGATCATCACCAGCGCCAGCGAAGTCGCGTTGCGCACAGCGCGGCTGAATTCGTCGCGCAAGGTGCTGTCGAAATGACGGCGGTTGGCGAGGCCGGTCAAGCTGTCTTGCAGCGCCAGCTGTTCCAGGTGCTGGTTCAGGGTGCGCAACGATTCCTGGACCTGCAGCAAGCCTGCCTCCGCCGCCAGGCGCAGCTGGATCTGATGGATCAGGCGCCAGCCGAGCAGTCCCAGGGCTAGCGTCAGCAGCAGAGCGCCCAGCACATGCAGGTAGGTGTCGGCGCGCCAGTCAGCCAATACTTCGTCCTTGGAGCGGGCGACGGTGATAAACAGCGGGTAGCGATCCAGATGGCGATAGGCGATCAGCCGCTCCACGCCATCCTGGCCCGAGCGCATGACGGCGGTGCCGCCAGCATTCTTGGAAGCGTAGTCGCGGTAGATCGGATAGTTGGCCAGGTTCTTGCCGATCGCGTTGTCCTGCATGGGACTCCTGACCAGCATCGTGCCGTCATTCAGGCTGAGGAAGATCGAGCCGGCGTGGCCGATATCGAAGCTGTCGTAAAAATTCTTGAAATAGCCGATGTTGATGGTGGCCAGGGCGACGCCGGCAAAACTGCCGTCGGCGTGGTTGTAGCGGCGCGAGACGGTCACTATCCATGCGCCAGTGGAGCGGCTGCGCACTGGCGGCCCGATATAGGGGCCGCGCTCGAGATCGTCGCGATGATGGCGGAAATACTGGCGGTCGGAATTGTTGACGACCGGGATCGGGCCGCTGCGGGCGTTGACCAGCCAGAGTCCGGTTTCATCGTAGATCGAGAGGTCGTTCAGCTGCGGCAGTTCGCCAATATGCTGCATCAGCAGCTTATGCAGGCGCTCCAGCGATGCACTGCTGCTGCCGTCCAGTTCAAGGCGTTCAACCACGCCCACCAGTACGGTATCGGCCTGCTTGATCGTGTCGTCGGCATGTTCCGACAGCGCGCGCGCCAGGTTGCGCGTGGCAACTTCAGTTTCCTGCAGTTCGACGATGCGCGCGTTCCAGCTGCGCCATGCCTCCACCGTCATCAGCGACACGCATACCAGCGCCACGAACAGTGTCGCCAGGAAAGTGATAGGCAGGGGCTTGAGATTGAAGCGCACTTGGCGGGCCGTTATCGCGATGGTCGTGTTCATCGGTGCTCCAGGCAAAAGTGCGTACGGTCTCAGTTTGGCCTTATGCCCTTGCGGTATTCGGTGGGAGACGTCCACATGTGCTTGCGGAACAGTTTGGCGACGTGCTCGCCGCTGAACAGGCCGCAGCGCCTGGCTATCTTGTCCACCGGCAGATCGGTCTCGGTCAATTGCTGGCGCACCGCTTCCAGCCGCAGGTTGAGCAGGAAATCATGCGGCGTCTGTCCGGTTTCGCGCTTGAACTGGCGCACGAAATTGCGCTCGCTCATGGATACGAAGTTGGCGGCGTCGACCACGCTGATGGATTCCGCCAGATGTTCCACAAACCATAATGACGCGCGCTGGATCTTGCTGGTCTTGATCGGCATGCTGGCAGGCGACGCCTGGTTGGCGGGCGGCGTGTCGCGGCGGCGCTGGCAGACTACCAGGCTTTGCGCCACCCGCCGCGCAACTGCGGGACCCAGATCGTTTTCCAGCAGGCGCAATGCCAGGTCGGTGGCCATGCCTACATCGCAAGACGTGAAGATGCCGTCGTCTTCGCTGATCTGCGCTTCGCGGTCGATTTTGATCAGCGGGAATTCGCGCGCCAGCTTGTCCAGCAACGCCCAATGGGTGGTGGCGCGGCGATTGTTGAGGAAGCCGGCGGCGCCGATCACGAACACGCCGGTGCAGATCGCGGCGATGCGGCGCACGTTGCCGCGCATCTGCTGCAGCCAGGTGATCAGGACGGGATCCCGGTAGGCGTCGAAATTGCCGGTGCCGCTGGCAATCAGCAAGGTGTCGAAATGATGTTTGTCGAAAGACGCCAGCGCGGAAGTCATGATCTGCACCGAGGCCGATGACATGATCATGCCGCCCGAAATGGACAGGACGGACACCGCATAGCGCGTGGTGCCGGGGAAGACCGTGGAAATCAGCTTGTCGCCGACGCCGAAGACGTCTGCTGCGCCAACCACGTCAGCCAGCACTACGCCTTCAAAAACGATGATCCCGATATGCCTGGTTGAGCTGCCGTTGTCTATCACTTCAAGTGTCTTTGCGCACTCGATATCCATGAGACTCTCCCTGCTGCCAATTTACCGTTGTACATTGCCGGAACGCAATTTTTTATTGGTAAATTACTATTCCCCATTCTGCTACAAAACTGGATATTGTCCAGTAAATGATTGTTAAATTTAGTCAGTTCTGTGGCGCGTTAACACATGATTTTCTATGGCAACAAAATAAATCCGCCGAAATTTTCCGCGTGCACCATTGTTAATTTCTTCCGAGTATTTATTTGACATTCGAAGCTGTTTTTTTCACATTTCAGTAAAAATAATATTACGATTTATATCGTTTATTCCAGGTCATCTATTCTTGCCAAGCGGCATTCAACTGGAAGAGCTGTAGTGCTCGTGTTTACTCCGCTTGTCTTCCAGCACATCTTGCAAACGCGCGTTTTCCAGCGTCAGTTCAGCCACAATCTGTTTCAGCTTGGCGTTTTCTTCCTGCAGGCATTTCAAGTCTTGCGGATAGTCAGGCAGGCCTCCGTATTGCCGCTTCCAGTTAAGGAAGGTGCGCTCCGTGATTCCTGCTTGCTTGATCACATCGGCCAACGGCATGCCCAGTTCCTCCTGCTTCAGGGCCGCAGCGATCTGGT